>NZ_JBFUPM010000015.1:0-147656 GCF_041355255.1 Paraburkholderia sp. RCC_158 | reverse complement strand
CCTTGACCGTCATCGTTTCTTCTCCTTGCTTGAGTTTACACACTCAGCAAGGGATTCGTTTTTCGGGGGCAAGGTCATTGTGATGATGCCGCACATCCTGATCTTCACAGCATTGCGCTACCTTGCGAATGCAACGAGCCGCGCTCCTGTCTGGCCATCGTCAATTGGAAGCATCTGCACCGTTGCGTCCGGTGATCCGTATGAGGAGCCTCGCCCAGGCACCCCCGTAGGTTGGGCAGAGACTGTGTTGGCGCAAGAGCGCGGTGAGTATTCGAACAATCCGAGCGCCCGAGCCGAAGGATGGCTGGGCACGGATGACGGCAAACAGCACGCCGCCGCGTGGCTCAAGGACCCGGCCGGCCGTGCGGGATCATTTGTCATGCAAAGGGGCAATTAAAGACGAAGCCGGGCGCGCCTGAATGACAAGACGACTCACGGCGGTCATGTAACGACCGCTAGCGATGACTTCAAGGACGACTCCCCGCCACACCTGACCTCAGCCAACTTATCAACAACCCCCTCTGCACAACCGCTGTAAAAACCCGCTGACATCCTGTGGGACAAACCTTGATAAAAACCACAGCCGCCGAAACGCACCAAGACTTTTCCCCAACTCAACCGCACTATCCACGCTTACTCCGCAAGCTTATCGCCCGCGCAACCTCTTGATCCCACACGAAGGTTCGCACTTATCCACAACCGCCAACGCCGCTTGTTAACTACTACTACGTATACAAATACAAAGACTATAAAAACCAGAAGAACCACAATCACCCTCGCCAGCCCGATACACACCCTAGCCAAAACGAGTGCCCACCGAATTAAGCACTCCCCCCACAAACCACCCCCCAAACTTTGCCGAATTTCGATAACACCTCGAATATTGGCTCACTACCATCGGCGAAAGCCTGCCCGCCCACGCACCGCAAAACCTTGCGGCGCCGAGCAAGCGGCAAACTCCGGGAGCGTCCGATGAAATCAGAGTCAACCAGTCAGCACGTCGGCAAAGTCACGCATCACGAGTTGAAGCAGACGCTCGGCACGTGGCAACTTTGGGGAATCGCGGTCGGCCTCGTGATTTCCGGTGAATACTTCGGCTGGAGTTATGGCTGGGCAAGCGCGGGCACGCTCGGCTTCGTGGTCACCGCGGTCTTTATCGCCGCGATGTACACCACGTTCATCTTCAGCTTCACCGAACTCACCACGTCGATCCCGCACGCCGGCGGCCCGTTCGCTTACGCGCGTCACGCATTCGGCCCGACGGGCGGTTATCTCGCGGGCGCGGCCACGCTCGTCGAATTCGTATTCGCACCGCCGGCCATTGCGCTCGCCATCGGCGCCTATCTGCACGTGCAGTTCCCGGGTCTCGAACCGAAGCACGCGGCAATGGGCGCGTACCTCGTCTTCATGGCGTTGAACATCGTCGGTGTGCAGATCGCCGCGGCATTCGAATTGTGCGTGACGTTGCTCGCGATTTTCGAATTGCTCGTCTTCATGGGCGTCGTGTCGCCGGGCTTTCAATGGTCGAACTTTACGAAAGGCGGCTGGGCCGGCGCGGACACGTTCAGCATGGGCTCATTCAACGGCATGTTCGCAGCGATCCCGTTCGCGATCTGGTTCTTCCTCGCGATCGAAGGCGTCGCGATGGCCGCGGAAGAAGCGAAAAACCCGAAGCGCTCGATTCCGATCGCCTACGTCGCGGGCATCCTCACGCTCGTGGTGCTCGCCATCGGCGTGATGGTGTTTGCGGGCGCGGCCGGCGACTGGACCAAGCTGTCGAATATCAACGACCCGCTGCCGCAAGCGATGAAGTACATCGTCGGCGAACATAGCGGCTGGATGCATATGCTCGTGTGGCTCGGACTGTTCGGGCTCGTCGCGTCGTTTCACGGCATCATCCTCGGCTATTCGCGGCAGATTTTCGCGCTGGCTCGCGCTGGCTATTTGCCGGAGTGGCTCTCGAGTGTGCATCCGCGCTTCAAGACGCCGCATCGCGCGATTCTCGCCGGTGGCGTGATCGGCATCGCCGCGATCTATAGCGACGAACTGATTCAGTTCGGCGGCCAGACGCTCACGGCGAACATCGTGACGATGTCCGTGTTTGGCGCTATCGTGATGTATATCATCAGCATGTTGTCGCTGTTCAAGCTGCGCCGCACCGAGCCGAACATGGAGCGTCCGTTTCGCGCGCCGCTTTTTCCGTTCTTTCCGGCGTTCGCGCTGGTGGCCGCGGTGATCTGTCTGGCCACTATGGTGTACTTTAACTTTCTGGTGGCAGTGGTGTTCGCCATCTTCCTCGCACTCGGCTACGTCTATTTCCTCATGACGCGCCATCAACGCGAGGCCGCACCGGCCGACGCATTGCTCGAAGAATGACGGTCGAAGCCGCTGCGCGCGCAGCCGCGTTTGAGTCGTAAGCTGGAGTCGTAAAGATGAGCTATACGGAGACAATCGGCAGCCGCACGTATCGGTTTGCCGATCTGAAGACACTCATGGCGAAGGCGAGCCCGCAACGTTCCGGCGATCAACTCGCGGGCGTCGCGGCAGCAAGCGAAGAGGAGCGCGTCGCCGCAAAAATGGCGTTGGCGCAAGTACCGTTGCGCACGTTCCTGAACGAAGCGCTGATTCCGTACGAAAGCGACGAAGTCACGCGTCTCGTGATCGACGATCATTCGCCGCAGGCATTCACCGAGATTTCGCATCTCACGGTAGGCGACTTTCGCAATTGGCTGCTGAGCACGTCGACGGATGCGGACGCGCTCACACGTATCACCGCAGGCCTCACGCCGGAAATGGTGGCGGCCGTTTCGAAGCTGATGCGCAACCAGGATCTGATCGCAGCGGCGCGCAAGCGTCCGGTGATCACGCGCTTTCGCAACACGGTGGGTTTGCCGGGCCACATGTCGGTGCGCCTGCAACCCAATCATCCGACAGATGACGTCAAAGGCATTGCAGCCTCGATGCTCGATGGCCTGATGTACGGTTGCGGCGATGCGATGATCGGCATCAATCCGGCCAGCGACAACCTCGCCGCGATCACGCGACTGCTTCTGATGATCGACGACTTCCGTCAACGCTATCAGGTGCCCACGCAATCCTGTGTGCTGACGCACGTCACCAACACGATTGCCGCGATCGAAAAAGGCGCACCCGTCGACCTCGTGTTTCAATCGATTGCGGGCACAGAAAAAGCCAACGCCGGCTTCGGCATTTCGCTCGCGCTACTGCAAGAAGCGTATGAAGCGGGACTGTCGCTCAAACGCGGCACGGTCGGCAGCAATCTGATGTACTTCGAAACGGGGCAGGGCAGCGCATTGTCGGCGGACGCGCATTTCGGCGTCGATCAACAAACTTGCGAAGTGCGCGCGTATGCGGTCGCGCGCAAGTTCAATCCGTTTCTCGTGAATACCGTGGTCGGCTTTATCGGCCCCGAGTATCTGTACGACGGCAAGCAGATCACGCGCGCCGGCCTTGAAGATCATTTCTGCGGCAAGCTGCTCGGCGTGCCGATGGGTTGCGACATCTGCTACACGAATCACGCGGAAGCCGATCAGGACGATATGGATAACCTGCTCACACTGCTTGGCGTGGCGGGCATCAATTTCATCATGGGCATTCCGGGCGCGGACGACGTGATGCTCAATTATCAAAGCACGTCCTTCCACGACGCACTCTATGTGCGCGACGTGCTCGGCTTGCGCCGCGCGCCGGAATTCGAAGAGTGGCTCGAGTCGATGCAAATTACCGACGCGCGCGGCGCATTGCTGAGTGCGTCGACACATCAACCGCTGCTCGAGGGCGCGCGCGACTGGATGGGCATCGCATGAGCGACTTTGTCGAGAAGAACTCGTGGAATGCGCTGCGTCAGTTCACTAACGCGCGCATTGCGTTGGGTCGCGCGGGCAACAGCGTGCCCACTGAGCCTTTACTTGCGTTCAATCTCTCGCATGCGCAAGCGCGGGACGCGGTGCATCATCCGTTGGACACCGAAGCATTGCATCAGCAGTTGCATGTGCTGAACTTCAAGACGCTGGACGTGCATAGCGCTGCGCCCGATCGCGAGCACTACTTGCGCCGCCCCGATCTCGGCCGGCGCTTGTCGGAAGAGAGTCGCGTCGCGCTCGCGCAATTGGCGGACGAAGCGCCGGACGTGGTGTTCGTGATCGGCGACGGTTTGTCGGCGTTCGCTGCATCGAAGCAAGCAGTGCCGCTATTGCAAGCCGTCGCTCCGCAACTCGCGGACTGGAAGATCGCGCCTGTCGTCGTCGCACGGCAGGCACGCGTTGCACTCGGCGACGAGATCGGCGAGTTGCTGCATGCGAAGATCGTCGTGATGCTGATCGGCGAGCGGCCTGGGCTGAGTTCGCCCGATAGCCTCGGCATTTACCTTACGTACGCGCCGAAAGTGGGTTGCAGCGACGCGCAGCGCAATTGCATTTCGAACGTGCGTCCCGAAGGACTCGACTATCCGTTGGCCGCGCACAAGCTGCATTATCTGCTGACGCATGCGCGGCGCCTCGGTCTCACCGGCGTTGGTTTGAAAGACGACAGCGACGCGCTGCTCGCCGCTGCGCCGATAGCGCCCGCAATCGGCGGCGAAGCGAATGCAAAACCAGACTCAAACTCCGACGTAAAGTAAAAGCACCTTCACGCATCGGCGCGTTGCACAGGATGCACTGCGAGCCACGCATTCTCATCGTCGTCGAAGAGTCGCGAGCGTGTGAGAAAGCGCAGACCGCTCGGCCGCTCGAGAGAGAACATACCGCCGTTGCCTGGCACGACGTCGATAATCAACTGCGTGTGCTGCCAGTACTCGAATTGCGATTCGCTCATGTAGAACGGCACGCCCGCAAGCGTGCCGAGTTTCACGTCGGAAGAACCGACCATGAATTCGCTTTGCGGAAACATCATCGGCGCGCTGCCGTCGCAGCATCCGCCGGATTGATGGAACAGTACATCGCCGTGTTCCGCGCGCAATTTGTCGATCAGCTCTTTTGCGGCGGGCGTTGCGATCACGCGATCCACTTCTTGTTCGTCGGCCATCAATAGGTCCTCGCAGAAATAAAGCGAGCCGCGCAAAGCGGCCCGCTTTAATGGAATTGCCGGCGTTGAATGCTTAGAAGAAGCCGAGCGGTTTCTCGCTATAGCTGACGAGCAGGTTCTTCGTCTGCTGATAATGGTCGAGCATCATCTTGTGGTTCTCGCGGCCAATGCCCGATTGCTTGTAGCCGCCAAACGCCGCGTGCGCGGGATATGCGTGATAGCAATTGGTCCACACGCGGCCCGCCTGAATTTGCCGGCCAAAGCGATAGGCGCGCGTGCCGTCGCGTGTCCATACGCCGGCGCCGAGACCGTAAAGCGTGTCGTTGGCGATTTCGAGTGCTTCTTCTTCGGTCTTGAACGTCGTGACCGAAACCACCGGCCCGAAGATCTCTTCCTGGAAGATGCGCATTTTGTTATTGCCGCGAAACACGGTCGGCTTCACGTAATAGCCTTTGCTCAATTCACCGCTCAATGTATTGCGTTCGCCGCCGATCAGACACTCGGCGCCTTCCTGCTTGCCGAGATCGACATACGACAGGATCTTCTCCAATTGTTCCTGCGAAGCCTGCGCACCGATCATCGTCTTCGTATCCAGCGGATGACCCTGCGTGATCGCCGCGACGCGCTTCAACGCACGTTCCATAAAGCGGTCATAGATCTTTTCATCGATCAACACGCGCGACGGACACGTGCACACCTCGCCCTGATTCAACGCGAACATCGCGAAGCCTTCGAGTGCTTTGTCGAAATAGCTGTCGTCCTGATTCATCACGTCGGCGAAGAAAATATTCGGGCTCTTGCCGCCGAGTTCCAGCGTGACCGGAATGATGTTCTGGCTCGCGTACTGCATGATCAGACGGCCTGTCGTCGTCTCGCCGGTAAACGCGATCTTCGCGATGCGTTTGCTCGACGCGAGCGGTTTACCAGCTTCGAGACCGAAGCCATTCACCACATTGAGCACGCCGGCGGGCAGCAAGTCCTGAATCAGTTCGGCCAGTACGAGAATGGACGCGGGCGTTTGCTCCGCGGGTTTGAGCACGACGCAATTACCGGCTGCGAGTGCGGGTGCGAGCTTCCACACGGCCATCAGAATGGGGAAATTCCACGGAATGATCTGACCGACTACGCCGAGCGGCTCATGAAAGTGATAGGCCACGGTGTCGTCGTCGATCTCGGAGATCGAACCTTCCTGCGCACGCACGGCGCCGGCGAAATAGCGGAAATGATCGATGGCAAGCGGAATATCGGCGGCCATCGTTTCGCGCAGCGGCTTGCCGTTGTCGATCGTTTCCGCCACTGCAAGGCGCTGCAGGTTTGTCTCCATACGATCGGCAATGCGGTTCAGAATGTTCGCGCGATCTGTCGTCGACGTCTTGCCCCACGCAGCTTTGGCTCGGTGCGCGGCATCGAGCGCCAACTCGACATCCGCTTCGCGCGAGCGCGGAATGGAGGTGAACGGTTCGCCCGTAATCGGCGACACATTGTCGAAGTACTCGCCACCCACGGGCTTCACCCATTCGCCGCCGATAAAGTTCGCATACTGCTTTTTGAACGGGAATTCGGTCGTCAGAAACTGCATCTCCGCGTGATTCATCTGTGTGCTCCTCACATGTTTGATTGGGCTATAGTCGGCGCGATGTCGCGACCGGTTTGCAATCCGTTGAAGCGGGCGCGTGACCCATAGAGCCAGAACCATGCCAATGCACCTGGCTGGTGAGGCGTGCACGCACGGCAAGCACGCGCGCACCGCAGCCTGTGTTTCAAGGTCGAATCGGCGGTCGTGCGCGCGTCGTTTGTGAGCAGTGCAGTTGTTGCTGTTCATCAATTGAACAGGAGCTTGGCACGGGTTGGAGCAATCGGCGTGTTGAATGGGCGTTCGCGATCGGCATGGGACTTGCCTTGTTTTTTCTCTTCGATACTCCATCGCGCGGATTGGCCATGACGATCGAAACCCTCAGCGACAGCGCGACAACCCCGACCACCTCGGCCATCTGTGCGGCTTCGACGCGTGCGCCGCAGCCGAGCTTTCGCGTACAGACCCGCATCGCTCACGACGCCGACGAGCAGGCGCGCAATCTTCACGGCTGGCATCAGACCTACGATCAGTTGACCGCGGGCAGCTTTGTCGGCGGTCTCACGGAGTTGTGCCTCGACCATATGCAGGTGTTCGTCGAAACGACGAGCCACACGTTGCGGCAGACTTGCGAGGTTCAGAAAGACGCGTACTGGTTCGGCATTCCGACATGCCGCGCCGGATCGGGCCGCATCGACGCGCAGATCATTACCGGCGATGCACTCGCGTTTCGTCCGGGTGGCATCGAATTCGAATTGCTGACGTCGGCGGGCTACGAGATTTTCGGTGTAGTCGTGAAGGGCGAAGTGTTGCGCCGCTATGCAGCGCAAGTGGAGCGCGTCGGGCTGGCCGAGCAGTGGGCAGACACTGAGGTCGTGAAGATCGACATGGCGCGCAAAGAGCGTTTATGTGCATCGTTGCGCGAGTTGCTTCAGCAGGGCGCCGCAAGTGCCGCGCCGTTGTCATCGTCTGCGCGCGAGAACTTGCAAGCCGCCGTGCTTGCTTCCCTGTTCGACGTGGGCGCGTTGCCCGCGTGCTCCGAACCGATTGCGATGCCGGCGCGTGCACGTCGTCAGTCGATCGTATCGGAGGCGCGCGATTATGTGCTCGCGAATCGCGATCGTGCGGTCAGCGTGCCGGAGTTGTGCGAGCGTCTGCATGTGAGCCGGCGCACATTGCAATACTGCTTTCAGGACGTGCTCGGCATGGCGCCCGCTACTTATGTGCGGGCAATCCGATTGAACGGCGCGCGGCGCGATCTCTGCAACGCATCGCGCGATTCGCGCTCGGTGCAGGACGTGGCGGCCGCGTGGGGCTTCTGGCACATGAGCCAGTTCGCAACCGATTATCGCAAGCTCTTCGGCATGCGGCCTTCGGATACGTTGAAGGCCGCAATCGGCACGCATTCCGCAACGAATAGCCGCTCGTTCGCGCACTAGCGGCTTTGAATGTGCAGCGCGGTGCGGCACATTGCATTGGATGACTAACTATTTGCGCAGCAGCCGCAAACCGTTCGCGACCACGAGCAGGCTCGCGCCGACATCGGCGAACACGGCCATCCACATGGTGCCGAGACCCATCACGGTCAACACGAGAAAGACGCCCTTGATGCCGAGCGCGAGCGTAATGTTTTGCACCAGCACCGAATGCGTCGCTTTCGACAGGCGGATGAAGAGCGGGATCTTGCGCAAGTCGTCGTCCATCAACGCGACGTCGGCGGTTTCGATTGCGGTGCCCGTGCCCATCGCGCCCATCGCAAAGCCGATGTCGGCACGGGCCAGCGCGGGCGCGTCGTTGATGCCGTCGCCGACCATGCCGACTGTCGCGCCCTCGGCCGACCACTGCGCGACCGCGTCGAGTTTGTCTTGCGGCAAAAGATTACCGCGCGCTTCGTCGATGCCCACCTGTTCCGCGATGGCCGCCGCCGTGTGCGGGTTGTCGCCGGTGAGCATTGCGGTGCGCACGCCCGCGCGATGCAACTCGGCGATAGCCATGCGGCTCGTCTCCTTCACCGTATCGGCGACGGCGAATAGCGCAATCACGCGTTGCGCGTCGCTCAGCAGCACGACGGTCTTTCCTTGACGCTCGAGCGCGTCGAGCCGCGCTTCGAGGGACGGTGAACAACGCCCGAGTTCTTCCGCGAGCCGATGATTGCCGAGCCAGTACGTCGCGCCGTTAATCTCGCCGCGCACGCCGCGTCCGGCGAGCGCTTCGAAGGAATCGACCAGGAGACTCGTCACGCCGTCTTTTTGCGCCGCGCTTGCAATCGCCATCGAAACAGGATGATCGGAGCGCGCCGCAAGACTCGCGGCGAGCGTACGGCAACGCGCTGCGTCGGCATCCGCATCCGCGAGCATTTCGGCGAGCATCGCGAAATCGGTTTGTACAGGTTTGCCGTGCGTGATCGTGCCGGTTTTATCGAGCGCGAGACGGCTCAGCTTGCGACCCTGTTCAAGGTACACGCCGCCCTTGATGAGTATCCCTTTACGCGCAGCCGCCGCGAGCCCGCTGACGATCGTCACCGGCGTCGAAATCACGAGCGCGCACGGGCACGCAATCACGAGCATCACGAGCGCCTTGTAGATCCACGCGTGCCACATGCCGCCGAAAAAGAGCGGCGGCACGAGCGCCACCGCCAACGCGACGGCGAACACGAGCGGCGTATAGACGCGCGCGAACTGATCGACGAAACGTTGCGTGGGCGCTTTGGTGCCTTGCGCCTCTTCGACTGCATGGATGATGCGCGCGAGCGTCGTGTTGCTCGCCGCCGCCGTCACGCGATAGTCGAACGAACCGGCCTGGTTGATGGTGCCCGCGAACACGGCGTCGCCCACGGTTTTGTCGACTGGCAGGCTTTCTCCTGTGATCGGCGCCTGATCGACGCTGGAGCGTCCCGCGATGATTTCTCCATCGAGCGCGATCCGCTCGCCCGGCTTCACGCGGACCAGCGCGCCCGGCGCGATTGCCTTGAGATCGGTGAGCCGCCAGTCGCCGTCGGGCTGCTGCACGCTCGCCTGTTCGGGCGTCAGTTGCATCAGTCCCTGAATCGCATTGCGGGCGCGGTCGAGCGACTTCGCCTCGATCAGTTCGGCGACGGTGAAAAGCACCATCACCATCGCCGCTTCCGGCCATTGCCCGAGGATCAGCGCGCCCGTCACGGCAATGCTCATCAACGCGTTGATGTTGAGGTTGCCGTGACGAATCGCGAGCCAGCCCTTGCGGTAGGTCGTGAGCCCGCAGGAGACGATCGCGAGGATCGCGAGACCCGCTGCCATCCAGACCGGCGCGCCGAGCCAGCCAGCGGCCTCTGAGGCGACCGCGGCGACACCTGCGAGAGCGAGCGGCCACCATGACACGCGCTTTCGCTGATCTTGCGCAGCGTTCCGCGTCGTTGCCGATGCATTCGGCGAGTCGGCATCCGCGAGTTCCGGCGTGAAGTCCAGCGAACGCAGCGCGTCGAGAATGGAGTCGAGCGCATTCGGTGCGTGCACAACGGTCAGCACGCGCTGCATCAGGTTGAACTCCATGCTGCGCACGTCCGCCATGCGGCTGAATTTTTTGCGGATCAACGCTTCTTCGGTCGGACAATCCATTTGCATGATGCGGATCGCCGTGCGCACATCGCCGCCTTGCACTCGTTCGGATTGCGGCAAATCTGCGGCTGGCAATGGCAAGGAAGCATCGGCGGCAGCAGAACAGCAGCCTCCGCCCGCATGGTCATGTGCGTGCTTTTCGTGCCGATGCCCATGCTCATGTTCATGCCCTTGCTCACAGGAGCTTGCTTCCGCTTGTTCCAGACGGTCGTCTTTCGCGTCGTGCGCGTGCTGCATGGTGGCTTCCTCGTTCGATTTGTGGTCTAGTAAACACCTTGAAGCCACTACAAGGTCAAGGCCGGTATCGGAGGGCCCATGAAAATCGGCGAATTGGCGAAAATCGCCCATTGCACGACCGAAACCATCCGCTTTTACGAGAAAGAAGGGCTGCTGCCCGAAGCGGAGCGCACTGAGGCCAATTACCGCAGCTATACGGCGAAGCACGTCGAGCGGCTGCGCTTCATCCGCAATTGCCGCGCGCTCGACATGACGCACGACGAAATTCGCGCGCTGCTGCGTCTGACCGACGCGCCGGCCAACGGCTGCGGCGGCATCAATAATCTGATCGACGAGCATATTGCGCACGTCGATACGCGTATCGACGAACTGCAGCAACTCAAAGCGCAATTGCACGTGCTGCGCGAGCAATGCCACGGCGAACAGGCGGTCGAAGACTGCGGCATCGTGCAAGGTCTCAGCGAAATGGACGTCAGCGCGCCGCGCACACGGCACACGCATCTCGGTTGATGCGGCCAGTCGAATCAACAATCGAATCCAGTTGGAGAAGCAACGTGTTTACATGTAGAAACCAGTCCTGCGGCGCGCAGTGGGAGCAGTCGGACGTCATCATCAAAAACGAAGGGCAAGGGCTTCTGTTCCGCTGCCCGCTGTGTGGCGCGCGGAATTACGTCGAGCGTTTCGAAGGCGACGACGGCGCGGTGCTGTACGAGCAGATGGACGGCCGTCCGTCGCCCGGACCCATCGCCGAATAGTCCCTAGCCTTTAGCCGATCACGAGCCAACCATTTATGAACAGTCCCACTACGGCCGGCGCGCCGTTCAGCCAACTGCCGCTGCCGGCCGCCACGCTCGCGAATCTCACGCAACTCGGCTATGTCGAGATGACGCCGATTCAGGCCGCGAGTTTGCCTATCGCACTCGCCGGCCACGATCTCATCGCGCAGGCAAAAACCGGCAGCGGCAAGACCGCGGCGTTTTCTCTCGCGCTGCTCGCGCGTCTCGACACACGCAACTTCGCCGTGCAGGCGATGGTGCTGTGTCCCACGCGCGAACTCGCCGATCAGGTCACGCAGGAAATCCGCCGGCTCGCGCGCGCCGAAGAAAACGTCAAGGTGCTGACCTTGTGCGGCGGCACGCCGATGCGTCCGCAAACCGCGAGTCTCGAACACGGCGCGCATATCGTGGTCGGCACGCCTGGCCGCATCATGGATCACCTCGAGCGCGGCAGTCTGCCGCTGCAATCGCTCAATACACTCGTGCTCGATGAAGCCGACCGCATGCTCGACATGGGTTTCTTCGACGACATCGCGACGGTGGTCAGGCAATGCCCGAAGGAACGGCAAACGCTGCTTTTCTCGGCGACGTATCCCGAGGGCATCGTCAAGTTGAGTCAGCAATTCCTCCGGAATCCGAAGGAAGTGAAGCTGGCCGAGCGGCACGACAATACGAAGATCCGCCAACGCTTCTATGAAGTGACCGAAGACGAGCGTCTGCATGCCGTCGGTCTGTTGCTCAACCACTATCGTCCGGTCAGCACGCTCGCGTTTTGCAACACCAAGCAGCAATGCCGCGATTTGCTCGACGTGCTGCGCGCGCAGGGTTTTCATGCGCTTGCGCTGCACGGCGAGCTCGATCAGCGCGAGCGCGATCAGGTGCTGATCCAGTTCGCGAATCGCAGTTGCTCGGTGCTGGTCGCCACCGACGTCGCCGCCCGCGGCCTCGACATCGCGCAACTCGAGGCGGTAATCAACGTCGACGTGACGCCCGATCCCGAAGTGCACGTGCACCGCATCGGCCGCACGGGTCGTGCCGATCAGGAAGGCTGGGCATTGAGCCTCGCGAGCATGAATGAAATGGGGCGCGTCGGCGGTCTGGAGCAGGCGCACAAGCGCGACGTCGAATGGCACAAGCTGTCCGAGCTCACGCCAAAGAGCAATGAGCCGCTGTTGCCGCCCATGGAAACGCTGCAGATTCTTGGCGGCCGCAAGGAAAAAATCCGTCCCGGCGACGTGCTCGGCGCGCTCACCGGCGACGCCGGTTTCGCCGGCTCGCAGATCGGCAAGATCAACGTGACGGAGATGTCGACCTATGTGGCCGTCGAGCGCAGCATTGCGCGCGAAGCGGTGCGCAAGCTCAGTGCGGGCAAGGTGAAGGGCAAGAAGGTCAAGGTCCGGCTGATGGAAGACGCCTGATCTCGTGGCGTGGGCGGCGGCGCGCGTGCGAAAAGCGGCGCGTGCTGTTTTCCAGGCCGCGTCGCCGCCACGATCGCGCCTGCGTTTAAGCCATGAAATAAACGCATGCGCCGCATGACAAAGTTTCGATTGTGATGGTTCTTTGGCTGATGCCTAATCATTCAACCGGCACTCGAGCGCAATGGACGGCTGCATACTTCGCCGCCGTCAGTCCGCCGCCGGATGAAGATAGGGAGAAGCCATATGCAGAGCGCCATGCAAGCCCGCTCGAAATTGCCTGATGTCGGCACGACGATTTTTACCGTGATCGGCCAACTGGCCGCGCAACACGATGCGCTGAATCTGTCGCAAGGCGCGCCGAATTTCGCGCCGGACGCGAAGCTCATCGACGGCGTGGCGAACGCCATGCGCGCGGGTCACAACCAGTACGCGCCCATGTCGGGCATCGCAGCGTTGCGCGACGCGCTCGCCGACAAAGTGGAGACGCTGTACGGCGTGCGCTACGACCCGGCCAGCGAGGTGACGGTGATCGCGAGCGCCAGCGAGGGCCTTTATTCGACGATCAGCGCGTTGGTGCATCCGGGCGATGAAGTGATCTACTTCGAGCCTTCGTTCGACAGCTATGGACCGATCGTCCGGCTGCAAGGCGCGACACCCGTGCCGATCAAATTGTCGCTCGCCGATTTCCGCGTGAACTGGGACGAGGTCGCCGCCGCGATCACGCCGAAGACGCGCATGATCATCATCAACACGCCGCACAATCCGACCGCGACCGTGTTCGACGAGGCCGACATCGCGCGCCTGAAAGCGCTCACGCGCAACACGGACATTGTGATTCTCGCGGACGAGGTCTACGAGCATGTGGTGTTCGACGGCGCGAAGCATCAGAGCATGGCGTGCCACAGCGAGCTCGCCGAACGTAGCGTGATTGTGTCGTCGTTCGGCAAGTCGTATCACGTGACGGGTTGGCGCGTCGGCTATTGCCTCGCGCCCGCCGAGTTGATGAACGAGATCCGCAAGGTGCATCAGTTCATGGTGTTTTCCGCCGATACACCGATGCAGTACGCGTTCGTCGATGCATTGGCGAATCGCGAAAGCTACCTCGGCTTGTCCGCGTTCTATCAGCAAAAACGCGATCTGCTTGCACATGGGCTTCGCGAATCACGCTTTGAGTTGCTGCCGAGTGCAGGCAGCTTTTTCATGCTCGCGCGCTTTCGCGGCTTCTCCGATGAAACGGACAGCGACTTCGTGTTGCGCCTGATTCGCGATGCGCGCGTCGCGACGATTCCGCTCTCGGCGTTCTACAGCGACGGTACGGATTCCGGCCTGATTCGCCTGAGTTTTTCGAAGGACGACGCGACGCTGATCGAAGGCGCGCGCCGTTTGTGCGAGATCTGAAACTGCGTGCGCGTGAGCGCGGCGCTGTCATTTTTGAACGCAGTATGATCGTCGCGCCATTGCACATTCACACGCTACGTATTCGTACTACAACGCCTACTACAACGAAACCGAAGGAAAGGGACCTGCTATGAAACTGCTCAAGTCTTTGTTGGCGCTCGCCTGCGCGTTTGCATCGGTGGCGGCATCGTCCGCTGCCGTTGCCGCCGACACATCGACGCTGCGTTTCGGGCTCGAAGCGCAGTATCCGCCGTTCGAATCGAAGGGACCGGGCGGCGAGCTGCAAGGTCTCGACATCGACGTCGGCAATGCAGTGTGCGCCGCCGCGAAGATGACCTGCAAATGGGTGGAGACATCGTTCGACGGTTTGATTCCGGCGCTGCAAGGCCGCAAATTCGACGCGATCAACTCGGCGATGAATGCGACCGAACAGCGTCGCCAGGCGATCGACTTCACGACGGTCGTCTATCGTGTGCCGACGCAGTTAATCGCAAAGCGCGACAGCGGTCTGCTGCCGACTGCCGAAGCATTGAAGGGCAAACGCGTGGGCGTGTTGCAGGCGTCGATTCAGGAGACGTTTGCGAAGACGCATTGGGAACCCGCGGGCGTCACCGTCGTGCCGTATCAGGATCAGAATCAGGTGTACACGGACCTGGTCGCGGGGCGTGTCGATGCAACGCTCGTGCTCGCGCCCGCGGGACAAACCGGTTTTCTGTCGAAGCCGAATGGCAAGGACTACGCATTCGTCGGCCAGCCGGTGCGCGACGACAAGATTCTCGGCAGCGGTATCGCCTATGGCATCCGCAAGGGCGATACGGCATTGCGCGAGCGCTTGAACGCGGCGATTGCGAAGGTGCAGGCGGACGGCACCGTGAAGACGCTCGCAGCGAAATACCTCGGCAATATCGACGTTTCCGCGAAGTAACCGCTTGCGGTGCGCAACATCCGCAGCGCACGCATAACTCCGCTTGTTGGCCGCGTGTTTGACGGCTACGATAAGTGGCCTCGTCGAACTTGCGGCTTTTGACAGCCGCCCATTTCCGCGAGGCCCACGTACACCGGAGGAGGGCGCGCGAATGAGCGGAACGACAGCGGCGGCAATTCATGCGAAGCGCGCAAGCGAGCCGCATTTCTGGCGTAGCGAGGCGTTGCCGTTCATCGAGGCGCGCTCCATCGAAGACGGCCGCGAAATCTGCTACGCGAAGCACTCTCACGAAATCTTCTCCATCGGCGCGGTCACTGGCGGACGCAGCGTGTACGTGAACCGCCACGCGCGCGAATGGACCGGCGCGGGCGCGGTTGTTCTGATGAATCCCGACGACGTTCATGCATGCAATCCCATCGCCGACGAGCGCTGGTCGTATCGCATGCTTCACGTCGACGTCGCGTGGCTCACGTCGTTGCAACACGAACTCGGCTTCAGCGAGAACTACGCGTTTCGCGCGTTCTCGCAGACCATGACGACAGACGCCGAACTCTTCGACGGCCTCAATCGGCTGCATGGAATTCTGGTCGACAACGATGCGGATTTGCTGCGCAAACAAAGCGCCGCCGTGGCATTTTTCACTGAGGTGCAGCAGCGCCTGAACCCCGCGCCGCGTTCACACGACGACGCCAGTCGTCAACTCGCGCGAGCGGCCGAATTCATCGCCGACAATTGCACGCACCCGCTGAAGCTTGAAGACATATGCGAGGCAGCGGGCCTGTCTGCATCGCATCTGATTCGCGCGTTCAAGGAGCGCTACGGCATGACGCCGCACGCCTATCTGATCAATCGCCGCATTCAGTACAGCCGCGCTCAACTGAGGCGCGGCCGATTGATCGCCGACGTCGCGCTCGACGCCGGCTTCGCCGATCAGGCGCATTTGCAGCGCACGTTCAAGCGGCTCGTCGCCGCGACGCCGGGGCAATATCGCAGTTGACTGCGGGGTTGCCGCAGTTTTCGGCGCCTCACGTCACAAGCAAATACAACGCGCTCGCCGCAAGCAACGCCGCCATAACCCGATTGAACAACCTAACGCGCTGCGGCGCCTGCAAGTACTTGCGCAGAAACGTCCCGGCGTAGGCCCAGCTTGCAATCGACACATAGCAGATCACAAAGTAGATCACAGTGAATTGCCAGACGAGTTTGCCGTCGCCATCGGCGGCATACGCGCCCATGCCGGCCAGCGACGCGAGCCATGCTTTCGGGTTGAGCCATTGCATCGCCGCGCCATACGCAAATGAAGGGCCGCGCGATGGTTTGTCGGCGCCGAGCTGACCGTCATCGACGGCGAGCTTGTAGGCCATGACCAGCAGAAACGCCACGCCGGCCCATTTGACGATGCTCACGAGTGCGGGGACATGCACGAGCAGTTCATGCAGCCCGAGGCCGATCAGCAGAAGCAGCACGGTAAAGCCGACGGTCGCGCCGCTCACATGCCGCATGCTCGCGGCGAAGCCATGCTGCGCGCCGGCGCTCAGCGCGACGACGTTGACGGGACCTGGCGAAATCGACGAAGCCAGCGCGAACGCGGCCATGGAAAGCAAAGCGGACATCGGTGCCTCGATACGTGAATGCGCGGGATTGACGCGGTTCAACGGTATCGGCGGCAGGGCGGTGTGTATTGAAGGAAATTGCTATGTGCGCTACATGCCGGCATTTTCGACGACGCGGCCTTCCGCGCGCCAGCGCAGCATGCCGCCCGCAAGGTTCGCGACTTCGTCGAATCCTGCCTGGCGCAATATCACCGTCGCTTGCGCGGAACGGCCGCCCGCACGGCACACGGTCACGATCGGCCGCTCTTTCGTGAGCTCGGCGGCGCGCGTGGCAAGCTCGCCGAGCGAGATGAGCCGCGCTGCCGGAATGCGGCCAAGCGGCCCGTTGAACTCATCGGGCTCGCGCACGTCGACTATCTGCACGGAACGCAGATTGTCTTCGAGCCATTGCGGGCCGATTTCCCAGATGCCCGCGAACGTGTAGACGAGCGGCGCCCAATCGGGTTCGGCCGCCTGCGTGGGATCGCTGGCCGCAACGCCGCACTTGAGATTCGCGGGCACCGCAATGTCGATCTGCTTCGGATGCGGCAACCGCAGATTCGTCACATAGCCGACGAAGTCGTCTTCGCACAGTTCACCGCCGAGGCGCGGATTGAAGCGCCGTTCTTCGCCGACGCTCGTCACCGTCAAGCCGCGATAATCGTGTGCCGGATAAAGCAGGCAGCTTTCGGGCTGACTGAAAATCTCGCCGTGGATCGCGCGGAACATCGCGCGTGCGTCGCCCTTCTGAAAGTCGGTGCGGCCCGTGCCGCGGATCAGCAGGCAGTCGCCGGTGAACATCATCGTGCCGTCGTCGAGCGCGAGGCTGATGCAGCCGTTCGTGTGGCCTGGCGTCGCGCGCACTTCGAGCCAGCGCGTGCCGAACTCGCATCGGTCGCCGTGATTCAGATAGCGGTCCGCACCTTCCGCGCCGCTTGCCGTCGATATGGCGATCGCGCTGCCGGTGCGGCGCTTGAGCATCCAGGCGCCAGTCACATGATCTGCGTGGACGTGCGTGTCGATCGTATAGAGAAGGCGCAGCCCGAGTTCCTGGATCAGCGCCGTATCGCGGCGCACCTGCTCGAATACCGGATCGATCAGAATGGCCTCTCGCGTCGTGCTATCGGCGAGAAGATACGTGTACGTGGACGATTGCGGGTCGATTAGTTGGCGGAAAATCAGCAAGGTTGTTTTCTCCGTGGCGCGCATCGTCGAGACAACCGGGCGCGTGGCGGCGCCCGGTTTTACTGCGCCGCAATCTCACCGTGGCTGTGCAACGTACCGCAGATACGGCTTCAAGGTCTTGAAGCCCTCAGGGTATTTCTTCGCCGCATCATCGTTCGAGACGGATGTCGGAATGATGACATCGTCCCCCGGTTTCCAGTTCACGGGTGTGGCCACCGTATGCTTCGCGTTCAACTGCAACGAGTCGAGCAGACGCAGCACTTCGTCGAAATTGCGCCCCGAACTCATCGGATACACGAGCATGGCTTTGACCTTTTTGTCCGGGCCGATGATGAACACCGAGCGCACGGTCGCGTTGTCCGCCGCGGTGCGCGTGCCGCCGCCCGCATTCGGGTGAATCATGTCGTAGAGCTTCGCGACGTTCAGATCCGCGTCGCCGATGAGCGGATAGTTGACCGCGTGGCCCTGCGTCTCTTCAATGTCCTTCACCCACCTCTCGTGATCGCTGACGGGGTCCACACTCAGGCCGATGATCTTTGTGTTGCGCTTTTCGAACTCCGGCTTGAGGCCGGCCATGTAGCCGAGCTCGGTCGTGCAGACGGGCGTGAAATCCTTTGGATGCGAAAACAGGATCACCCAATGGTCGCCGATCCATTCGTGGAAACGGATTGTGCCTTCGGTGGTTTCCGCGGTGAAATCGGGCGCTTCTTCTCCAAGTCGAATCGACATCGTCATCCTCCATGAGAATGCGCCGGGGAGGTGCACCGGTTCTCGGAGCAGCAATCCCCGGGCTGCCTGAATCTTCGATCAGGCGATTGCTTGACTCACGATCAGCCTCCAGCCACCTGGACTGTGATTGTGCGGGAGGACCTTGCGCACGCGTGAAGGCGGAGTGCTCGCCGGATTGCTGTGCTGCGCAAACACACGGATGCGCCACGCGTCGCGCTTAAAGCGTAGGACAAAAATGCGCGTCGCTCTAGCCAGCTTGCAGGGCAAATCCGCCGTTATTGCCGATTTACGTTTCGCTCCACATGCGCAGGAGGTTGTGATAACAGCCGACTAGCGTGCGGCGCGCGGCATCGTCCGCGTTCGAGGCGTTCAAACGCTGGATCGCGCCGTCGATGTCGAACAGCATCGCGCGCTGCGTGTCGTCGCGCACGAGGCTCTGTACCCAGAAGAAGCTCGATACGCGCGCGCCGCGCGTCACGGGCCGCACCTGGTGCAGACTCGTGCCGGGATAAAGGATCGCATGGCCCGCGGGCAGCTTCACTTCCTGCACGCCGAAGGTGTCTTCGATCAGCAGTTCGCCGCCGTCGTACTCGTCGGGCGGCGTGAGGAACAGCGTGACCGATAGATCGGTGCGCACGCGTACGCCGCTGCCGGGCACGAGGCGAATCGCTCCGTCGACATGGCTGCCGAAATGCATGCCGCCTTCGTAGCGGTTAAAGAGCGGCGGATAAACCTTGTTCGGCAGCGCGGCGCTGATGAAAAGCGGATGCCGTTCGAGCGCCGCGATGATTCTGTCGCCCATTTCGAGCGCGATGGATGAGCCTTCCGCGATCTGCTGGTTGCGCTTGACGGGCGCGCCCTGATAGCCCGCGGTCGCGCGGCCGTCGACCCATGCGTCCGTGGCCGCTTCGAGTTGCGCACGCATCGCGGCGGTGTCGGCGGGACTGAATACATCGGGGATCGAGACAATCATCGTTGGACTTCCCTGCGAAACCGCGCGTTGTGCTGCTGATCGCCGCCTCGGCGATCAGAAGAACCGATAGTTTAGCGTCGCGAGGAACGTGCGGCCGTTGCCCGGCACCGCGCGTCCGCCGTCCGATGGAATCAGCGCGTCGTAGTAGTTCTTGTCCGTCAGGTTGAGCACGTTGAACTGGACGTCGTACTTTTTCGCGTGATACGCGGCCATCGCGTCCCAGCGCGTATAGCCGCCGACCTTCACGAAGTTGTTGTTCGCGGCGTAACGCGACGACGTGTAGATCGGCCCGCCGCCGATTTCCCAGTGCGGCGTGAATGCGTAGGTCGTCCACAGCGTCAGCATGTTGCGCGGCGTGTTCGCGGGCGTCTTGCCGGCGGTGCCGTCGAGCGCCTTCAGGATCGTCGCGTCCATGTACGTGTAGCCGCCGAACACTTGCCACTTGTTCGTGATGTGGCCGGCCACGCCGAGCTGGTAGCCGCGCACGCGCACGTCGCCGTCGAGCGTGTAGCTGCCGTCCGAGTTCAACGTCCGCGCGTTCGTCTTTTCGATGTTGAAGAGCGATTGCGTGACCGACAGACCGCCGCCGAGCAGGTCCCACTTCGCGCCGACTTCATACGACTTGTTATGCTCCGGCGGCAGATTCTGCTGCTGGTTCGTGAGCGTCAGCGCTTCGAGCGACGGATTGAACGACGTGCCGTACGACACGTAGTAGGACTGCCAGTCGGTCGGCTGCCAGATCACGCCGCCGCGCACGCTCGTGAAGTAGTTCGTCTGCGTCGCATACGAAGGCACATTGATCGAGTTGTGAATCGACGCTTCGTAGCGGTCCCAGCGCAGGCCGCCCACCACCTTCCAGTGTTCGCCGATCGACACCGTATCGTTCGCATAAACGCCGACGCCGTTCGCGCTCGACTCCGCGAGATTCGTCGCAACGGTCTTCGCATTCGACGGACGCTTCGTGTACGACGGATCGACGAGCGGCACGATGGCGATCGTGTTCGACGGCAAGCCCGGCGTCGTCGTCGTGAAGCTCTGGTTGCTGTACGTCTCGTGGCTCAGATCGACGCCCGCAACCACTTCATGCTTGATGAAGCCGGTGTTGAATTTTGCCTCGACGTCCGTCGAGTTGTAGACCGAGTGGTCATTGATGTTGCGGTCCTTGCCTTGCAGCTTCACGAACAGTTTCGACGGATCGATGCTCGTGAAATTTCCGTTGGTCAGCGCCGTCGATGTCGGCAGCGGACCCGTGAGCACCGAGGCCGCGTTCGTCGCGCGGGCTTCCGTGCTGTAGTGGCTGAACTGCGTCTGATTGCGCACCTTCAGGTTGTCGTTGAAGCGGTGTTCGATGCGCGCGTTGAGCGTTTGCACGTCCTGCATCGTCCGGTCGTCGGTGAAGCCGTAGAACGTGCCGCGATTGACCGGCGCTGGGTGCCCATTAAGCGCCGGAATGCCGTAGTCGGGCTGATCGCGGTTGTGCTGGATCAGCGCGGACAGCGTGATTTCGGTCGGCGTGCCGATGCCGAATTTGACTTCGGGCGCGACGCCGTAATCCTTGCTCTTCATCACGTCGCGCGACGAACCCAGGTCCTGGCCGAACGCGTTGATGCGGAACGCGGACGTCGACGTGATCGGCGTATTCAGGTCGACGGTCGTGCGATAGCGGTCGTGCGTGCCCGCTTGCACGGACACGTCCGCGCGCGGCTTGAGCGTGGGCTGCTTGCTGACCTGATTGATGACGCCGCCCGTCGAGCCGCGTCCGAAGTACAGCGACGACGGGCCGTACAGCACGTCGATCGATTCGAGGTTGAAGGTGTCGCGATAGTACTGGCCGCGATCGCGGAAACCGTCGAGATAGATGTCGGTGCGCGCCGAGAAGCCGCGCAGGTTGATGTTGTTGCCGATCTGTCCGCCTTCCGCGGCGCCGATGGTGATGCCCGGCACATTGCGCAACGCGTCCGTAAACGAGCTCGCGGCTTGCGATTGCAGCACCGACTTCGGCACCACGACGGCGGCTTGCGGAATGTCGCGCAGCGCGGTCGGCACTTTTGCGCCGACGCTCGAGACGTCAGCCGCGAATTCCGCGGACGGGCCGCTTTGACCGGTCACCTTGACGGCGGGCAGCGTGGCGCTGTCGGCGGTCTGGGTGGGCGTGGAAGTCGAAGTCGAAGTCGGAGTCGAACTGGATGACGCGGGCTGGGCGCCGGTCGCGGGCGTTGTCGTCGTTTGAGCGTAAAGCGGCGTCGCGAACGCGACCAGAACGGCCGCCGCGAGAGGCGTGTTTCGGAACATCTCAATACCCTGTCGTTGTCGCTATTGTTCTGATTCGACGGACGCCAGCGCCCGTTGCAGCACCGACAGCCGGACTGTCTGCGTCAAAGGGCTGGACCCATCGTCTTGTTCTCAAATGAGAATCAGTATCGTTACATGAATGATAATAGTTCGCAATAATTCGTTACGCATCGGTAACACGGCGGCGGGGAATGTGCGGGGGTTCTGGCGGGATGTGGGAATGACGGCGCATGACGCGCTCAACCTTGGGCGCTGTCGGCGGATGGTGAAAAGATCCACCGTCTTACGATTTGCCTACTATATTTCGTCATATTCAAGACAGATTCGTGACATGCCGTAAACAAGGCTTGATGCACTGGATCCGCCGCAAGGCGGCACAGAGGATTGCCCGCACGGAGGTCGTGATGAAAGCGAAGAGTCGGCGAATTGGGCGGTTGGCCCGCGTGGCTGCATGGGGTACGGTGGCGTTCCTGGCGGTTCCGGGAGCGGCATCCGCGGCGAATGGGGGCACGATACATTTCTCCGGCGCGCTCGTCGGTCCGCAGTTCAATATCACGACCGTGCGACAAACACCTGCGCCGCGGTCGGATACGCTTTGGACTGGACACGACGGGTCCGCGGTCACCGTGACGTTCGCGGCGCCACCCGGCGGCGCGCCAAGCGCTGATGTGACGTTGCGGATCAACGACGGCGCGGCGTCACGCACCGGCGCAGCCGCGCTGGATACCGTCGCGACGTCTTTCATCGACGGCACAGGCCGTACGGCCCGGCCAGGAGCGGACGGTCAGTATCACGTGGGCGGCGCGGGTGGCGTACTGTCGCTCGGCGCGAAAAGCGGTAATGTGCCTTCGGCGAACAAACCGGTGACGGTCGTGGTCAGCTACGACTGACGGGTTTGCTATCGGCGCAGAACCAATGCAAAAAGGGTTACAAGCAATCGCTTGTAACCCTTCGAAATTCTTTGGTGGGGCGTGAGTGACTCGAACACTCGACCTACGGATTAAGAGTCCGCTGCTCTACCAACTGAGCTAACGCCCCAACAGAAGCGAAATTATGCAGGATGTTTTTGGGCTTGCCAAGCCCCCTTAGCAGATTTCTTAAAAAAACCGTCCCCCGTTCGAGTCATCCCTCAACGAAAGCGCTGCCTCCGAAAAGGCGCTGCGCCGGGCATCCCGGTATCATGTCGCGGACTCGCGGACACTTGCCGCTCACGCTCCGCGCGGCCTTCGACGGGAATCGCCATGGACGACAAAGAGACTATCGATCTGCTCGACCGCATCCTCGCGCCGTGGGTCCGCGAACTGGCGCTCACGCCCGTCAAAGCCGATGCGGAAGGCGCCACGCTGCGCCTGCCTTTCGCCGGCGCGCTGCGTCATTCAGGCGGCGTGATTTGCGGCCAGGTGTTCATGGCCGCCGCCGATACAGCGATGATCGTGGCGATTTCCGCGGCGCTAGGCGGCTTCAAGCCGATGACCACCGTGTCGCTCAACATCAGCTTCATGCGCGCCGTGCGCAAGGGCGACGTGCTCGTCACCGCGCGCGTGCTGCGCCTCGGCCGCAACCTCGTTTTCGGCGAAGTGGAGCTGTTCGACGAGACCGGCAACATGGCCGTCCACGCGACCACGACGTACGCGCTGCTCGAATAAGCAAAGCGGCGCGCATCATAAGACAAGGCACCAGGAAATAAGATGTTCGATCAGGTCGTATTCGCCGGCGGCGGCAATCGCTGCTGGTGGCAGGCGGGTTTCTGGGACGTCGTGCAACCGGAACTGCGCATCCGTCCACGCGTCATCACGGGCATTTCGGCGGGCGCGGCCACCGCTTGCATGCTCTACACGCGCGATTCCGAGTGGGTCATGCGCTATTACGAAGACGCGCTGCGCCACAATTCGCGCAACGCCTATTGGGGCAACCTGCTGCGCGGTCAGTCGGTGTTTCCGCATTACCGCATCTATCGTCAGGCATTGCTCGACATCTACGGTGAGAAGTTTTCGTCGCTTGCCGATGCGCCCGAGATTCGCATCGGCGTTTCACATTTGCCGCGCTGGCTTGGCGCGCGCAGCGCAGTCGCCGCCGGACTCATCGCGTACAACATCGAAAAATATGTGCGCAAGACCTTGCACCCGACGCTTGGTCAGACGCTCGGTTTTCATCCGGAATTCGTGCGTGCGCAGGACTGCGCGACCGTCGAAGATCTCGCCGATCTGATTCTGCAATCGTCGAGCACGCCGCCTTTCACGCCGGTCTTGCGGCGCAACGGCCGCCCGGTGCTCGACGGCGGCATGGTCGACAACGTGCCGGTCGGCGCGCTTGACGCCGATGCGCCCGGCAACGTGCTCGTCATGGTGACGCGCCTTTATCCGCGGCCGCAGATGTTCGTGGTGCCGCACGGCGTGCAGCAGCGCCTGTATGTGCAGCCGTCGCGCAAAGTGCCGATCTCGAGCTGGGACTACACGAGCCCCTCGCAGATGGTGCATGCGTACAACCTCGGCCGCGCGGACGGCGAGACCTTCCTCGAACGCATGCCCGACCTGCTGGAGTTTGCCGCCTGACGCAGGACGCCTGACGCCCGCGGCTATCGCTTAGCGCCGACGTCCACCCTGCAACGCTTCGGGATTCGCCACGCTGGCCGTGTCGCCGGCATCGAAAGCCAGAATGTTTTTGAACGCCGCGCTGAAATACAGCTCGTAGCTCTCGCGCTCGACATAGCCGATATGCGGCGTGCAAATCACGTTCTCCATGCGCAGCAGGCTGTAGCCCTGCAGGATCGGCTCGCTTTCATACACGTCGATGGCGACCATCCCCGGGCGATTGTGCGACAGCGCGCCGAGGAGCGCGTTGTCGTCGAGCAGCTCGGCGCGGCTCGTGTTCACGAGCAGTGCGGTCGGCTTCATGCGCATCAGATCTTCCTGCTTGACGATGCCGCGCGTGTCGTCGTGCAGCCGCAAATGCAGCGACAGCACATCGCTCTGGTCGAACAAGGCTTCGCGGCTCTCGGCCACGCCATAACCGTCCTCGCGAGCGGCTTCGCGTGAATGCTCGCGGCCCCAGATCAGCACGTTCATGCCGAAGGCCTTGCCGTAACCGGCGACAAGCCGCCCGATCTTGCCATAGCCCCAGATGCCCAGCGTCTGACCGCGCAACACCTGACCCAAACCGAAGTTTGGCGGCAGCGCCGAAGTCTTGAGCCCCGACTGCTGCCAGGCGCCCTGCTTCAGGTTCGCTACGTATTGCGGAATGCGCCGCTGCGCCGCCATGATGAGAGCCCACGTCAGCTCGGCGGGCGCGATCGGTGAGCCGCTGCCTTCGAGAACGGCGATGCCGCGCTCGGTACAGGCCGGGAGATCGATGTGGCTGGACACTTTTCCCGTCTGGCTGATCATGCGCAAACGCGGCAGTTTGTCGAGAAGTTGCGAGCTGATGCGGGTACGTTCCCGAATCAGGACCAGCGCGTCGACTTCCGAAAGACGGCTCGCGAGTTGCCCGAGTCCGCGGACGGTGTTGTTGAAAACTTTGACTTCGTGATCGGCGAGCAATTGAAAGCAGTCGAGCTTGCGAACGGCGTCCTGATAGTCGTCGAGGATGGCAATCTTCATGGTATGTGTCTTGCGGCGCACCATGGCGGTGCGGAACGGAGTGTTATGCTGACTGTCCCATCATGTGACCCAAGTCACATGCCGGTTTAGCTGAATGCCTTACCGTAGCAACTACCGCGTAGAACGATAGCGCTACAGCAAGGCCGATTGACATCGTTTTTAACAGTTTGTTGAGTGTACAGGCAAGCCGCTTTACAGACGGTTGCAGACGCCCGTCCCATGCGCCCTGGCCCAACAAGCTGCGTTGAAGCCCGTGATGACCTGTGCAGTTGCGCGTCGGTTTGTAGAAACTGGCGCAACGAACAAAATGCCTCTCGCATGCAGCGTCGCCGGGCCTGTACCGTTTTCCAATCCCTACAAACGGAGACAAGTCGATGAATCTTCCATCATTCGAGGCACAGCCCGCAGTGAAGGCGGCAGTAGAAGCGCCAGCGTGGGTGAAACATCGGAAACTGATCGACTGGGTCCAGCGCGTTGCCGCTATGACCCGTCCGGACAACATCGTGTGGTGCGACGGTTCGCAGGAAGAGTACGACCGCCTGTGCGCGCAGATGGTCGAAGCCGGCACACTCAGGAAGCTCAATCCGGCGAAACGTCCGAACTCGTATCTCGCATGGTCCGATCCTTCCGACGTCGCGCGCGTCGAGGACCGCACTTTCATTTGCGCGCAACGTCGTGAGGACGCCGGTCCGACCAACAACTGGGTCGCGCCGGACGAAATGCGCACGACACTCGACGGCCTGTTCGAAGGCTCGATGCGCGGCCGCACCATGTACGTGGTGCCGTTCTCGATGGGCCCGCTCGGCTCGCCGATCGCGCATATCGGCGTCGAACTGAGCGACAGCCCGTACGTGGTCACCAACATGCGCATCATGACGCGCATGGGCCGCAAGGTGTACGACGTGCTCGGCGAAGACGGCGAGTTCGTGCCGTGCGTGCATTCGGTCGGCGCGCCGCTCGAAGCGGGCGCCAAAGACGTGCCGTGGCCGTGCAATCCGACCAAGTACATCGTTCATTTCCCGGAGACGCGTGAAATTTGGAGTTACGGCTCGGGCTATGGCGGCAACGCATTGCTCGGCAAGAAGTGCTTTGCGCTGCGCATTGCATCGACGATGGGCCGCGACGAAGGCTGGCTTGCCGAGCACATGCTGATTCTCGGCGTGACTTCGCCCGAAGGACGCAAGCACCATGTGGCGGCCGCGTTTCCGTCGGCGTGCGGCAAGACCAACTTCGCGATGCTGATTCCGCCCGAAGGGCTGAACGGCTGGAAGATCTCGACCATCGGCGACGACATCGCGTGGATCAAACCAGGCAAGGACGGCCGCCTGTACGCGATCAACCCGGAGGCCGGCTACTTCGGCGTCGCGCCCGGCACGAGCGAAAAAACCAACTTCAACGCAATGGCCACGCTGAAGGAAAACGTGATCTTCACGAACGTCGCGCTGACCGACGACGGCGACGTCTGGTGGGAAGGCATGACCGACGAACCGCCCGCGCACCTGATCGACTGGCAGGGCAAGGACTGGACGCCCGCGAGCGCGAAGGAAACGGGCCGCAAGGCGGCGCATCCGAATGCACGCTTCACGGCGCCGGCGTCGCAATGTCCGTCCATCGACGCCGATTGGGAGAATCCGGCGGGCGTGCCGATCGACGCGTTTATCTTCGGCGGCCGCCGCTCGACGACCGTGCCGCTCGTCACCGAGGCCCGCAACTGGGTCGAGGGCGTCTACATGGCGGCGACCATGGGTTCGGAGACGACCGCCGCCGCAGCGGGCCAGCAAGGCGTCGTACGGCGCGACCCGTTCGCGATGCTGCCGTTCTGCGGCTACAACATGAGCGACTACTTCGGCCATTGGCTGAAGACAGGCGAGCGGCTGCAGCAACTGAACGCGAAGCTGCCGAAAATCTTCTGCGTCAACTGGTTCCGCAAGGGCGCGGACGGCAAGTTCGTGTGGCCGGGCTTCGGCGAAAACATGCGCGTGCTCGGCTGGATGGTCGGCCGCATCGAGGGCACGGCGCAGGGCGAGGAGCACGCGTTCGGCGTGTCGCCGCATTACGAGGACATCGACTGGAGCGGTCTGGATTTCAGCCGCGAGCAGTTCGAGCAGGTGATTTCCGTCGACGACGCGGCCTGGCGCGCCGAACTCGCGCTGCATACGGAGCTCTTTGACACGCTGCAGCACGGCCTTCCGCCCGCGCTGGCGAAAGCCAAGAGCCAATTGGAGAGCAAGCTCGCAGCTTGACGACGTGAGTGTTCGCTAACTCGCAGAAGCCGCCTTCGGGCGGCTTTTTTCATTTTGAGCGCCGCCAAGCCGGGCGGGGCCGCGTTCAGTGCTCGGCACATTGGCCTTTCCATCTGTTCGAAAGGCACGCGTGGGCAAGCTGCGCCGCAGCACATTGTTTCTAACGACGGAACAATCGCCCCCGATGCCCCACATTCGGGCATACAGTCGCACGAAAATTGACGAAATTTCCGCTTTTGCGGGCAACTTCTGCACGATTGCGCGAGTCGTAGGAGAATCCCTAATTCGCTTCCACTGGTTATCACCAATTGTCAGGGAGCCGTAACACGGCAGGAGTTGTGATATGGATCATTTGCAGTCGATGCGAGTTTTCGTCAAAGTGGCGGATCTCGGCAGTTTTGCCCGCGCTGCGAGCGCGATGGATATTTCCAACGCAGTTGCCACCCGTCACGTTGCCGACCTCGAAGGGCGTCTTGGCACGCGGCTGCTCAACCGTACGACCCGCAGTCTGTCCTTGACCGAATCGGGTCAGGTTTATCTGGAACGCGCACGCCAGATTCTCGACGAGCTCGAAGACGTCGAGCAGATGGTGGTCGCGCGAAATCACGAACCGGTCGGCACATTGCGCATCGTCGCGCCGGTCGTGTTCGGCTTGCACAATCTGGCGCCCGTGCTGCAAACGTACGCGGAACGCTATCCGAAGGTCATTCCCGACGTCACGCTCGTCGATCGTCAGGTCGATCTGGTTGAAGAAGGTTTCGACGTGGGCGTGGTAATCGCGCGGCAGATGCGCAGCGCGAGCATCGTCACGCGGCGTCTGACTACGGGCTGCATGACGGTTTGCGCAACCCCGGCGTATCTGGAGAAGCACGGCACGCCCACGCGTCCCGAGCATCTGCTCGAGCATCCGTGTTTGAGCCTGCCCTCCGAGTATTGGGGCGACGAGCGGGTGTTTACCGGTCCCGAAGGCGAAGTGCGCGTGCGTCCGTCGAATGTGATCGTGGCGAACAACACGGAGATGCTGCGTCAGTTCGCGCTGCTCGGCATGGGCATCGCGATTCTGCCGAGCTATCTGATCGGGCGCGACATGACGCGCGGCCGGCTGGTGCGCCTCCTGGGCGATTACCGTTTGCCGCAAGTCGAGATCAACATCGCCTATCCGAGCCGTCGTCATTTGCCGGCAAAGGTGCGCACGTTCATCGATCATCTGGTCGAGCATTTCAGCCAGACGCCGAATAGCCTGCTCGGCGAGCAATGGATCAAGGACGGCGTTGGACGCCCGGCGTCGGCGTCGTTTGAACCGGCGGATGCGTCGATGCCGCCGGAAGCATTCGACGGCGCGGAGCCGCTGTCGCGTCTGCTGGACAGCGAGTTATCGCCGGTGCCGAAGACGTTGGCGAAGCCCGGAAGTCGTACGCGGCCGGCGGCGTTGACGCCGCTGTAGAGGCGGTTCAGGCGCCGATGTAGGATGTCGGCGCGTCCAGCGCGGCTGGCTGAACGCATAAAAAAGCGCGGTCACCTTGCAGGTGATCGCGCTTTTTGTCATCGGCTTCGATATGCACCGCAGGCGTCCATCGCGCCTACCGAAGAATCACGAACCGGTCTTACGAGCGACAGTCTTCCTGGCCGGCGCCTTCTTCGCAGCCGCAGTCTTAGCCGCAGGCGCTTTCTTCGCCGCAGCCTTTTTCGCCGCCGGCGCTGCCTTCACCGCGACCGCCGCATCGCCGTCATCGGACTCGAACTCCGAACCGCCTGCCTTCGCAGCCGATTTCGCCGCCGCCGTCTTCGCTGCGGTCTTGGCCGACGGCTCCTTCTTCTCGAACTCGAAGCCGATCTTGCCGTCGTTCTGCTTGACGAGGAACGCCTTGAAGTTACGGCCCGTGCGCGACGACTTGAAGTTCGTCAGCAGATCCGTGCGTCCTTCTTCGAGCAGCTTGGCCATTTGCTCACGCGCGATCTCCTGCTGCAAGATCACTTTGCCCGAGCGGAAGTCGCAAGTCTTCGGGTTCGCAACCGAGTTCTCGCAGACGTAGCTCATGCCGTGCTCGAACACGCGGCCCTTGCACTTCGGGCACGCGCCGACCGGTTCCTGGTCGGAGAAGTCGGGCGGTTCGCCGTCTTCGCCGCCCGCGTCCTGGCCGAAGTCGAACTCGAGCTTGTAGTTCTTGATCTCGTCGTCGAGCGAAAGCTTGAGGATCGCCGAGAACGGACGGCCCATCTTGCTGCGAAAACCCGACAGCGGCCCGATCGTTTTGTTCTTCAGCAGTTCTTCGACTTCCTCGATCTCGAACTGGCGGCCGCCCGGAATCTTCGAGATGGAGAACTCGCATTTCGAACACGCGAAGCGGCGGTAGTTTTCCTTCACCTGGCCGCCGCAGTTCGGACACGGCGTCTGCAACGTCGCGTAATCGCCCGGGATCGTGTCGGAATCGTATTCCTTCGCGCGCTTGACGATGGTCTGCGTCATGCGGGCAATTTCCTGCATGAACGCGTCGCGCGGCAGGTTGCCGCGTTCCATTTGCGACAGCTTGTATTCCCATTCGCCCGTCAGTTCGGGCGCGGTCAATTCCTTCACGCCGAGCCCGCGCAAGAGCGTCATCAACTGGAATGCCTTGGCGGTCGGAATCAGATCGCGGCCTTCGCGGACCAGATACTTTTCACCCAACAGCCCTTCGATGATGGCGGCGCGCGTGGCCGGCGTACCGAGCCCCTTCGCGGCCATCGCCTCGCGCAGTTCATCGTCTTCGACGAGCTTGCCCGCGCCTTCCATTGCTGACAGCAGCGTGGCTTCGTTGTAGCGTGCCGGCGGTTTGGTGACGAGCTGCTGCGCGGCGATCTTGTCGGTCTTGACCTTCTCGTCTTTCTGCACCGGCACGAGGTTGGCATCTTCACCGCTGATTTCGCGGCCGTAGATTTGCAACCAGCCCGGCTCCACCAGAACCTTGCCCTCGGTCTTGAAGTGATGACCGACGACTTCGGTGATGCGCGTGGTCACGCGGTATTCGGCAGCCGGGAAAAACACCGACAGAAAACGCTTCACCACGAGGTCGTAAAGCTTCTGTTCCGGCTCGGACAGGTTCTTCGGCGCCTGCAGCGTCGGGATGATTGCGAAGTGGTCGCTGATCTTCGAGTTATCGAAGATGCGCTTGTTCGGCTTCACCCAGCCCTTGTCGAGCACCTGCTTGGCAAACGGCAAGTAGTTGTTGCTCTCCTTGAGCATGCCGAGCGTCTGCTTGACCGTGTCCATATAGTCTTCGGGCAGCGCGCGCGCGTCAGTCCGCGGATAGGTCAGCACCTTGTGCTTTTCGTACAGCGCCTGAGCGAGACCCAGCGTGTTCTTCGCCGAGAAGCCGAAGCGGCCGTTGGCCTCGCGCTGCAAGCTCGTCAAGTCGAACAGTGCCGGCGACAGTTGCGTGGACGGCTTCGACTCTTCCCTGACGACACCGATCTGACCGCGGCAAGCGGCGACGATCGTCTCCGCCGCGGGCAGCGCCCACAGACGCGAGTCGCGCTTTTCCGGGTCGAACTCGTCGCGCTTGAACTTCGGATCGAACCAGCGGCCCTCGTAGAAGCCGGCCGCGCAGACAAACTCGGCCTTCACTTCCCAATAGTCGCGCGGCACGAAGCGGCGAATCTTTTCCTCGCGCTCGACGACGATGGACAGCGTGGGCGTCTGCACGCGTCCGACCGTGGTCAGGAAGAAGCCGCCGCCCTTGCTGTTGAACGCGGTCATCGCGCGTGTGCCGTTGATGCCGACGAGCCAGTCCGCTTCGGAGCGGCAACGAGCCGCGTCCGCAAGCGGTTGCATCTCTTCGTCGCTGCGCAGACGCGCGAAGCCGTCGCGGATCGCGGCGGGCGTCATCGATTGCAGCCACAGGCGCTGCACCGGCTGCTTGGCTTTCGCGTGCTGCGCGATCAGGCGGAAAATCAGCTCGCCCTCGCGCCCCGCGTCGCATGCGTTGATGAGCCGGTCGATGTCTTTGCGCTTGAGCAGCTTGGTCAGCACCTTCAGGCGCGACTCGCTCTTCGCGATCGGATTCAGATCGAAATGCGGCGGAATGACGGGCAGGTTGGCGAAACTCCACTTGCCGCGTTTGACTTCGTATTCTTCGGGCGCGGCGATTTCCAGCAGATGGCCCACTGCCGATGAGAGAACGTACTCGTCGCTCTCGTAGTACTCGTCATGCTTGGTAAAACCGCCCAAAGCGCGCGCGATGTCGTTCGCGACGGAAGGCTTTTCGGCGATGATCAGTGCTTTAGACATGACTCGATGTGAGGTTGGTATATCCGGGTTGGTGGCCTTGAGCGCGCCCAGTTGGCGCGACCCTCGTTTGCGACCTTGCTACCCATTAACGACCGCTTTATAGCACACGGCGCGAAAGCGGCGTGTCAACTGCCATAAAAGCGGGCATAAAAGCGGCCCTAAAAGCGCGCCATCATAATTGCGCGTCCGGCGCTCGGACAAGCTGCGGCAAACGCGCTGTGCGCCGCTCGCAACCGCCGTGCCGCCGAGGCCGTCGCGATCCGCTCGGCGCTGTCGACGAAGCCGTGAATCTCGGCGCTCAGGCAGCCGCCAGCGCGGGCCGCAATTTGGGCGCGCCGACGACGCCCGGCAGCGCGGTCAAGTCCGAGAGCATCCGCTCGACAATCCCTGCTTGCGGCAAAACGGTGCCGAAAAAACGTGTCGTTACCGAGTCTTCGATCAGGATGGTCGGAAAATTCTCGACGTCGAGATCGTCGAATCGATCCGCATGCGTTTCGATGTCGATCCATGCGAAGCAGATTTGCGGATGCCGCTCGGCCAGCTTGTCGAACGCCTCGCGATACTCGCGGCAGGTTCCGCACCATTCCGCGCACAGGCAGGCCACGAACAGCGTGTCGGGCTCATTGACGCGCTCGGCGATCCGGTCGTGGTCGGTGTCGAGATTCAGCGCGGGCATGGTGGTTCCTCTAGTGCTTTGTCGAATGCTTTGGCGCGAATGTAGCATGGCCGATCCCGGAGAGTGGTCAAGCGGCGTCAATGTGCGTTAGCCGTGGCTTGCCCGCGTGTAGCGCCCGCCGGGCAGCGCGCTGACGTGGCCGGCGAGTTCCAGTTGCAGCAGCGTCGTCTGCAGGACCGCGTATTCCATCTCGGTGCGCGTGGCGAGAATTTCAAGGCTGGTCGGCGCGTGGCCCAGCGCCGCCAGAAGTTTTTGCGCGTCGGGGTCGGGTACATCGCGTACGTTCGGGGCGCGTGCTTCGGCGGCTATGGGTTGCGGCTCGGCGTTTGCCTGCGGCTTCGCCTGGGACTGCGCGTATTTCGCCGGCTCGTCGCGCTGCGCCGAATGTCGCGCCGGCGCCGTGCAGTCCGCCGCCGTTGCGTCGTCGTCGAACGTGCGCGTCGATGCCCGCTGTCCGCGAACGCCTGCGCCAACGCCTACAGCCGCAGTCTTCGCAAACCCCAATTCCTCCAGCACTTCCTCAGGCGTCTCGACCAGCTTCGCGCCCTGCTTGATCATCCGATGACACCCGCGCGACAACGGCGCGTGGATCGAGCCCGGCAACGCAAAGATATCGCGGCCCATCTCGTTGGCGAGCCGCGCGGTGATCAGCGAGCCCGAGCGCATGGCCGCCTCGACGACCAGCACGCCGCTGACGAGTCCGGCGATCAACCGGTTACGCTGCGGAAAGTTGGCCGCGCGCGCCGGCGTGCCGAGCGGCCACTCCGACAGAATCGCGCCTTGCAGCGCGATTTGCCGCGCGAGCGCGTGGTGCGCGGCCGGATAGACGAGATCCGCGCCGGTGCCGATCACCGCAACCGTGCTGCCGATGCCCGCGAGCCCGCCGCGATGCGCCGCGCCGTCGATGCCTCTCGCGAGCCCCGACACAACCGTCACGCCCGCCGCCGAAATCGTCCGCGCGAAGCGTTCGGCGTCTTCCTCACCTTGCGGCGTCGCGCTGCGGCTGCCCACCAGCGCGACCGCGCGCGTGTGCAACAGCTCGAGCCGCCCCTTTATATATAGCAGCGGCGGCGGATCGGGCATGGTCAGCAGCGCCGGCGGATAGGCGGGGTCGTCGAGCGTGACGACCTGGTTACCGGGCAGCTCGCGCCATGCGATCACCGCTTCCAGTTGGGCGTCGAAGTCCGAGCCCGTCGGCGCCAGCGCCGCGCGCGCCGCGGCGTCGCCGGCAATCGCGGCGAGCGTCTCATGCTCCTGCCGAAGAATCGCCTCGGGCAGGCCAAAAGCGCCCAGCAGCAGGCGCAGCGCCGTGGGTTTGAGCCCCGGCGCGAGAGAGAGCCGCAGCCACGCGGCGAGTTCAAGATCCGTTGAAGGCAAGGTGTGCATTGCGGGTCGATCCTCTTGCAGCGCCAGCGGGCAGGCGGGCGCCATGCTAAAATTTTCATCATCCGAAATAACCGCAGCGCCGCGCCCACCCGCGCGGGCTCGTCGTCTAGCGCGTGTGGCGCGTTGAATCGAACCGGTTCGACACCATCTATCGTGTGCGCATTGCGACGTGCCGACAACCTGGCCGAATGGCCAACGCGGGCCTTCTCATGGTCAGCGGCGTCTGAAAATCACTCTCGAAATCATGGCTTTACTGAACATCCTCAATTACCCGGACAAACGGCTGCACAAGGTTGCGAAGCCGGTGGAAGAGGTCAACGACCGTATCCGCCGCCTCGTCGCGGATATGGCGGAAACCATGTACGCCGCGCCGGGCGTGGGCCTCGCGGCCACGCAGGTCGACGTGCATGAGCGCGTGATCGTGATCGACGTCTCGGACGCGCACGATCAACTGCTCGCGTTCATCAACCCGGAAATCGTCTGGTCGAGCAACGAGAAGAAGCTGTCGGAAGAGGGCTGTCTGTCCGTGCCGGGCATTTACGACAACGTCGAGCGCGCGGAGAAAGTGCGCGTGCGGGCGCTCAACGAAAAGGGCGAAACCTTCGAGATGGACTGCGAGGGACTGCTTGCCGTGTGCATTCAGCACGAGATGGATCACCTGATGGGCCACGTGTTCGTCGAATATCTGTCGCCGCTCAAGCAAACGCGCATCAAGAGCAAGATGAAGAAGCTCGCTCACGCAATGTAATGCGCGCCCATTCCGCTACCTGCTTGCCCTCCCGCTCATGAGTCATTCGTTGCGCGTTGTCTTTGCCGGCACGCCGGAATTCGCTTCGGCCGCGCTGGCGGCCATCCACGGCGCCGGTTTTGCGGTGCCGCTCGTGCTCACGCAGCCGGACCGGCCGGCGGGGCGCGGCATGAAATTGCAGGCGAGTCCCGTCAAGCGCTACGCCGTGGAACATGGGATCGCGGTCGCACAGCCGCCTTCGTTGCGCCGCGCAGGCAAGTATCCGGCTGAGGCGGCGGCGGCCATCGAGCAGTTGCGCGCCACGCCGCACGACGTGATGGTGGTGGCCGCGTACGGCCTGATCCTGCCGCAGGAAGTGCTCGACATCGCGACGCACGGCTGCATCAATATTCACGCGTCGCTGTTGCCGCGCTGGCGCGGCGCGGCGCCGATTCATCGCGCGATCGAGGCGGGCGACGCCGAAACCGGCATCACGCTGATGCAGATGGACGCCGGCCTCGACACGGGCGCGATGATTTCCGAAATCCGCACGCCCATTTCCGCCGACGACACCACCGCCACCTTGCACGACCGCCTCGCGCAGGCCGGCGCGAAGCTGATCGTCGAGGCGCTCGTCGAACTCGAACGCAGCGGCAAGCTGGCCTCAACGCCGCAACCCGCCGACGGCGTGACCTACGCCGAAAAGATCGGCAAGCACGAGGCCGCGCTTGACTGGCGCCGGCCGGCTGCGGTGCTCGCGCGCCAGGTGCGCGCGTTCGACCCGTTCCCTGGCGGCGTGGCGACGCTCGAGGACGGAACCGCGATCAAGATCTGGGCGGCCGCCGCCGAAGACAGCACAAACAACGCGGCGCCCGGCACGATCATCGGTGTTTCGCCGGAAGGCGTCGTCGTGGCCTGCGGCGAAGGCGCGTTGCGTCTCACGCAACTGCAAAAACCCGGCGGCAAGCGGCTCCCGGTGCGCGAATTCCTGGCTGGCTTCGGACTGGCCGCAGGTCAGCGTTTCCATATTCCCGACGCAAACTAGCACGGCCTCGCGGCGCTTGCCCATCGTCCATTCGGCCGATGGCGAGCGGCCCCCGTCGCGCGCCCGCCGCGCGTTAGAATCCGTCATGCAAAGGCCCAGCTTTCGAGGATTCCCATGTTCGGCATCACCCATTTCGAGTTTTTCGTCGTCGCCGTTTTTCTGCTGAACGTCACGCCCGGGCCGGATACGGCTTATATCGTCGGGCGCAGCGTCGCGCAGGGCCGCAGGGCGGGGCTCATGTCCGCGCTGGGCATTTCGGCGGGCTGCTGCGTGCACTCGCTCGCGTGCGCGTTCGGCCTGACGGCGCTGCTCGCGGCGTCGGCCACTGCGTTCACCGTTATCAAGTTCGTCGGCGCGATTTATCTGATCTATCTCGGCGTACGCCTTATTTTTGCGAAGCCAGCCGCCGACGAGGCCCGCGGCCAGGCACGCGGGGCCGGTGCCCCGAAGTCGTTGCGCCAGCTTTTCCTGCAAGGCTTCTGGACCAACGTGCTGAACCCGAAGGTGGTGCTTTTCTTCGTTTCGTTCTTCCCCCAGTTCGTTACCGCCGGCACCGATCAGAAGGCGCTCGCCTTTCTGACGCTCGGCGCGGTCTTCGTGGTCATGAGCATGCTGTGGAACAGCTTTGTCGCGTGGATCGCCGGCAGCGTCACGCAGCGCTTCTCCGGCAAGCCGTCGGTCAAGAAGTGGCTGGACCGCGGTGTCGGCAGCGCCTTTGTCGGCCTGGGGATCAAGCTCGCCACTGCATCGAGATGATTGAATTTTTCGCGCGCGTCCATATCTAACATTTCGCTTACAGTCAGGCATAATCAGGCGCCGCGATGATGCGGCACGGATATGAACCCCGCGTTAGGGCAAGGAGTTGCAGACATGTTCAATTGGGTCAAAACCGCGATGTTGATGGCCGCGATCACGGCCCTTTTCATCGTGATCGGCGGAATGATAGGCGGGTCGCGCGGCATGACGATCGCGCTCGTCATTGCGCTCGGTATGAATTTTTTCTCGTACTGGTTCTCGGACAAGATGGTGCTGCGCATGTACAACGCGCAGGAAGTCGACGAAACCAGTGCGCCGCAGTTTTATCGCATGGTGCGTGAGCTCTCCACGCGTGCCGGCTTGCCGATGCCGCGCGTCTATCTGATCAACGAAGATGCGCCGAACGCGTTCGCTACGGGCCGCAATCCGGAGCACGCGGCGGTTGCCGCGACCACCGGCATTCTGCGCGTGCTGTCCGAGCGCGAAATGCGCGGCGTGATGGCGCACGAACTCGCGCACGTCAAGCATCGCGACATTCTGATCTCGACGATCTCGGCCACCATGGCCGGCGCGATCTCGGCGATCGCGAACTTCGCGATGTTCTTCGGCGGCCGCGACGAAAACGGGCGTACCACGAACCCGATCGCCGGCATCGCGGTCGCGCTGCTCGCGCCTATCGCCGGTGCGCTGATCCAGATGGCGATTTCGCGCGCGCGTGAATTCGAGGCCGACCGCGGCGGCGCGCAGATTTCCGGCGACCCGCAGGCGCTCGCGTCGGCGTTGGACAAGATTCATCGTTATGCGAGCGGCATTCCGTTCCCCACAGCCGAACAGCATCCGGCCACCGCGCAGATGATGATCATGAACCCGCTCGCGGGCGGCAGCATCGCGAATCTGTTTTCGACGCACCCGGCAACGGAAGAGCGCATTGCGCGCCTGATGGAAATGGCCCGCACAGGGCGCTTCGAATAAGCGCGTAGCGCGCGGCGTGACGAAAGGCGAGTCTTCGGGCTCGCCTTTTTATTTGCTGGCCGCGGTGATCGACGCGGCCGCGCGGACTGCACACGCCCGCTCGCGGTCCACACGCCGCGCCACGCTACAATGTGTGCTCATTGTGCCGCGCCTACCGCGCGGCCTGCCTTTGTTCTTCCATGATCCCAAAGCCTTCTTCGCGTTCTGCTTCTTCGTCGGCGCGTCCGCGCGAATCCCGCTTGTCCGTGTTGCATCTCGCGCCGGAATCGCTCGGCTTCGCGCTCGATTGCGCCGCGCAGGCCGTCGGCGCCGTGCGCCTCGGCGCGGCTTTGCCGGCCGCGCTGCAAACTGTTTTCGTGGCCGCGCCCGAGGGCAGTGCCGCTGCAGCGCGCGGCGCGGTGCAGGACATCGCGTATCGCACGATGCGTCGTCTCGGGACGGCTGAGTGGCTGATCGCGAAGCTCGTCAAGAAAGCGCCGCCGCCGCATGTCGGTCACGTACTGGCCTGCGCGCTCGCGTTATTAATCGACGACGAAGCGAGCGCCGCCTATACGCCGTTCACCGTGGTCGACCAGGCGGTCGGGGCGATCTCGGCTCGCCGTGAATTCGCTTTCGCGAAGGGGCTCGTCAACGCCGTGCTGCGCAACTTCCTACGCGAACGCGACGCGCTGCTGACAGAAGCGCAAGCCGACGAAGTCGCGCGCTGGAATTACCCGACATGGTGGATCGACGCCGTGAGACGCGCATGGCCCGAAGCATGGCAAGACGTGCTCGCGGCCGGCAATACGCAAGGCCCGTTGACGCTGCGCGTGAACGCGCGTCATTCGACGGTCGAAGCGTACCTGCAAGTGCTCGAGGACCATCAAATCAGCGCGAGCAAGGTCGGCGACTACGCGGTGATGCTCGCCACGCCGATGCCAGTCGATCGCATTCCTGGCTTTAACGAGGGCGTCGTGTCCGTGCAGGACGCGGGCGCGCAGCTCGCCGCGCAACTGCTCGGCGTGCGCGACGGCATGCGCGTGCTCGACGCGTGCGCCGCGCCGGGCGGCAAGACAGGGCATCTGCTGGAACTCGCGAACCTGCAATTGGTGGCGCTCGAAAGCGACGTGTCGCGCGCGCGGCGGATCGGCGAAAACCTGCAGCGGCTCAAGCTCGAAGCGGAGGTGCGAATCGGCGACGCCGGCGCGCCGTCCAAATGGCACGACGACATCGACCAGCCGTTCGACCGCATTCTCGCCGACGTGCCGTGCTCGGCGTCGGGCATCGTGCGGCGTCATCCGGACATTCGCTGGTTGCGCCGCGCGTCCGATATTCCCGCTCTCGTCGACGAACAGCGGCGCATTCTCGGCGCGCTCTGGCCGCTCGTGAAACCTGGCGGCGAATTGCTTTACGTTACGTGCTCGATCTTTCCCGAAGAAGGCGAGTTGCAGGCGCAGTGGTTTGGAAACAAATATCAGGATGCGGTACGATTGGACGCGCCGGGGCAACTTCTACCTTCAGTCGCCCGCGCGCCCGCCGACACATCGGCCGGTTCCCATGCCGGAGAATTCGCTGACATCAGCGCCGGCGCGAACTCAGACCACGACGGATTTTTCTACGCGCGCTTTCAGAAACGGTGACCATCAAACGCTTCTTCCCGCTTCGGCTCGCTGCCGTGCTCTGGGTCGCGCTGGCCGTCTGGCTTGCTGCACCCGGCGCCGCGCACGCCGACTCGATCGCCGTGCAGCGCGCTTCGCTGCAAGCGGACAACACCGGTTGGAGCCTCGACGCGCGTTTCGACTTCGATTTGAACAGCAATCTCGAAGACGCGGTCAATAAGGGCATTCCGCTTTACTTCACGACCGACTTCGAACTGAGCCGGCCGCGCTGGTACTGGTTCGACGAACAGCCGGTCAACGTGTCGCAGAGTCTGCGTCTGTCGTTCCAGCCGCTCACGCGCGAATATCGCGTGTCGAGCGTGTCGTCCGGCGGTTTGCAGCTTGGCTTTTCCACGCTGAAAGACGCGCTCGCGGTCATCAAGCATGTGTCGTCGTGGCATGTGATTGAGCGCAACGACGTGCATGCTGGTGAAACGTACAACGCGTCGGTGCGCATGCAGCTCGACATCGCGTTGATGCCCAAGCCGTTTCAGATCGACGCGGTGAATAACCGCGACTGGAACCTCGCTTCCGAATGGAAGCGCTTTACTTTCACGGTGACCGAACGTGCTAAATAAAGTGCGCTCCGCCACCAGTGTCAGCAGCATCGTCGTGCGCGTGCTGGTCTCCACGGTCGCCGTGACGGCCGTGCTGCTGCTCGTGCTGCTCGCCGCGGCAAGCGCGAATACCGAATTCTTCGACCGCTATTACCAGTGGCTGTATGCCGCGAATCTGGTGGTCGCGATGATCTTTCTGCTGGTGGTGGCGACGCTCGTCATCATCATCATCGTGCGATTGCGAAAGGGGAAGTTCGGCACGCGGCTGCTTGCGAAGCTGGCGTTTTTCATGGCGCTCGTCGGCGTGGTGCCGGGCGGCATCATCTATGTGGTCTCGTATCAGTTCGTGTCGCGCAGCATCGAATCGTGGTTCGACGTGAATGTGGAAACCGCGCTGACGTCGGGCCTGAATCTCGGGCGCGGCATGCTCGACGCGTCGCTGTCCGATCTGCAAACCAAGGGCCGCCTGATGTCGGAGCAGCTCGCGAGCGCGGACGCCGCCGGCACGACGCTCACGTTGCTGCGTCTGCGCGATCAGTTCGGCGTGCAGGAGGCGACCATCGTCGAACCGACGCGCAGCATGTCCGGCGCGACGCCCGACATGCACGTGGTCGCGCAGGCATCGAGTAACTACGCGTCGCTCGTGCCGAACGATCTGCCCACGCCGCTGATGGTCGACGCGGCGCGCGGGCGCGGCTACGCGGCGATCGAAGGCGAGGTCGACGGCGATCCTCGCGCGCACGGCAGCAAGGGCGCGCTGCGGCTGCGCGTCGTGCAGCGCATTCCCGATTCGAACGCGTCGCTGCTGCAGCCCACCGAGCGCTTCCTGCAACTCACGCAGCCGGTGTCGCAATCGCTTGCACGCAATGCCGACGCCGTGCAGCGCGCGTACCGCGAGTATCAGGAGAAAGCGCTCGGACGTACGGGTCTGCGCAAGATGTACATCGGCACGCTGACGCTCGCGCTGTTCCTCGCGACCTTCATCGCGATGATGCTCGCGCTCGCGCTCGGCAATCAGCTCGCACGGCCGCTCTTCCTGCTCGCTCAAGGCACGAAGGAAATCACCGAGGGCGATTACACGCCGAAGCGCGAAATCAAGTCGCGCGACGAACTCGGCTTTCTCACGCAGTCGTTCAATGCGATGACGCGGCAGTTGTCCGAGGCGCGCGCCGCGGTTGAGAACAACCGCATCGCGCTCGAGCATTCGAAGGCGTATCTGGAGAGCATTCTCGCGAACCTGACGGCCGGCGTGTTCGTGTTCGACCGGCAGTTCCGTCTCACTACGGCGAATCGCGGCGCCGAGCGCATCTTCCGTCAGCAGTTCCAGGAAGTGCTCGGCTCGGCGCTCGAACAGATCGGCGTGCTAAGCGAATTCGGCGGCATGGTGCGCAAGGCCTTTGCCGATCGCGAAGCGGCAAGCGGCGACGGTCACGACGACGGCGGGCACTGGCAGCAACAGTTTTCGGTTCAGGTGGCGGGCGAATCCGAGCCGCTCACGCTGCTTGTGCGCGGCGCGCGGCTCGTGTCGGCAACCGATCGCGACGCGCAGGACATGCAGACGTCGGGCTACGTGGTCGTGTTCGACGACATCTCCGACGTGATCTCCGCGCAGCGTTCCATTGCGTGGGGCGAAGTGGCGCGGCGGCTCGCGCATGAGATCAAGAATCCGCTCACGCCGATCCAGCTTTCGGCCGAGCGTTTGCAGATGAAGCTAGCGGACAAGCTGACGCCGTCCGACGCCGACGTGTTGAAGCGCGGCGCGACCACGATCGTGAACCAGGTCGCGGCGATGAAGCAGATGGTCGACAACTTCCGCGACTACGCGCGCACGCCGCCCGCTGTGCTCGCGCATCTGCAATTGAACGAACTCGTGAGCGAAGTGCTGACGCTGTACGGTATCGAAGAAGGCAAAGGCGCGATTCAGGTCGAGCTCTCCGAACTGCCCGCGATCCGCGGCGACGCCACGCAATTGCGTCAGGTGATCCACAACCTGCTGCAAAATGCACAGGACGCGGTGGCCGACGTCGAGCGCCCGCGTGTGCTGCTCGAGACGAGGACAGTAGAATACGGAGACCCCGATGCGCAGGGCAAGGCGCGCATCGCGGTGCGGCTGACAGTGTCGGATAACGGACCGGGTTTCCCCACTCGCATTCTCACGCGTGCATTCGAACCTTACGTGACGACCAAGGCCAAGGGCACGGGCCTGGGTCTTGCGATGGTCAAGAAGATCGTCGACGAACATGGCGCGCGCATCGACATTCGCAATCGCATGAAAGCGGGCGATGTGATCGAAGGCGCGCAGATTTCGATTCTCTTCCTTCAACTGGCAGACGACGCCGCGGCTCCCGAAGCGGGACCGCGTCCTGCGCACGGCGGTACGTCGCAGGGAAAGACAAAAGCAACAGTGCAGACAAAGGCAGCGTAAATGGCAACCATCCTGGTGGTAGATGATGAAATGGGCATCCGGGAATTGCTCTCGGAGATCCTGAGCGACGAGGGGCATGTCGTGGAGGCGGCGGAAAACGCGCAGCAGGCGCGCGAGTTCCGCTTGCGTCAGGCGCCGGACCTGGTGCTGCTCGACATCTGGATGCCCGATACCGACGGCGTGACGTTGCTCAAGGAATGGGCTGCGCAAGGGCAACTGACCATGCCGGTGATCATGATGTCCGGTCACGCGACCATCGACACGGCAGTCGAAGCGACCAAGATCGGCGCGCTCAACTTTCTTGAGAAGCCGATCGCGTTGCAGAAACTGCTGAAAGCCGTCGAACAGGGCCTCGCGCGCGGCACGGCGGCGGTCGCGCCTGGCGGCGTGGCGGCGAAATCCCCGTTGCCGATGAATTCGTCGACGGTGGCTTCGGCCGCGGCATTGCCGATGCTCTCCGCCGACGGTCACGGCAGCGGCGTGCTTGCGGCGCAAACGGCGTCCATTTCGTTCGACATTCCGCTGCGCGATGCACGCGATGCATTCGAGCGCGCGTACTTCGAATATCACCTCGCGCGCGAGAACGGCAGCATGACGCGCGTCGCGGAAAAGACCGGACTGGAGCGCACGCATTTGTATCGCAAGCTCAAGCAACTCGGCGTCGATCTCGGCAAGAATAAGGGCGAGTGAAAGGGCGAGCGGAGACCGCGGATCGCGGGCCGACTTTGCTTCCGCAGATTTTTTGGACAAGGGGGCTTGCCCAGTAGATGACCCTTTGATATCATTTCGTTCTTCGTTGGCCCGGTAGCTCAGTTGGTAGAGCAGCGGATTGAAAATCCGCGTGTCGATGGTTCGATTCCGTCCCAGGCCACCAGGATTCAGCCCCAGGAAATCGCAAGATTCCTGGGGCTTTTCCTTTTGCGGTGGGTTTCATTGCGTTATACGTTGCGTCAGCAGTAGGCTGGGGCGCCCGGCGAGTTTCGGCATCGCGTGATAAAATCGCGCCAGTTCAATGACTTGCATGCGAGTGCGTCGCCCGCCGCCGAATGTGTCGAAGCGCGCGCGACCACGCCGCGATCCGCACCGAACCCCTCGCCCGACGATCAACGGTATAAGCGCCCGGCAGCTTCTCAGCTAAAGGCGCGGCCTATACTGCTTTGGGCCGGCAGCAGTGCCGGCTCGCGTCGCGCCGCGTTGCTTGCATGGCGCACCTCGCGCAGCGCGACGCGGCACTCATCATTCACGGAGTTTCACGGTGATCCGCAAAGACGCTAAACGTAGCGCTCTGGTGCTGTTTTCCGGCGGCCAGGATTCCGCCACGTGCCTCGCATGGGCGCTTGAACGATATGACACGGTCGAGACGCTCGGCTTCGATTATGGTCAGCGGCATCGCGTCGAACTCGAATGCCGCGAGGGTTTTCGCAATGCAGTGGCGCGCACGTTTCCCGCATGGGGCGAGCGCCTCGGCGACGATCACATGATCGACCTGTCGGTGCTTGGCGCGATCAGCGAAACCGCAATGACGCGCGAAATCGAGATCGAGGCCACGGCGAGCGGTTTGCCGAACACCTTCGTGCCGGGCCGCAACCTGATGTTCATGACGATCGCCGCGGCCATCGCTTATCGGCGGGGTCTGGAGGTGCTGGTCGGCGGAATGTGCGAGACGGATTTCTCCGGCTACCCCGATTGCCGCGACGACACGATGAAGGCGTTGCAGGTCGCGCTGAATCTCGGCATGGACTCGCGCTTCGCGCTCGAAACGCCGCTGATGTGGCTCGACAAGGCCGACACGTGGCGGCTCGCGCATGAACTGGGCGGCGACGAACTGGTGGAACTGGTGCGCGTCGAGACCCACACCTGCTACGTCGGCGAGCGCGCGGAACTGCATGCGTGGGGTTTCGGCTGTGGCGAATGCCCGGCGTGCCGCTTGCGCAAGCGTGGCTATGAAGCCTATCTCGCCGGCGAGAAGGTAACCGAGCCGGCGTGAGAATTCCGCGCAGCGGCGCGGGTTTGGCAATCATTGTTAGGTACACAAGCACTACAAGGTACGAAAGTACCAGCACACGGTACAGGGCGGAAAGCAGCATGACGTACGCGGTCAAGGAAATCTTCTACACGTTGCAAGGCGAGGGCGCGAATGCCGGACGCCCGGCCGTGTTTTGCCGCTTCGCCGGCTGCAATCTGTGGTCGGGTCGCGAGGAAGACCGCGCGGACGCCGTGTGCCGCTTCTGCGACACGGATTTTGTCGGCACCGATGGCGAGAACGGCGGCAAGTACCGCACCGCCGCCGACCTCGTGCAGATGATCGCGTCGCAATGGCCCGAGGGCGAGGGCCAGCGCTTTGTCGTGTGCACCGGCGGCGAGCCGATGCTGCAGATCGACCAGCCGCTCGTCGACGCGCTGCACGCGGCCGGCTTCGAAATCGCCATTGAAACGAACGGCTCGTTGCCGGTTCTCGAGACGATCGACTGGATTTGCGTGAGCCCGAAGGCCGACGCGCCGCTCGTCGTCACGAAGGGCAATGAACTGAAAGTCGTGATTCCGCAGGACAACCAGCGCTTGTCCGACTACGCGAAGCTCGACTTCGACTATTTCCTCGTCCAGCCGATGGACGGCCCGTCGCGCGACATCAACACCAGGCTCGCGATCGACTGGTGCAAACGCCATCCGCAATGGCGCCTGTCGATGCAGACCCACAAGTATCTGAACATTCCCTGATTTGCCGTGCTGACGATTACACGAAAACTCGAATTCGACGCGGGTCACCGCATCCCCGATCACCGCAGCCAGTGCCGTAATCTGCACGGCCATCGCTATGTGCTCGAAATCACGCTGCAAGGCGACCTGGTCGACACCGAAGGCGCGCCCGATCGCGGCATGGTGATGGACTTCGCCGACGTGAAGTCGCTGGCCGTCGAGCATCTCGTCGACAAGTGGGACCACGCGTTCCTCGTCTACGAAGGCGACTCGCAAGTGCGCGGCTTCCTCGAAACCATGGCGGGCCACAAGACGGTCGTGCTCGACCGTATTCCGACCGTGGAAAATCTCGCGGCTGTTGCGTTCGATGTGCTCGCCAACGTCTACGACGCGCACTACGGCGTGAATCTGCGTCTGCATAAGGTGCGCCTGTACGAGACGCCGAATTGCTGGGCCGACGTGGTCCGCGACTAACGCTTCCGAACGCTGCGGCTGCGCGGCCCTGCTGCCGCGTTATTGTCACGGTATGATCGCTCCCACAACCACACGGAGCGAGACATGCCGGTCACAGCATTGCGTCGCAGCAGGCAGAGAGGCCGCCCGCGTCCGGGCCAGGCTTCTCGCCGCATTCATCCGGCAGGTACGCTCGTCGGCTGCCGCTGGCCCATCGGCGGCGGCCTTCACCGTCATGGAGCGGGGCGATGAGCACCTTCACGAATCCCCTCAAGCAACGTCTGAAAGAAGCCGATCCGCTGTTCGGGCTATGGCTGTCGCTCGGCAGCGATGCCGCCGCGGAGGCGCTCGCGCACGCCGGCTTCGACTGGCTGCTGATCGACATGGAACACGCGCCCAACGACAGCGGCGACGTGACCTCGCAATTGCGCGCGATCGCCGCCGCGCATTTGCCGAGCGAACCGGTGGTGCGTCTGCCGGCCAGCGAGGCGTGGCTCGTCAAGCGTGTGATGGATGCCGGCGCGCGCACGCTGATGTTTCCGAACATCGAGTCCGCCGAAGAAGCGGCGCACGCGGTGCGGCTGACGCAATATCCGAGCGCCGAGGCGGTCGATGGTCTGCGCGGCGTCGCCGGAGTGGTGCGAGCCGCGGCCTACGGCATGCGGCGCGACTACGTGCAAACGGCTAACGCGCAGATCGCGACCATCGTGCAGATCGAGTCGGCGCGCGGACTCGACGAAGTGGAAAAGATCGCGGCGACGCCGGGCGTCGATTGCCTGTTCGTCGGCCCCGCCGATCTCGCGGCGAGCCTCGGCCATCTCGGCGATTCGAAGCATGCCGACGTGCAGGCGGCCATGGCGCGCATCGTCAGCGCGGCCGACAAGGCGGGCATCGCAGCCGGCATTTTTTCGATGGACGCCGCGAGCGCAAGGCAGCATCGCGACAGCGGTTTTCGTTTTATCGCTCTGGCCGCCGACGTCATGTGGATGTTGCGCGCAACCCGCCAGGCGTTGCAGGAGGTAAGAGCATGAAGTGGATGATGCGTGGCGTCGTCGTGCGGCTGGCGATCGCGGCGGCGCTGACGGCGGGCATGACGGGCATGGCGGCGCAGGCGCAGGATCGCCTCGCGAAACCGAACGACCCCGAGACGCAAACGGCGGTTGCCGACTACAACGCCGGCAATTTCTCCGCGGCGCTTGCCGAATTCCGCAAGGCGGCCGAGCGCGGCAGCCGCCTCGCGCAGTTCAATTACGCGATGATGCTGCTCAACGGCGAGGGCACGGCGGTCAACGTCGACGAAGGCAAGAAATGGCTGCGCAAGGCGGCGGATGCCAACATGTCGCACGCGCAGTATGTGTACGGCAAGATGTACGACGATGGCGAGTTTGTCGGCCGCGATCCGGTCGAGGCGCACCGCTGGTTTCTCAGGGCCGCGCAGCAGGGCCATGTGCAGGCGGAACTGGCGCTCGCCAATCAGTTCCTCGATGGACGCGGCACGGACCGCGACAACAAGCAGGCGTTCGTCTGGTACAAGAAGGCGGCCGAGGGCGGCGACATGACCGCGCAGTACGTGACCGGCTCGTTCTACGAGCGCGGCGGCGACGGTGTGGACAAGAATCTGAACGTGGCGCGAGCGTATTACGCAGCGGCCGCCGCGCAGGGCGATCCGGCGGCGCGTCTGAAGTATCAGCAACTGAGTGCGCAGTTGCGGGATCATAAGGAAGTGAAGCCGCAGTAGGCGCAGTGAGCGCGGTGCATGCGGTCGACGCAGTGAACAAGAAGGGGCGCGCCTTGCGGTGCGCCCCTTCTGTTTTGCAGCGCTTGCGCCTGCGTTCGCGCTCGCGATGCCGGGACGCTAGCTCTGCATCAACCGCTTCTGGCGCGCGACGCTCATGATGAGGCCGATGGCGACGCCGAGCGTCGTCAGCGCGGTGCCGCCGTAACTCATGAACGGCAGCGGCACGCCGACCACCGGCAAGATGCCGCTCACCATGCCGATATTGACGAACGCGTAGGTGAAGAACGCCATGGTCAGCGAGCCGGCGAGCAGGCGTCCGAACAACGTCGCGCCGTTCGCCGCGATATACAGCCCGCGCGCGATGAGCAGCATGTAGAGCGTGAGCAGCACGATGCCGCCCGCGAGCCCGAATTCCTCGGAGAACACCGCGAAGATGAAGTCGGTGTGCTTCTCAGGAATGAATTCAAGGTGCGCTTGCGTGCCCTTCAGCCAGCCCTTGCCGAGCGGCCCGCCGGAGCCGATTGCGATCACCGCCTGAATCGTGTGGAAGCCCTTGCCGAGCGGATCGGAAGTCGGATCGAGCAGCGTGCAGATGCGGTGCTTCTGATAGTCGTGCATCAGCGGCCATTGCACGTCGGGCTGACAGATCTTGTCCTGGAATGCCGCGACGGAGCCGACTGCGATCACGCCGGCAATCAACACCGGCACGATCAGCCTGAAGCTCAGTCCCGCGAAATAGATCACGAATAAGCCGGCCGCGAACACGAGCACCGCAGTGCCCAGGTCAGGCTGCTTGGCGATCAGACCGACTGGCACGGCGAGGATCAGCAGTCCGACCACGAAGTCGTACCAGCGCATCACGCCTTCGCGCCGCTGGTAGTACCAGGCGAGCATCAGCGGCGTCGCGATCTTCAGAATCTCCGACGGCTGAATCACCACGCCCACGTTGATCCAGCGCTTCGCGCCCTTGCGCGTGAGGCCGAACAGCGCGACCGCGACGAGTAGCGCAATGCCGAACGTATAGAGCGGGACGGCGAAGCGCATCAGCGTGGTGGGCGGCACATTGGCGAGTGCCCACATCAGCACGAACGTCAGCATGATGTTGCGCAACTGGTCTTCCACGCGGCCCGGCACGTCGAGGCTCGCGCTGTACAGGGTGACGATGCCGACGCACAGCAGCAGAAACACGATCAGTGCGAGCGGGCGGTCGAAGCCCGCGAACATCCGCTTGATGCGGTCGAGCCAGGCGCGCTTGTCGAATTGCATGCCTTTCTCCTTATTCGTCGATGCCGCCGGAAACCGGCTGGCGTGGCGGCGCGGGCTCAGTGCCGCTGTCGCGCGATGATTCCCGGGCCGGGTGGGGCGTGGAGCGTGCGGCCGCAGCAGGGGCCGGCTCGCTTGCCGGTCGTGGCTGACGGGGGGCGGCGGGTTTGCGCTGGGCGGGGGCTTTTGTCGCTGAGGCTGGTGTGGCCGCAGCCGATGTCGCCGATGCCGGCAGATTGCGCGCTGCGCCCGTTTGCGCCGCCGGCGCGGGAGATCTCGATGTCGCCGCTGCCGGAGCTGAAGCGGCAGGCGTTGCTGTTGCCCCAGACGCACCGTTCACCGATGCGCCCTTCGCCGGAACTCCGTTCGCCTGCGCGCCATTCGCCGGCGCACCGTTCACCGACGCACCATTCGCCCCCGACGCGCCGTTCACCGATGCCGCCGCCGCCCCAGACGCACCATTCACGGCCGCACTCGCACTCGCACCCGCCGCCGCAACCCCCGGCATCGGCAACGCCGTATACCCCGCCGCGATCTTCACCGGTTGCGCCGCTTCCTGCGGCGCCGGCGCACCGCCGACTTCCGGCGCGGACGCGTCCTCGGTCGCCGATGCCGCCGCTGCCACAGCCGCCGCCTGAGCGCCGGGCTTGTTCTTGCCGACGAGGTAGTAGTCGAGCACCTTGCGCGCGATCGGACCTGCCGACTCCGCGCCCCAGCCGCCGTTTTCGACGATCAGCGCGAGCGCGATCTTCGGTTGCTCGGCCGGCGCAAAGGCGATGAAAAGCGCGTGGTCGCGCAAATGTTCGGCGATCGCGTGGCCCTTGTAGTTCGCGCCCTGCAGCGAGTAGACCTGCGCCGTGCCGGTCTTGCCCGCCGCCAGATACGGCGCGCCGATGAACACCTTCGACGCCGTGCCGTTCGTCACCACGCCTTCCATCGCGCGCTTGATGATGTCGATGTCCGACTGCTTGACGGGAATCTTGTCGCTCGGATCGCGCACGACCGGACGCGTATCTTTCGTGATCGGATTTTCGATGTCGCGCACGAGGTGCGGTTTCATCACCACGCCGTTGTTGGCGAGCGTGGCCGTGGCGTGCCCGAGCTGCAGGATCGTGAACGAGTTGTAGCCTTGCCCGATGCCGAGGCTGATCGTCTCGCCTTCGTACCACCTTTGCTGCTCGGGCTTGCGGTACGCCTTGCGCTTCCATTCCGTCGACGGCAGGATGCCGCGCGCCTCGCCCGCGATGTCGATGCCGGTGATCTGGCCGAAGCCCCACGGCTTCATGAAGTTCGCGATGTTGTTCACGCCGAGATCGTGCGCGAGCATGTAAAAGTAAGTGTCGTTCGAGACGACGATCGCGCGGTTCATGTCGACCCAGCCCTGGCCGGAGCGCACGTCGTTGCGGAAGGTGTGACCGCCGAACGTGTACGAGCCCGGGTCCTGGAAGCCCCAGCCGGGCGTGCGCTTGTGCAGTGTGAGCGCGGCGAGCGCCATGAACGGCTTGTAGGTCGAACCCGGCGGATAGGTGCCGTGCAGTGGCCGGTTCAGCAGCGGATGGTCGGGCGAGTTGTTGAGCTCGTCCCAGGTCTGCTGGTCGATGCCGTCGACGAACGAATTCGGATCGAAGCTCGGCGCCGACACGAACGCGAGCACGTCGCCGGTGGCCGGTTCGATGGCGACCAGCGCGCCGCGCCGGCCCGCGAACGCCTGCTCGGCGACCTGTTGCAGGCCGATATCGAGCGACAGCACGAGATTGTTGCCCGGCGTGGCCTGCGTGCGTGACAGCGTGCGCACGGGCCGGCCGCCCGCGGTGACTTCGACTTCCTCGAAACCGGTCTGCCCGTGCAACTCGGTCTCGTAGCTCTGCTCGACGCCGATCTTGCCGATGTAGTCGGTGCCCTTGTAGTTGTTGGCGTCCAGACGCGGATCGTAGTGCTCGGGATCGCTGTCGTTCTGATCGCTCGCGTCGTCGATGCGCTCCTGGTCGCGCTGCGAAATCCGGCCGATGTAGCCGATCACGTGCGCGGCCGTCGGGCCGAGCGGATATTGGCGGAACAGGCGCGCGCGCACTTCGACGCCGGGAAAGCGGAAGCGTTGCGCGGTGAAGCGCGCGACTTCGTCGTCGGTCAGGCGCGTGCGGATCGGCAGACTCTCGAAGTTCTTCGAGTCTTCCTGCAGCTTCTTGAAGCGGCGGCGGTCGCGGGCGTCGATGGAGACAACCGTGGCCAGATCGTCGATAACCGTTTCGAGCGGCGCGCCGAGCTTGGACGGCGTGATTTCCAGCGTGTAGGCCGAATAGTTCTTGGCCAGCACCACGCCGTTACGGTCGGTGATGATGCCGCGGTTGGGCACGATCGGCGCGACGGAAATGCGGTTTTCGTCGGCTTGCAGCGAGTACTTGCTGTAGTGCCAGACCTGCAGAAACAGGAAGCGAAAGCCGATCAGCCCGAAGCAGACGAACACGAACAGGCCCGCCGCCGCGACGCGCAGGCGGAACTTCGAGAGCTGTTGCTGAGTGTCCTTGAATTCGGTCATGCGATTCTGCAAAAGGCCGGGCGACGGCCATCATGAGTGTGCGCCTGATCCGGGCGAAACCGGAAGGCATGAACGGCAGTGGGCGTCGGGCGGGCAGAAAACATACGTTCCATGGACGGCCGGCGCGCTCGACGCCTGGTTAAATCGGCCGCGTGTCGTCGGGGTCGGCGGGCCGGCGCTGCGGCATCAACAGCAGCACGCTCGCGACCGGCCAGAGGGCGGCTTCCACGAAACCGTCGACCAGATAGCCCCAGCCGGGAAATGCAGCGCCCGTCAGCAGACGAATCACGAACGGCACTACTTGCGCGGTCACGAGCAGCGGCATGACCGCAAAAGTCTGCACGCCGAGCGACATCCACAGTACGCGGCGATGGATCGTGATCGCGCCGTACGAGAGCAGCGTGTACGCCAGCGCGTGCTCGCCGAGCAGGCTCGCGTTGTGCACGTCCATCAGCAAGCCGAGGAAGAACGCTATGCCCATGCCGACCTTGCGCGGCTGGTGCACGTTCCAGAACAGCAGCACGAGCGCGACGAAATCGGGCACGCCGATCATGCGGCCCCACGGCATCAGATTCAGCAGAAACGCCGCGGCGAGGCTGAACGCGATGAAGTAGGGATTGACCGGCTGCAGAATGTATTGAGGGCGGTTCATGGCTTTGCCCCGGGCGCGGCTTGCGGCTTCGCTTTTTCGGCGGCGGCGGGTTTCTTCGATGCAGCGGATTTCTGGTCGGCGGCGCCTTGCTTGCCTGCTTGCGCAGCTTGGGCTGGCGTATTGTCCGCAGGTTTGGCCGCGGCGTTTTTGTCCGCGCCGGTTTTTTCCGCCGGTTTCGCGGATTTGTCGGCGGCGGCCTTGCCGTCTGCCTTCGCGCCTTTTTTCGCTTTGGCCGCCTCTTTGGCGGCTGCGGCCGGGTCCGGCTCTTCGGCGGGACGCGGCGGCACGTCGTTCACGTAATGCAGCACCAGCAATTGACGCGCGCCGCGCACCGGCGCAATCGGCAGGCAGATCACGCGCGCGAAGGCGGTGTCCGCCTGCTTGTCGACGCGCACGACCTTGGCGACCGGCAGCCCCGGCGGATACACACCGTCGAGCCCGCTCGTGACGAGTTCGTCGCCCGTCTGAACGTCGGCGCTGATCGGCACGAAGCGCAGGTCGAGCGTATCGCCCTTAAGCGTGCCGTAAATGACGCTGCGCAAGCCGGTGCGCACGATCTGCACGGGCACGGCCTGATCCTTGTCGGTCAGCAACGTGACTTCGGCCTGCAGCGGGAACACGCGGGTCACCTGACCGATCACGCCGTCTTCGTTCACGACCGGCGAGCCGTTCTGAATGCCTTGCTGCGCGCCACGATTGATGACGACCTTTTGCGTGAACGGATCGCGCGTGTCGTACTGGATTTCAGCGGGCAACGATTGCGTGGTCGCGCGCTGCGACAGTTGCAGCAATGCGCGCAAATGGCCGTTCTCAGCGGAGAGTTCGGCGGCTGTATTGGCCTGCTGCGACAGTTGAAGGTTGCGCGTGCGCAGCTTTTCGTTGTCGCTGCGCAAGGTGGCGCTCGTCACGGCCAGATCGGCGGCGCCCATGAAGACGTCGCGCGGCACCAGCGCTGCGCGCTGCAACGGATAGAGACCCACGCCGAGCACGCCGCGAACGATTTCGAGCGTCTTGAAGCGTGCGTCGGAGATCAGCAGGGCGAGCGCCAGCACGACGAAAAAAACAAGTCGTGCGAGGGCGGACGGGCCTTGCTTGAACAGAGGCGGCGGACTGTATTCCATGGTCGGCGCCGGGGGCGTAAGCGGTTGGGTGAGGCGGCGGCGCGCTGAAAACGCGGTTCAGCGTACGGACGCTGGGCGGCGCAGCCAACGGCAAACGGGCCCGCAAGGGGCCGTTTGCCAGATCCGCGCTGCTGACATCGAACTCGCTCGCTTACTCGTACGAGAAGATGCTGCCGAGCTTGTCCATGCGCTCGAGCGCCATGCCCGAGCCGCGCACGACGCACGTCAGCGGGTCTTCGGCGACGAGCACCGGCAGGCCGGTTTCTTCGGCGAGCAGGCGGTCCAGATCGCGCAGCAGTGCGCCACCGCCCGTGAGCATCATGCCGCGCTCGGCGATGTCCGCGCCGAGTTCCGGCGGCGTTTGCTCGAGCGCGATCTTCACCGACGACACGATCTGATTCAGCGGATCGGTCAGCGCTTCGAGAATCTCGTTGCTCGAGATGGTGAAGCTGCGCGGGATGCCTTCCGACAGATTGCGGCCCTTCACTTCCATTTCCTTGACTTCGGAGCCGGGGAAGGCCGAACCGATTTCCTTCTTGATGGCTTCGGCGGTTTGCTCGCCGATCAGCATGCCGTAGTTGCGGCGGATGTAGTTGACGATGGCTTCGTCGAACTTGTCGCCGCCTACGCGCACCGAGCCCTTGTACACGATGCCGCCGAGCGAGATCACGCCGACTTCCGTCGTGCCGCCACCGATGTCGACGACCATGGAGCCGGTGGCTTCCGACACCGGCAGGCCAGCGCCGATTGCCGCGGCCATGGGTTCTTCAATGAGATAGACCTGCGACGCGCCCGCACCGTGCGCGGCTTCCTTGATCGCGCGGCGCTCGACCTGGGTCGAACCGCACGGCACGCAAATGATGATGCGCGGCGACGGCGAGAACATGCGCGATTCGTGAGCCGTTTTGATGAACTGCTTGATCATCTGCTCGGTCACCGTGAAGTCGGCGATCACGCCGTCTTTCATGGGGCGGATGGCCTCGATGTTGCCCGGCACCTTGCCGAGCATCTGTTTGGCTTCCTTACCGACTGCCTGAATGGTTTTCTTGCCGTTGGGACCGCCTTCCTGGCGGATGGACACCACCGACGGTTCGTCAAGAACGATGCCTTTGCCACGCATGTAGATAAGCGTGTTGGCGGTGCCTAGATCAATCGCCAGATCGTTGGAGAAGTAGCTGCGCAAAAAACCGAACATTCAAAATCCTGTCTCGCTTGGGGCCGGGCCTCGCAACGTTGCGCAGGGCGGCAGCGGAAAAAAATAACAGCTTCAACCTGGCGAAGCGGCGCCACTGGAACTTGAAGCTGCGGGGGAGTCTACCGGAGGCCGATACAAAGCCAGGTCAGAAATATCCGAACTCTCTTTACGAAATGTCCAGAAAGGCCTGGGTAAGTCGGTCCGGGTTTGGGTCGAACGCGTAATGATACCTTATAATTTTGGATGATTTGAAGGAAACGGACGGCACTTTTTGCCGCCGCCGGCCCCTTTTTCGAGGTCTTCCTCCAGCGTCCTAACTCGCTGTCGCAGCGCGCTTTTCCGGCTGCGGCGGTCCGCCACTTTTTCCGGTGACTGCATGGCTTTGACCCTGACCGATGTTAAGCGCATCGCGCATCTCGCGCGGCTCGAACTGGCCGACGCCGACGCCGAACACACGCTTGTCCAGCTCAACGAGTTTTTTGGCCTCGTCGAGCAGATGCAGGCGGTCGACACCACGGGCATCGCACCGCTTGCCCATCCGATCGAGCAGATCGAAGACGTCGCGCTGCGTCTGCGCGACGATGCGGTGACCGAAACGATCGAGCGCGAGGCTTTCCAGCGTCCCGCACCGGCCGTGCAGGACGGTCTGTATCTCGTGCCGAAGGTGATCGAATAACGGCGATAACAGCGCGCGGCGGGCGCGGCGCGGCTTGCGGGCCGCGAGCCACCACCGCGAGCACGGCATGCCGCGCCGAATCCGGCGCGCGCAGCTTCGCTTGTCGCCGGTATGTTCGCCGATATGTTCGTCGACACCTCGGCCCGGTTCGCCGGCCCGCAACCGAACGCTTCCACGGCAGCGCGATCCGCGTTGCCGCGCTTTCCAGGACAACACGCAATGCATGAAAAAAGTTTGACCGAACTGCGCGCCGCGTTGGCCGCCAAGGAATGCTCCGCAGTCGAGCTGGCTCAGCTCTATCTAAAACGCATCGACGCGGCGCGCGGCCTCAATGCGTTCATCCAGGTCGATCCGGATCTCACGCTCGCTCAGGCAAAAGCCGCGGACGCGCTGCTTCACTCGGGCCACGGCGGCCCGCTGACCGGCGTGCCGATCGCGCACAAGGATGTGTTCGTCACCAAAGGCTGGCGCTCCACGGCCGGCTCGAAAATGCTGTCGAACTACGAAAGCCCGTTCGACGCCACCGTGGTCGAGCGTCTGCAGAGCGCCGGCATGGTGTGCGTCGGCAAGACGAACATGGACGAGTTCGCGATGGGCTCGTCGAACGAAAATTCGTATTTTGGCCCCGTCCAGAACCCGTGGGATCGTCAGGCAGTGCCGGGCGGCTCGTCAGGCGGCTCCGCGGCGGCTGTGGCCGCGCGCCTCGCGCCTGCTGCAACCGGCACCGATACCGGCGGCTCGATCCGTCAGCCGGCGTCGTTCTCGGGCATCACCGGCATCAAGCCGACTTACGGCCGCGTGTCGCGTTACGGCATGATCGCGTTCGCGTCGTCGCTGGATCAGGGCGGTCCGATGGCGCAAAGCGCCGCTGACTGCGCAACGCTGCTTAACGCAATGGCCGGTTTTGACCAGCGCGATTCCACGAGCCTGGTGCGCGACGACGAAGACTACACGCGCTATCTCGGTCAGGCATGGAAGCAGGACGGCGCCGGCAAGCCGCTCGACGGTCTGCGCATCGGCTTGCCGAAAGAGTATTTCGGCGCAGGTCTCGCCGACGACGTGCGCGCATCGGTCGACGCCGCGCTCAAGCAATACGAGGCGCTCGGCGCCACGCTCGTCGACGTATCGCTGCCGAAGACCGAGCTGTCCATTCCGGTCTATTACGTGATCGCGCCGGCGGAGGCATCGTCGAACCTGTCGCGCTTCGACGGCGTGCGCTTCGGCCATCGCGCCGCGGAATATCGCGACCTGCTCGACATGTACAAGAAGTCGCGCGCCGAAGGCTTCGGGCCCGAAGTGAAGCGTCGCATCATGGTCGGCGCTTACGTGCTTTCCCACGGCTATTACGACGCGTATTACCTGCAAGCGCAGAAAATTCGCCGCATCATCGCGCAGGATTTCCAGGAGGCGTTCAAACAGTGCGACGTCATCATGGGACCGGTCGCACCGTCGGTGGCGTGGGATCTCGGCGCGAAGGGCGACGACCCCGTGCAGATGTATCTCGCCGACATCTACACGCTGTCCGTGAGCCTCGCCGGCTTGCCGGGCATGAGCGTGCCGTGCGGCTTCGGCGCGGGCGCGAATGCACAGCGTCCGGTGGGATTGCAGATCATCGGCAACTATTTCAATGAAGCCCGGATGCTGCAGGTGGCCGACGCGTTCCAGCGCGCGACCGACTGGCACCGCAAGGCACCGGCAGGAGTGTGAGCACCATGACCAAGCAATGGGAAGTCGTGATCGGTCTGGAGACCCACGCGCAGCTGTCCACGCAATCGAAAATTTTCTCCGGCGCCCCCACGCAATTCGGCGCCGCGCCGAACACGCAGGCTTGCCCCGTCGATCTGGCCTTGCCCGGCACCTTGCCGGTGATGAACCGCGGCGCCGTGGAGCGCGCAATCGAGTTCGGTCTTGCTATCGGCGCAACGGTCGCGCCGCGCAGCATCTTCGCGCGTAAAAACTATTTCTACCCCGATCTGCCGAAGGGCTATCAGATCAGCCAGTACGAGATTCCCGTCGTGCAAGGCGGCCAGGTGACGATCCAGGTGCCGGCCAACGAGAAGGCGGGCACGGCGGCCTACACGAAGGTCGTCAATCTGACGCGCGCCCATCTCGAGGAAGACGCGGGCAAGTCGCTGCACGAAGACTTCGCGGGCATGACCGGCATCGACCTGAATCGCGCGGGCACGCCGTTGCTCGAAATCGTCACCGAGCCGGAAATGCGCAGCGCGGCCGAAGCGGTGGCCTACGCCAAGACGCTGCACACGCTCGTCACGTGGCTCGGCATTTGCGACGGCAACATGCAGGAAGGCTCGTTCCGCTGCGACGCGAACGTGTCGGTGCGTCCGGTCGGTCAGGCCGAATTCGGCACGCGTGCTGAGATCAAGAACCTCAACTCGTTCCGCTTCCTCGAAGAAGCGATCCAGTACGAAGTGCGCCGTCAGATCGAACTGATCGAAGACGGCGGCACAGTGGTGCAGGAAACGCGTCTGTACGATCCGGACAAGCGCGAAACGCGCTCGATGCGCAGCAAGGAAGACGCGCACGATTACCGCTATTTCCCCGATCCCGATCTGATGCCGCTCGTGATCGACGCAGCGTGGGTCGATCGCGTGAAGCGCGACATGCCGGAGCTGCCGGAAACGATCCAGCAGCGTTTCGTGTCGCAATACGGTTTGACGCCGTATGACGCAAACGTGTTGACGTCGAGCAAGGCGACGGCCGTGTATTTCGAAGCGGTCGTCGGGAAGCTCGGCGCGGCCAACGCGAAGGTCGCGGCGAACTGGGTGATGGGCGAGGTGTCGTCGCAACTGAATCGCGAAGGTCTCGACATTGCCGAGTGCCCGGTGTCGTCCGCGCAACTCGCGCTGCTGTTGCAACGTATCGCCGACGGCACCATCTCCAACAAGATCGCGAAGGAAATTTTCCTCGCGATCTGGGAAGAGAAGGCGACCGACGAGGCCGCGGCCGATCGCATCATCGAAGCGAAGGGCCTGAAGCAGATTTCGGATACCGGCGCGCTGGAAGCGATCATCGACGAGGTGCTCGCGGCGAACCAGAAGTCGGTGGAAGAATTCCGCGCGGGCAAGGAGAAGGCGTTCAACGCGCTGATCGGCCAGGCCATGAAGGCGACGAAGGGCAAGGCGAATCCGGCGCAAGTGAACGAACTGCTGAAGAAGAAGCTGGGCTGACGCCTCGTTCGGGCCAGGCTGAAATTTGGCCGACGTGCGGTCGAACGTCTATAGCCGAAGCATTGTTTGCGCTTCGGCGACCGCGGGCTGTTGCCGGAAACGAAAGTGCGGCAACGGCCCGTTTCATTTGCGGGCCCGCTTTTGCGAACCCGAACGCAGATTACGGAGTGTGTGGATGGCGAAGCGACCCGACCTCGACGATTTCCGCGTGCCTTATTTCGAGGGCAAAAAGAACGGCAAATTCTCGCTCGACGATTTCGATCCCGCGTCGAAGCCTTTTTCCACGGGATCGAAAGATTCCGACCGCGAGCGGCTCTCCGAGATCGGCGCGAAGCTCGACGTCTTGCAGGAGCGCTTGCACGCGCAACGAAAACGCCGCGTGCTGCTGGTCCTGCAAGGCATGGACACGAGCGGCAAGGACGGCACGATTCGCGCCGTGTTTCACGAAGTCGATCCGCTCGGTCTGCGCATCGCGCCGTTCAGGGCGCCGACGCCCGACGAACTCGCGCACGACTTCCTGTGGCGCGTGCATGCGCAAGCGCCCGCTGCGGGCGAACTGACGATCTTCAATCGCAGCCACTACGAAGACCTGCTGGTGCCGACCGTGCTCGGCAACATCGACGCGAATGCATTCGACGTGCGCTGCCGCCACATTCGCCAGTTCGAGGAACTGCTTGCCGACAGCGACACGACGATCATCAAGTGCATGCTGCATATTTCGAAGGACGAGCAGCGCGAGCGGCTTCAGGCGCGCGTCGACGATGAGACCAAGCACTGGAAGTTCGACGTAGCGGATCTCGACGCACGCAAGCAGTGGGACACATACCAGGGCGTTTATCGCAACGCGCTGGCCGCGACTTCGACCGAATACGCGCCGTGGTACGTCATCCCCGCGGACTCGAAAACGCATCGCAATGTGATGGTCGCCGAGTTGCTATTGCGCACTTTCCAGGACCTGAAGCTGGAATTTCCGCCGGCCAAGGAATCGCTGAAAGGCGTGAAGATCGAATGACTTTCGGCGTCGTCGGAAAACCATCTCGAAGACGAATCTCCAAACGAATCGAACACAAAGGAACGACATGTTGCGTGTGATTACCGCCAACCTGAACGGCATCCGCTCAGCGGCCAAAAAGGGTTTTTTCGACTGGTTCGGCGAGCAGAATGCCGACGTGCTCTGCGTGCAGGAAATCAAATGTTCGCAGGACGACATGACGCCGGAATTCCTCGCACCGCATGATTTCACCGGCTATTTCCAGCACGCGGTGAAGAAGGGTTATAGCGGCGCGGGCGTCTATACGCGTCACAAGCCGGATGAGGTTGTGATCGGCTTCGGCAGCGAGGAATTCGATCCCGAAGGGCGTTATGTCGAACTGCGTTTCGGCAAGCTGTCGGTTGTGTCGGTGTATGTGCCGTCAGGGTCGAGCGGCGAAGAGCGTCAGCAGGCCAAGTATCGTTTCATGGACGAGTTCATGCCGCATCTCGCGCAACTCGCGCGCGAGCGCGAGGTGGTCCTGTGCGGCGACGTGAATATCGTCCACAAGGAAATCGACATCAAGAACTGGAAGAGCAATCAGAAGAACTCCGGTTGCCTGCCGGAAGAGCGCGCGTGGCTCACCAAACTGTTCGACGAAGTCGGTTACGTCGACGTCTTCCGCACGCTCGATCAGCGGCCCGAGCAATATACGTGGTGGAGCAATCGCGGCCAGGCGTATGCGAAGAACGTGGGGTGGCGGATCGATTATCAGATCGCGACGCCGGGCATCGCGAGCAAGGCGAAACGCACTGAAGTGTTTCGCGACATCAAGTTCAGCGACCACGCGCCGCTGACGGTCGACTACGATCACGACGTGACGAAGAAGTGAGTTTTAGATTCTGCGCGGCGGCTTTGAGTTGAAGCGCCGCGTCGGTAAATGCGGTTGAGCGGCGTCCGCAAGACGCCCGCTCGAGATCGCGGAGGCGTGAAGCGTGACGCCCGTTAATCGCGCGCCAGTTTGCGGCGCGGACGGCCCATGCCCGCATAGTCCGGCAGCGCATCCACGGTTTTGCCGATGGCCTTGGCATAAAGCGGCAGCATGTCCGGCAGCCGCTTGACGATGTCCTGGCGGCGCGCGGGCGAGTACGGATGCACGTAGATGAAGCCCTGCTCGCGATTGCTGCGCGTGGCCTGCGCGAGCTTGTCCCACAGCGTGACCGCCGCGCGCGGATCGAAGCCCGCACGAGAGGCGATGTCGCTGCCGATCACGTCGGCTTCGGTTTCGTCCGTGTTTTCGTACTTCATTTCGAGCAGGCGCGAACCGATGCCAAGCGGCGCCGCGCCCAGGTCCGCGAGACCGAAGAGCTGCGGGATCGTGCCCGACGAATCCAATTGGCTTGCCTGCAACTGACCGAGCCGCTCACGCGCATGTTCACGCAGCGCATGCGCGATCTCATGGCCGATCAGCATGCCGAGCTCGTTATCGTTCAGATGCGCGCGGTCGAGCAGCCCACCGTACACGACGATCTTGCCGCCCGGCAGGCAGTACATGCGAATGTCGGGCGAACGCACGACGGCGACGTCCCACTTCCAGCCCTTCGCCCGCTCGTTCCATTTGAGCGAGTACGGCACCATCTTGTCGACGATCGAGCGCACGCGCGTGACGTGTGCATCGGCGTCGCCGTACAGACGGTTGGCGTGCTCGGCGCCGTACGCGATCTGGCTGAACTCTTCGGCGGCTTGCGCCTCGAGCATCGGCGACGGAATCAGGTTGCGGAACACCAGATAGCCGCCGTAACGCAACTGGTTGCTCGGGCCGTACGACGCAGCCGGCTTTGCAGCGCCAGCGGGCGATGACGTCGGCGCCGCGGCTTTCGCGCTCGCGGATGGTTGAGCGGTTGGTCCTGCCGGCGCGTTGCCGGAACTCGTCGCGCTGTTCGCGGCCGGCGGTGCAGTCGGCGCGCTTTCGGCGTTCGTGGCCGCCGCCGCGGATTTAGCCGCGGGCGCGGGCGGTTGCGGCGCAGCAGCCGTTGCAGCGTTGAGCGACGTGCCGGCCGCGGCGCTGTTAGCAGCGGGCGGTGCAGCGGTGGTCGGCGCGGCGGCGGCCGGCGCTCCAGTGGCTGGCGCTCCAGCGGCCGGCGTTCCGGCTGCTGCGTAAACAGCGGCGGACGGCGCGATCAAACTCACAAACCCCGAACAGCCGACCCACAACGCTGCGAGAAGCGCGCCACGGCCAGCATCGCGCAACGCGACGCCGCGACGTGCACCGAAGCGCAATGGCTGTTTTGCGAAAAGCACCTTCACGACCGCACTCTCCACGGCGCGATGCGCAACAAAAGCAGCATGCCCGGCACAGCCAACGCGGTACAGACAATGAAGTAGTCGAACCAGCCGATCTTCGCGACCACATAGCCACTCGCCGCCGACGCCAACGTGCGCGGCACCGAAGCCAGGCTCGTAAAGAGCGCGAACTGCGTGGCCGTATAACGCGGATCGGTCGTGCTGGCGATGTACGCGGTGAAGGCCGCCATCGTCAGACCGGTGGAGAAAGTTTCGAAACCGTAGACGAGCGCGAGCGCGACCGAGCGCGGTTCGAGTTGCACCGACCAGTCGATGCCGACCCACGACAGGAGCTTCGTCGTGCCTTCGCTGGTCCAGACGGCGATGTCGTAAATCGCCGTCAAGCCAGGCGATGCCGGCCCGAGATGCGCGAGCCAGGCGAAGCCGAGTGTCGACACCATCTGCAGGATGCCGAAGATCCACAAGCCGCGGCCGATGCCGATCTTCATCAGCCAGATGCCGCCGACAATCCCGCCCGCAAGACTCGCGCCGAACGCCGTCGTTTTCGCGATCACGCCAATCTGCGTGCGCGAGAAGCCGATGTCGAGGAAGAACGATGTGGACAACGTCGTCGCCATCGTGTCGCCGAGCTTGTACAGAAAGATGAAGCCGAGCACGAACAGCGCGCCGCGCCAGCCATCGCGTTCGACGAATTCGCGGAACGGCTGCACGATGGCGTCGCGCAAATTCTTGGGCGGCGTGCCGTGCACTTCCGGCTCGCGGACTACAAGCGTCATCACCATACCAGGCACCATGAACGCAGCGGTCACGATGAACACGGTAGTCCACGGCAAATGATCTGACAGAATCAGCGCCAGCGAACCCGGCACCAGTGCCGCGATCTTGTAGGCATTGACGTGCACCGCATTGCCGAGACCCTGTTGCGTGTCGCTTAGCAGCTCGCGCCGGTAGGCGTCGATTGAAATGTCCTGGCTTGCGCCGAAAAACGCGACGAGCGCCGTCAATGCCGCGACGGTCCAGATTGAGTCGCGCGGCGACACGAACCCAAGCGTGCCGATAGCGCCCGCGACCAGAATCTGCGTGACGAGCATCCAGCCGCGCCGTCTGCCCGGACGCCAGCCGGGAAAGCGCGGGACGTAGCGATCCATCAGCGGCGCCCAGATGAACTTCCAGGTATAGGGAAACTGGATGAGCGCAAAAAGGCCAATCTCCTTCAGATTGACGCCTTCGGAGCGCAACCATGCCTGCACCAGATAGACGAGCGTGAACAGCGGCAATCCCGACGTAAAGCCGAGAAAGACGCAGATCAGCATGCGCGTATTAAAAAACGCGCGCCAGCCGGGATGTTCTTCGTGAGCGGTAAGTGCAGGCGCCTCGTGCGGCGGGTTCGACATGTGGATAGCTTGCGTTAGCTTTTCTTGACGCGATAGACCGCAAGACTACCACGCCAGTTCACGCCCCACCGCACCGTCTGACCGTCGTGCAGCACGACACGGTCGAGAATTTCGATGCCGACTTCGGGCGCGAGCGCCTCGAAGTCCTTGATGGTCAGCACGCGCACGTTCGGCGTGTTGTGCCATTGATAGGGCAGCGACTTCGACACCGGCATGCGTCCCCGAACTACGGAAAGCCGATGCGCCCAATAGCCGAAATTCGGGAACGACACGATACATTCGCGACCGACGCGCACGGTTTCCCGCAAAATCGCCGCGGTCTGATGAATGGTTTGCAGCGTCTGCGACAAAACCGCGAAATCGAAGCTGCCGTCTTCGAAAAGACGCAGGCCGTCTTCGAGATTCTGCTGGATCACGTTGACGCCGTTTTGCGTCGCGGCCAGCACGCCCGCGTCGTTGATTTCGATGCCGTAGCCTTGCACGTCCAGTTCCTCGGTGAGCAGCGACAGCAGCGAGCCGTCGCCGCAACCCAGGTCCAGCACCGTGGCGCGCGGTTCGACCCAGCGGGCGATCGCGCGGAAGTCCGGGCGCAGCGCCAGATAATCGAGTGCTCGCTGGTTCATGCGTTCACCTCGTTCGCAATGCGTTCGTAGTAGGCGCGCATCAGGTTGTGATAGCGCGCGTCGTCGAGCAGGAAGGCGTCGTGGCCATGCGGCGCGTCGATTTCCGCGTACGTCACGGTGCGCTTGTGATCGAGCAGCGCCTTCACGAGTTCGCGCGAGCGGGCCGGCGCGAAACGCCAGTCGGTTGAGAAGCTGGCGATCAGATATTTCGCCGTGGTGTGCGCAAGGGCCGCTGTCAGATCGCCTTCGAAGGCTTTCGCCGGATCGAAGTAATCGAGCGCGCGCGTGATCAGCAGGTACGTGTTCGCGTCGAAGTAGTCGGCGAACTTGTCGCCCTGATAGCGCAGGTACGACTCCACTTCGAACTCGACGTCGAAGTTGAAGTTGTACGCGTCGAGCGCGCCTTCCGCGCGTCGCAGCGAACGGCCGAATTTCTCGGCCATGTCGTCGTCCGACAGATAGGTGATGTGGCCGATCATGCGCGCGACGCGCAAGCCGCGCTTCGGCTTCACGTTGTGTGCGTAGTAGTTGCCGCCGTGGAAGTCGGGGTCCGACAGAATCGCCGAGCGCGCCACTTCGTTGAACGCAATGTTTTGCGCGGACAGCTTCGGCGTGGACGCCACCACGATGCAATGCGCGACGCGCTGCGGATACATCATGCTCCACGCGAGCGCCTGCATGCCGCCGAGGCTGCCGCCCATGACCGCGGCGAAGCGCTCGATGCCGAACCGGTCCGCGACGAGCGCCTGTGCATTGACCCAGTCTTCCACCGTTACCACGGGGAAGGCCGCGCCATACGGTTTGCCGGTGGCCGGATCGATACTCATGGGCCCCGTCGAGCCGAAGCACGAGCCGAGATTGTTCACGCCGATCACGAAGAACTTATCCGTATCGAGCGGCTTGCCTGGGCCGACCATGTTGTCCCACCAGCCGATGTCCTTTGGATTGTCCGCATAGACGCCCGCCACATGATGCGACGCGTTGAGCGCGTGGCACACGAGCACCGCATTGCTGCGCGCGGCGTTGAGCGTGCCGTAGGTCTCGACCATCAGGTCGTAGCCGGCAAGCGAGCTGCCGTTTTGCAGACGCAACGGCTCGGTGAAATGCATTTTTTGTGGAGCGACGATACCGATCGATTCCATTCATTCCGCCATTTGACAAAGACAGGGCGGCTAGACGGCGTCGGCAAAGCACGGAGGAGAACGACTTGTGCGCGGCTGACGACCTCTTTAGCCGCATTTATAGTGAACCGCGGAATTGTTCCACTGGTTCGCGCGCCCGCAATCGAGTCAGCAAATCGGCGCGTAGTACGTGTGTTCTGGAAGGCGGTTCCCTCGATACCTGTCATGTGCTTTCAGGTAATGCAAGGCCGCAGTCAGGCGCAAAGTATAGCGGAAAATTCCGGGCGGCAACGTCTGGCCGGCAGCCCACGCGGCTTCCCGAGAACGCTACTGAAGGATCACTCGCAATTGCGAATCGGCGTCGTCGGCCGGCATGCGCACAAAGCCGCTACGGACAAAGCGATGCCAGCGTCCAATGACATAGCTCAACAGCAGACTCGCGCGCACGGCAGGATCGTAGTCCGCCGGAAGAGGCGCGAGCGCTTCGTGTGCGGACGCATCGACGCTCACCGCAGCCAAGCGCAAACATTGCTTCAGCGAAGCTTCGACGCGCTCGAGCATCTGATTGACGCGCATCGTCAGCCGTTCATGTTCGCCGACCAGCGCCTCGCATGTCAGCACGCGCGTCATGCCAGGATTTTTCGCGGAGAAATTCAGCAGCATCAACGCGATCGCGCGCGCCTGAAGTACGCCGTTGTTTTCCTTGTCGACGATCTGATTGATCAGGCCGAAGATGGTCTGTTCGATGAACTCGATTAGTCCTTCGAACATTTGCGCCTTGCTCGCAAAGTGACGATAAAGCGCCGCTTCCGACACGCCGAGCCGCGCGGCGAGGGCGGCGGTGGTGATCTTTTCGCTTTTCGGCGCTTCGAGCATCGCGGCGAGCGTCTGCAGGATATGCACGCGGCGCTCGCCTGGCTTCAGACGCTGCGCTCGCGGGACAGCCGCCGCGGCGGGGTCGGGTTCGGCTAGGGCTTCGTCAGGCTTGTCGATCGGCTGCATGGCTGTCGTCCCGTCTGCTGGCGCTTCAATCGAACCGAGCGGGTGCTCAGTCGTAGCGATTTTAACGAACGAATGCTGCGATCGACATAATGCGGCCGGCCGGTGCCCGGCAGACGCGTGGGCACGCCGTCCATATGCGGCTTACGCGGCAGATGGCCGGTAATCCACACGGTTCGGATGCCGAGCCGCCGATAGTTCTTCAGATGCGAGCGCGTGTCTTCGACGAGGATCACGTCTTTCAGCGACACATGCGCGTCGCGCATCGCCTTGCGCAGCATCGCGTGATCGGGCTTCGCGCGCCAGCGGCGCCGGTCGCGCATATGCTCTATGGCGATCACCTGCTCGAACAGACGCTCGATTCGCAGTTGCGCGAGCACTGCGCGCGCATAGCTTTCGGGCGCGTTGGTCAGCACGATCTTGCGGCCCGGCAGCGCCGCGACGAGACGCGCGACGCCTCGCTCGTGGCGGATCATCGAGCCGAGATCGGGGAACGTGTGGACGACCTTCAGGAAGTCGTTTGCATCGAGCGGATGATGGCGCGTGAGGCCCAGCAGCGCCGCGCCGTAACGTTGCGTATAGCCGGTGCGCAGGCGGTTCGCTTCGTCGAGCTCGACTTGCAGCGCGTCGATGATGTACTGCGTCATCGCCTGATTGATGGCCGGAAAAATCGCGTGCGACGCGTGATGCAGCGTATTGTCGAGATCGAACAGCCAGACCGGACCGCCACTTGCGATCTGCGGACGACGGCGCCGGGAAGTCGGAGTGCGCATGGGAAGAGTGCTGTTCAGGCGCCGGGCGCTGCGGCTAGCGGCGTGATGGACACACGAGGCGCGGTGCAGCGGCGCGCCTCATGTGCCCCGTGTGACGCAGGCATCAATGCGAGCGGATCATCGTGCCGAACGGCTGTTCGGTGAGAATTTCGAGCAGCACCGAATGTTCGATACGCCCGTCGATGATGTGCACCGAGCGCACGCCGCTCTTCGCGGCATCCAGCGCCGACGAAATCTTCGGCAGCATGCCGCCCGAGATCGTGCCGTCGGCGAAGAGCCCGTCGATTTCGCGCGCGGACAGATCGGTCAGCAGATTGCCTTCCTTGTCCATCACGCCGGGGATGTTCGTCATCATCACGAGCTTCTCGGCGTTCAGCACGACCGCCAGCTTGCCCGCGACGAGATCGGCGTTGATGTTGTACGACAGCCCGTCTTCGCCGAAGCCGATCGGCGAGATGACGGGAATGAACGCGTCGTCTTGCAGCGCCTTCACCACGGCCGGATTGATCGCCTCGACCTCGCCGACCTGGCCGATGTCGACGTACTGGCCGGGATTGTCGCGGTCCGGCATCAGCATCTTGCGCGCGTGGATCAGACCGCCGTCCTTGCCCGTCAGACCGACCGCGTGACCGCCGAAGTGATTGATCAGCGTGACGATGTCCTGCTGCACTTCGCCGCCGAGCACCCATTCGACGACTTCCATCGTCTCTTCGTCGGTAACGCGCATGCCTTGAATGAACGTGCCCTGCTTGCCGACCTTCTTCAGCGCGTGGTCGATTTGCGGACCGCCGCCGTGCACGATGACGGGATTGATGCCGACCAGCTTCAGCAGAATGACGTCGCGCGCGAAGCCCTGCTTCAGCCGCTCCTCCGTCATGGCGTTGCCGCCGTATTTGATGACCACGGTCTTACCGTGATACTGGCGAATGTAGGGCAGCGCCTCGGCCAGGATTTCAGCCTTCAGGGTGGGCGCAATCTGCGAAAGGTCGGGAAGCTCGGACATGGCGGCAGGCTCGGGCACGGAACAGTTAAAACAGGGCGAATTGTACAGGACTGGCGCGCTGCAACAGGGTTTTCGACGCGCTTGGCGGCGGCGTGCAACGCCGCGTTTGCGTGCTATGAAACCGTGCTTTGCGGCGGCAACTCGGAGTCAAGCGTAGCGCGTCTTCCGTGTGCCTGTGAACTAGCCGAATGGACGACTCACGGTAGGACGCAAGCCGTGGCATCATTTCCCTGTCGATGCCCGCGAGACCGTCCGCCTGTCATGAAACCGTCTGTTTCCCGCCCACCAGGCAGCGCGCGCTGCCCGCGCTGCGGCAATGCGTTCGATTGCGCGATGCACGCAGAGCCTTTCGACTGCTGGTGCCGCGAGATGCCGGCACTGCCGCGCGAGCGGCTGGACCCCGCCGGCCGTTGTCTTTGCCCCGAATGCCTCGCTGCGGAAATCGCGCGGACGGCTCAGCCGGAGCCCGGTGCGGACGTGCCGTGAACGCGTCTGCTATGGGCGGTCAGGGTCACGGTCACGCTCGCTCCTCGCTTTAGCGCTTAGCGTTGTACGGCGACGTGCTGTGCCGCGAGCGCTTCCAGATCGCGGGAGACGGCTTGAAGCGCCAGCGTCCACTCGCCGAAGCTCGGCTGCCGGTACAGCGTCGCGCTCGGATACCACGGGCTGTCGCATCGATCGATCAGCCAGACCCAGTGCGGGTTGACGTCGAGCAGCACCCACGTGCGTTGCCCGAGTGCGCCGCTCAGATGCGCGGCCGACGTGCAAACGGTAATGACGAGATCGAGCGCGCCGACGAACGCGGCGGTGTCGTCGAAGGTGGCGAATTCGGCGGTGTAGTCGGTGATCGGCAGGCCGGCGGCCGCGGCTGCGTTCACGTCGGCGCTCGCGCCCGGTTGCAGCGAGTAGAACGCCACGTTGCGCATGCCCGCGAAGTGCTTCGCATAGCGTTCCCAGCCGACACGCCGAAACGGATTGCGTTGATGCCCGTGGCTGCCCGTCCACGCGAGTCCGACCTTGAGCCTCGGCTCGCCGGCGAGCCGTTGACGCCAGCACTCGAGAGCAGCGGCGTCCGCGTGAAGATAAGGCCCGCGCGACGGGATGGTCGCCTCGCTCGTGCCGAAGAGCAGCGGCAGGCTCAGCAATGGAATCTCGAAGTCGAATGGCGGCAGCGATTCTACGCCGCCGCCCGCCGAAAACTGATCGACGTGAGCGGCCAGGCTGCGTGCCATCAAGCCGCCCATCTGCGGGAACGAGTTCCACACGAGACGGCCGCCTTCGCGATGCACGTACTCGGCCAGCATTGGAATGTAGCGGCAGAATTGCAGCAGATCGCCCATGCCCTGCTCGCCCCATACGAGCAATGTTTTGCCGGCGAGCGGCTCGCCCTTCCAGGTCGGCGCCGGGAAGGCGGGACGATTGCCGCGCAGCTCCGACGAGCCGCTCCAGCGCGCCTCATGCGAGAGCCAGCCGTTCGCGTAGTCGCCGCGCATCAGTTGCAGCATCGACAGATTCGAACGCATGCCCGCGTGGTCGGGCGCGAGTGTGCAGGCTGTTTCAGCGGCCTGCAAAGCCGCGTCCCAACGTTGTGCCTCTCTTAGCGCCAGCGCATAGTTGTTGTGGGCGAGCGCACTGGACGGCGCGCACTGAACCGCTCGCTCGCCGGCTTCGAGCGAGCCCGACAAATCCAGGTTCTGGCGATAAGCGTTTGCAAGATTGGTCCAGGCGTTTCCATCGTCGGGATGTGCGAGCACGGCTTGTTCGAGAAGCGCAGTTTGCTCGCGAAGGTCGCCATTCGACAGCGAAAGCGCGCCAGCGAGGTTGCTGCGTAGCGACGGCAACGTGGGTTCGAGTGCGAGCGCGCGGCGGTAGGGAGCGACCGCCTCGCCGTGCCGGTCCGCGATCTGAAGCGCGTAACCGAGACGGAAGTGCGCACGCGCGTTGCCGCTATCCAGTTGGGCAATAATGGAGGCCAGTTCGATCGCATCGCCCAGGCGTTGTTGCTCGATCAGATTCTGAGTGAGCGAGGTCAGCGAGTCCTCGTCCAGCGGATGAAGCTGCGCTGCCGCGCGAAGCGCTTGTGCTTCCGGCTCGACCGCGCCGCTCACACGCGCCGCGGCGGCTTGCTGCATGAAATCAAGGAAAGCTGACGGGATGTCGGAGTCGACCATGAGGATTGCGGCCGAGAGATCGGCGCGAGGCGCTAACAGAGAAAGCTATGGTATCACCGGGCTGCGGCGGCACTATTGGGAAGCGTCCGAACGGGTAAAGTGAACTGAAGTCATGCATCGTATAACCAACACCGGCCGCGTCAATCTCGGCCATCTGTTCTGGCTGCGCAGCCTTGCGATCATCGGGCAGTTGCTGACCATCGCGTTCGTGCAGATCTTCATCGGCGTGCATTTGCCGTTGCCGGCCATGCTGCTCGTCATCGCGCTCGAGGTGATCTTTAACGCACTCACATGGTGGCGCGTCACGCAGCAGCGGCCCGAGTCGAACATGGAGCTGTTCGGCCAGATCTGGGTCGATCTCGGCGCGTTGTCCGCGTTGCTGTTTCTGTCCGGCGGCACGACCAATCCCTTTGTCTCGCTGTACCTGCCGTCGCTTGCCATCGCGGCGGCCGTGCTGCCCTGGCGACTGATGGCGTGGCTCGCCGCGTTCGCCGTGGCCTGCTATGCAGTCCTCGGCTTCGATTCGGTGCCGCTGAATCTCGACAACCCGGCCAACCTGTTCGACTACTACCGTGCCGGCATGTGGGTCAACTTCATGGTGAGCGTCGGGCTGATCGCGTGGTTCGTCGCGCGCATGTCGCGAGCCCTGCGGCTACGTGACGCAGCGCTCGGAGAAGCGCAGCAGCGCTTGCTCCAGGACGAACGCGCGGTCGCGCTCGGTGTCCAGGCCGCTACCGTCGCTCACGAAATCGGCACGCCTCTGTCTACAATTGCAATGCTGTCCGAAGAATTGCGCGACGCGGCGCGTACCGACAAAGGGCTCGCGCCGTACAGCGCCGATCTCGAACTGCTCGAACAGCAGATGAGCTTGTGCACATCCGCGCTCGCGAGGTTGAGGAGCCGTGCAACGACCGCCACCAATCGCCAGCCGGTCGACGAGTGGCTCGGATCGTTCGCCGAGCAATGGCGCTTGCGCCATCCGCATGTGAAGTTCGAGCGGCTCGGCGCTCCGCCCGCGGATGTCAGTCTCGACGACACGGTAGCCGTCAGCCAGATTCTGACGATTCTGCTCGACAACGCCGCGCGCGCGAGCCGCGATCACGTCACGCTGTCGTGCCGGCTCACGGCGCGCGGCGATCAGATCGAATTCGAAGTCTGCGACGCGGGCCCCGGCATTCCGGCTGCGCTGCGCGGCTCACTCGGAGCGATGCCGGTGGACAGCACGCAAGGCGGGCACGGCGTCGGCCTGTACCTGGCGTTTTCGGCGGCGGCGCGCCTGAAAGGATCGATTGAATTGACGGACGTCAATGCGACCCAACCGCGTGGCACGCGCGCAGTCTTGCGGCTGCCGCTCACCGGTCGCAAAAGTTCCGGCCCGGGCCGCCAAGGCGCCGCGCCATCCAACACGGAGAAACAGGCATGAGCGAGATGAATTTTCTGGTGATCGACGACGACGAGGTGTTCTCCGGTATCCTCGCGCGCGGTTTGACGCGGCGCGGCTATACGGTGAGCGAAGCTCACAACGCGGACGAAGCGATCAGGCTGGCCAACCAGCAGAAGTTCAGTCAGATCACAGTGGATCTGCATCTTGGCAACGACTCGGGCCTCACGCTCGTCGCGCCGTTGCGCGATCTGCAACCCGACGCGCGCATGCTCGTGCTGACCGGTTACGCGAGCATTGCTACCGCGGTGCAAGCGGTGAAAGACGGCGCGGACAACTACTTGGCGAAGCCTGCGAACGTCGAAACCATTCTCTCGGCGCTGCAAAGCGAGGCGAGTGCGTTGCAGGCGGAAGAGGCGATCGAGCATCCCACGCCGCTCTCGGTTGCGCGTCTCGAATGGGAGCACATTCAGCGCGTGCTGGCCGAGCACGGCGGCAATATTTCGGCGACGGCGCGCGCGTTGAACATGCATCGCCGGACCTTGCAGCGCAAACTCGCGAAGCGGCCGGTCAAGCAGTAAGTTGCCTTCATCGCCGCATCGTTTGATGTGGCGCAAAGAAAACGGGCCGCCCTTTCTACAGGCGGCCCGTTTTTGCTTCGTCGCTTCGGCGTTACATCACAGCACGTAGCGCGACAGGTCTTCGTCTTCGGCGACTTCGTTCAGCGCGCGATCCACATATGCCGCGTCGATCTGCACCGTGCGTCCCGAGTGATTGCCGGCAGCGAACGACACTTCCTCCAGCAGCTTTTCGATGACCGTATAAAGACGGCGCGCGCCGATGTTCTCCGTCTTTTCGTTCACCGAATAAGCGATTTCCGCGAGACGGCGAATGCCGTCGTCGGCAAATTCCAGATGCACGTCTTCGGTTGCCAGTAGTGCCTGGTATTGCTTGACGAGGCTCGCATCCGTCGACACGAGGATCGACTCGAAGTCGTTCACCGACAGCGAATCGAGCTCCACGCGAATCGGAAAACGCCCTTGCAGTTCGGGGATCAGATCGCTCGGCTTCGCGAGATGAAACGCACCGCTCGCGATGAACAGAATGTGATCCGTCTTCACCATGCCGTACTTGGTGTTGATGGTGGTGCCTTCGACGAGCGGCAGCAGATCGCGCTGCACGCCTTGACGCGACACTTCACCGCCGCCGGCTTCATTGCGCGACGCGATCTTGTCGATTTCGTCGAGGAACACAATGCCGTTCTGCTCGACGTTCTGCACTGCTTTGGTTTTGACCTCTTCGTCGTTGAGCATCTTGCCGGCTTCTTCGTCGGTGAGAACCTTCAGCGCTTCCTTCACCTTCATCTTGCGGCGTGTTTTCTTGCCGCCGCCGATGTTCGCGAACATCGAGCGGATCTGCTCGGTCATGTCTTCCATGCCCGGTGGCCCCATGATGTCCATGCCGACTTGCGGCTGCTCGACGTCGAGCTCGATTTCCTTGTCGTCAAGCAGACCTTCGCGCAGACGCTTGCGGAAAGTCTGGCGCGTGGTGCCGCCTTCGTCGGCCGTGTCGATCGTGCTCGAACTGGAACCGAAACCGACCGGACGCGCGCTCGGCAACAGAATGTCGAGAATGCGGTCTTCGGCCTGATCTTCGGCTTTGGTTCGCACTTTGCGCATTTCCGATTCGCGCGTCTGCTTGACCGAAATCTCGATCAGATCGCGCACGATGCTGTCGACGTCGCGGCCCACGTAGCCCACTTCGGTGAACTTGGTGGCTTCGATCTTGATGAACGGCGCGTCGGCGAGCTTGGCGAGGCGCCGCGCGATTTCGGTTTTGCCGACGCCGGTCGGTCCGATCATCAGAATGTTTTTCGGCGTGATTTCCTGACGCAGCGGGTCGTCGACCTGCTGACGGCGCCAGCGATTGCGCAGCGCCACGGCAACCGCTTTCTTCGCGCGGCCTTGGCCGATGATGTGTTTGTCGAGTTCCGAGACGATCTCGGCAGGGGTCATGGTGCTCATCGTGGGTCCTTACTCGATCGTCTCGATGACGCGGTTGTGGTTCGTGTAGATGCACATGTCGCCGGCAATCTCCAGCGACTTCTCCACGATTTCGCGCGGCGACAACTCCGTGTTGTCGGCGAGGGCTTTCGCGGCGGCCTGCGCATACGCGCCGCCCGAACCGATCGCGCAAATGCCGCCTTCCGGATCGAGCACGTCGCCGTTACCGGTGATGACGAGTGTGGTGGTTGCGTCGGCGGCGATCAGCATGGCTTCGAGACGGCGCAGCATGCGGTCGGTGCGCCAGTCTTTCGCGAGTTCGACCGCGGCGCGCGTGAGATTGCCCTGATGCTTTTCCAGCTTCGCCTCGAAGCGGTCGAGCAGCGAAAACGCGTCGGCCGTGCCGCCCGCGAAACCGACCAGCACCTTGCCGTTGTAAATGCGCCTGACCTTCTTCGCACCGCCTTTCATGACGATGTTGCCGAGCGTCACCTGGCCGTCGCCGCCGAGCGCGACCTTGTCGCCGCGGCGCACGGAGACGATCGTCGTGCCGTGAAATTGCTCCATATGCGTTCCTCTTTGCAAAGCGGGTAGGACGCGGCCGCGCGATGCGCGACCGCATGAATCCTGGAAGCAGACGGCGCGCGACGCGGGAAGTGAGCCGCCTCGCGCGCTCGTGCAGCGCATGTCGGATTTATTTTAGGGCGCGCGCGGGCATATCAAGAGCCGGCAAATGGGATAGGACAAAAGAAAAAAGGCACACGGATCACCGTGCGCCTCTCGACGAAGCAGCGTTTGTGGGCGCGGCGCCGAAGCCGCGCCGCCGGCGTTCAGTCGCCGAACAGCTTCTGGCGCAGTTCGCGGCGCTCCTGCGCCTCGAGCGACAGCGTGGCCGTGGGCCGCGCGAGCAGACGCGGAATGCCGATCGGCTCACCGGTTTCTTCGCACCAGCCGTAGTCGCCAGAGTCGATGCGGGCGAGCGACTGCTGCACCTTCTTCAGCAGCTTGCGCTCGCGGTCGCGCGTGCGCAGCTCGAGTGCATGCTCTTCCTCGATCGTTGCGCGGTCGGCCGGGTCCGGCACGATTACTGTTTCGCGCAGGTTCTCGGTCGTCTGGCCGGCATTGCGGAGAATTTCCGCCTGCAGCTGTTCGAGCTTGTTCTTGAAGAAAGCGAGCTGATCCTCATTCATGTAATCCTTGTCGCTCATCTTCAGGATTTCGGCTTCGGTCAAGAGTCGTTTCGTCGTCATCTGGCTTACTTCTTCAATGTGAGGCAAAACTCTTACATAGTGCCCGCACTTTCGTATTGCCCGCAAGGCGCCTGGGACGTTGAGCACAAGCTGACACGGACGATGAACTGTCGTGACGCCGAAGCGCCTCACGCCCACCTCGGGCGTCGCAACGCCAATGCGGGGCCGAACTCCTCTGGAAACCGGTTCTCAAATGCTCCTGAGGTATTTGCTCCCGGGCAGCGAGCCTCCTCGGGCTGCTGCGGCGGGTATTGTCGGCGAGTTCCCCGGACAAGATTTTCCGGCGCCGCTACAAGCCCGGTGCGCCCCACTGCGCAATATGTAATCACCGCGCACTGACCGGGCAAATCGTTCTCATTCTCCAGTGGGCACGTATTGTAACTGAATCACAATCCGGCGCCGCAACTGGTGGAAATCCCTCGGCGGCGCACTGGTATCCCGAAAATATAACGCGCGAACGGTCAAAAAGCGATGGTTGAGCGTCCACTAATACAGCAGGGTTTTCACGCGTTTTTCATACATGTGCGCCACCGCACATTTCGCGAGGGCCATTTGGCCCCCGCGCCCCGAGTAACAGCAGACCAATACGCTTTTGCCAGGCGCGACGCTCAGGCGAGGCAGGCGTCGAGGCCGTCGGTAATCAGGTCTTGCGGCAATTCGATGCCGATAAACACCATCTTGTTGGTCTTTTTCTCGGCCGGCTGCCATTTGGCCGCGAGGTCGCTGCCCATCATCTGATGCACGCCCTGGAACACGACTTTGCGGTCGACGCCCTTCATGTACAGCACGCCCTTGTAACGCAACAGGCGCTCGCCGTAAATCTGCAGGATGCCACCGAGAAAGTCTTCGAGCTTGTTCGGATCGAACGGACGATCGTTGCGGTACACGAACGACTTGATCTTGTCGTCGTGATGCGCGTGATGATGATGCGCATGATCGTGGCCTTCATGGCCTTCGTGATCGCAATGGCCGTGGTCATGATCGCAATTTGCGTGGTCGTGATCGTGACCGTGCGTGTGGCCGTGCTCGTCGTGCGCATGCGCGTGGTTATGCGCGTGTTCGTCCTCGACGAGGAAGTCCGGATCGATCTCGAGCTTCGAATTCAGATTGAAGCCGCGCAGGTCGAAGATTTCCTTGATGTCCGCGTCGCCGAAATTGACGACCTTGATCGCCGCCTTCGGATTCATATGCAGCAGACGGTGGCGCAGATCGCCCAGTTGCGCTTCGTCGACGAGATCGGCCTTCGTGATGAACAGGCGATCGGCGAAACCCACCTGGCGCTGCACGACTTCGTGCTCGTCCAGTTGATGATTCGCGTGCTTCGCGTCGACCAGCGTGATGATCGCGTCGAGCAGGAATTCGCTGGCGATCTGGTCATCCATGAAGAAGGTCTGGGCGACGGGGCCGGGATTCGCGAGGCCGGTGGTTTCGATCACCACGCGGTCGAAGTCCAGTTTGCCCGACTGCTTCTGCGCCGCAAGATCGCTCAGCACGCGCGAAAGGTCGCCGCGGATCGTGCAGCAGATGCAGCCGTTGCTCATCTGGATGATCTGCTCGCTCGTGTCCTGCACGAGAATCTCGTTGTCGATGTTCTCTTCGCCGAACTCGTTCTCGATCACGGCGATCTTCATGCCGTGCTTTTCGTTCAGGATGCGCTTGAGCAGGGTAGTTTTGCCGCTGCCGAGAAAGCCGGTCAGGATGGTGACTGGGATCATGTTGTTCGCCTATAGAGTCGTGAAACGATGCGTAATCGTATGCTTAGCGGATGCATAGCGGTATGCATGAGCCGGGCGCGGCAACCTCGCGGCGCGCAGCCTGTCTAGCCGGTTATTGAAACATATCTGCCCACGCGGCGCTGGCAGCCGGCACGGCCGGGCCGCCGCCGCTCGCGTCCCGCTGCGAAATAACCGTGAAGTTATAGGCGATCAGGCGATTTGCAACAGCAGGCCCTTCAGGTATTCGCCTTCCGGAAATGCTGTGAGCAACGGATGATCCACCCCGGCGCCAAGACGCTTGAGAATCCGCGCGTCGACGCGCGCGTCCGCGGCCGCGCTTGCCACGATCTTCTGAAACAGCTCGGAATCGATCGCGCCGGAGCACGAGTAGGTGAACAGCAGGCCGCCTGGGCGCAGCAGCTTCAGCCCGGTCAGGTTGATGTCCTTGTACGCGCGCGACGCGCGGTCCACATGCTCGCGCGACGGCGCGAATTTCGGCGGATCGAGCACGATCAGGTCGAAACGCTCGCCTTCGTCGTAGAGGCGGCGCAGCGTCTTGAACGCGTCCGCGTCGAGCCAGGTCGCGCGCTCGGCGTCGAAGCCGTTCGCCGCCACGTTCTGCTGCGCGAGCGCGAGCGCCTCGCCGGACGAATCGATTGAAACAACCCGCTTGGCACCGCCTTTGAGCGCCGCCAGCGAGAAACCGCCCGTGTAGCAGAAGCAGTTCAACACGTCGCGGTCCTGCGCGAGCTGCTGCACGAGCAGGCGGTTATCGCGCTGGTCGACGTAGAAGCCGGTCTTGTGGCCGTTGCGCACGTCGACGTGATAACGCACGCCGTTTTCGCTCGCGATCAGCGCTTCCGACGGCGCTTCGCCCGCCAGCACGCCGGTCGTCTGTTCTAGCCCTTCCTTCTGACGAATCGACACATCCGAGCGTTCGTAGACGTTCGGACAGCCGGTCGCGCCGACGAGCGCGGCGACGATCGCCTCCTTCCACGCCTCGACGCCCGCCGCCATGAACTGGCAGACGAGCTGGCTGCGCTGGCCTTCGTCCTCGGCGACGTAGTGATCGACGATCAGGCCCGGCAGGCCGTCCGCTTCGCCGAAAATCAGCCGCACGGCGCCGGTGTCGCGCACCATCGTTTGACGATGGAGGAGCGCGCGCTGCACGCGGCGCTTGAAGAATGCGTGGTCGATCGGCTCGCTTTCGTCGAAGCTCCAGACGCGCGCGCGGATCTGCGAGTGCGGGCTGTAGGCGGCGCGCGCGAGAAACCGGCCGTCGTGCGCGCGCACGAGCACGGTCGCGCCCGGCGCGGGATTGCCGTCGATCCGGTCAATCGCGTTCGCATAGACCCACGGATGGCGGCGCAGCAGCGATTTTTCTTTCGACGGTTTGAGCGTAACGATATTCATGAGGGTGTCAGCAGAAGCAAGGGCCGCGCAAACTGCTGCGCGCGCGGCGGATGAAGCAAGGGCGGTGACTATCGAGCCGCAAGGGCGGCGTCAGTCGCGTTTTTTGGCGCGCGGATGCGCCTGATCGTAGACGCGCGCGAGGTGCTGGAAATCGAGCCCCGTGTACACCTGCGTCGCGGTGATGCTCGCGTGGCCGAGCAATTCCTGCACGGCGCGCAGGTCGCCGCTCGACTGCAGCACATGCGTCGCGAACGAGTGCCGCAGCACGTGCGGATGCACATTGGCCGGAATGCCGGCGAGCAGCGCCGCGCGCTTCACACGCTCGCGCACGACGTTCGGCGACAGGCGATTGCCGCGCGCCGACAGAAAGAGCGGATGCGGATCGTGCTTGACCATCTGATCGCGCACGGCGAGCCACGCGTTCAGCGCGGTGAGCGCCTTGCTGCCGACCGGCACGATGCGGCGCCGCTTGCCCTTGCCGAGCACTTCGACTTCCGCGGAATCGAGCTTCAGCCAGCCGGCCGAGCGATAACCGTCGGCGTCGGCGAAACGGGCGTCCAGACCGACGAGTTCCGACAGACGCAGCCCCGACGAGTAGAACAGTTCGAGCATCGCGTGATCGCGCAAACCTTCCGCCGATGCGGCAGGCGGGCTTTCCATCAGGCGGTTCGCGTCGTCGACGGACAGCGCCTTCGGCAGCGCTTTGGGCTGCTTGGGCGCGCGCACGGTGGCGACGGGGTTGGCCGGCAGATCGATGCGGCCCGCGAGCCAGCGGTAAAACGCGCGCCACGCCGACAGACGGTGACTGATCGAGCGCGCCGTTAGCCCGCCCGCGTGCGCGCGCGACACGGCGCCGCGAACGTCGACGGCGGTCAGGCTTTCGAGCGGCCGGCCTTTCGCCAGCAGCCGTAGTTGCTCCAGTTCGTGCGTGTAGCCGCGCAAGGTGTGCGCCGACAGCCGCCGCTCGTGCTCGAGATTCGACAGATACGCGGCGATGAAGTCGGTTTCGGTCACGATGGGCGGTTTGGCTTGATCGAGCTGGGTTCGGCTAACTTTTGCTGACGGCGGACGCGTGCGCTCGCGCGTTCAGCGCGGCAGCAGACGGCTCAGCGCGGCGCTTGCGAGCGCGCCGATCTGCGTGAGGAAGTCGGTCGCCATGCCGTCGTGGAAGCGGCGCGCGTCCGCGGAGCCCATCACGAGAAGGCCGAAGGCCGACGCTTCTTCATTGGCTTCCGGGTCGCGCAACGCGAGCAGTGCAATCGATTCGGTGACGTGCGTGGGCTCCGGCGCCGCGCCGCCGGACGGGTTTTCGTCGGCGCTGCCGGCAGCCGGCACGAGCCATTGCGCCGCCTCGAAACCGGTGTTCGCACCGCAGTAAGGCGCTGCGAGGCTGTTCGCGAAGATCCGCACTTCCTCGCCGACGTGGCGCGCGAAATCGGCCTGAGCATACGGCTCGGCGACGTCCCACACGCGCAGCGCCGCTTGCGGCACGTCGAAGATTTCACGCAGGCCATTGGCGACGGTACGCGGCAGCGCGTACGGATCGCGCTCGGCGATCACGCGGATGGTCCAGCGGTTGAACTTCGAGGCGATGCTGTCGTTTTCGTGGCCGTAGCGCAGCAGTTCGGCGAGACGCCGTTCGAGATGCTTGTTCTTGTCGCGCAGCATTTCCATCTGCCGCTCCTGCAGGGACACCGCGGCCTTGCCGTGCGGGTTCGCGAGCCGGATGGTGGCGAGCACTTCCGCGTGTTCGGCGAAGAATTCGGGATTGGCGAGCAGGTATTCGGCGACTTCGCGATCGTTCATGGTTTCGGCTAAAGGACTACAGGACGACGCCTTCATGCGACGCGTCGGTCAGTGAGTTAATGAATCGTTCATGCGCGATCGAAGGCGACACGTTCAGTCGGCCAGTTCGATCTCGCCCTGGAAAACGGTGGTGGCCGGACCCGCCATCAGCAGCGGTTCGCTTTCCTTGTTACTGTCCCACGAAATGGTGAGCTTGCCGCCGTGCGTGTGAACGAGCACCGGCGCGTCGAGTAGTCCGCGCCGAATGCCCGCGGCCACCGCCGCGCACGCGCCCGTGCCGCACGCCAGCGTTTCGCCGGCGCCGCGCTCATAGACGCGCAGTTTGATTTCGCTGCGGCCGACGATCTGCATGAAGCCCGCGTTCACCTTTTGCGGAAAGCGCGCGTGCCGCTCGATCACCGGACCTTCGACGAGCACCGGAAACGCCTCGACGTCGTCCACCACTTGCACCGCGTGCGGATTGCCCATCGACACGACCGAAATCCAGCGCGTCGTGCCGTTCACGTCGAGCGGCCAGAGCGTATCCGCGCCTTCGCGACGTCCCTGGAGACCTTTGGTGGCGAAAGGCACACGTTCCGGTTCGAACACGGGCGAGCCCATGTCGACGAGCACCTCGCCGTTTTCCTGCATGGTCAGCGTGATGGTGCCGTTCTGCACTTGCACGCGCACGCTGCGCTGATCGGTCAGCCCGCTGTCGCGCACGAACTTCACGAAGCAGCGCGCGCCGTTGCCGCAATGCTCGACTTCGCCGCCGTCGCAATTGAAGATGCGATACCTGAAATCGACGCCATCCACGGTAGGCTTTTCGACCAGCAGCAACTGGTCGGCGCCGACGCCGAAATGGCGGTCGGCGAGCGCGCGCACCTGCTCCGGCGTCAGGTTGAGCGCTTGCGTGTAGCCGTCGAGCACGACGAAGTCGTTACCCGCGCCGTGCATCTTGGTGAATTTCAGTTTCATCACGCTATTGTAAGTGACGCGCCCCTCGAGCGCCCTCAATACACGCTCGGCACACCGGGCGGCCGCGTCTTGAAACGCTTGTGCACCCAGTAGTACTGCTCGGGCATCGACGGAATCTGTTCTTCGAGGAACGCGTTCATGCGCCGCGCGTCCGCGTCGTCGTCGCCGGTCGGGTAGTTGTCCCACGGCTTGAACACCCTCAGCCGATAACCCTTGTAGTTCGGCAGCACTTCGCCGATGAACGGCACGACCTGCGCGTGACCGACTTTCGCGAGGCGGCCGACGGCGGTCAGCGTGCAGGTCGGCACGCCGAAGAACGGCACGAAAGTCGAATTGCGCGCGCCGTAGTCCATGTCGGCGCCGAGCATCACCGGCTTGCGCTCGCGCAGCCAGCGCAGCACGATGCGCGCGCTGTCGGCGCGGCTTGCCATGTCCGCGCCGAAGCGGGCGCGCGCGGCCTTGGCGACCTCCTCGAGTTCTGGGTTCGACATCGGCTGATACAGCGAGCCGCACTGACGTTTGAGCGAGTAATTGAGGAAGATCGAGCCCGCCTCGATGCCGACGAAATGAAAGCCGAGGAACAGCGTGGGCGGCAGGTTCGGATCGGTCAGATCGATTGCGCTGTCGACCTGAACCAGCTTTTCGAGCTTCTTCGCGGAGCCGAACCATTGGACGCTGCGTTCGAGGTAACTGCGGATCGCGTGACGGAAATGCTTCTGCGCGACTTCTTCGCGGCGCTCCTCGTTCCACTCCGGAAAGCACAGTTTCAGATTGATGTGGACGATGCGCTTGCGGCGGCTCGGAATCTGATAGAGCAGCCAGCCGAGTCCGTCGCCGAGGCGGGCGATGAAACCATACGGCAATAGTGCAAAGAGTTTGAGAAGGCCGATCGCGAGCCGGGGACCAAGGCGGCTCAGCATGTGACCTCCTGGAAGGCGCTCGGCGTGATGCATTTAAGGAAAGCGGAGAAGTTGACGTAATACCGCACTCGTAGACACTCTGTGACAATCATCGGAAGTCGCTATAATAAGGGCTTCGCCGAGTTAATAGACAACTTGCGGGGCGAAGCCAGGCGGCGCGATCCATGTGATAAGCGCCTGCCAGTCAGGTAATCCGCTAAAGCGTCGCCGCTTCAGGCTCCCGAAGCTGGCTACGTGAACATTAACCGTAACCACATAACAGGAGTCTGCAACGTGGCAAACGACTATCTCTTCACCTCCGAATCCGTTTCAGAAGGCCATCCCGACAAGGTCGCGGACCAGATTTCGGACGCGATTCTCGACGCCATCCTGGCGCAGGACAAGTACTCGCGTGTTGCAGCGGAAACGCTGTGCAACACGGGTCTCGTCGTGCTCGCGGGTGAAATCACCACCACTGCCAACGTCGACTACATCCAGATCGCGCGCAACACGATCAAGCGCATCGGTTACGACAACACCGACTACGGTATCGACTATCGCGGTTGCGCGGTGCTCGTCGCGTACGACAAGCAGTCGCCGGACATCGCTCAGGGCGTGGACCGCGCGCACGACAACAACCTCGACCAGGGCGCCGGCGACCAGGGCCTGATGTTCGGCTACGCATGCGAAGAAACGCCTGAGCTGATGCCGTTGCCGATCCACCTGTCGCATCGTCTGGTCGAGCGTCAGGCGAATCTGCGCCGTGACGGCCGCCTGCCCTGGCTGCGCCCGGATGCGAAGTCGCAGGTCACCGTGCGGTATGTGGACGGCAAGCCGCATTCCATCGACACCGTCGTGCTCTCCACGCAGCATTCGCCGGACATCGATCTGGATACGCTGCGCGAAGCCGTGATCGAAGAGGTGATCAAGCCTACGCTGCCGGCTGAGCTCATCAAGGGCGACATCAAGTTCCTCGTGAACCCGACGGGCCGGTTCGTGATCGGCGGTCCGCAAGGCGACTGCGGTCTGACGGGCCGCAAGATCATCGTCGATACGTACGGCGGCGCGGCTCCGCACGGCGGCGGCGCGTTCTCGGGCAAAGACCCGTCGAAGGTCGACCGTTCGGCCGCTTACGCCGGCCGCTATGTCGCGAAGAACATCGTGGCCGCGGGCCTCGCGTCGCGCTGCCTGATCCAGGTGTCGTACGCGATCGGCGTCGCGCAGCCCACGTCGGTCATGGTCAACACGTTCGGCACCGGCCGCGTGTCGGACGCGACGATCACGCGCCTCGTGCAGGAGCATTTCGATCTGCGTCCGAAGGGCATCATTCAGATGCTCGACCTGCTGCGTCCGGTCTACGAGAAGAGCGCGGCTTATGGCCACTTCGGCCGCGAAGAGCCGGAATTCACGTGGGAAGCCACGGACAAGGCGCTCGCCCTCGCGGAGGCCGCCGGCACTGAGCCGGTCGCTGCGCTGGCGGACTAGCGCTAGATTCAGGCGTCTGAATGCGAAAAACCCTGCCGGCTTGCGCCGCGCAGGGTTTTTTATTTGGCGCTTGCAGCGGCTCCTAGCGGCTCGCGAAAGCGAACGCGAACCAGCCCGTGCTGCCGTTCGTCGACATACGACGCGGACGGCGACTCGTGCTTTGCGACGGCACGGCAACCGGCGCGCGCTGCGCTGCGGTCAGGCGCAGCGGCGTCGGCTTGCGCAGCAGCGTGCGCAGTGAGAAGCGGCGCGAGCCGCCCCGCGTGCGCAAGGCCGAGAAGAATGTGTTGAACCAGGTGCGAATGCCGTCGACGGCCTTCGTGTCGCGCCATTGTTCGCCCAATGCGCGTGTGCGCGTGGCGTGATGACGCAGCGCGCGCACGACATGGCGGCGCGCCGGACGGGCGGCTTTGAGGGCGGCTCGGGTAAAACGTGTGCTCAGAAGAGTATGCATGGCTTCACAAGTAGGCAGCGTGTCGCGCGACGAAATGTGCGCCCAATAGCAGCACCAAGCGTGCCAATGGCGGTCTCGCGATAGATGGTTCGGGAGACCGGAATCCGGTGGAAAACTGCGCGGCGGGGAACTGCGCGGAGAACGGCGCCTTGGGCTTCATGGCCCGTGGGACGCGAAAACAGACGGGAATAGCGATCAACATGCGTGCAGGCTACACGTGATTCATGACGTCTGAAAGTCGGTTTTTACCCTGCGGATGAGGGTTCATACGTAGTTCGCAGCGCGGCAAAGGCTAGGCGCAGGCGGTGTTTGCAGAGGCCCACCGTGCACGTTACCGTGCGTGCCCGCACAGCCCGCGTGCGTCGGCAAGCCGCGCGCCGCCTGCAAATAGTGCGCGGCATTGCGGACCTGCATCGACTTCATGTCGACGCGCGACGGTGAAACAGCACGCGGTATGATCGCGCCCGTTTTACAATCGAAGATCGGTTAGTCGACGGTCACGGATCACCATGTCACTCCATTCGAAGAAAGAGCAGATTCACACGTTGCGCGAGCAGGGTTTTGTCGTCGTGCCGGGTCTCGTGTCGGCCGAGCGTTGCGACCAGATGAAGCAGATCGCGCAACGTCAACTTGAAGAAGCCGCCGCGCCGATCGAGTTCGAAGCGGATCTGCAATATCCCGGCGCGCCGTCGTCGAAACTGGCGCCCGGCGGTCATACCGTGCGCCGTTTGCTCGACGCCTATGGCCGCGATCCCAGTTTCGCGCAATGGGCGACCGCGCCCGAGATTCGCGGCTGGATGGAGTTGTATTTCGGCGAGGAGCCGCGCCTGTCGCGCGCGCATCACAACTGCATGATGACCAAGCACCCGGCGTACGGCAGCCTGACCGGCTGGCATCGCGACGTGCGTTACTGGTCGTTCGAACGCGACGATCTCGTTTCGGTGTGGCTTGCGTTGGGCGACGAAACCGTCGACAACGGCGCGCTATGGCTCGTGCCCGGCTCGCACAGCGCGCCATTCACCGGCGATCGTTTCGACGAAGCCAAGTTCTTCCGCTCCGATCTGGAGGAAAACCAGGCGTGGATTCGCGCGGCCGTTTCGCCCGAACTGAAAGCCGGCGACGTGGTGTTCTTCCACTGCAATACGCTGCACTCGGCGGGCAAGAACTTGAGCAACCAAGTGAAGTTCTCGCTCGTCTACACGTATCACGGCGCGAGCAATGTGCCGTTGCCCGGCACGCGGTCGGCCGCGAAGCCTGAAATCGCTTTCTGATCCGACGATTCGCTAGCGCTTTTTGACGGCGCCAAACGCACGCGCGAGGGCGTGCAACCCTGGCGCCGCCGCTTAGCCGGCTAACGCTTGCGTCCCGACAAAGCCATGCCCGTAATTCCCGCGAGCGTCGCCACGACGCCGCCGACAATCAGCATGATTGCCTTGTTCGTCGGCGAACCCGTAAAGACGCGCGAGACGTCGCTGCTCACCGAATTGAATGCCTGTCCGCCGAAGTACAGCAGCAATACGCCGCCGACAATCAGCGCAATCGAAATTGCCTTCGCCATTGAATGCTCCCTAAGCCTGGTCGGCGAAAGTGTAGGGGACCTGCAAGCACTCGTCCATCGTGCATGGCGGGCGTCTGCACGCATCGCGTCGATTGGCTACCATAGCGAACTTGCCGCCTATACAAACAAATTGCAGCAGCACGCCTCCCGCAGCATGCGCTTGCCCATGCCCGAGATCACCGGGCGACATCATCATCAAGGACACTAGCAATGGCTTACGAAGCAGCTTCAGAACGCTATTCGGACATGCAGTACCGCGTGTGCGGCAAGACGGGTCTCAAACTTCCCGCGCTGTCGCTCGGCTTGTGGCACAACTTCGGCGACACCACGCCGCTCTCGACGCAGCGCGAAATTCTGCGTACCGCCTTCGACCTCGGCATCACGCATTTCGATCTCGCCAACAACTATGGGCCGCCGTACGGCAGCGCGGAGACGAACTTCGGCCGTCATTTCAAGGACGACTTCAAGCCGTATCGCGACGAACTGCTGATTTCGTCGAAGGCGGGTTGGGACATGTGGCCGGGTCCGTACGGACAAGGCGGCGGATCGCGCAAGTATGTGCTCGCGAGTCTCGATCAGAGTCTCAAGCGCATGGGCCTCGACTACGTCGACATTTTCTATTCGCATCGCTTCGACGCGAACACGCCGCTCGAGGAAACCGCGGGCGCATTGGCGAGCGCCGTGCAGCAGGGCAAGGCGCTGTACATCGGCATTTCGTCGTACTCGGCAAGCAAGACGCTCGAAATGGCGAAGCTGCTCGCCGAATACAAGGTGCCGTTGCTGATTCATCAGCCTGCGTACAACATGCTGAATCGCTGGATCGAACGTGAGTTGCTCGACACGCTCGAACAGGTCGGCGCGGGCACGATTGCGTTCACGCCGCTGGCGCAGGGCCTCTTGACCGGCAAGTATCTGAACGGCGTGCCGCAAGACGCGCGCGTCAACAAGCCGGGCGGCGGATCACTGAAGCAGGAACATTTGAGCGAGCAGAACATCGAGCACGTGCGCAAGCTGAACGACATCGCGCAGCGTCGCGGACAAAGCCTCGCGCAAATGGCGCTTGCCTGGGCGCTGCGCGATCCGCGCGTGACTTCCGTGCTGATCGGCGCGAGCCGCGCGGAGCAGGTGCGCGAAAACGTCGGCGCGTTGAAGAACCTCGCGTTCTCGAAGGAGGAGCTCGCGGAGATCGATCGTTACGCGACTGAAGGCGGCGTCAATCTGTGGGAGAAACCGTCGACGGATCAGGCGATCTGATTCCGGCGACGCTGTCGCCTTGCAAACGAACAGATCAACAGATGAACAGAAAGCCGCCGCACAGGCGGCTTTTTTTCGCTAGACGAGCGCGGGCAAGCCTTCGACCAGCACGACTGCGAAGACGACGCCGAGCAGCGCGCCCAGCACGCGCAGCGCGTTGTGCCGCAACTCCGTCTTGCAAGGCAGCGCGCCTACGAACAATGCCCCGGCAAGCGCCATCGGAATGACCAGGATGAAGTCGCCAATCGTGAAGTAGGTCGTCATACTCGTCTCCTGTTGTATTGGCCGCGTGTGGCCGCCAAACAGCGGCTCTGTTCAAGAGCCGTGCAGTGCCAACGCTCGATTTGAGTATAGATGACGCCTGAAGCGGCGTAGCCGCGTCCACGAGCTTCGCGACGCTTATTCGCAGGCCGCAGAAGCCAACGCCTGCAAGGCTCGCGGCGCTTGTGGCGGCGCAGCAAAATACGCCGCAAAAAGTGAAGCGTTTGCTTACGCACCCCTTACTTTTTATCGATTTTCGATGCGAGGTGAATCGTCGGCGCGGTCGGCGAGCGCGTCGCGGCCAAGTCGCGATCGAGTCGTGTTCGACTCAACCGTGAGCCGAGTCGAGCCGCTGCAATCTGAACGCCGCGAGCAGACCGATCACGAGCAGCGCGGCAACGAGTCCGGCAACGCCGCTCCATCCATAGCCGGCCCACATGTGGCCGCCATATGAGCCGATCACGCTCGAGCCGATGTAATACGCGAGCAGATAAAGCGCGGCCGCCTGGCCCTTGGCTTCTTTCGCGAGACGCCCGACCCAGCCGCTCGCGACAGCATGTCCCGCGAAGAAGCCGAACGTCACGCATGCAATGCCGCCGACAATCGCCGCAAGCGCGCTCAGCATCGTGAGCGCGAGCCCCACGCCCATCAGCAGAAGACTCGCGCTTAGCACGCGGGCGCGCCCGAACGTATCGGCCATGCGCCCCGACCAGGGCGACGCGATGACGCCCGTCAGATAGACGACGAAGATCGCGCCGATCTCCGTTTGACTCAGGCGATACGGCGGCGCGAGCAGCCGGTAGCCGATGTAGTTGTACAGCGTGACGAAACTGCCCATCAGCACGAAGCCGAGCAGAAACAGCAACGGCAAGCCCGGCCGCGTGAATTGCCGAAGCAGCGCGCTGCGATGATGCGTGAAGCCGAGCCCGCGCCGCGGCACGAAGTGACGCGACGGCGGCAGCAGCGCGCGAAACGCGAGCATCGACAGAATGCCTAGCACGCCGATCGTGCCGATCGCGACGCGCCACGAAAACAGATCCGCGACCACGCCGGTAATCACGCGCCCCGCCATTCCGCCGATCGCGGTGCCGCCGACATACAGCCCCATCGCGAGGCCCAGACCGTCGGGGTGAACTTCTTCCGCGAGATAGGCCATCGCCACGGCCGGCACGCCGCCGAGCGCGAGTCCTTCGAGCGCGCGCAGCACGAGCAACTGATGCCACTGCGGCGCAATCGACACGCCGATGGTCAGCAACGCGGAAGCCGTCAGCGACATCGTCATCAGCTTGTGACGGCTCCAGCCTTCGGAGACAAAGCCCGCGGTGAAGATGGAGACGGCGAGCGCGGCCGTCGACAGTGAAACGGTGAGGCTGCTTTGCGCAGGCGTCACGTTGAATGTCGACGAAAACGACGGCAGCAGCGGCTGCACGCAATACAGCAACGAAAACGTGGCATAGCCGGCAAACAGCAAGGCGATGCTGGCGCGCCAATAGGCACGAGTGCCGCGTTCGAGGTAAGAGAGGTGGGAGGCGTGAGAGGCGTGAGAGGCGTTGGGCACGGCAAAGACGAAGAAAGACGAAATGCGGAAATGGCGGAAGTGCAAACGGCCGCATGATCGAAGCGTTCTAAAGCATCAGCCGGTCATGGTCATGGTCATGTCCATTGCCACGATCACCGCCGCTATTCGCGGCACGCCGCGCATGCAAAGCAGTTAAGGATACGCTGAAAATCGCGCCCTGGTGTGCGAGCGCTGCGCGCGTTGCGCCGACGCTCCGCGTTTTTGATCTCCGCGCCCAGCAGGGTTTATGATGGTCTCGTTGCGATGCGCGCGTCGCAACGAATCCAGCGAAACGACGGGTGAAGCGCGCCGAGTTCCGGCTTTCAAGGGCCCCGCAAAACGGGAACAATGACGAGATGCTCTCACGCGTATTCACGCGCAGCAGTTTGGGTGCGTACGCAACGTTACCGGCGAAGCGGCGCTTTTATCATCACCTTGACCGGCATGAATCCAGAAAGCCGGCTATGGGAGAACGGGGAAACATCATGCAAATCGGTTCCATTGTCCGATCGGTGCATATCGCCGTGCCGCAAGGCGCGCGCGGAATCGTCATGCGCATTCTCGGCGACATGGCCATGGTGGCGTGGTACGCCGGCGAGCCCGGCGCTTCGCCGCAACTGAACACCGAACCCTTTTTCCTCGAAGACCTTATCGACACCGGCGAACTCGTGCGTCCGCCAAGCGCGCAGATGCATTGAAGCGGTTGCGGTTTCGCGCGTCTGCCGCTATCTCGCAGACGCGCGCCGCGAACCGGGCCACTCGTCTTTGACGGCGGCGCGGCGCACAATGCGGGCATGAACGACATTCTCGATCCACAGGACGGCGCAGCGCGCGCTGTGCCTTTCGCCCGGCTTCAGCCGGAAGTCGTACTCGACGCGCTCGACAGCGTGCTCGGCTCCGTCGGCGTTCGCACCGACGGGCGCATGCTGCCGCTTAACAGCTACGAGAACCGCGTGTATCAGGTGGGCGTCGAAGACGGGCCGCCCGTGGTCGCGAAGTTTTATCGACCGGAGCGCTGGAGCGACGCCGCCATTCTCGAAGAACATGCGTTCGTCGCCGAACTTGCCGCGCGCGAAATTCCCGCCGTGCCTGCGCGCACGTTCGAGGGCGGCACGCTGCATACCTTCGACGGCTTCCGCTTTTCGATTTTCGAGCGCCGCGGCGGACGCGCGCCCGATCTCGACCGTCGCGATACGCTCGAGTGGCTCGGGCGTTTTATCGGGCGGATTCATGCGGTCGGGCAGACGCAAAACTACACGGAGCGTCCCGCGCTCGACATCCAGACTTTCGGCTATGAGCCGCGCGACTTTCTGCTCGCGCACCGCTTTCTTCCCGACGACGTGCGCGGCGCGTGGGAAACCGTCATCAATCTCGCGCTGGAAGGCGTCGAGCGCGCCTTCCAGCGCGCGGGCGATATTCGCATGTTGCGAATGCACGGCGACTGCCATCCGAGCAACGTGTTGTGGACCGACGCGGGCCCGCATTTCGTCGACTTCGACGACAGCCGCATGGGTCCGGCCGTGCAGGACTTGTGGCTGCTGCTGCCGGGCGAACGCGCCGAGGCGTCGCGCGCACTCACCGACCTACTCGCCGGCTACGAAGACTTCTGCGACTTCGAACCGCGCGAACTGCATCTGATCGAAGCGCTGCGCACGCTGCGGCTCATCCACTACCAGGCATGGCTCGCGCGACGCTGGGACGATCCCGCGTTTCCGGCCGCGTTCCCCTGGTTCAACACTCAACGGTATTGGGAAGACCGTATCCTCGAAATGCGCGAGCAGCTCGGCGCGATGCAGGAAGGGCCGCTCTGGCCCGTGTGAACGTGTGAACGCGTGAACCGAAGCGCCGACGCCACATTCCCGGCACGCCGCGATTGAGCAAACGCATCAATTGTGTAATGATAGCCATTCTCAATTGAAGGGCGTCGCCAGCTTCCTGTCACATTTCTCCTCCTCTGTGACTGCCAGCCAGCCTCTCAATGGGGCGGCTGCCAAGCCGGAGCCGTCCGCTTTCTCCTTTTTCGAATTCCTTCGCTGCCGGTTTGCGAGCGCGCGTATTGCATGCGGGCGCCCCGGCGGCGGCTTAACCTGCTGCACCGGAGCATGGATGTGAACGCGCCTGATTCGATCGATATGAAACCCGCAGCCGACGGCGCCACGCGCTACGTCGCGCATGACGAGCCGCCGGGCCGTCATCTGATGGACGGCGCCGAGCAGGCGGCGCGGCGTCAGCGTTGGCGGCGCGCGAACTTTATCAAGTGGCTGCGCAAGGTGCATGGATGGGTCGGCCTGTGGGGCGCCGTGCTCGGACTGCTGTTCGGCGCGACCGGCTTTCTGCTGAACCATCGCGCGGGTCCGATGAAGGTGTCGACCGGGCAGCCGCAGGTCGAGGAATTGCAGATGGCCGTGCCCGACAAGCCATTCCATTCGCCGATGGACATGGCGAAGTGGCTCAAGGGCGAGCTGAAAATAGACGGCAAGCCGGGCAGGATGAAACGCGAACCGGCGCATCCGGTCGCGTGGGGCGATCAGAGCACGATTCAGCCGGAATTCTGGCAGGTGGCATTCGCCGCGCCGACGCAGAACGTGCAGGCCGAATACTGGGTCGGCAATGGCTTCGTCGCCGTGAAGCGCACGCAAAACACCTTTCTCGCGACGATGACGAACCTGCACAAAGGCGTGGGCCTGAGCATCGGCTGGATGCTGCTGGTCGACACGATTGCCGGCTCGCTGATCCTGCTTTCGCTGACGGGCGTGCTGTTGTGGACCGAGTTGAACAAACGACGCGTGGTGGGCGTGGTGCTGGTGGGCGGATCGATCATCGCCGCCGTGGTGTGCGGCTTGGTGTAAGCATGCCGACGCGCGCCCGACGCTCGCAGCGCGCGACCCAGCACCCGACACTAGCCTACGCGCTGCAGGCCGCTCCGCCCGACGCCGCGATTTCCCGCGCGGCCTTTGCGCCCTCCACCTGAAGCAGTGTCGGCAGCGAAACGCCGTTTTTGGCCGCAGTCACTTCGGCGAGAATCGACACCGCAATTTCAGGCGGCGTCCGGCTGCCGATATAAATGCCAACCGGTCCATGCAAACGGGCCAACTCGGTCTCGCTGAGATCGAATTCCTTCAGCCGTTCGCGCCGCGCCTGGTTATTGCGCCGCGAACCCAATGCGCCGACATAGAACGCCGGCGTCTTGAGCGCTTCCATCAATGCGAGGTCGTCGAGCTTCGGGTCGTGCGTGAGCGCAATCACCGCGCAGCGTTCGTCGAGCTTCATGTCGAGCACGGTGTCGTCGGGCATGGTCCGCACGATCTTCGTGCCGGGAATGCTCCACTCTTCCGTGTACTCTTCGCGCGGATCGCAGACCGTCACCTGATAATCGAGCCCCACGGCAATGTTGCACAGATAGCGCGACAACTGTCCCGCGCCGATCACGAGCATCCGGTAACGCGGGCCGTGAATCGTCAGAAGACGCTCGCCGTCGAAGTGCACGCCGTCGGTCGCGAGCGCCTTGCCGAGCTGCGCCTTGCCGCTCGCCATGTCGAGCTCGCGCGCGACAAGCCGTCCTTCTTCCACCGCATGACAGAGTTCGGCGATGCCGCTTTGCGGCGTCAACGGTTCGAGCACCAGTTGAATCGTGCCGCCGCAAGGCAACCCGAAGCGATGCGCTTCTTCGGCCGTGATGCCGTATTTCACCGCCTCGGGATGCGTCTGTTCGATGCCCCTTTGCCGCACGCGATCGATCAGATCGTCTTCGATACAGCCGCCCGATACCGAGCCCACCACGAGTCCGTCGTCGCGCACCACGAGCATCGCGCCCTCGGGCCGCGGCGACGAGCCCCACGTCTTGACCACTGTCACCAGTAGCGCGCGATGTCCTTCCTCCAGCCAACGTGCGCTGGACTTCAGGACTTCGAGATCCACGCTGTCCATGATTTCTTCCTCTTCGTTGCATCGCCACCGGACTCGCCTTCCTCGGCGTCGGTCGATGCAGTATTGTGCCCCGCCGCGTCGGCGGCTGCAGCGTCCGGAACATTGCCGGCGTCGTCGGCTTCGGCGGCATTCGTATTGTCTCCGCCGACCTGGGCGCTAAAGCGCTTGAAGAATTCGCCGGCGATCTTGCGCGCCGCGCCGTCGACGAGCCGCGAGCCTATCTGCGCAAGCTTGCCGCCGACCTGCGCGCTCGCCGTGTAGCTGAGCTTGGTCGCGGCGTCGCCGTCGGCTTCGAGCACGACGCGCGCGTTGCCCTTCGCGAAGCCGGCCGCGCCGCCCTGGCCTTCGAACACGATGTTGTATGAAGTTGGCGCGTCGATGTCGGTGAGCTGCATGCGTCCTTTGAAGCGTGCTTTAACCGGCCCGACCGCCGCGCTCAGCGCGACGAGATACGCATTTTCGCCGTCCGGGTCGATGCTTTCGCAGCCAGGAATGCACGCGCGCAAAACCTCGGTGTCGTTGAGCGCGTCCCACGTGCGCTGCTGCGAAACCGGCAGCGTATGAGTTTCGGTCAGTTCCATGAACTTGCTCCTGCGGTTGGCGTGGCAAGAACGCGCGGACGCGGCGCGCGCGTGAGTTGCGCGAAGTCGTGGCCGAACGCGGCCAGGCTCTCGAGATTATGAACGGGGCGATGGGCGTCGACATACGGCAGGATCGCCAGCACGCCGCGCGCCTTCGGAGAAAAGCCGCTGTAACGCAGCAGCGGATTGAGCCATACGATGCGATGCGCGAAGCGGCGCAAGCGCGCCATTTCGGTGTCGAGCACGTCGATGGCTTCGTGATCGAGTCCATCGGTCACGAGCAGCACGCTCGCGCGCCCGGCGAGCACGCGCCGCGCCCAGCGTCGATTGAATTCGGCGAGCGCCGCGCCGATGCGCGTGCCGCCCGACCAGTCGACAACCTGCTCGGTCAGCGCCGCAATGGCCACGTCGGGATCGCGCTCGCGCAGCGCGCGCGTCGCGTTCGTGAGCCGCGTGCCGAACAGGAACACCTGCAAGCGTTCACGCGATTGCACGAGCGCATGGCAGAAATACAGCACCGCGCGCGAGTAACTGCTCATCGAGCCGGAGATGTCGAGCAGCAGTACGAGCGGCGGTTTGCGCTCGACCACCGCACGATACTTCCACACGGTCCAATCGCCGCCCGCGCGCACAGCCTGGCGCGCGCTCGCGCGCAAGTCCGCGTGTGTGCCGTGCGAGGCGGCCTTCAGGCGCCGCGTCGGTTCTTTTGCAAGCGGCAGGCGCTGAGCGCGAATCAGGTGACGCAGCGTGCGCCATTCATCGGCGGAAAGGGTGTCGAAGTCGCGATGACGCAGCCGCTCTTCGGCGCTGAACGTCGCGTGCGCGCGCAGTTCGTGCTGCTCGGTTTCCTGCGGCTTGTGCGTATTCGGCGAGGGCGGCGCGCGGACCGCGAGCGCGTCGGCGAGACGGTTGTTGCGTTTGGGCGGCGGCAGGCCGTCGCGGACTTTCGGCAACAGCAGCGCGCGCAATTTGCCTTCCCAATCGGGATCGCGCCAGAAGAGTTCGAAGGCGGCGTTGAACAGATCGCGTTCGTCGGGCGCGGAGACGAGCGTCGCGGCGAGCGCGGCGCGTACGTCGTCGCGGCGGCCGAGGTCGATCCAATGCAGAGCGGCGAGCGCGTCGACGGCATGCGCGGGCGACATCGGCAAACCGGCGCCGCGCAACACGCGCACGAAATGCACGACGTTGCGGGCAAGCGTGGGCGTGTCGTTGGTTAGCGATGCGGTGGGGGCTGAGTTCATGGCGTCCGTCATGCGTTGAACGCGCGCGGTATCGCCGTCGCCGTCGCCCATGCTGTCAACGCGAGTTGGCGTCGTCATGCCGCTATCCCGGCGCGGCGAGACACTGCGCGATCTGCTCGGCGTCGACGCGCGCGAGGTCGTCCTGATACTTCAGCAGCACGCCAAGGGTGTTCTGCACCGATTGCGGATCGAGTTCCGTCACCGAAAGCGCTTCGAGCGCGCGGCACCAGTCGATCGTTTCGGCGATGCCCGGCGCCTTGAACAGATCCATGCCGCGCAGCCGGTGCACGAAATCGACTGCGCGCCGCTGCAATTCCGCCGACGTCGCGCTCGCGCGCGCCGCCACGATCTCAAGCTCGCGATCACGCTCGGGATAACCGATCCACTGATAGAGACAGCGGCGCTTCAGCGCGTCGTGCACTTCGCGCGTACGGTTCGACGTCATCACGACGAGCGGCGGCACGGCCGCGCGCACGGTGCCGTACTCGGGGATCGACACCTGGAAGTCGGACAGCAGCTCGAGCAGAAACGCTTCGAACGGTTCGTCGGCGCGATCGATTTCGTCGATCAGCAGCACGCGCCGCGCGCCCGGATGGTTTTCATCGGGCATCAGCGCTTGCAACAGCGGGCGCTTCAGCAGAAATTCGCCGCGATACAGCGTGTCGTTATCGGGGCGCTCGCCGGCGGCTTCGGCGAGACGCAGCGCCATGATCTGCCGCGGATAGTCCCACTCATACAGCGCGCTCGCGGTATCGAGTCCTTCGTAGCATTGAAGCCGCAGCATCGACGTGCCGAGCATGCCCGCCGCTGCTTTGGCGAGTTCGGTCTTGCCGACGCCCGGCTCGCCTTCGACGAACAACGGACGCTCCATGCGCAACGCAAGGTACAACGCCGTCGCCAGTTCGCGGCTCGCGAAATAGTTTTGCGCGGCGAGTTGCGCGAGGGCGTCGTCGATCGAAGCGGGGTGCATGGCGTTCCTGAATCTGCGCGGTCAGCGACGCGGGTGAGCGAATGCGGCCGACCTGAGCGTGTCGTTCAACATCTCAAGGCCGGCCGGACATGCAAAGGATCGCTAACTATTCGCCTTCGCCACCGCTCGCGCGGCGAGTACCGGAATCAGATGCGCGCGATACTCGGCGCTCGCGTGCATGTCGTCGTTCAGATTCGCGGCGGAAAGGCTGACGGCACGCGCGGCCTCGGGCGTGAAATTTGCCGACAACGCGCTTTCCAGTTCGGGCACGCGAAACACCGAAGCCGCCGCGCCCGTCACCGAGACGCGCACGCCGCTTGCGAACTTCGCGACGAACACGCCGACGAGCGCGAAATGCGACGCGGGGTTGCGAAACTTTTCATAAGCCGCGCGCTCGGGCACCGGAAATTCGACGGCGACGATTAGCTCGTCCGGTTCCAGCGCGGTCTCATACATGCCCACAAAAAATTCGCTCGATGCAATGCGCCGCCGCTGCGTGACGATGGTGGCGTCCAGACCCATCGCCGCTGCCGGATAACAGGCGGCCGGATCGTTGTTGGCGAGCGACCCGCCGAGCGTGCCGAGCGCGCGCACCTGCCGGTCGCCGATATGCGCGGCCAGTTCCGCGAGCGCCGGCAACACGCGCCGCAGTTCCGCGTGTTCCGCGACATCCGCGTGACAGACGGCCGCGCCGATCTTCACCGTGTTGGCGTCGACGGTAATCGACTTTAGCGCGGGAATGCGCGTCACGTCGATCAACTGCGACGGCTGCGCGAGACGCAGCCGCATGGTCGGCAACAGGCTCTGTCCGCCGGCGAGAAATTTCGCGTCGCTGTCGGCGGCGATGGCCGCGGCGGCCGCTTGCGGGTCCGTCGCGCGTTGATACTCGAATGAATACATGTCGAATGCTCCGCTCAGGATCTCAATGGGCTGCCACGTTTGCCGCGTGAATCGCCGACCACACGCGATGCGGCGTGGCCGGCATTTGCAGATCGGTCACGCCGAGTGGCGCGAGCGCGTCGATGATCGCGTTGATCACCGCCGGCGGCGAGCCGATCGCGCCCGCTTCGCCGCAACCTTTGACGCCGAGCGGATTGTGCGTGCACGGCGTGCCTTTCGCGGTTTCGACGGTGAAGTCGGGCAAGTCCGACGCGTGCGGCATCGCGTAGTCCATGTATGAGCCGGATAGCAACTGACCGCTTTCGTTGTCGTACACGCAGCGCTCCAGCATCGCCTGTCCGATGCCTTGCGCGAGGCCGCCATGCACCTGGCCTTCGACGATCATCGGATTGATTACGTTGCCGAAGTCGTCGACGGCCGTGAACTGCTGGATCTCGCACACGCCCGTGTCCGGATCGACTTCGATCTCGCAGATATACGCGCCCGACGGATACGTGAAGTTGCTCGGATCGTAGAACGCGCTTTCCTCGAGGCCCGGTTCGAGCACTTCGAGCGGATAGTTGTGCGGCACATACGCGGCGAGTGAAATCTCGGCGAATGCCTTGGTTCGATCGGTGCCCGCAACGCGGAACACGCCGTTCTTGAACTCGATGTCTTCCGCCGCGGCTTCGAGCAGATGCGCGGCGATTTTCTTCGCCTTCGTTTCGATCTTGTCGAGCGCTTTCATGATCGCCGAGCCGCCGACTGCGATCGAGCGCGAGCCGTACGTACCCATGCCGAAGGGAATGCGCCCGGTGTCGCCGTGCACGATCTCGACACTGTCGAGCGGAATGCCGAGCCGGTCCGCGACGACTTGCGCGAAGGTCGTTTCGTGCCCCTGGCCGTGACTGTGCGAGCCGGTGAACACGGTGACCGAACCCGTTGGATGCACGCGAATCTGTCCGACTTCGAAGAGGCCCGCGCGTGCGCCCAACGCGCCCGCAATGTTCGACGGCGCGAGACCGCACGCCTCGATATAGCAGGAGTAACCGAGACCGCGCCGCTTGCCGTTCTTCTCCGATTGCTGGCGGCGCGCTTCGAAGCCTTTGACATCGGCGAGTTCGAGCGAGCGCGCGAGGATCGTTTCATAGTCGCCCGTGTCGTACGTGAGGCCGACCGGCGTCGCGTACGGAAATTCGCGGATGAAGTTGAGGCGGCGAATCTCGGCCGGGTCGATCTTCATCTCGCGCGCGGCTGTTTCGACGAGACGCTCGACCACGTAGGTTGCTTCGGGACGACCCGCGCCGCGATAAGCATCGACGGGAACGGTGTTGGTGAAGACCGCCTTCACCTCGGCGTAAATGGCGGGCGTCGCGTACTGGCCGGCGAGCAGCGTCGCGTACAAGATGGTCGGCACGCTCGAGGCGAACGTCGACAGATACGCGCCCATGTTCGCGATGGTGTGAATGCGCATCGCGAGGAACTTGCCGTTGGCGTCGAGCGCGAGTTCGGCTTTCGTTACGTGATCGCGGCCATGTGCGTCCGAGAGAAAAGCCTCCGAGCGCTCGGCGGTCCACTTCACCGGACGGCGAATTTTCTTCGACGCCCAGGTTAGCGCGACGTCTTCGGCGTAAAGAAAAATCTTCGAACCGAAGCCGCCGCCGACGTCCGGCGCAATCACGCGCAACTTCGACTCCGGCAGCGACAGCACGAAAGCGGCCATTAGCAGGCGCTCGACGTGCGGATTCTGATTCGCGACGTAGAGCGTGTAGCTGTCGTCCTGCGGCGAGTAGTTCGCGTTGACCGCGCGCGGTTCGATCGCGTTCGGCACGAGGCGGTTATTGACGATGTCGAGCGTGGTGACGTGCGCGGCTTTGGCGAACGCGGCGTCGGTCGCGGCTTTGTCGCCGTGGCCCCAGTTGTAGCAGACGTTGTCCGGCACTTCATCGTGAACGGCCGGCTGACCGGCGTCGGCTGCGTGCGCGGTGTCGACCACGGCGGGCAGCACGTCGTAATCGACTTCGATCAGTTCGGCGGCGTCTTTCGCGGCCTTGATCGAATCGGCGATGACGAGCGCGACCTGATCGCCGACGTGGCGCACTTTCGTATGCGCGATGACCGGATGCGGCGGCTCGTTCATCGGCTTGCCGTCGGTGCTGTGGATCAGCCAGCCGCACGGCAGGCCGCCGACGTTTTCCGCGGCCATGTCCTTGCCGGTGAAGATCGCGACGACGCCCGGCGACTGCCTGGCCGCGGTCGTGTCGATGCTGTTGATCCGCGCGTGCGCATACGGCGAGCGCAGAAATACCGCGTAGGTTTGCTGCGGCAGCAGGATGTCGTCGGTGTACTGGCCGTTGCCCGTCAGGAATCGATAGTCTTCCTTACGTTCGACGGAAGCGCCGATCAGGTTGTGAGTGTCGGGTGCGTTCATCGTCGGCTCCTCAGGCGGTGGCTTGCGCGGTGGCGCTTGCGTTCGCGTTTGCATTGGCGTTTGCAGTCGCGTTTGCGTCCGCGTTAGCCGCGCCCGAGGACTTCATGCCTTCGGCGCCTTCGAGCACGGCCTTCACGATGTTGTGATAGCCGGTGCAGCGGCACAGATTGCCGTCGAGTTGCGCGCGGACGTCGTCGCCGGTGAGATTGGGCTGACGTTCGACGAGCGAGATTGCGCTCATCACCATGCCGGGCGTGCAGAAGCCGCATTGCAGGCCGTGGCAGTGTTTGAAGGCGGCCTGCATCGGATGCAGCGCGCCGTCTTTGGCGAGACCTTCGATGGTGGTGATGCGCGCGCCGTCCGCCTGTGCCGCGAGGATGTTGCACGATTTGATCGCGCGGCCGTCGAGGTGGACGGTGCACGCGCCGCACTGGGCCGTATCGCAGCCGACGTGCGTGCCGGTGAGCCGGAGTTGATCGCGAAGGAACTGAACAAGCAGGGTGCCGGGCTCGACTGAAGCGCTGATGGGCGCACCGTTCACCGTCAGACTAATGCTGATCGCCATGAAGTCGTCTCCTGATGGGGGGAAACCGGACCGCTTTTGTTCTGCCTTCAGCCTGCTGCTCGTTCGCGAGGTCCGATTAGGGTGCTGCGGTTTTTTATGAGTCTGCCGAAAAGTAAAGCACAAATTGGGCGGGGGCGCTATGGGGGTTGTTTTGCCTGTGGCGCTCTTTTTTACCCTGTTGGCCTTTTCCTGGTTTTGCTTTGGTCTGTTTGGGTTGGCCTTGGCTTCGGTTGGCCTTTCCTTGATTTCGCGGTGGTCTATTTCGCGTTGCCCCTGTGCGGGGCGGCACTCACTTTCTTTGCCGCCGCAAAGAAAGTAAGCAAAGAAAGCGGGCTTACACCGCCAGCTTGTAGGTGGGTTCCGTGGTTCGGAGCGGGCAGTGGCGCGTCTTACATCCGTGCCCTCGCACACTCCGCGCTCGTGACAAGGCAGTCATGCTTCCCGCCTCGCACTGCGTGCTCGCCGGAAGGGTTCGCTTACACCGCTCGCTTGCGTTTTTTCGCGGTGGGAGCCATCGGCTTCGCCTCGGCGAGGCGCCGGCGGGGCGATCACTTTGCTTGGCGGGAATCTAAATGCGTGCGTTCCGCTCGCGCTTTTGAAGAACGCGGCGGCGGAGCCAGAAGAGCGCGAAGCGCAGCGACGGTTCGCGGCGCGGGGAACCGCAGAACCCTCGCGACGACTCGCGGCCCGCGACACGGCCGAACGCGCGATGGTTTTGGGAACGACCGCTGCGGCGCGCGAAGCGTCGCCGGAAGAATGACTGCCTTGTCACTAACGTCGAATGCGCGAGGACACGGATGTAAGGCGCACCACTGCCCACTCCGAACCGGAGGAGCCATCTAAAAGCTGGCGGTATGAGCCCGCTTTCTTTGCTTACTTTCTTTGCGGCGGCAAAGAAAGTGAGTGCCGCCCCGCACAGGGGCAACGCGAAATAGACCACAGCGAAATCAAGGAAAGGCCAAGGGGGTTACTAACAACAACAACAACAACAAAAACCCCTGCCCTCATCGGGCCAAATGCGACCGCCTCCTCGAATACCCAAAATAAATCCCCATCCCCACCACCAACCAAACCAAAAAAGCCACCCAGGTAATAGCCTGCAAATTCACCATCAAAAACAGACACGAAGCGACAGCAAGCACCGGCACCACCGGCACACCAGGACACCGGAACGCGCGCGGCAACTCCGGATGCGTCCTACGCAAAACCAGCACCGCGATCGACACCATCGAAAACGCCGCCAACGTGCCGATGTTGATCAGCTCCGCCAGCACATTCAACGGCACGAGCGCCCCGATGAGCCCGAAGAAAATGCCGACGAGCCACGTCGTGAAGAACGGCGTCGCAAACCGCGGATGCACACGCGAAAGCCGTGCAGGCAACAAACCATCGCGTGACATCGCGAAAATCACGCGCGTCTGTCCGTAAGCCATCACGAGGATCACGGTCAGCATGCCGAGCACCGCGCCCAGATCGATGAAGCCCGCCACCCACGGCTGACCCGCAACCTGCAACGCATACGACACCGGATGCGACACGTTCGCGAACTGCGCCGACGGCACGATGCCGGTCACCACAGCGGCCACCGCGACATACAACACCGCGCACACGCCAAGCGACGCGATGATGCCGATCGGCAAGTCGCGCTTCGGGTTTTTCACCTCTTCGGCGGCGGACGATACCGAGTCGAAGCCGATGAACGCGAAGAACATCACCGCGGCCGCGCCGAACACGCCGTTCCAGCCGTTCGGCATGAACGGGTGCCAGTTCGCCGGCGTCACATGAAACACGCCGACCGCGATCACGAGCAGCACCACGGTCACCTTGATCGCGACCATCACGTTGTTGATCCGCGCCGACTCGCGCACGCCGACCGACAGCAGCGCGGTGATCGCCATCATCACGAGGAACGCGGGCAGATTGAAGAGCGTTTCATGACCGGGCAACGCGCCCGGCGCCGCCGTCAGCGCGACCGGCAACGACACGCCGAAACCGGACAGCAGCGATTGCAGATAACCGGACCAGCCCACCGAAACCGCGGACGTCGCGAGCCCATATTCGAGCATCAGATCCCAGCCGATGATCCACGCGGCCAGTTCGCCGAGCGTCGCGTACGAATACGTGTAGATGGAGCCCGCGACCGGAATCGTCGATGCAAATTCGGCGTAGGCGAGCGCCGCGAAACCGCACGCGACGGCCGCAATCAGGAACGAGATCATCAGCGCCGGGCCGGCTTGCACGGCGCCCGTGCCGGTCAGCACGAAAATGCCGGTGCCGATAATGGCGCCGACGCCGAGAAACGTCAGGTCTAGCGCACCGAGCGCTTTCTTGAGGCCGGCGTTCTGGGCGCTCGTCGCGAGCATGTGCTCGACGCTCTTCTTGCGGAACAGGGACATTGGCGGGGGTCTCCAGTAGTGCACGCGTGTCGCGCGCCGAATGTCGGGAAACCCGCGATTTTAGCGGATGCGCGCGCATGCACCTTTTTGGGACGCGCTAAAAAGACGGGGCTCTGGATACGTGGCGCTGGCGTGACCGAGCGGCATCGCAGCGGCAATCCAGCGGCAATCCAGCGGCAATCCAGCGGCATTCCAGCGGCATTCCAGCGGCAATCCAGCGGCAATCCAGCGGCATTCCAGCGGCAACCCGGCGGCATCCGACCTGCCGCAGCCGCCAGCTTACCCCGCCATCGCCGGATTGAGGTCGACGAGCCGGTTGCTCATCACATAGAAAGTGAGTTCGGCGTTGTTGCGCAGCTTCATCTTCTCGAGCAGGCGCGTGCGGTACACGCTCACCGTTTTCACCGACAGCGACAGCGCCTCGGCAATGTCGGTCAGCCGTTTGCCCGACGCGAGCATGCACAGGGTCTGGTATTCGCGGTCGGAGAGCTTTTCGTGCGGCAACTGCTCGCCGTCGAAGGAGACATAATCGGCGAGCGCCTCGGCCATCGCCGGGCTCACGTATTTGCGGCCGGCCGCGACCTGCTGGATCGCGCCGATCATCTGCGCGGCATCGACGGTTTTGGACAGATAGCCGGCGGCGCCAGCCTTCAGCGCGCGCACCGCGTACTGATCCTCGCGATACATCGAGAACATCAGCACCGCCACGCGCGGCGCCTTGCGCTTCAGGCGCTTGAGCACTTCGACGCCGTTCATGTCCGGCAGCGAAATGTCGAGCAGCACGACGTCGAAACTGTGGGCCGCGACGGCGTCGAGCGCTTCGGCGCCGGTCTGCGCCTCGGTGACCTCGCGCGCGACGCCGCGATCCAGCAGCAACTGGCGCACGCCCTGGCGAACCACGGCGTGATCGTCGGCGAGCAGGATGCGCAGGCTCATGACGGCTCGCTCACGATTGCAGCGCGCGCAGGCCGCCGCCTGGCTGCGCGTCGGCGAGCATCGCGTCCCACGCGAACCGCGCGCGCACGAGCGTGCCGCGCGGGCCTTCGCCATCGCCGCGTTGCGCCGGCTTTTGCGCGGGGTTTTGCACCAGCGGCTGGAAGCCGCGCCGGGCGCTCACGCTCAGCGTGCCGTCGAAGGCCGCACAGCGCGCCTTCATCCCACTCAGCCCGAAATGCCCGTGTCTGCGATGCGCGTGGCGCGAAACGCCGACGCCGTCGTCGCTGACGATCAGCGTCAGATGACGACGGCTGGTTTCAATCCGCACGTCGGCGGATTCGGCGCGCGCGTGCTTGGCAATGTTGTTCAGCGCTTCCTGGGCGACGCGGAACACGGCGAGCGCGGCGTCGGCGGAGAGGCGCGTGAGACGCACGTCGGCCGCGCAGACGAAGCTCGTGCGCAACTGCGTGCGGGCGGCGAAGTCGCCGGTCCACTGGGCGAGCGCGCCGACGATGCCCGCTTCGAGCGCCGGCGCATGCAGTTCGGCCACCGCCTGGCGGGTCGCGGCGCAAACGGCGTCGAGCGAGCGGTTGGCGACGGCGAGCGCGGCCGAGCATTGCGCCGGAGCGTCGGCGGGCAGCCAGGTTTCCACGCCGGCGAGCGCGAAGCGCGTCGCGGTCAATTCGGCGCCCACGCCGTCATGCAGTTCGCGCGCGACGTGACGGCATGCCGCTTCCTGCGCCCGGACCAGTTCGGCGGAAAGCTCCCGCACGCGCGAGCGCAGGCGAGCCAATTCCCGTTCCGCCGACGCCGACGCCGACGCCGACGCCGACGCCGACGCCGACGCCGACGCCGACGCCGACGCCGACGCCGACGCCGACGCGCGGCCCGCGTCTTCGGCGGCGCGCGGCAACAAGGCCGAAGCATGGCTGGTGAAACGGACGACAGTCGACGTATCCATGACTTTCTCTCAGAAAGCGGCGCGGACGGCGAAGCGGTGGCGCATCGGCGCCGCGAAGACGAAAGAACGCATCAGGTCTCGGGCCTCCAATATGGCCGCATCAGATGACTACGACGGGCAGATCACTACGCAGCAACGTAACGAAATTTACATTCAGTAACAAGCGCGTCGTGCCATGAGCGGCAGTGAAATCGCCCGGCGGCGCGCCGCGATCATATCCCAAAAAAGAAAAAAATGCAGGCCCACCAAGGCTTAGCGGCATTACCTCACGTAACGCCTGACATGCCGCTCATGCCGTTCTGTAGGAAGATTGCCGACAGAAAATGTCAAATATCCGGTGCCCAATTGTAACGGCGAAAAAAAAGGAGCCAGAAGGCTCCTTTTCCCTGGTTTCGCGGCGCGAACCGCGAAAAATCGCTTAACCGACGAACGCCTTTTCGACCACATAGTGGCCCGGCTCGTTGTTGCTGCCTTCCTGGAACCCCAGGTCGTCGAGCAGTTTGCGCGTGTCGCGCAGCATGTGCGGGCTGCCGCAGAGCATCACGCGGTCGTTTTCGAGCGAGAAGCCCGGCACGCCCAGGTCGGCGAACAGCTTTTCCGTCTCGATGAGTTCGGTGATGCGGCCGCGGTTCTCGAACGCTTCACGCGTGACCGTCGGGTAATACAGCAGCTTTTCCTGCACCAGTTCGCCGAGGTGCTCGTGCGCCGGCAGGTGGTCGGTGATGTATTCCTTGTACGCCAGTTCGTCGACGAAACGGCAGGTGTGCGTGAGGACCACGCGCTCGTAGCGGTCGTAAATGTCCGGATCTTTGATGATCGACATGAACGGCGCGAGGCCCGTGCCGGTGGACAGCAGCCACAGCGTCTTGCCGGGCAGCAGGTTGTCCGCCATCAGCGTGCCGACCGGCTTCTTGCCGATCAGCACCTGGTCGCCCACTTTCAGATGCTGCAAACGCGACGTGAGCGGGCCGTCCTGCACCTTGATGCTCAGGAATTCGAGATGTTCTTCGTAGTTCGCACTCGCGAGGCTGTACGCGCGCAAGAGCGGCTTGCCGTCGACTTCGAGGCCCACCATCGTGAACTGGCCGTTTTCGAAACGGAACGACGGATCGCGCGTGCAGGTGAAGCTGAAAAGCGTATCGGTCCAGTGATGGACGCTCAGGACGGTTTGTGAATTGAGGTTGCTCATGGCTTCTTGGATAGTGCGAAAACAAAGGCGGCCAGTCGTTGGAGCCGGCCGGCACGGCAAGGGCGATGCTGCGCTCACCCGCGGGCGGAATGGCGCGCAATCCGTTATTTTACCGCGCCCGCCGCCAGCGGGCCGAGACGCGGCGATGGGGCGCGAAAAGCGAATCAAACAGCGAATCAAGCGGTCGAGCGGCGGTGATCAACCGGCGTTCGTCGAACTCATCATGCGGATTTCCGGCCGAAGAGCGCGGGCGCCGGTTTTCGCTGGGTCCGCCGGGTCCGACTACGACCGGCGACGGGCAGTGCCAGGCGTGCTTGCCGCCGCGCGTCACCAAGGGTACGGCGATGGACGAAGGCCGCGCGGGGCGGCTGCCACCGGCTGTCCGGCTCGCGCCGGGTAGGCGCGCCGCGCGGGCAACATTTTCAGGATGATACAGAAAGCTGCCGTGCGGCGCAGCATAGACCCTGCCAATAAAGCAGGCAAACGGGCGGAAAACCAGGCTCGGGAATGTCAGCGTTTGCCCGCTGCAACCGCGCAATGAGTGACGTCGCGCCGAGGCGCGCGTTCGGCAGAAAGCGCATAGGCCCGGCCGGCGTCTGCATTTGTGTCTACGTGACCGCGCGTTCGCAAGCGCAAGTGCAATCGCATCGATCGAAAGCGCGCTTTTCGGCCCGCATGCCAAACCACGCTCCGCGTCGTCACTCCACCCGCAAGCGCGCCATATACGGCAAATGATCCGACAGCCAAGCGGTTTCCTGCGTCGGCGGAATCCATTCGATCGGCTTCATGCCGCGCACGAACATTTTGTCGAGCGCGAGGGCGGGCGAAAAAGCGGGGAACGTGCGGCCCGCCTCGCCGAGCAGCGTGGCCACTTCATGCAGGCCGTGCTCGCCGAAAAGCGGCACCGAATCGTTGCGCCAGTCGTTGAAGTCGCCGGCCAGCACGAGCGGACCGTCCGGCGCTTCCTTCGCGATCCAGTGAGCGATCCAGTTCATCTGACGCAAGCGCGCCGAGCGCGTCAGCGCGAGGTGCGCGCACAGCAAGGTGACCGAGTGTCCGCCGAAGGTCGCGCGTGCGACCAGCAGCCCGCGTTTCTCGAAGCGATGCGCGGAAATATCCCAGCGTCCGCCGAGATCCAACGGATGCGGCGACAGAATCGCATTGCCGTGCCGCCACGACGGCTTGAACACGTTCGGCCCAAGCGCGATTTCCAGTTGCAGCGCCTGCGCGATTTCGGTCGCCTGGCAATGCCAGACATCGTTCAAGGGATCGGCGACGGGCGCGCCGAAGCTGCTCGCCAATACCGGCGACGGCATGCGGCGCGCCATCGCTTCCTGCAGAAAATAGGCGTCCGCGTGGGTCGACTGAACCCAGCGCTGCATGGCTTGCCAGGCTTGAAAGCCGAGCGGCGTGCGGCCCTTGTGAAGGTTCCAGCTCACCGCCACGAAATCCTTGGGTGCTGTGCTTTCGCGGATCAATTCTTCGGGGTTTCGCATGCCGCGTTATCCACGTGTTCTGTTTTCGGAGCTTCGATTGTTCATGCGTTGTTCGCGGGTCTCTCAGGTTGGCTCTTCAGCTTCGCTTTTCAACCCCCTCGAGCGGAACGCGCTTGCGCCTGATTTGCCGCGGGCTTGTCGCTGGCTCGCAGCGCAGTCAGTTCACCGCACTGGCCGCACTGGCCGCGCTGGTTGCGCTTGCCGCATTGGCGCCATTCGTCAGATTTGCGCGGACGCGGTAGACGAGCGCCGGGTCTTTGTCGACGATCGTCCAGCTCGCCCATTGACCTGCCGCCACCTTCAGACCGGGATGGCTCGCGCTCACCTGGCGCGGCTGCGGCGGCAGCTTGCAGCCGGTGTCGGTCTGGCGCGCGGCGCTGTCCTCGAACGTTTCCTGCGCCTCGATGGAGAGCGTCACTTCGTTACTGTCCGCCTGCAGCGGCGATACCGTGAGCGTGCGCGCCAGGTCGATGCTGCCCGCCGGCTGATCCTTGCAGCCGACGTTGTGCTGCACCACCTTGTGATGCGTGTCCGTGCGCGCCTGGCCGACCGTGGTCGTGCCGTCGAAGGTGTCGATCTGCTGCCCGTTGAGCAGCACTTGCAGTTGCCATTGCACGACCTGCTGCGGCGGCCGCTGCTGCGCCTGTGCCAGCATCGAAGTGCCGATCAGCACGGCCGCGATAGACGTTTTCCACATAGAACGAATCTCCGGTGACTGCGTCCGGCAGCCTGGTCAGAGGGCCATCTTACGCCTGATGAGCGCAACGCTTTTCTGACACGTTAAACGGGGCCGGGTTCAGCAACAATCTATTTCGAAGCGCGCCGGTTGTGCTCGCTGCGCGCTTGGCGCGGCTTTGCAGCATAACCGGCTGTTAGCAGCAGAGCCGCACGACTGCTGGCTTGCGTGCCGATCTGTCCTCGTTAAACTGGACCTGAAACGGCGTCCATCGGATGCCGCCTAGCAAGGCCAGTCAGACGGGGTGAGCAATGACAACAGCAATGGTCAGACAGGAAATCGCCGTAGCGTCTTTCAGTCAGGTGTACGACCTCGATCAGGTCGAGACCGCGCTGAACGATCTGAGCGAAGGCGCCAACGACGCGCTGCGCACAACCTACGAAAAGATGCTGAAAACCGGCAATCTGCGGTTCTGCGTGAAGCCGAACCGCATGCCGTCGATCGACGATCTGATCGACGCATTGCCGAACTTCGCCGATCCGCTCGACGACATCCGCAAGCAGGTCGCGCTCTGCCTCGAGACCGAGGACCGTCTCGAACTGATGCCAATTCTGCTGCTCGGCGATCCCGGCATCGGCAAGACGCATTTCGCGAAGCAGTTAGCGCGCCTGCTCGGCACGGCTTATCAGTATGTCGCGATGAGCTCGCTGACGGCCGGCTGGATTCTTTCCGGCGCGTCGTCGCAATGGAAAAACGCCAAGCCGGGCAAGGTGTTCGATGCGCTCGTGAACGGCAGCTATGCGAACCCGGTGATTACCGTCGACGAAATAGACAAGGCTACCGGCGACTCGCAATACGATCCGCTCGGTGCGTTGTACGCGCTGCTGGAGCACGACACGGCGCAGAGTTTCATCGACGAATTCGCCGAGATTCCGATCAATGCCGGCCACGTAATCTGGATTGCGACGGCGAACGACGCGCGCTCGATTCCCGAGCCGATCATGAACCGGATGAACGTGTATGAGATTCCGCCGCCGGATCGCGACGGCGCGCGCCGCATCGCGCAGTCCATCTACGCCGAGATTCGCGGCGCGCACAACTGGGGTCTGCGCTTTCCGGAGCAGCTCGGCGATGACGCGCTCGACGCGCTGAAAAACGCGTCGCCTCGCGAAATGCGCCGGGCGATTCTGAACGGCTTCGGTGCGGCGCGCATCGACGGACGCGACGAGATCGGCGGCGGCGACATCCGGCTCGACTTCGGCAACCGTCGCAGGCCGATCGGCTTCTAGGCAGCCACTGTCCATTCCCGCCAAAAACTGCGAATGGCCGCACGATGCGCTGCCGCTGGAAACAGCGGGAGCGCATCGCCGTGCGCGCGGCGTCGTACAATTTGAGGCAGCGGTCGGATGACCGTTGTAAAACGGTCGCAAAACGGCAGTGCGTTCGGCAGCGAGCGGTGTACGGCGTTCGTTGGCCGCATGCTGTTGCCATCTACATGGATGAACGAGGCGGCGCGTAGCGAAGTCGGCTGCGTCGAGGGACATGGACCAGATCGAATGTGTCGTAATCGGCGCCGGCGTGGTCGGGCTCGCGGTGGCGCGTGCGCTCGCGGCGCGCGGGCGCGAAGTGATCGTGCTCGAAGCCGCCGAGGCAATCGGCGTGGGCACGAGTTCGCGCAACAGCGAAGTGATTCACGCGGGCATCTACTATCCGCGCGGCTCGCTGAAGGCAACGCTATGCGTGCGCGGCCGCGAGATGCTTTACGACTATTGTGTCGAGCGTAACGTGCCGCATTCGCGCTGCGGCAAGCTGCTCGTCGCGACGTCGAACAATCAGATTCCGCAGCTCGACAGCATCATGGCCAAGGGCCGCGACAACGGCGTGCTCGACCTGATGCGCATTACGGGCAGCGAGGCGCAGGCGCTCGAACCGGCGCTCGAATGCGTGGCGGCCGTGTTCTCGCCGCAGACAGGCATTGTCGACAGTCATCAGTTGATGCTGGCCTTGCAAGGCGACGCCGAGCGCGACGGCGTGATGTTCGCGTTCCACTCGCCGGTCGAGGCAATCGAAGCGGGCAATGGCCGCTTCATCATCAAGGTCAGCGGCGACGCGCCCACCACGATCAGCGCCGCTTGCGTGATCAACAGCGCCGGGCTGCACGCGAACGCGCTGGCGCGCAAGATTCGCGGACTCGACGCGCGCCACGTTCCGCCGCTTTACCTCGCGCGCGGCAACTACTTCAGCATCTCCGGACGCGCGCCGTTTAGCCGCCTGATCTATCCGATGCCGAACGAAGCAGGGCTCGGCGTGCATCTGACGATCGACCTTGGCGGCCAGGCGCGCTTCGGTCCGGACGTCGAATGGGTCGATGCGATCAACTACGACGTCGATCCCCAGCGCGCCGAATCTTTCTACGCAGCGATTCGCGCTTACTGGCCGGCGCTGCCGGACAACGCGCTGCAGCCGGCTTACGCGGGAATCCGTCCGAAGCTGTCGGGCCCCGGCGAACCCGCCGCCGATTTCGTGATCCAGGGACCGGCCGCGCATGGCGTGCGCGGACTCGTCAATCTGTTCGGCATCGAATCGCCGGGACTCACGGCTTGCCTGGCGATCGCGCAGCGGGTGTGCGAATTGAGCGGCCGCGCATGAGCGCACGCCGTTGCGCTTCACGCGGGCGGCCTGATGTCGTTGCGATTCGCTTATCTCTATCATTTGACCCGTCACCTGAGACGGCTTCATTGATATCCTTGGGGACCGCTGTCATCAGAACGGCGATCAGTTCAATATAAATGGAGTGAGTCCCCATGAAAGCTTCCCGTCGCACGTTTTTGATTTCCAGTATCGGCGTGGCCTCGTCGCTGGCACTGTCCCGCCAGGCATTCGCCGATGCACCGAAGGTCGCAGAAAGCGACCCGACCGCACAGGCGCTCGGCTACAAGGAAGACGCCAGCAAGGTCGACAAGGCGAAGTTCGCCAAGTACGCACCGGGCCAGGACTGCGGCAATTGCAGCTTCTATCAGGGCAAAGCGAGCGATCCGTACGCGCCGTGTCCGATGTTCGCCGGCAAGCAGGTTGCGGCGAAGGGCTGGTGCAGTGCGTATAACAAGAAGGCCTGATCGCGTGGTTCTCACGCTGCCTTCATGCGTTGGCTGAAGTGCGCTGCAATATGACGGGCAGTTCGGCGCGCTGATCGCCGAACTGTTCCCCTGCGGATTTGCGCTGCACGGGTTTATCGTTGGTCTACCGCATTGCCGTGACGATGTTCGGCGGCTTTGGACCGTTCGTCGTCACCTCGCTTACCGAGGCGAGCGGCTCGCCGCTCGCACCGACTTATTACTTGATGCGCGGACTGGCTGCGTCGATCGTCGCAGTGGCTTGCATGCCGGGCCATCGTCACGTCGATGCCGACGCACGCGCAGCGCAAACCGTTCACCTCACATCACACCGCCTAGCTGCGCGCCTTGATCAGCGGCGGACGCTTGTCGAACCACGGCCGTGCCGCTTCGAGTTGCGCGGCAAGGCGCAGCAGCGTGGCTTCGCCGCCGTCGCGGGCCGCGAACTGCACGCCAACGGGAAGTCCGCGCGCATTCCAGTAAAGCGGTATCGACATGGCCGGCTGGCCGCTCAGATTGAAGAGCTCGGTGCAGCCCGCCCACGCAAACGCCTTGTTCGATGCCTCGGCGAGCAGCTTCTTCATCAGCGGCTCGAGCGGCATCGCGCTGACTGCGCGCATCTGCATGCGCTCGGCCTGCGTCGGATGCATCTCGCCGATCTTGATGGGCGCCGCGGCGAGCGTCGCGCAGAGGATCACGTCGTAGCGGCTCAACAGATCGGTCAGACGTTCGGTGATGCGGCGCTGTTCTTCGAGCGCCCCGGGCAGGCCGCGCTCACCGAGCTTGCGGCCCACGTGCGCCATCGCCCACGTCGAGATTTCGAACTCGTCGCGCGACGGCTTGCGTCCGGTGATGCGCTCGGCGTTCAGCACGAGGTCTTCCGCCGTGACGGACCACAGCGTGAGGAACGCGTGCCTGACCGCGTCGAAATCGATCCGGAGCGAAACAGGCTCGATGTTGTGTCCCAGCGAGCTTGCAAGTTGCGCGGCGTCGTCGAGCGCGGCGCGTGCATCGGCGGAAAGCGACGGGGCGAGCATCGGCTCGGTCACGTACGCAATGTTCAGCGGTTTGCACGGCTCGCGGCTCGCGCCGAGAAACGTACCCGGCGCGCCGAGCGGACGGTCCGCGTTGCCCGCGAGCAGGTCGAGCAACAACGCGCTGTCGCGCACGCTGCGCGAGATGGCGTGATCGACGCCGAGTTCGCCGGCCGCGACCGCGGCGGGCATGCGCGGCACGCGTCCACGCGACGGCTTGAGCCCGAACAGTCCGCAGCACGACGCGGGGATGCGGATCGAGCCGCCGCCGTCCGATGCATGCGCGAGCGGCACGATGCCCGCCGCGACTGCCGCCGCCGCACCGCCGCTCGAGCCGCCGGGCGTATGGTCGAGATTCCACGGATTACGGCACGCACCGAATAGTTCGGGCTCCGTATAAGGCATTTGACCGAGCTCCGACGTGCTCGTCTTGCCGAAGATGTTGAGGCCCGCCGCTTTGGCGAGTGCGACGACGGGCGCGTCGTCGGTGGGAATGAAGTGGCGATAGTGACGGCTGCCCATCGTCATGCGCAGGCCCGCGACGGCGGCGCCCAGATCCTTGATCAGATACGGCACGCCGGCGAGCGCGGTTTGCGGGCTGTCGGCGTCCGCGCCATTTGCGCCGTTGATGCCGTTCGCCATGCTCGCGTCGTAACGCGACGCGCGTTCGCGGGCGGCTTCGTAGTCCTTCAGCACGATCGCGTTGATCGCGGGATTGACCGCTTCGGTGCGCGAGATCGCTGTGTCCAGCAACTCACGCGCGCTGGCTTCGCGAGTCCGCACGAGTTCGGCCAGGCCGAGGGCGTCATGGGCGAGATAGTCTGATAGCACGGCGGAAAGGACCTCGCTGGCGGATGTGGGATGTCCATCGTCGATGCACGCAAGCGGCGGCGCGGCGGCACAGCTACGCCGTGATTTGCCGCCGCGTGCATCGACGCGAAAAGAGCGGGCGCGCCGCCCTTGAAGCGTAACCGACTCGCGCGCCGCCGCGGCGAGCCTATCGCGTCAGTGCGTGACTTGCGTCACTTGCCCGACTTACAACCGCTCGCCGAGGAACGTCAGCGTGCGGCCATGCGCGAGCGCGGCGGCGCGCTGGTTGTACGACGCACGGTCCGAACAGTTGAAGCCGTGATCCGCGTTCGGATAGATGTGGAACTCGGCATCGGTGCGGCCGGCAAAGCGCTCCTGAATCTGACCGACGGCCGACAGCGGAATATGCTGGTCGAGTTCGCCGTAGTGAAACTGCATCGGCACCTTAACCTTCGCGGCTTCGTCGAGCTTGTTCTGAATGCCGCCGCCGTAATAGGCGACCGCGGCGTCGACGCTGCCGCGCGCGGCCGTCAAATATGCAAGCAGTCCGCCGAAGCAGAAGCCGATTGCCGCAATCTTGCCGGTGACTTCGGGCATCGCGCGCAGCGCCGCGGCCGTTGCGCCGATGTCGTCGGCCGCCTGGTTTGCGTCGAGCTTCTGCATCAGTTCGACGCCCTTCGCGCGGTCCGCGCCTTCATAGGTCAACTCGACGCGCGGCTGCACGCGCCAGAACACGTCGGGTGCGAGCGCGACGTAGCCGTCTTGCGCATATTGATCCGCGACCGAGCGGATATGGCTGTTCACGCCGAAGATTTCCTGAATGATGATGACAGCCGGTCCCTTGCCGCTTTTGGGCAGCGCGAGATAGCCGCCGAACGTGTCGTTGCCGGCGGGAATGTCGATCCATCGCGAAGTGATGCTCATGGTGTCCTCCGTAATCGCGCGCGGTCGCGCGAATGAATTGAGTGGGCGAGTTGAGACAAAACGAATGCAAGAGGCGCGAATGCCTGAAGCGGGCGGTCAGTGTGCCACCAAAAGAAAGCCGATGCAGGCACCCCCGGCAAAGCCTTGCGAACAGCCTTCGAAAGCCCGTTCGACGGGCATCGTCAAGGCAATCTCATTGGACGATCCGAACGTTCTCGATTATTCATTTTCCTGTTGCGCGTCGCGCCGGTAGAGTCCACGGTAAGGTCTCGCGGGGATGGCGAGCGGATTGCGCGAAGGAGAATCGATCATGAGTGAAGGCAGTTTTGTGACGCCGTTTGCCGAGCGTTTTGGCTTGCGTGTGCCGGTCGTGCAGGCGCCGATGGCGGGCGCCACGACGCCCGAGTTGGTCGCGGCCGTGTCGAATAGCGGCGGCCTCGGCACGCTGGCCGGTGCGGCGCTGTCGCCGGAGAAAATCGCGAGCGACGTCGCGGCGATTCGCGCGCTGACGGATCGCCCGTTCGGCGTCAATCTGTTCGTGCTGCAGCCTGCCGCGCCCGACGACGCCACCGTGCGCCGCGCGCTCGAAGCCATCGACCCGGTGCGCGCGGACCTAGGTTTGCCGCCGGGCCGGCCGCTCGAACGCTACGCGCCGGATTTTCGCGCGCAGTTGGAGGCGCTGATCGAATCGCGTGTGCCGGTGGTCAGCTTCACGTTCGGGCTGCTGTCACGCGAAGACGTCGCGCGGCTGCAGGCGAACGGTCAATATGTAATCGGCACCGCGACGCATGTTGCGGAAGGCGTCGCGTGGCGCGACGCGGGCGCCGATGCGATCGCCGCGCAGGGTTCGGAGGCGGGCGCGCATCGCGGCACGTTCATCGGTTCATTCGAAGAAGCGCTGGTCGGCACGATGGCGCTCGTGCCGCAACTCGTCGACGCAACCGGACTGCCGGTGCTCGCCGCCGGCGGCATCATGGACGGACGGGGAATCGTCGCCGCGCTCGCGCTCGGCGCGCAAGCCGCGGTCATGGGCACCGCGTTCCTGACTTCCCGCGAAAGCGCGATACCGCAGGCATGGAAAGACCGGCTGCGCTCGATTTCCGACACGTCGACTTCGGTGACCTACGCGATCACTGGCCGCCACGCGCGCGGCATCCGCAATCCGCTGATGCAGCGCCTGAGCGAAGCGCCGCAGAAGATCGCGCCGTATCCCGTGCAGAACGCATTGACGCAGGAGTTGCGTCAGACGGCCGGCCGCGCGCAGAACGGCGATTATCTGTCGCTGTGGTCGGGGCAAGGTGCGCCGCTCGGCCGCTCGCGGCGCGAGGACTTCGGCGCGGCAGAACTGATGGCCCAACTCGACGACGAATGGCGTGCGGCAAGCGCCGGCATCGCGGCGTTCGTCGCTGGATTTAAACGCTGAACCGCGACGAGTCAGGACGCGTGCCGCCCCCGCTTGCGGCGCGCGTCGTTTTCAAAAAAAGTGCCGGCCGCTCGAATCCATTTCGACGTATTCCGCCTCATTCGAACCATTAACGGTTTGACTCGCTAAAACCTTTAGCGCTTACTCGCCGATGCGTTGCTCATATAGCGGAAACCCGCATGGGCCGGTGCTTTCCAGCCCGCGACGCAAGCCGGAAGCCGGCGCCACTGGATAAACGCTATTAGTGTTCATCCCACTTCCTCAAAAAAGTCCCACAAATTAATTTGATAGCCTACACTTGCGCGCAAGTACGGGTTGCCGCCTGTCACAAACAGTCCGGCAGACGTACTGGCCAAGTGCATGAACGATGCAACCGGCGTGGTCGTCCACGGGACTGAGCGACACGTGTTGGGGAAGCGGGGGCACAGGGCGATTACGTTGTTTTTGGGACCGAAACTGGAGACTTACATGAACATCAAGATTCAAAAGCTGTTGCCGATCAGCGCTGCGGCGATGCTGTTCGCGACGTTGGCAACATCGGCTGCAGCCGACACGGTCGTCAAGATCGGTCACGTTGCACCGCTGACTGGCGGTATCGCTCACCTGGGGAAAGACAACGAAAACGGCGCACGCCTCGCGGTTGAAGAAATCAACGCGAAGGGCCTGACGATCGGCGGCCAGAAAGTCACGCTGCAACTCGACGCACAAGACGACGCAGCCGACCCGCGTACTGCTACGCAAGTCGCGCAGAAGCTGGTCGACGACAAGGTTGTGGCAGTGGTCGGCCACCTGAACTCGGGCACGTCGATTCCGGCTTCGAAGATCTATAGCGATGCAGGCATCGTGCAGATCTCGCCGTCGGCAACGAACCCGGCCTATACGCAACAAGGTTTCAAGACGACGTACCGCGTCGTTGCGACCGACGCGCAACAAGGTCCGGCACTGGCTAACTACGCAGCCAAGGGTCTGAAAGTGAAGAGCGTCGCGATCGTCGACGACTCGACCGCTTACGGCCAGGGTCTCGCGAACGAATTCGAAAAGACCGCAAAGTCGCTGGGCCTGAACGTGATGTCGCATGACGCGACGAACGACAAGGCTGTCGACTTCCGCGCGATTCTGACGAAGATCAAGGGCGAAAACCCGGACGCGATCATGTACGGCGGCATGGACGCCACCGGCGGCCCGTTCGCGAAGCAAGCCAAGCAGCTCGGCCTGCGCGCGAAGGTGCTGGCAGGCGACGGCGTGTGTACCGACAAGCTGTCGGACCTCGCTGGCGACGCAACCGACAACATCGTCTGCTCGGAAGCCGGCATGGCGCTCGAGAAGATGGAAGGCGGTTCGGCGTTCCAGGCGAAGTACCTGAAGCGTTTCGGTCAACCGATCCAGATCTACGCTCCGTTCACGTATGACGCTGTGTACATCATCGTCGACGCAATGAAGCGCGCTGGCTCGACCGATCCGTCGAAGATCCTCGCTGCAATGCCGAACACCGACTACAAGGGTGTGATCGGCCAGACGACCTTCGACTCGAAGGGCGATCTGAAGCACGGCGTGATCTCGCTGTACAACTACAAGTCGGGCAAGAAGACGCTGCTCGACGTGGTGAAGATGTAATACCGCATGGGTGCGGGCAGCTTGCGCTGTCCGTGATCGCATGATTGGAAAGGCACGCGTACCTTCGGTCGCGTGCCTTTTGTTTTGGGGTGGGGTTTGGTGGTTGGTGGTTGGCGTCAGCCGTGGTGGTCGCGTTGCGTGCGTTGCGTGCGTCGGGCGCGTTGCCCGCGTTGCTTGCGTTCTAAGAGGAGTAACGGCTATCGCAACCAACGGGACCCGGCGCCTCCGCGCCAGTCCACGAAACAGGCGACGGCCGCTGCGCCGCAGCCGCTAAATCTTCAGCCGCTGCAGCACCTTCGGCCCCGCGATCGCAATCAGCGCGCAGCACACCGCGACCACGGACAGTCCGATCGACAGATTCGTCACCTGCGCCACCGCGCCGATCAGGACCGGCCCAAACAGCATCCCGAAGTAAGCCAGCCCGGCGACGTGCGCGAGCCCTTCGGCAGCGTGGATGCCTTTCACGCTCGCAGCGGCCGCGAACAGCACCGGCATCATATTGGCGAGGCCCAAGCCCATCAGCGTGAAGCCGGTCAGCGCCGCGACTGGCGTCGGCACCAACAGCGCGCCGATCATGCCGGCGAGCGCAAGCGTCGCGCTGGCCATCACCAGTTGCGGAGCGCCGAAGCGCGCGCGCACCGCGTCCCCGGCAAAACGCGCGGCTGCCATGCCGCCCGAAAACGCGGCATACGCGGCGCTCGCGGCCGCCGGCGAAGAGAGGACGACATCGCGCATATAGACGGTCGCCCAGTCGTACATCGCGCCCTCGGCGATCAGCGCGACGAGCGCGACCGTGCCGAGCGCCCACAACGCGGGCGAGCGCCAGCGGTTCGCACGCGGCGTCGCCGAGTCGGGATGTTCGTCGTGCGGCACGTGCGGCAACACGGAAGGGCAGGCCGCGATCAGCACGAGCGCGCTGACGGCCGCGGCCAAGCCGAGATGCACGGCCGGCGCCATCCCATGCGCGAGCAGCGCGCCGCCGACAGCCGCGCCGACCATCCCGCCGACGCTGAACATGCCGTGCAACGACGACATGATCGGCTTGCGCAGCGCCTTTTCGACGGCGCTCGCTTCGGCGTTCATCGCGACGTCGAGCGTGGCCATGCCCGCGCCGAACAGGGCCAGCACGACCAGCAGCATCCAGTAAAACGGCACCACGAGGATCAACGCGACGCAGACCGACATCACGAGCCCGCCGGTGAGGCAGGCGCGGCGCGTGCCGGCGCGCGCAATCCACGACGCGTTCGCGGCCATCGCGCCGATCGAGCCGCCGGCAACCGCGAGAAGCGCGACCGACAGCAAGGCGGGACTGAGGTGGAAGCGGTCGCGCACGGTCGGCACATGCACGCCCCACGAGCCGTACACCATGCCGGCGATGAAAAACAGCGCCATCGTTGCGATGCGCGCTCGCTGACGCGCGGTGTCGGACAGGTTCCGGTGAGCGGCGGGGATGGCGGCGAAGTCGGTGGAGCGATCGGACACGGGAGTCTCGTGAGGAGGAAGATGCGGAAGAAAGCGCACTGAAAGCGAATTTCCGATTCTAACGAAGGGCGCTGTCTTATGCTTGAACCCACGGAATTGCGCTTTTGCTGGATTCGTCGCGCATTGGCAGACGGTTCGCGGATGTGCGCGCCCAGCGACTCACGAATCCGCGAATCCACGAGGTGCATGCAATATATATAGGCGGGCAGCCGGCATTGCACGCCACGCCAATCCGCGTATCAACGGACGCCAAGAATTCGCTCATCGACGAAAGGAAGACACTTGAACATTCCCGCACAAGCTCCATTGCACCTGTTGCATACCGCCGCGGTCGGCACGCTGGCGACGCATGCACGCCAGCCCGAAGGCTTCCCTTATCCGTCGGTGCTGCCGTTTGCGCCTGATGAACAGCATCGGCCGACGATTCTGGTGAGCCGGCTCGCCGAGCACACGCATAACCTGCACGCCGATCCGCGTGCCGGCTTCCTCGTCGTCGATGCGCCGGACGGCGACGTGCTCAACGGTCAGCGCGTCACGTTGCTCGGCACTTTCGAACCGGTCGACCCGGCACCGGAACTCGTCGCGCGGTATCTGCGCTATCACCCAGACGCGGAGCGCTACCTCGTCCTCGGCGACTTCACGTTCTGGACGATGAAGCTCGACCGCCTCCGTTATATCGGCGGATTCGGCGCGATGGGCTGGCTGGGCGGCGATGAACTCGACCCGCTGCCGGTGCTCGGGCACGACGAGGAAGACGCGCTGATTGGCGAATTCGCCGACGCACTGTCCGACGCCTGCGGCTACCGGCTAATCGGCGTCGACAGATATGGCGTCGATTTGCGGCAAAACGGTCTGCGCAAACGTTTCGCATTCGAAAGCGCGAAGCTGGACATGGAAACATTGCGTGCGGCGCTAGAAGATTGCATTCGACGGCGGGCCAATTAGGCGTTTATTGCCTATTCGGGAAAACCTTATCGCCGAAAACGGTAGGCCCAAAGTGCTTCAAATATGTGCCGACATTTCATGTCGAAGCTCTCATGCAATGAAATGTTTGCTTGCGGAAACTGTCTTAATTTTCATGCGCTGATAATTAATCCCATATTTACCGATTCGCGCGACGCTTTGTCTGCAAAAAACGCGGAGTGGCTAAATGAAAGCTGACGCGTGACAGCGCCTCGCCGCGAAAGTTTTTGAAACGGACAAGTATTAGTTTTACGCGGACGCGTTTGTAGTCTTTCTATTTTGTGTTAATCTCGCGTTCAAATTCCGAGGCATGAACACCTTCAAAGGGCAAGCCGGCTTAAGACTGGCAGTCGTTAATCCAAACCACAAGGGAACCTATGTCTTCCTACAAGGAACTACTCGCGCAGCGAGAGAAGCTGGAAAAGCAGATCGAAGAGGCGAAGTCGCGCGAATACGCGGAAGTGCTGAACGAAATCAAACAGAAAATGGCCGACTACGGCATTTCGCTGAGCGAACTCGGCGGCGGGCGCGCGCCCAAGGGTGCAAAAGCCGCTCGTCCGCGTGCCGGCGTTGCGCCTAAATATCGTGACCCGGAAAGCGGCAGCACGTGGTCGGGCCGCGGCAAACCGCCGCGCTGGATTGCGGGCATGGATCGCGACAAGTTTCTCATTCAGAAGTAATCAGGCGCCAGGCTTACTGAGTGCTTGCCCGGAATTAATCAGGTGTAATGCCTCTCGCATGTGTAGCATTAACGTAATACGAATGAGGCTCGCGTCGCGAGTGCGCTGGACTCATTCACTAAGGCCGCGCAGTTTCCAGGCGCGGCTTTTTTGTCGTCCGTTCAAATCGTGTGTGTGCTACGCGCACTGCCGCTTCGCGCAATTCGAATGCGAATGCTTTTCGTTTTCATAAGCGATTGATTCTAAAAGATGTTTGTTGGCGTGGGCGCTCATTCTTAAGACCGGACGGGTAGAATGGAGGGGTTGAACACCCACCGCTTCCATGATGCCTTCCGCCGCCATTGAGTCCGCTGAAAAACACCGCGTCGCGCGCAAAAGTACGTTTGTCAGTATTGCGCTGAATACGGTATTGATGGCGCTGCAAATCGCCGTCGGTGTGTTCGCGCACTCGCAGGCATTGGTGGCTGACGGCATCCATTCTCTCGCCGACCTCATTTCCGATTTTGTCGTGCTGTTTGCCAATCGGCACAGCGGCGCAAAGCCGGATGCCGATCACAATTACGGCCATAGCCGTTACGAAACGGTCGCATCGCTCTTTCTCGGCGCGCTGCTGATTGCGGTCGGCTTCGGCATGTTATGGCGTGCCGGTACGCGTCTCGCCGATCTCGAGAGCATCCCCGCCGTTCATCTGAGCGCGCTTATCGTGGCCGTGCTCGTCCTCGTCTCCAAAGAGGGACTGTTTCGCTACATGCTGCGGGAAGCTCAGCGCGTGCGTTCGGCCATGCTGATCGCGAATGCGTGGCATGCGCGCTCGGACGCGGCGTCGTCGCTGGTGGTTGCGCTCGGTATTCTCGGCAGCCTTGCGGGCGTGCGGCTGCTCGATCCGATCGCGGCGGCGATCGTCGGTTTCATGGTGGCGCGCATGGGCTGGATGTTCGGATGGGACGCGCTGCAGGATCTGTCCGACCGCGCACTCGACGATGCCGCCACCGCCGACATGCGCGCGCTGCTGCTGTCCACGCCAGGCGTGCGCGACGTCCACGAATTACGCACGCGGAAAATGGGAGATTTCGCGCTTGTCGACGCGCACATTCTGGTCGATCCGCTCATCTCGGTTTCCGAGGGGCACTACATCGCGGAGACTGCGCGCCTGCGCGTGCTGAACGACAGCCGCGTGCTGGACGCGCTGATTCACGTCGATCCCGAGAACGATGCCGTCGCGCATCCGCCCGTCGGTTTGCCGCCGCGCGAGCGGATCGTCGCGGACGTCAACGCGGCATTGGCCGCCGGCGGCGTGAAGGCGGCCGCGGTCAACATTCATTATCTGAGCACGGGGCTCGACGTCGAAGTCGTGCTGCCGGCGCTGCCTTCGCATGGGTCCGGCAAGGGCGACGCAGAGGGGCTCCAGCGCGTGGATCTCGCCGCGCTCAAGCGCCGGCTCGGTGCGCGCAAGCTGGAGGTGTTACGCGAGGTGAGCACGCCGTCGACGCAAAGCGGTTCGTCCACGCAGGCGGGCGCTACGGGCCATGGTCGTCGCCGTACCACAGTGCCGCACGGCACTAACTGAGGCTTGAGAGCAACGCAACGCGCGGCGGGCCGCGTCGCCATGCCGAACGGGCGCTCTTGATGGATTGCGGCGGCTCGCCGGCGCATCATCGGCGGATTGCGGACCATCAGGCGCATCGCACGTGCACCTCTCACACACCGACGCGCATCAAACCCCATCGAAGCGAAGCGCATCAAAGCGCATCGAAGTGCGCCAAAACACGCCACCCCCTCAAAGCGGCAACTGCGTATCGAACTTGATCTCGCGCAGCACGACGCTCGTGCGCACTTGCGCCACCGCGGGAATCTTGAAGATGCGTTCGTGCAGAAACGTGTCGTACGCCTTGATGTCCGGCGCGACGATCTTGAGGATGTAATCGGACTCGCCGGTCGTGCTGTAGCACTCGGTGACTTCGGGGCAGGTGGCGATCTCCCGCTCGAACTGTTCGACGCCGCCTTCGGTGTGACGCGTGAGGTGAATGTGCGCGAGCGCGCACACGTGCAGCCCCAGTTTTTCGCGATCCAGCAGCGCGGTGTAGCGCTGGATCACGCCCGACTGCTCCATGTCCTTGATGCGCCGCCAGCATGGCGTGCTCGACAGGCCGACCTGATCGGATATTTCCTGCACCGAACGGCGTGCATCTAACTGCAAAAGGCGCAGAATTTTTTGAGAGAACGTATCGAGTGTCAACTGCGCCTCCGTTTGCGTCGCCGTATCACCGCATGGTAGAGGGCGCGAAAACGAAACGCAATGCAAAACGCCTCCAGCGAGGGAGATTACCTAATTTGCCGGTTCCTCAGCGGGATTTTGTCCTGAGGCGTCCCCTTCTTGCGCCGACGCAAGGCTGGCGGCCTGCATCGTGCGCAGATCCTTCAGCATGTTGCAGAAAAGCGCGCCCTGTTCGATGGCGTCATCGAGCGCGACGTGCGTGTGCGGATGCTCGTCGAACCAGTGTTTCGGAAAGCGCGGTTTGATGTTCCTGCGATACGGCAGGCCGGTCATCGCGAAGGCGAGCGTCTTGATGTCGAGCGCCGACCACGAAAACGGGCAGCGGCCGACAAAGCGCATCATGTACCAGAACATGTACGTAAAGTCGAAGCCGGCGGGCATGGCGACGAACACCGGCTTGCCGGGCAGCGCCTCGACCCAGTCGACGTAGGCCGCGAGCGCCGCGTCCGGACGCTGCAAGTCGGTGCGGCAGGCCGCCCACGCCTCGGGCTGCGTCTTCCACCACGCCTCCTGCACCGGATGCGGCGCGGCGCCGTCGAGCAATTCCAGATTGGCGGAGAACGTGGCGATCAGCTGCTTGTCCTCCGTGTAGGCGGCCGAGGCGAAACTCAGCATGGAATGCGGGCCGGGAATCGGGCCGTCCGCTTCGACGTCGGTACTGACATAGATTTCGCTGCTCATGCGGCGACTCCGTCGGCGACATAGGGATTGCTGCGACGCTCCGCGCCGAACGTCGACGTGGGACCGTGGCCCGGCACGAACGTGACGTCGTCGCCGAGCGGCCAGAGTTTTTCGCGGATCGAGCGGATCAGATCGGCGTGGTTGCCGCGCGGAAAATCCGTGCGGCCGATGGAGCCCGCGAACAGCACGTCGCCGACCAGCGCGAGCCGATGCGCGCGGCTGAAGAACACGACGTGGCCCGGCGTGTGGCCCGGGCAGTGATAGACCTCGAGCGTTTCATCGCCGAACTGCACGGTGTCGCCGTCGTCGAGCCAACGGTCGGGCTCGAACGCCTGCGCAGCCGGAAAGCCGAAGCGCATGCTTTGATCCGGCAGCTTGTCGAGCCAGAAACGTTCGTCCGGATGCGGGCCTTCGATCGGCACGCCGTAATGCGTGGCCAGCGTCTTCGCGCCGGCGCAGTGGTCGATATGACCATGCGTCAGCAGCACTTTTTCGACGCTCACCTTCTGCCGCGCGATCTCGCCTTGAATGACGTCGAGGTCGCCGCCCGGATCGACGACGGCCGCGCGTCCGGTCGCCTCGCAAACGAGCAGCGAGCTGTTTTGCTGGAACGGCGTAACGGGGATCAAGGTGACTTTCATGGATGACGGCGCCGCGGTGAAAACGTTGATTGTACCGGCGTCTTTCCGGCGCGCGCCGAGGCTTGTCGCCTCCCCGCAAACGCCGCGCCTGCGGCTTTTGTCTGTCGATTCTTGCAGCAATGGTGAAGATTCATCAAGGTTTTCAGTCGCTTAGCAACGCAGACTTCTGTTTTGGGTATAATGGACCCGATGCACGAGGAATCGTGCTGCCACAAGGCGATGCGTCCCCATCAAAAATGGGCGCGCGGATCGCCACTCAAGTAAGGGCCGTCGCGGTATGACGGCCATCAGGTATCGATGCATTCGATGCACACGTCTTGCCCAGCCAGGCGCCGCGCGCCTGCTACGACTTTAACGGTCGTGACGCTGGGTGGGGCCTACGCCGCCGTTCCTGCGCGCTGAACTTTCGCGCGCAAGAACGTGTTTGCCACGTTCGATGGCGGCATGTGGGGTCTGGTCAGGCTGCCGGGGACAGGTTGCGCCAGACGTGAAAATTAACCGTGCGGTAGCGGCTCAGTGAGCTGCATCCGGGCTTCGACGTACTGCGCTCGTCTGCGCGGCGCGTTGTCGTCCTTTGCCGCCGGAGTCGCAGGCAACACGCTCAACTTCGCGTGATGCGGCTCGACAATGTGATTGCACGTCTTATGAAAACTCGGTTATCCCGTAGTCTGGGGACTCTTTTCGCCTTTTTTGTGCTGGCCGGTTGCGCCACGCCGCCGGGGGCCGACAACAGCGTTGCAAACGCTGTGCCGCTCCGCACAAAAAATGCGCAAGCAGCGTCCTTCGGACCGCAAGCCTACGGCAGCGCGCCGGCCTCGGAGGTCGCCGTCCAGGGCTCGTCGCTGGCCGACGCCAAACCGCTCACCGATGACGGCACCGACGTGTCGGACTTTCATCAGATCGGCCGCGCTTCCTGGTACGGCCGCGGTTTCCACGGCCGCCGCACCGCGAATGGCGAACGTTACGACATGCACGCGCTGACTGCCGCGCATCGCACGCTGCCCCTCGGCTCGTATGTGCGCGTGACAAATCCGGCCACGTCGCGCTCGGTCGTCGTGCGAATCAACGACCGCGGTCCTTATGCGCGCGGCCGGGTGATTGATCTGTCGATGGCGGCGGCGAACGTGCTCGATATGCGCCACGCCGGCACGGCGCGCGTGAAGATCGAAGGTTTGACGCAGGAAGAAGCGCGTGCCGCACGCGACGAAACGCTGGCATCGAACTCCGGATCGACGGCGCAGAAATGATTTTGCGGCGGCGCTTTGGGCGCTGCCGGGCATGACGAACAGCCACGCTGCTGTGTGTGTAAATGCAAGAAGGGCCGCTCATCGGTATGAGCGGCCCTTTTGTTTTGCGATGTCTCCCGCTGCGCTTGCGGCGCGGCCGCTTCGCGCGTCAGTCCTCTTCTTTCTTGAGCTCGAGCGCGCGCGTGTACAACGCGTTGCGCGATGCGCCGGTGATCGTCGCCGCGATTTTGGCCGCGCTGCTCACGGTCAATTCTTCCAGCAGCGTTTCGAGCAACGCGTCGTGATCGTGTTCGCCGGCCGCTTCCTGCTGCGCACCTTCCACCACAAGTACGAATTCCCCGCGTTGCCGGTTCGGATCGGCGGCGAGCCACGTTGGCCCTTCGGCCAGGGTGCCGCAATGCAGCGCTTCGTGTAACTTCGTCAGTTCTCGCGCGATCAGCAGCTTGCGCTTGCCGCCCAGCGCATCGGCCAGCGCCTGCACCGTTTCGACGATGCGATGCGGCGCTTCATAGAAGACCAGCGCATGCGGATGATGGGCGAGCCCCTGAAGTGTGGCGGCGCGCGCTTTGGCTTTCGGCGGAAGAAAGCCGAGGAACGAGAACGTCGCGACCCAGTCGCCCGCCGCGCTCAGCGCGGTTGCAAGCGCGCTTGCGCCCGGCAGCGGAACGACTGCAAAGCCCGCTTCGCGCGCTGCATCGACGAGTTTCGCTCCTGGGTCCGAGATGCCGGGCGTGCCTGCGTCGGACACATAGGCCACGCGCTCGCCCGCCTGCAAATGTTCGACGATGCGTTGCGCCGCCGCTCGCTCGTTGTGCTGATGGACCGCGATGAGCGGCTTCGAGATGCCATAGCGCGCGAGCAACTGACCCGTGTTGCGCGTGTCTTCCGCGGCGATGCGGTCGACAAGACCTAGCACATGCAGCGCGCGCAGCGTGATGTCGGCGACGTTGCCGATCGGCGTGGCCACCACATACAGCGCGGCGGCAGGGTACTGCTGTCCTTGCGCGAGTTCGGAGAGAGAAGTCATGAGGCAGAAAACGCAGACGGACGGAATGAGGCCGTCATTGTGCCACGCAGGGGCACCAGGTCCTGGCGGCGTGCGTGCTCGGAGCGCGTCTCGCTCGAAGCAGGAGCCCGAGCCCGAGCACGAGCACGAGCACGAGCACGAGCCTAGGCCGAAAGCGTATGGAGCCATGCCTCACAACTTTTCCACACAAGCCGGGTCCAAGCTCGTCGGCGCCGCTTTCGAAGCACGCGCACAGGAGTTTCTGCAGCGCCAGCGTTTGCGGTTGGTCGCGCGCAATGTGTCGTGCCGCGGCGGCGAAATCGATCTGGTCATGCGCGAGCGCGATGGCGCATTGGTCTTCGTCGAAGTCCGGGCGCGCGCTCAACGCAAGTATGGCGGCGCGGCGGCGAGCATCGGGTGGCAGAAGCGGCAGCGAATCGTGCGCGCCGCGCAGCATTACCTCGCGACGCAGGTGTCGCAGCAAGGCGCCCAGCCCGCTTGCCGCTTCGACGTGATTGCCTTCGAAGCGGGGCGGCTCGTGTGGCTGCGCGATGCTTTCCGCGCCGACGAAGTCTGATGCAATGCGCGGACAACGCGTGTTAGTGCGATAAACTTGCGCTCGCGTGCGAGCTACGGGGCGACGGACGACGTGCGGCACAACAGTGCGCCGTGCAGCGCATTTCGCGAGGTGTTTCGGTTCGCGCATGCACGTACCCACGTCATGCGTTGCGTAACACGTTTACCGCAGCGGCACGGCAGGCTGCACGACTTCATTCATACGACTTCACAACATGGCTGCGCATTGCGGCCCACTCGCGGTAGAAGATAGAGACTCGATGTCAGTCGAACGCATTCAACAACACTTCCGCGATAGCGCGGCAGTCAAACTCGAAGCCCTGGAAACCTTGTCGATGCCGATCGCTGCAGCGATCGACACGATGTTCGCCGCGCTTGCCAACGGCAATCGCATTCTTTCTTGCGGCAATGGCGGCTCGGCTGCCGACGCGCAACATTTCGCCGCGGAACTGATCGGCCGCTTCGAGCGCGAGCGGCCCGGCTTGCCGGCCGTCGCGCTCAGCACCGATACGTCCGTGCTTACCGCGATCGCCAACGACTACTCGTTCGAGCAGATTTTCTCGAAGCAGGTATGGGCACTCGGACAGCCGGGCGATGTGTTGCTCGCGATCAGCACGTCCGGCAATTCCGCGAATGTGATCGCCGCGATCGAAGCTGCGCATGAGCGCGAAATGATCGTCGTCGCGCTGAGCGGAAAAGGCGGCGGACGCATGCAGGAAATACTGAGCGATACCGACATCCACGTGTGCGTGCCGTCGGATCGCACCGCGCGTATCCAGGAAGTGCATTTGCTGACCATCCATTGTCTGTGCGACGGCATCGATGCCATGTTGCTGGGCGAAGACTGAGAACGATCCGAAGGAGAGCTAGTTGATGAGCGTATTCCGCGTCAAGAAGACACTGGTGAGAACCGTGCTGGTGGTGGGTTTTGCGGCGGGGTTGTCCGCGACGTTGCAGGGTTGCTTTCTCGCCGTTGCGGGCGCGGCGGGCGGCGGCGCGTTGATGGCGACCGACCGGCGCACGCTCGGCGCGCAGACCGAAGACCGCGAGATTCAGGTGAAGGCGCTTTCGCAGACGAGCCAGAACCTGCCGGACTCGGCGCACGTCAACGTGACGGTGTTCAATCGCCGCGTGCTGCTGACCGGCGAAGTCGCGGGGGACGCGTCGAAGCAGCGCGCAGAGAGCATCGTGCGCGGACTGAACAACGTGAATACAATCGTCAACGAACTGGCGATCATGCCCGCGAGTTCGTTCTCGTCGCGCACGAACGACACGTATCTCGAGACGCGCGTGAAAACGGCGCTGATCGCCGAGAAGGATATTTCGGCGAACGATTTCAAGGTCGTGGCCGAGCGCGGTTCGGTGTATCTGATGGGCCTCGTCACGATGGATGAAGGCAATCGCGGCGCGGACGTCGCGAGCCGGGTGCCGGGGGTGACGCAGGTCGTGAAGGTGTTCCAGTACATCCAGCCGCAGGAGGCTGCGGCGGCGGCCGCTGCTGCGGCAACGGCGCCGGTCGCCGCGTCGCAGCCCGACGCGAGCGCGGCGACGGTGGGCGCGATTCCGGATTCGTCGGTGAGCGCGCGGCCGCTTGAGCAGCAGGCGCCGGCGCCGGTCACGAATTCGAACGCGGTGCATCCGGGCAATCCGAAGGCGCCGCAATGATGCGTGGGGTTGCCGGTGTTTTTATGGCGTTGATGGCGGGCTCGGTGGCGCTTGTGTTTGCATCTCAAGCGTTTGCCGCCGATGTACCCGCTGGTCAGCGTGTCGCTAATGCGAATGCGTGCATGGGCTGCCATGCGGTGGATCGCAAGCTCGTCGGTCCGTCGTTCCAGCAGATCGCCGCCCGGTACAAGGGCGATGCGCAGGCGGCCGGAAAATTGGCGCGCAAAGTGAAGGACGGCGGCTCGGGCGTGTGGGGCATGATTCCCATGCCGGCGCATCAGTCGATGAGCGATGCTGACGTCCGTACGGTGGTTGGTTGGGTGCTTGCTGGGGCGCCGTCGAAGTGAGGTTTTGTGGTCCGTTGCGGCTTGGCAAAACCGAAAAGGGCTGTGCTAGAATTGTTTCGATAGTGGGGGGGTAGCTCAGCTGGGAGAGCGTCGCGTTCGCAATGCGAAGGTCGGGAGTTCGATCCTCCTCCTCTCCACCAATAAATCAAAGGGTTACAGGCGTTTTGCCTGTAACCCTTTTCTGTTTCTGGCGTCCGTGTAACCGCTGTGTAACCGGATTGGCTCCCAGTCAATCCCATCTCGATCCACCCCACCGTCGCCTGATCGTTCGTTCTGGCCCTAAGCGGTAGAATTGCTCGACACGATTCATATCGTAGGAGGAAGCTGGTATGCCAGAGCCAACGCCGCAAGAGCGCCTTGCCGCTATGAGGCGGCTTTATGCCGTTTTGAAGCGGTACCTTGACCGTCCAGCCTGGACGCCGGCAGAAGGCGCTTTGATTCTGTCTGGCCTGTGCCCACCAACGGGCTGCACGGAACTGCCTCGAACGGCGACTGGCCTTGATGATCGGCCGTATGAAGGCGATGTCATTGATCGAATGATCAAGGCTCGCGACATCATGAGGACGTGGGACTGGCACTGCGAAGACTATGCCGAGAAGGGCGCTGTCGCGCCGAATCAGGTTGAGCCTTGTGATTTCATCCAGTGGTGCGTGGATACCGATATTGAGACGGATTGGATGCGCCTGATTCTTGACGTCATTCACGGCGGCGAGGCGCAGACAGATCGGCCAGAGTTAATCCCGCTTGCGGTGCTCGACTACGCGAGTCAGGCAGAAGAAACGCTGGGCGTGATCCATGCCGCCCTTGCGGGGCGAGACGATCGAGGTGCAGCGTTAGGCACGCCAGTTGCCCGGCCTGCGGAAAAAACTCCGCGGGTTACGGCGGGGCCAATGCCGATTCCGGTAAACCGCGATCACGTATCCACGGAAGAGTTGGCGGCCATTCTGGCGGTCAATCCGCAATCCATTCGAAAGCGTTACTCGTCGGATGGTAGCTATCACGGTATCAGGCCGAGGAAGCTTCCAAATCGGCGATTGCTGTGGCCGGTATTCGCCGAGGGTCACCCCGACGTCGAAGGGGGAGTGCAGCCCTCGAAGTGCGCCGTGCTTGGGCGTACGCGCTTCGCGCTCCTGTCGATCGAGGCAGAGTTCAAGGAGCGCGGGATCGACTTTGTCAAGCGCCTCTCAGGCAATCATGAAAACGAGTCCGAGCTGGTCGAGGACTTTCTCGTCGCGCTTCGGATCCTCGCTAATCCGAAGGACCGGCTTCATTTGGCGACGCTCACCAAGCGTTGGCGCCTACCCGAGAGCCATGTGTCGGGAGACTTCGTCGCGAACTTGACGACGCTGGCCGCGAGCTCGAATGACCCGAAGTGCGCAGCAGTGCGCGATGCCATCGCAGCGGCCGCCAAGAATTCGGCTCGGGTGAACCTTATGCCGGCGTTGGACGTGCTAAAAGCATATGCGGACACGCTGGAGGAGGCAGAGCGGCTTCCGATTTACGAGGATGTCGCGGTTTTGAGCCGAGAGTGGGATCAATTTCTTCGCACGGCGACTGGCTCCAAGAACTTGGCTGGATTCATCAGCAGCAAGGCCTTGGGCGGAACGCAGAAGGCGTCCCGTGACGGAGTAGCGCTTCTAACTGTGCATTCCTCGAAAGGACTGGAGTTCGACGTCGTGTTCATGGCCGGAATGGCCGACGGCGTGTTTCCGGATTACCGCGCCACCGGTCCCAAAGAGCGTGCAGAGGAGACTCGCAACGCATTTGTTGCGGCCACTCGTTCGAGGCGGCTGCTATACCTGACTTATCCCGCGTCACGTTTGATGCCATGGGGAGACGAACGTAGGCAGCGGCCATCGCCTTTCCTCAACGGCGTGCAACGTTAAGCGCCCGCGTTCCGCCTAGCCGTCTGTTCACCATTGTGCTGCGCCTTCCCGACCGATGGGAAGGCGCCCGTCCATGACGCGCTGCAATTGAGTGGAGCGACTGGTGTTACGTCTCGGGCCAGAGGGGAAGTCGAGGCCCGCGCTTTTCGAGTGGAAACGACGGGCTAGACGGCGGTCGGCGTGCTCCTTGCAATTGTCCTTTCCGTCTTCCGCAGGCAAAAAAAAGCGGCATATGCGAGAAGAGTGGGCGTCACGCCCACTCTTCCGTTCGATAGCGAGCGGTGGCTTACATCGGAGCAATGTTGTACTTCGCCATGATCCGTTCAAGCTCGTTGTTACGCTCGCTGGACATGTTGTAGTAGCACCCCTTATCCGAGCACTGGCTTTCGAGCTTGCTGGTCCACTTCATGCGCGATTTCAAAACGTTCTCCTTTTCGGAGTCAGGAACACGGCTGGAGTCCAGGAGTCGCTGGGTGTCACCTTTCACGCGCAGCATACTGCCTCTGAGACCTTTTTCGAGACACTGGTCTCACTCATGCTGGTTGCGTTTCAGAATGCAGATATCGCTGGCGCGAAACTGAGCGTGAGCTGGGTGGCGAACGTCGAGAGTGCGAGGATGACTACAGTGGCGGAGTTCCAACGTCAAAAGCAGAACGAGGCTTTAACTCTGCTTGGCCTTGGCCCATTGTTCTTTTGGGCTGTCAGTCAAAAGTGATGTCCAGCTGTCCGCTCAATCCCCAAAGCTGCATGCCGTCGACGCGGTGAATACTTCCACCAGCCGACGCAGGGTCGCGTCCAGACAACTCTCTATCTTTTCAGCTTCATTCGGCGGGAGCACACGCCACCTACGCCTCCTGTCATCACGGCGACCTCCGTGTGCTTCGCCGTGTGCACTTGCTGCGTATTTCGGATGAACGTGACCGGCCGTTTCGGGATCGTGACCGGCGATTTCGGCAACGTGGCCGGTCATTTCGGGAACGTGACCGAGCGGACCGGACGGCAGGATTGGCGTTGCGCATGACATCAACCACGCGGGCTATGCTCGCCGGCTTTGGCCGGAGAGAGCATGCCCGCGCACCGGATGAACATGCGCATGATCAAGGACGTTTTACGACTTAAATTCGACGGTGACTTTGGATACACCGCCTTCGGCGATCGGTGGATTGTTGACTTCGATGTTGCCGCCGCTATATGCGCTCTTTAGCGGCTTTGAACTCGGTTCGAAGACAATTGAAGATCTGTCCGCGCAGCTGGTAGAACGCAGAGCACAGGTCTAGGCAAAGCGGCACCAAGACGTTTCGCCTGCCGCTCAATGTTGGTTGTGCGGCGGCCAAGAATGCAGACGATGTGACGCCTTACAGCAGTAGTTGAATAGCGACGGCTCGCCGGATGAACCGGGCGTGCCTCGTTACGATGACACGACATCATCCAGGCATTCGATGGTGGTGCTCGACCTGTCCCATTCCGTGATGACCAGGATGCGAGTCCGGTCCGGCAGGCGGTAGATCGAGATTAGCCGCAACCCGGCCGTGATCGATACGTCGTTTTGGCGCTTGTCATCATCGGACACGATGCCCCAGTCACCAGCAATGTGGCGAAGCACGATGCTGATGACCGGCACGCTGTTCGCGCGCAGTTCGGCGAGAGCCGCGGGCGAGACGAGTAGCTTGCCGGGATGAAACAGCGGCTTAAGGCGGGTAACTTGATGCATTGTTTATCTCCTTGAAACAGACGAGCACGCTCCTCCGGCAAAGCCGGATGCATGGCCGTCGAGTGGAGGGGCGCCGGCACAGTGGGCCGGCGCAAAGGTCAGGCGTTACCGTTTTTTGGGCCGAATCACGGGCGTGTCGGGAACCACGTGCGAGGTCGCTCGGTTTGGCGTTTGCGGGTCTGCTCGAAGCTGTACATGGCGACAGATATGCTGATCGCGGTGATCCGGACCGCGACACTGAGCTGCCCAAGTAACGAATCGGGTCGCGGCGGAAGTTCGGCGAAGCCGATTTTGGGCATGGAGTCTCCTGAAAAAAGGGCGAGCACCGGCCTCCGGACGAGCCGGATAGCGGTCGCGAGAAAGGGGAAAGGCCAGACGCTGGATGCGTCCGATGACGATGGAAACTATCGCGCTTCCGATGCAAGCGCGTTCGGATAGTGCCGGGCGAGAATCCGGTTGAGCTGGTCGACCAGATCCGATCGTTTGAACGTCAGGTGCCCGTTGCCATTCTTGAACCAGCGCACGTAGAAGTAGGCATGCTCGGCTTCGGCGCGTCGCGCCCGCAATGCATCGGATACGAGGACATACGCACCATGCCGGTGATCGGGCTCGGGCTTGCCATCCAGCACGCAGAACACGCGGATCAGGTCGTCCAGTTCATCAGTGACTCGGTGATTGGGAGAGCCGGAACTGAGCAGATACCGCACGATGATCCGCTTACTGAACTTGAACGGCTGGTTGGTCTTGTAGTCCCATGACAGCCGTCGGAAGCACTGCAGCACACCGCGTTCGAACATGTCGCCGCGCGTGCCGTAAAGCTGCGCAAACGTGGCTTCAATGTTGGCGGCGGTAAGCTCGGGTACGTCACCGTCGGCGATCTGGGTACTCCATTGCTCGCGCGCCTTCGCATCCATGAAGGTACGCAGGCCCGATTCCGACAGCAAGTAGTTCCAGCCACATGAATCGATCACGCGCACGATGGCGGCCTCCACCTCGTCGCGTTTCGCGAATTCTCCCGTAATGGTTGGTTTGCCGCGGCAGGCGTAGCTGTCGTCGAGCACGAGACGGGGGAAGCCGAGGTGTGCGGTCTTCGCGAGCTGTTCGGCTTCGTTGAGCAGGTCGAGCGCACGACGGACGCGTTCGACGACCGAGACGCGCTGATTGGCGAGATTGGCGATGCTGATGCTTTTGACGAGATCGGTAGTGTCCATGGGTCGAAGTGAAGGAAGCCCGCCGGAACGGGTGCAGAAGCAGGTGGGTCAATGGGCTTGCGGTAGTTGCTCGTGCCGAAGGTCACACGGTCACCGATCCGATGGCCGCTGGTGAGCGCGCAGCGTCCCGATCCGAAGGACTGCACGCACGCCGGCCGATCGTTCGACGGCCGTTCGGTGTAGCCGCCCAGCAGATAAGGCTGGTTGTGACAGGTAGAGGTGTTCACGATGGGGTTCTCCTGCAAAGGGCGAGCACGGCCTTCCGGATGAACCGGAACGGGGCGCAGCCAGGGGGAAACGAAGATCGGACGCAGGACGCGCCCGTGTTATGGCGTTGCGGAAAGTTCAGAAAGCTCACGGCGCAGGGCCGCTGCCCTTGCCTGTGAACAGTTCAGGTGTCGGCGGATGCCAGAGACGGTTGGGCGCAGGCGGCCCGCTTCGATGTCGCGAACCAGCTGGCTCAGGTCGTCCCCGGGTAACGTGTGACTCGGTAACGGTGCCACGGGATCGTCATGCGGCGCGTGACCGTCGGGCATTGTTCCCGTACCGTCCGTTACTGCGTGCTGAGTCACGGCAGTCACGCTCGCGATTGACGCGACTGCTGGCGAAGTCACGGCTGGCACCGGAGCCGGTAACGATGGCGGGCGAAGCGCGACCGTCCACAGCAGGCACGCAACGCCTTCGAGGACGGCGGCAAACCCGAGTCCTAGCAGCAGGTCGATGCGGGCAGGCGTCAAGCCGGGTAACGCGGCGAGTCGCGACGCGATCGGATCGGCGAGTAGCGCGTCACGTCGCACCGTGGCGCGGTCACGGTGCACGTCCTGCCGTCGGATATCGTTGGCTTGCGCCTCCAGCGCGTCGAGTTTGGCGGCGAGCGTGATACGGCGCACATTGAGCCAGCCACAGTTGCGCGAACAGCGTTGTGCTTTGGCCAGCGCGAGTTCATGCGCGATGCTTGCCCGTTCCTCCATGACGGGCGCGAGTATTGGTGGTGAGACGGCAGGACGGTCTGGGTCAGCCGTTACGGTGGCCGCACGGGCCGCCCCCGCATGCTGCTGGGCCAATACGAAAAAGGTTGCGTGGCCTATGCAGGCGGTGACCATGCACGCACCCCATAACACGGCACCTATGAGCCGAACCATGACCGACGCATCTCGCACGATCGCCGGTAACAGGTGGGCACTGACGACGAGCACGACGCCGATTGCGATCCATACGACGCGCTCGGGGAGCGTTCCGCCGCGCTGCCAGCCTGCGAGCACAGACATGCAGAGAGCTGTTCCCGTTGCCGTGACGGCCAGCGGCCAGGCAGGGCGCAATCCGGTCATGCGGCCTTCCCGCTGAGTAACGCCGCGCGCTGCTCGAGTTTGCCTCTCAGGCCGGAGGCAGGCGGCGTGTTGGGCTGGGCATGACTGTCGCGCTGACTGTCCACGCCACCGGATTCGGGCGGGTAGAACTCCTCAGCGACGGCGGCGCGCTCCTCAATACTGTCCTCGAAGGCACCATTGCTGAACCCAGCATGTGCTGCTGCGTCGAGCGCAGCCTGATCAAACCCGGCCAATTTCCGGCGAGCATCCAGCTCGCGCGCGTCGGCAATTGCCGCTTCGAGCGTGCTGCCGGATCGCACGCCAAGATCGACGTAATAGATTGCGCTCCTGTAGCTCTGAGTTGTGGACTTGCCGCGCAGCTTCAGTTCCAGTGGCAGGCAAGCCAGCAGGTTGCCCGATACCGCGTTGAAGTAATGCAGGCGCGCAGCTAAAGCCCGTATGCTGTTATATGACGTCGTTCTAAAGATGAACGAACCCATCTCGTCCTCGTTGCCAATCAGCACGTTGAGCCGGCCATAGGGCTTGCAGGCGCCGCCCTGACCGAACGCACAGCCGTCCGGGGACGGACATGGCAGCTCCGCGATCCCACCGTCACCAGCACGGCGGCAGGTTTCTCCGTTGCCGACGCAGACAGGCCGCCCGTTCTCACGGTCGAAGCATGAATACTCGGCACGTAGGTTCAGGTCGGCGTCATTGAAGAGAAACCGCACGGGAATCGTGCGCAGCTTGCCAGTATTGGCCTTGCGTAATTCGGCGTCGACAGGATGTAAATGCCATCCGTCCCGGCCCTGAACTTGGGTTGTAATCGTGAACTGATCGTCTTTCTCGGGCAGTCGCTTGCCGTTTTTTTCCACGACGCGACCGATGGAGATGCGCCCGATGATGGGCGGCGTGATAGCGAGACCTTTGAGCATGGCAATTCTCCTGAATGTAAACAGAGGGGAATGAAGCGAAGGAAGGGAGCTGCGGGGAATCAGGTGTTCACGAGAAACCGGCGAGAGCCCGGTTTCGTGATGGCGTACTGCGTGGCGAGCTGCGGCTGATCGGCGAGCAGGCGTTTCAGATCGACAACGGTGCCGTCCTTGCTGCGTTTGTAGGAAACCGAGCCCGTCTCAAACTCGGCCCGGTCGGCTTCGCCCATCGCCTGCACGATGCTCTGTTTGAGCTGCGCTTCGACCTGTTGGCGGGCCTCGATTTCGGCACGCATGGCGACGAGATCGGCAAACGTCGCAGACATCTTCCTGTCGCTGGTGAAATCGATCATGCCGCCCGCGCCCGGATAAAGGCAGCGCAGCGCACGATCCGCTGATTCCGAGCCGTCAACGGGCGGCGGGGTATCGGTTTCCACGTAACGCCAGAACGCCGCTTCGAGTTCGACCAGGCGGGCGATGAGTCCGTCGTCACGCTCGATGCGATGCACTTCGAGCTTCTGTCCGCAAATCAGCACGGCGACATCCGCTGCCTGTTTGCCCGTGACCGCGAGCTGGTGCTGAACCTGAAGCTGCACGTATTCCGGCACACCGCCTCGCCAGAGTCGTGCGCCACATTCGCCGGCCGTCTTGCACTCCAACAGTTGGACCTCGTGGCTGCCGATTACCTCGCGATCGACATTGGCGAGCATGAATGGGATGGTCGGATGCTGGAGCACGGCATTGACGCGACGCACGCGATTTCCCGTAGCTTTGGTGTAGGAAGCAGCAACGATCGGTTCCAGAATATGGCCCCAGTACACGGGCTGTGTTGTATCGTCAGCATCCGGCTTCGGCAGCTTGGCATCCCTTCCTGTTTTGATTAGAAAGAGTTCCAGCTGGCTCATGTAGGGCGAGAGCCCGACTGCTGCGGCGGCATCGGACCCGCCGATGCCGTTTTTTCTCACCGCCAGCCAATCGTCACGCGACAGGTCTTTCGTCTCGACAAGCCGTAGCGCTGGCCGATGCCGACCGCGTTCGATTGATTCAGGCAAAGCCATTTCTCACCTCCAGAAAGTGAAAAACCCGGCGGGAGAAATCCCGGCCGGGCTGATATGCCGTTGTGTTCATGGGTCAGGCGACGAGTTTCATCGCCTCGTCCCAGGCTCGAGCTTTGAGTACGGCCCCGGAGCCGAACCAGGACGCGTCGCGCCGGTGGTCCTCGCTGCGTGCGCGGCGGTGGTGATCGGTAAATTCACTGACTGAGTTCAATAATCCGAAAACCGTCCCCGATGCCGAAGCCAAGTCGGCCCCCATTCCTTTCCCGGTGTACAGTGCGTGGACTGCCTTGATTGCGCGTTCGTTGACGGCAATCGCATCACGATCAGCTTGGTTCGTCGTTGAATAGGTGAGTACGCGCCGCAGGAATTTTTCCGCGACGGCGTCGGTGACCTTGCATTCCGACATGGCTTTCACGCGGACCATGAACGCATCCCATGACGAAATCGCGATCCCGAGCTGACGCTTGACCGCCTGCGGGTCGAACTGGCTGCGATGCGGCACCTTGATTGCCCCGGTGTTGTCGCTGAGGGCGATCGCGAGCGTGTTGTTGCAGACCACGCGCACTGACGTGAATTGCGCAGTTGTCGCGAGTGTGCCGTCGCAGGCGGTGGCGAGCAGCAGATAGCCGTTCACTTCGTCGCAGCCTTTGAGCGAGACGGACTGGCCGGTACGGGCGAGCGCCCAGAGCTTCTTGCCGTCCTTCAAGACGCCTGCGGTCTCCAGCTCGAAGCCGCCGACTTCGGTGAGGTCGCGATAGAACTCAAGCACCTCTCTGGGTTGAACGACGTTGTAGCGCGAGGACACGACACTCAGGGGGAGCTTGCTATCACTTCTGTAAAGGACCTTCTGTTCCGGGAACGCGTGGATCGAGCCGAGGTTGGTGCCGGCATTGCCGGACACGAATCGCACGTCGGCCGATTCGATCGTAAAGTCCATGCCGGCTTGTTTGGCCCACACTTCGATGGGCTGGCTCGGCAAAAGTTGGTTGCCGAGGCCGTGCCACGGTTGCTGGCCTGTATACGCCATTGAGTGGATGAGGTGCATGAAAATCTCGTGTAAACGGCATAAAGCCCGGCGTAAGGCCGGGCCAACGATGAAAGGATGGTGGACGAGAAAAGCGACGGGCGATTAGGCCGCCCGGATGGAGAAGGTGTGCCCGCAGGCGCGGCAATGCCAGTTGTCGAGCACCGTATGGTCGATGCTTTCGCCGAGGGCCGCACCCGTCGCGCAGCCAGCGGCCGCACCGGCCAGGCCCGCGATGATGGCACCTGCAATAGCACCGCAGACGACGCCGACCGGACCTCCGAGGGTCCCAGCAGTGGCACCGAGTTCGGCGCCGGACAGCGCTGCCGCTACCGCACTGGTGCCGCCTGCCGCCGCACCGAGCGCGCCACCGAAACGGCGTGCAAGGTGACGTGGCGCTGTCCGGATCGAGTCGCACGCAGGACAGGCGTGGATCGCTTCGCCCATATCGGGGCGGTAGCGTGGGATTGTGTGCTCGAAAGGGCGGGGCGGCTCTTGCGCAAACTCACGGTCGTGCGGGTGGGGCGGCCCATGCGGGCAACTATCTTCGTCGTCATCGTCGACTGGCCGATAAGGTGGGTGGCGGTCAGGCATGCCAGCTGCCGCCTTTTTACCGGACGTGTCTGACGTAGCAGCCGACACATATCGTCCAGAGCGAGCCGAGGAGGGAACAGATCACGAATGCGATCAGGTATTCAAGGGGGGTAGAAAGCATCACCAGACTCCTGGAGCAAGTTCGCCAGTGCGGGATCGCAGCAGCGGAGCAGCGGGGACGCGTGCTCAACCGGATGATGTGTAGTTGAAAATTTTTTCATTATGCAGCTTACCCGTTGTTGAGACAGTGTGGCTTCTTTCGGCTTCCGGTTTTTGTTCCGCATTTGTGGTAGAGTAATCGGAAGTCAATTTCTGGGGCGTAGCTATGTCTGCCACTGTCGTTTTCCACGAGTCTGCCGATGTCGATGCCCGTCTTGCTGTATTGGCGCTTGACCGGCAGGTGCTTATTGACGCAGTGTTGCAGGCGCTTTTGTACAAGGCGCGCCTCACCTCCCATCACCCCAACTTGTATCGGCATTCCGTACTGACCAATGAGACGGTTGCCGCCCTGCGAGATTTCCTCGTTCCGCGTGGCTGGGGAAAGCAAGACGAAGGTAACTACGAACTGGTCGTTAATCCGGAGGTCAATGTCGCGATTGCCGTGGCCTCGGGCGACGATGCGACCGGTATGAAGGACCGCACGCCGTCCAACAAGAGTGAAAAGGGTCCGCGTACCGTCAAGGCGGTGGACGACAACCGGACGGCGGATTTGTTTCCCGAGACACTGCCGTCCGTAGAGGACGAACAGCGCGCTCTCGACACGTGGATACTGCTGCACCATCATGCCGGTGATGCGATGCGTCTTGAACTTTCTCGTCCGAACGGTTACGACTCGACTCAGCGTTTCGTAACTTCATGGTCCGAACGCATCGTAATTGGCTCGATTGAACTTGACGGCGAACCGACCGTGTTGCCGATTCCCCAATCGCCCGATGTCGATGTGGCCGTAAGCCGTAAGTAACGCAATCAGGTAAGTGATGTTTAACGCAAAGCGATTCTCGCTGGCGCGACGCCGGCGAGGTCTGACCAAACGGGAAGTCGCTGAACACATTGGTGTCAGCGAGCGGTCAGTGTCCGCGTACGAAAAGGGCGATCAGGAACCCGAGCCGTCGAATATGCAGCGCATTGCGGCGGCACTCGGTTTTCCCGAGGCATTTTTTTTCGCCGGTGATCCCGAAGAGCTGTCAGAGGGCGTGGCCAGCTTCCGTTCGATGTCGAAAATGAGCGCGCGCCAGCGTGACAGTGCGCTAGGGTCCGGCGCAATCGGATTGATGCTGAACGAGTGGCTAGAGCGCAATTTCAACCTGCCGTCTCCGGACTTGCCTGACCTGGGGCGCGAACCTGGTAGATTGACGGCCCCTGCGGTTCTGGAGGACTTCGAGGAAGGCATTCCATTCCCATCCACCGCCACGGCTTACGATCCCGAGGCGGCGGCCGAGGCGCTGCGCTCCCAATGGGGGCTCGGTGAGCTTCCGGTCAAAAATGTAATTGCTCTACTCGAATCGAAGGGCGTACGCGTGTTCTCTCTCGCGATCGATGCGAAAGAGGTCGATGCATTCTCGATGTGGCATGGTGGTACGCCCTTCATGTTCCTGAACACGTACAAGTCGGCGGAACATTGCCGGTTCGATGCGGCCCATGAGCTGGGTCATCTGGTTTTGCATCGACATGGGCAGACGCAGGGCCCCGAGCTGGAGCGCGAAGCGAATGCGTTTGCATCGGCATTCCTCATGCCCCGCAAGAGTGTATTGGCCTATGCGCCTCGTGTGGCGACATTGCCGGGGCTGGTACACGCAAAACACCACTGGAAAGTGTCGGTTGCGGCGTTGAACTACCGAATGCACGCACTCGGACTGACGAGCGCATGGGTCTACAGGACGTTGTGTATTCAACTGGCAGAAGCTGGCTACCGCACAAACGAGCCTGAGCCGATGACGCATGAAAAGTCCCAAGTGCTTGAGAAGGTTTTCAAGGCGCTGCGCGATGAGGGAACGTCCAGAGCCGACGTCGCCCACGCTCTGGCGATTTCGCCAAAGGAGATCGACTCCCTGACGTTTAACCTGATGCTGCACCTGTTGACGGGACGCGGCGAAGGTTCGCGTTTGAGGGAGAGTGCTATTCGTGACGGGCTTCATCTGATTCATACGCGCGACAGCTCTCCGTCGAAGCGCAGCAAACGTACACCGCCTACCCGGAACTGATGACCCGGGAGGACATGCAATGATGAATTTGGAAATTAACTGATGCCACTGACTCTGCCACAACTGGAGCGCCACCTGTTCAAAGCCGCCGATATTCTTCGCGGCAAGATGGATGCCTCCGAGTTCAAGGAATACATCTTCGGGATGTTGTTCCTCAAGCGCTGCTCCGACGTGTTCGATCAGCGCCGCGAAGAAGTCATCGGACTCGAAATGCAGGCAGGCAAGAGCGAGGCTGACGCTCGCCAGTCGGCAGAAAACTCGCGCTGGTATAAGAAGGAAGGTTCTTTCTGGGTGCCGCAGCAGTCGCGCTACGAATTCTTGATCAACGACGCTCACCAGAATGTTGGCGATTACCTGAACAAGGCGCTGACCGGTATTGAGACAGCCAATACAAGCCTGTACGACGTGCTTGAGCACATCGACTTCACCCGTAAGGTTGGCCAGAGCAAGATCCCTGATATTAAGCTTCGACAACTCATTACGCACTTCGCCAAGCATCGGCTGCGCAACGAGGATTTCGAGTTCCCGGATCTACTTGGCGCGGCGTATGAGTATTTGATCGGCGAATTCGCCGATTCCGCCGGCAAGAAGGGCGGTGAGTTCTACACACCGCGTTCGGTTGTGCGGATGATGGTCCGGTTGGTCAAGCCCGAACTCAAGCACGACGTCTACGACCCTTGTTGCGGCTCGGGCGGCATGCTGATCGCCGCCAAAGAGTACATCGATGAGCACGGTGAAGACGGTCGAAAGGCCAACCTGTTCGGGCAGGAGTTCAACGGTACGGTCTGGTCCATTGCCAAGATGAACATGCTGCTACATGGCATCAGTACCACGAATCTCCAGAACGACGACACGCTGGCCGAGCCGCAGCACGTCGAGGGCGGCGAGCTAATTCACTTCGATCGCGTGATTACCAATCCACCGTTCTCGCTTCCGTGGGGCAACACCGAAAGGAATCCAGACGGTACGCCCGCATGGGCGCCGAGATTCCCCGAGCGATTCAAATACGGGCAGGTCCTCTAGGCGCCAAGAAGGCTGATCTGATGTTCCTGCAGCATATGCTGGCTGTCACCCGTGACGGGGGGATGGTTGCAACCGTGATGCCGCACGGCGTGCTGTTTCGTGGTGGCGAGGAGAGAGCAATCCGTGCGGGCATCGTCGACGACGATTTGCTCGAAGCCGTGATCGGCGTCGCGCCCAACCTTTTCTATGGCACGGGTATTCCCGCCTGCATTCTTGTGCTACGCCAGCGCGTGCAGAACGGTGCGAATCGCGTAAGCGGCAAACCGGTCAAACGTCAAGGCAAGGTGCTGTTCATCAACGCCGACCGGGAATATTTCGAAGGCCGGGCGCAGAACCACTTGCTGCCCGAGCACATCGAGAAGATCGCTACTACTTTCGACGAATTCAGGGCAGTCCCAAGGTTTTCGGCTATCGTGGACATCGCCACGCTCAAGGCCAACGACTACAACCTCAACATTCGCCGCTACGCTGATAATGCGCCTTCACCCGAACCGCACGACGTTCGTGCGCACCTCGTGGGCGGGGTGCCCAAGGCTGAGGTACAGGCAAAAGCGGCGCTGTTCGCTGCGCACGGCCTCGATCCAATGGACTTGTTCGTCGGACGTGACGCGAAGTACGTCGACTTCAACCCCGAACTCGCCAAGCGCCAGGAGCTCAAGCCCGCCATCGAAAACAACGCCGGCCTGCTAGCCAAGGAAACCGCCATCCGCGCGGCCTTCGAGCAGTGGTGGCATCAGCACAGCACGCGCATTACCGCTCTGGCCGGGCAAATGGACAACGCCGCCAGCCTCGTCGCCCTTCGCACCGACCTGTTGGCCAGCTTCAGCGCATCGTTGGAGGCCATCGGCATGCTGGACCCCTTCCAGGTGCGCGGCATCGTCGCCGGCTTCTGGTATCAGACCAAATACGACTTCCTCACCCTGATGGCACGCGGCGCTAAGGGGGTGGCCGACGCCTGGCGCACAAGCATCGTGACCGCACTCGAGGACAAAGCCAGCAAGGAGAGCCCGCTGGAGCACAAGCTGGTCAGGTTCCTGATGAGTGACTTCGTTGAGGCAATCAACGAGCTGGAGGCCAAGAAGTCCGAACTTGACAGCCAAATTAAGGCCGCAAGCCCCAAGGACGCCGAGGGAGAGGAAGGCGAAGCCGCCGAAGCTGCGGAGGAGTATGCCGACGATGAGAGCGCGGTCGACGAATCCCAGCTGAAGACGTGGAAAAAGGAACTCACCGCGGTCAAGAAGCAGCTCAAGGCCAAGAAGGAGAGCTTTGCCGCACACGTCAACGCGGCCGTCGATGGTTTGTCGCCCGGGCAGGCTGCCGAACTGCTGTTGACCATCCTGCACAACGATATGCGCGCCATCGTCGAGCGTTACATCGCGGCCCAGCGCAAGGCCATCGTTGCGGCGTTTGAGAACTGGTGGGACAAGTACCGCGTAACACTGACCGAGATCGAGGGCAAGCGCGACGCGGCGGCAAAGGCGCTGCAGGGGTTCATGAAGGGGTTGCGGTATGTCTAACGACGCAACAACTGCTTATCGAGCGCTTTCGGCGTTGGTAACGCCAGTGGACGCTAAGATTACCATTCGCAAGGACGAGACTAGGCCATACATCGGACTGGAGCACATTCGTTCGCGTGGCGCGCATCTCGCCGATTGGGCGCTCGCCAGTACGTCAATAAGTACCAACGCAATCTTTCGAGCAGGTGACGTTCTCTTTGGCAAGCTACGCCCAAACCTGCGCAAGTGTGTTGTTGCGCCTTTCGACGGTTACTGCTCCACCGACATCTTGGTATTGCGAGCGAATGAGTTCACCGATCCGAGCTTTGCAGGAAAGGTGCTTCGATCCGAGCTTGTTGGCACAGCGGCTGAAATGACGTCTGTCGGCACGAAGATGCCACGAACCTCATGGAAGCATTTGAGCGCGCTGGAGGTGTTTTGCCCAAGTCTCCGCGAGCAGTCGAAGATCGCATATGTTCTTGACACCCTCGACACCGCCATCCACGAAAACGAGGCGATCATCGCCAAACTTATGGCCGTCAAGCAGGGCTTGCTGCACGATCTGCTGACACGAGGCATTGACGCCAACGGGGAACTGCGTCCCCCACAGGCCGAGGCGCCGGATCTCTATAAGTCGTCCCCGTTGGGGTGGATTCCGACGGCGTGGGAGGTTCTTCCGCTTGGCGACCTTGCGGAGTCACTGGTTGACGGACCGTTCGGATCAAACCTCAAAACCGCGCACTATGTCGAGAACCCTGGTGTGCGAGTTGTCCGCCTGCAGAACATCCTGTCGGGTGAATACAACGACTCGGAACGAGCCTTCATCTCTGACAAACACGCCGCGTCACTGTCTCGGAATCGCGTAGTCGGGGGAGATGTACTAATTGCGTCACTTGGTGATGCCGGCTATCCGGTGGGGCGCTCCTGCTGCTATCCGACGACACTGCCTGATGCGGTCAACAAGGCAGATTGCTTTCGTTTTCGTGCGAACTCGCGATGCCGCAATCAGTTCGTCATGCTTTCGATGAACGGCAGCACGGCTAGAGTGCAAATTCGAAGGTATGAGCAGGGCGTGACGATGAAGCGCATCAATCTCGGTAACTTGCGGCGTATTGATATCGCACTTCCCGCAATCGCAGAACAAGACATAGTTATTGAACGCATGGAGGCAATTCGCCTGCAAATCGAAGTCGCACAACTCGAGTACCAGAAGCTCCAGAATGAGAAATCCGGCCTGATGGACGACCTCCTCACTGGTCGCGTTCGCGTCACGCCCCTCCTGATTGAAGACGAACAGCAAGAAGGGGACGTCTGATGGGCTGGGAGCTCGAAGATGTGGAAAAGCCTTTTGTCGCCCAATTGCAGGCACTGGGCTGGACGCACATCGAAGGCAGCCTCGACGACCCAGGGATCACGGGCCGCAACAACTTCGTCGAGGTGATCCAGGAAGGCGTGCTGCGGGAGCAATTACATGCTCTTAACCTAGGCCCTGACGGTCAGTCCTGGCTGGACGATATTCGCTTATCGGAAGCCGTGGCGGCCATCACCCGCCTGGGTACGCACAAATTGATGGAGGCCAACGAAAAGGCCACCGAGTTGCTGATCAAGGGCATCACCATTGAGGGGGTACCCGGCTGGGATGGTGGGCGCGGTCAGACGATTCGCTACATCGACTGGGAGACGCCGGCCAACAACCGCTTCTCCGTGGTCAACCAGTACCGCGTCGATTGTCCGCCGGGCTTCAACGCGGCCAAGGCTTTCATCGTGCCAGACATGGTGCTGTTGGTGAACGGCATTCCTCTGGTGGTGGTGGAGTGCAAGAGCCCATCCATCCCGGAACCACTGGCCGAGGCGGTCGATCAACTGCGACGCTACAGCAACCAGCGCAAGGTCGCCTTCGAGGTGGACGACAACGAGGGTAACGAGGCGCTGTTCGCGACCACCCAGCTCTTGATAGCGACATGCTTCGACGAGGCCCGGGTCGCCTGCATCGGCGCTGCCTTCGAGCATTACGCGCAGTGGAAGACGGTGGTAGGGCCGGACGGCTCGGGCAGCGAGATCGAGATTGCGCACGCGTTAGGCAAAGCCGCTCTATCGGGACAAGAACGTTTGATCGCAGGCCTGCTCACGCCCGCTCATCTGCTGGACGTGGTGAAGAATTTCATGCTCTTCATGCAGGCCGGTGGGCAGACGATCAAAACGGTTTGCCGCTACCAGCAATACCGCGCCGTCAACCGCGCAATTTCCCGCCTCAGGAATGGAGAGACCCGCCTACAGCATGGCGAGCATGACCAGCGCGGCGGCATCATCTGGCACACGCAGGGCTCGGGAAAGAGTCTGACCATGGTGTTCCTGGTGCGCAAGATGCGCACCGATACGCAGCTTCGTCGCTTCAAAATCATCGTCGTCACCGACCGTAAGGATTTGCAGGGGCAGTTATCCGTCACCACCACGCTGACTGGCGAGACGGTCGAGGTGGCTGAAAGCAACGAAGGCGTGAAGGCACTGGCCCGGCGCAGGGGGCCAGCGTTGATTTTTGCCACCATTCAAAAGTACCGAAATGCTGACACGCAGGGCGGCACGCCTTTGGAGGCGGACGATCTGCCAAAGGCAGCGGAGTCTAAGGCTGCTTACAAAGCGGAACAAAAATTCGAAGTGTTGAACGAGGATGAGACTATCCTCGTGCTGGTCGACGAGGCGCACCGCACGCAGGCCGGCGATCTACACGCGAACCTGCTGGCGGGATTGCCAAATTGCGCCCGGATCGGCTTCACTGGCACGCCGATCATCATGGGCGAGAAAAAGCGCACTCACGAAATCTTCGGCGAATTCATCGACCGCTACACGATCAAGGAGGCCGAGGCCGATGGCGCTACGGTGCCAGTGTTGTACGAGGGGCGGACTGCCAACGGTGCGATCAAGGACGGCGCAAGCCTGGATGAGCTATTCGATGATCTGTTTCGTCAACACACTTCGGAAGAGCTGGAGGCAATCAAGCAGAAATACGCAACCAAGGGGCATATATTCGACGCCCTGGAGTTGATTGCCGATAAGGCGCGCGACATCCTTCGTCACTATGTGACGAACATCTTGCCTAACGGCTACAAAGCTCAGGTTGTTGCCTACAGCCGGCTGGCGGCGATCCGCTATTTCGATGCACTCCGGAATGCCCGCGACGAACTGCTGGCAGAAGCTGGCGCACTGTCTCCGGAAGACAAGGCGCTCGACGACGAGGATCTGTGCCGGCGCTCGCCCAAGGTGCAGGCGGTGGTTCAGGCGTGGCGTTACCGCGAATCGGTAGCCCGACTCGAGTTTGCTCCCATCATCTCCGGTGGCAACAACGACGATCCGACGTGGGCGCAGTGGACCGACGGCAGGGCGCAGGAGCAGCTCATCAAGCGCTTCAAGAAGCCGCTCTTCCATGCCAAGCCCGACAAGACCGATTCGCTCGCCTTTTTGGTGGTGAAGTCGATGTTGCTCACCGGCTTCGACGCACCCATCGAGGGTGTGATGTATTTGGACCGTCCGATTCGCGAGGCGGAACTGTTGCAGGCCATCGCCCGCGTCAACCGCACGGGCTTCGGTAAGCGTTGCGGCATCGTGGTGGACTATTACGGGGTTGCACAGCACCTGAGGGAGGCGCTCGCCGCCTACGCGGACGAAGACGTGGAAGGCGCGCTGGCCAGCCTGAAAGATGAGGTGCCGGTGCTGCGCGATCGGCATCTGCGCGTTGTGGACCTGTTCCGCCAGCGTGGCATCGAATCGCTGGACGACACCGAGGCCTGCATCGACGCGCTCGGCAGCGAGAAGCTGCGCGCCGAATTCGCCGTCAAGCTGAAGGCTTTTCTCGCATCGCTGGATACGGTGTTGCCACGTCCAGAGGGACTGCAATATTCCGGGGACGCGAAGCGGCTGGCCTATATCTACGCCAGAGCCCGAAATCGATACAAGGACACGCCGGTTCTAGGCAAGGACGTTGGCGCCAAGGTTCGAAAACTGATCGATGATCACGTGATCTCGCTGGGCATCGATCCCAAGATTCCGCCGATTCAGCTCTCCGATGTCGAGTTTGACGCCCACCTGTCGCGTGTGGCAAATGCCCGCGCCAAAGCTTCGGAGATGGAACATGCGATTCGGTCGCATATCCGCAAGCACATTGAAGAAGACCCAGTGCTCTACCGCAAGCTCTCGGAACGGTTGAGCGACATTCTCAAAACACTGGGCGAGCAATGGGACGAGGTCATTATGCAACTCCAAAAGATCATCGATGAGCTGCGCACCGGCAAAGCGGCTACGGCTGATGCGCCCGGCGACCTACCCGAGCATTGCGTCCCGTTTCTCAGGACGGTAATAGACGTGGTCTGTGCCGACGCCCCACCAACGGATGTCGAATTGCTGCGACTGAAGGATGTGACCGTGGAGGTGGTGGACCTACTGGTGCAGGAGTTGCAGAGTAACCGGAACATTTGGAGTCCGCATAAGCGCGCAGCACAGGACGAGCTCAATGGACAATTGTTCGATCACGTGATGCGACTGAGACCGGCGCTTGTCAATGCCGATAAGGCCGGGGTACTGGCTGATCGGTTGATGGAGCAAGCCCGCGCCAACCACGACAAGCTAGTGCAGGTATGACGCAATGCTGGCGCACGCGAAATCGATCAGTTCGCAGGCTGATACCACGGCATCAAGGTCGCGCAGTGACTTGACTGTCGGTGATCTGCAGTTCATCGTTCGGCGCAGCGGGCGGCGCAGGACGATGCAAATCACCGTAGAACGCACTGGCGAACTGGTCTTGTGCGCGCCGCCGGATGTGGACGACGCCCACCTGCGCGAATTCGTCGCGGAGAAACGCTTCTGGATTTACACCAAGCTGGCGGAGAAGGACAGGCTGAAACGTTCGGTGCCACGAAAGGAGTTCGTGGGTGGTGAGGGGTTTCTGTACCTCGGGCGCAGCCATCGACTGAAGTTGGTGGATCAACAGGATGTGCCATTAAAGCTCGTCAATGGCCGCTTCGCTTTGCGTCGGGATGCGTTGCCCGCCGCGCGCGCGCACTTCATCCGCTGGTACAGCGAGCGCGCAAAGGCTTGGTTGGCAGTCAAGGTGGCTGAGTACCAGTCTCGCATGGAGGTGGCGCCTGCTGGTGTCAAGGTTCAAGATCTCGGTTACCGCTGGGGATCGTGCGGGAAGGGAGATTGGCTCTACTTCCATTGGAAGTCGATTCTTCTGCCAGCCCGCATCGCCGAGTACGTCGTAGTACACGAGATTGCCCATTTGCACGAACCGCACCACACGCCCGCATTTTGGCTGCGCGTCGAGAGAGCTATGCCTGATTTCGCGCAGCGCAAAGCGTGGCTCGCCGAACACGGAATCGATGTCGAAGGAATCTAACAACGATGGCGGACTTTTTCACAAGTGACCACTTCAAGCTGCTCAACAAATGGAAGGGGCAGAAGCGGGACGAGACCAACCCGGAGCAGAACCGTGCTTACGAGGATTTGAAGAAAGCCTATGAAATAACTGAGGCGTGGGCCAAGTCGGTTAAGGATGCGTTGTTTCCTCTAGGTCGTGTGGAGACCCGCAAGCGCCCCACCAATCAGGGAAACAATTTCGCCGCCTACAACTGGGCGAAGCTTTACCCGTCCGAGGAAGCTCCCAAGGAACTCGCGTACACCGTGGGTATCGGTGCTGACGATGGCTTCGTGGTCAAGATTGATACCGTTGGTCTGGATGACACAGATGCGACCCGCAAGGCTTATCTGTCGGTCCGCGGTGCCTATGACAACACGTCGCCCTTCGTGGCCAAGTTGTCAGCATCGGACGGACTTGGAATGTCTCTGGAGCAATTGACCGCGTGGAGCGTGGAGGCAATACGGGGATTCAAGCTCCGCTACGACGACGTGGTGGCGAAGCTCAACCTAGGCACGATGTTGAGCGATGAGGATTTGCTCAAACATTTCGACGGTAAGCCTGCTTTTAAGACTTTTCGCGCCTCATGGTCTCCCCAGGACAAAGCGCTCTTCTGTCGGCTGGCACGGGTCGTTCACGCAGCCGGTCTGGACTGGTGGCACATGAGCAAAAGCATTCAGGTGCGTTTTGGTCGAAAGAATCCCGGTAGCGAGCGCGCCGCAGGCGTGCTCGGCGTGCTTCGGGGTACTCGGACGCGGAAAATCTCATGGACGCGAGATGTTGGCGCGTTACACAAGCTCAACCGCGAGACGTTGACGGAGGATCTGGTCGCGAAGATCGAGGCAACCCTTTCGGCTGAGCGTGATTCGTTGGACGATTGGCTGGTACAGCGGCCCGGGCTGTGGCCCGATGAACTGCGTGACGATCCGATGGAGCCCGGAGAGGACTCCGACGAGGAGGAGGCGACTGACACCGATGTGGTGAGGCAACCTATCAACCGCATCTATTACGGTCCGCCAGGTACGGGAAAGACCTACCAACTCTCGAGACTGCTCAAACGTGAATACGAGCAGCCCATGACCGCAGTATCCGACGAGGAATGGCGCGAACAATTTATTGCCACCCGCATCGCCGGTCTAAGTTGGTGGGAGGGCGCGGCTGCCGCGCTTTTCGATCTGGGCGGTAACGCTAAAGTGGGGCAACTCTACGAGCATCCGTTCATCGAAGCGATTGCAACCGCTAAAGGGCGAATTCAGAACGTTAGACAGACGCTATGGAACGCGTTGCAGTACCACACGGTTGAGGAGTCACAAACCGTTAATGCTAAGCAGCGACTGGCGCCCGCGGTTTTTGACAAGGCATCGGACTCAGTTTGGCGACTAGCTGGCGAATGGGCCGATTCCTGTGCGGATCTCATTGAAACCGTGAAGGCTTATCGAGCCGGCTTGCCGACGTCAGGGGCAGTTCGTCGCTATAGTTTTGTAACCTTCCACCAATCCTACGGTTATGAGGAGTTCGTGGAGGGGCTTCGACCGGTCCTCAACGGCGATGCGGAGACCGGCGAAATCCAATACGAGATCCGTGCGGGTGTCTTCAAGGATCTGTGCCGCCGGGCCCGATCAGCACCGGATCAGCGATTCGCAATGGTGATCGACGAGATCAACAGGGGCAACATAAGCAAGATATTCGGTGAACTAATCACCCTGATCGAACCTGATAAGCGAGAAGGTGCGGAGAACGCCGTTTCTGTGACCTTGCCGTATTCCGGCGACAGCTTTTCGGTGCCAGCCAATGTGGACATCATTGGCACGATGAACACGGCAGATCGCTCGCTGGCGCTGTTGGATACTGCTCTGCGCCGCCGGTTCGAATTTGTGCCCGTCATGCCGGATGCGCGTGACGAACCCAGCGCACCATTGCATGGTTTGCGTGTGACGGCCGGCGAGCATGTCATCGACATTCCACGGATGCTTGCGGCCATCAATCAGCGGGTGGAGGCGCTCTACGACCGTGATCATTGCATCGGTCATGCCTACTTCACCGCATTGGCGCAAGTGCCCGATGGGGATGAGCGCTTGGTGGCATTGCAGCAAGTGTTTAGCAATCGCATCTGAAGTTGACCCGCGAAAACGGACGCCTATCCTTTTGAAGAAGGAGGTGCCGAAATGGGCAAGCATCGTACCCCGTA
>NZ_JBFUPM010000014.1:0-195655 GCF_041355255.1 Paraburkholderia sp. RCC_158 | reverse complement strand
CGCGGCATCGCTGCAGAAGGTGCTACAACCGACCGGCCTCATTTCGGAAATGATGTTGTGGTCTAAGAGCGCGTCCCCCTCCGCGATCGTTCTGGCTGCGGCAGGCGTCTATCAGTTCTCGCCACTCAAGCGCGCCTGCCTGATGCAGTGCCGTTCACCAGTGAATTTCCTCACCGCTCACTGGCGTCCTGGCGTCGCAGGCAGCTTCGTGCTCGGGATGCGTCATGGCATTTACTGCCTGGGCTGCTGTTGGCTTTTGATGGCGTTGTTGCTCGTTGGCGGCATCATGAATCTCATCTGGATCGCCGCGCTATCGCTAATCGTTTTCGTGGAAAAAATCCTGCCCGGCGGTGAGCTTGTCGGCCGCGTGCTGGGCGTTGTGCTGATCGCCTGGGCAGGCGTCACCCTGCTGGTGTGATCGGCTTTTCTCTTCTCACACGCTTATTTAAATGACCGAACAGCTGGATCTGTTAATAGGGGTGGGTCCCGTAATACATGGCCTCATTAAATAGGCAGACGATCGGGCGTGGCTGGGCGCTCTATATAAATCGGACCTCTCCCAGTCGGTGTTACGCGTCCCTGCAAGAGCCCAGTCTGGGGACGTCCGCAGAATTGTATAGCTCCGGTTCGACGAAGCTTGAAGCCGAGAACTCTCGTTCGATGAAAACCTAACGGAATCAGGCGCAACGTGACAGCGCTATGATTCACTTTTGCAAACGGCAGCTGTCTGGGGCGCACCGGACGTTCCAGCGGCCGGCCGAATGCGATGGCGAATGACGGGTTGTGGCCGGAAATTGTCCACGATCCAGGCGTTGGCGTCGAACGTCCAGTTCTGGCCGGCTAGTGCCCAACGACCAATGGCGGCTCGTGGCCGCACTGCGTCCAGGTCCGAGAGGACCGCGTCTGCGAGGCCCGCGTTTCGTGCGAAAGCATGAACAAGCCGGAACGGACTGGCGACGTCACCGCAAGCGGTGGCCATTGATACTCACGGTATCTGAATATGCTAGTGACAAATGTCGAAGCAGGCATCAGACATACCAGTAGGATGTGTTGCCTTGTTGGTTGGCCGTGACGTTGAAACAATGCTTGTGAGTCAACGGGCTCGAGCCGGGTCAGGGAAGCGACGAAACAGACGCGTTCAATTCAACGAGGGAACTGGCAATGCGCATCTCGTTTTTGCATACGATCAATGACAACAAACGCATATTCGAGGACGCGGCAATAGATCTTGGTTTGCGGACCGATAACCTCCGCCATGAAGTCCGGTCGGATCTTCGTGAGGCTGTTCAACAAGCGGGTGCATTCCCAGCCAGCGTGAAGCAGGAGACGAAACGTTGTCTTCTGGCTCTTGCGTCGGACGCAGATGCCGTCATCCTGACTTGTGCGACGCTTGGACCGGCTGTGGAAGGAATTGAAAGCACGTCCGTTCCGATTGTGAGAGCAGATGTCGCGTTAGCCGCGGCGGCAGGCAAGATTGGTGGAAAGACCGCCGTGCTGTGTGCGGTTGAGGCTTCCGTCGAGCCTACGAGACGCCTTTTCGCGCGGTATGCTAGCCACTCTGTTACGTCAGTGGATGTCATCCACGTTGAACGTGTGTGGACGCTGTTCCAGAATGGCGACGTCGACGAATGCTTCGCTGCTATCGCGGCATCAGCGGATCAAGCATATGAAGAAGGCGCAACTCTTGTTGCATACGCTCATCCCTGGATGGCCCCGGCGGTGAACCTCGCGCGCAGAGGAAGGCAGCCGCTTCATAGTCCCCAGGCTGCGTTGCGCGCCGTGATGCAGCGAGGCGGTGACCCTTCGCTCGGCTTCTGACATCCGACGGTGGTGCCGATTGTTGGATTGTTGACGATCCTCGCCGCACCTTTGAATGTCTCAAAGTGGCCGACTGTACGCGTTCGTCGCCTGCACCAGATTCGCGTCAACGGCGGACGAACCAAACCGACCCACAAGCGCCGCTGGTATTTTTTTCGGAGCGGACGTTCGACACGGCGAGTCAGCCGTTTAGCTCATGGTGCCAGTAGCGATTTCGACCAATGAAGTCAAATGCTTCTGGCCACGCCCGCCTGTCCCTGATGGGCTGGTGCCTGGGAACGCTGGAGGAAACCGTTCGCTTCTAGCCCAGAGGGCGCCCGGAGGGTGGCGCGAAGAAGCGTCTTTCCTGGCGCATTGCCGCAGTCAGCGACTGAGTAGTGCTGAACCTGAAGTTGTCCTGCATGGCAACCGTGTTAGGTCGCACAACCGGGTGCTGAGCGGCGGGGCAACAAATTGCTCTTGGCATTTCTCGAGCAGCTGCAGTAGCCGAAGCGCTCTATCGGCAGCGGGAGCTTTTCACTAATCGGACCATGGTCCTATTGCGTCTAGGTAAAACTGGAACAGATTATATTGGGATGGGGCGCATTCAACTCGGTGCATGTCCATTCATCTGTGAGCAATTAGGACTAGCGCAACTGGAATGCTGCGCGAACAGCCCGCATCGTGGACCGCGGTCCTTCAACGATCTGTCGTAGCCGACTTGGAAAGAACAATGAAGCTGACCAAAACATTCATGATGTTGGCGGGCCAGTAACAAACTGCTGCTCGGGTCTGCCCCGGCTACGCCGGGTAGATTACTCCCGGGAAAATCCGGGAGCGCGCGCCTTGTCGCCTTCGCGTAAGATCGTCGTCAGACGATCACGATCCGGGTGTACCTGCATGTCAACCTTCGTCCGCCCACGATGCACGACAAATGCAAGCGGTTCCGCTCGAAGCAGCACTCGATACCGTGTCTCGCGGTCGGGAAGGGCTCGCGTGAATCGGGGACCACGGCGTCGCCCCCATTCACGCCTATACGGCCTTTTGATCCTGCGGTGACTACGACGATCTGCGCCGCGGCGGCTTGGATGCCGTGCGTTTGAGGCCAGCCGATCTGTCGATGGTCGTCAGGCGGCTGGCAGCGTTGCCAAGGTCGTCCGGGGCCGCGAGCACGGTGCAATGTATCGCCCCAGTCAGTGGCGCGTCACAGCGCGCGACTTGAAACCGCTGGCGTCGCTCGCTTGTCTGGTCCATCTTCGAATCTGCGGAGAGCGGCATGATGAACCTCCGAAGTCTTGTTGCGGCGATCGTCGTCGTCCTGCTGACTTCGTGCGCAAGCCTTCCACCGCAAGCCGGCCGCGTGCCCACCCACGCGCTCACCGATACGCAGGCCACGCGCCTCGGCGCAGCGTTCACACCGCGAGACCAGCAGCATCCGGGAGAAAGCGCGTTTCACCTGCTGCCCGACTCTGTCGACGCGCTCGTCGCGCGCGTTGTGTTGATGGAATATGCTGACCGCTCGCTCGATCTGCAGTATTACATCTGGCACGCCGACCTGACCGGCCGTGAACTCGCCGCGGCCTTGCTGAGAGCGGCAGACCGCGGTGTGCGCGTGCGCGTCCTGCTCGACGATCTGGGCACGAATGCGGACGACCAGATGCTGCTGGTGCTCAGTTCGCATCCGAACATTGAGATCCGGCTCTTCAATCCTGTCGCAAACCGCCGGTTCAAGACGCTCGGCACGGCCACGGAGTTTGCTCGCGTCAACCGGCGTATGCATAACAAGGCGTTGATCGCCGACAACCAGGGCGCAATTCTCGGCGGGCGCAACATCGGCGACGAATACTTCGGCGCGTCGAGCACCGTCGCGTTTGGCGATCTCGACGTGCTGGTGCACGGGCCCATCGTACGGAATGTTTCGACGGCGTTCGACGAGTACTGGAATTCGGACGCGTCGTATCCGATCGAGAACCTCCTCGGCCGTCAGGCCGATCCATCGGCGCTAGCGGCTGGCCGCGCGAAGCTGGATGCCTGGCTTGCCTCCAACGAAAACGGTGCGTATGTGCGGCAGGCGAAAACGCGGCTGACGCAGGTGATCCAGTCACGCGATGCCGAGTTTTCATGGGGCAAGGCGACGCTGCTCTATGACGACCCGTCTAAAATCACGCGCACGCCCAGCGACGCTGAGGGACATCTGATCTCGCAGTTCAGGGCGTTGAAGCTGGAGCCGACCCAGCACTTGCTGATCGTCTCGCCGTATTTCGTGCCCGGAAAGCGCGGCGTGGCATGGTTGAGCGGCCTGACGCAACACGGCGTGCACGTGACGGTGCTGACGAACTCGCTGGCGGCAACGGATGTCGCCGCGGTGCATGCAGGCTATCAGCGTTACCGGAAACCATTGCTGGAAGCAGGCGTGCAACTGTACGAACTGAAACCCGTTGCGACAACCAGCGGCACTGTCGACAAGAACAAGTCAGTGTTGGGCTCGTCAAAAGCGTCATTGCACGCGAAAACCTATGTGTTCGACCGCAAAAGTGTCTTCATCGGCTCGATGAATTTCGACCCGCGTTCGGTCGAGTTAAACACCGAGATAGGTATCTACTGCGAAAGCGAGCGTGCCGCCCGGCAGGTGACCGACCACGTGGAGTCGAGCCTCACCCGCGGAGCGTGGCGGCTCGAACTACGCACCGACGTGACCGGCGCGAGCCATATCGTCTGGAACGATACGGCCGAGGACGGCACCGTCACGGTATTAGATTCCGAGCCGGAAGTATCGGCGCTGCGCCGCGCAGGCATCTGGTTTCTCGGCATTCTGCCGATCGAGTCGCAGCTATGAATTCTGTTCTGGCTGGAAGTCGAACGCCATGGAGCCGGTTGCTGGTCGATGAGCGACGGACGCGAACTCGTCGTCCTATATACGATAAAGTCCTCTATCGCATACGAGTCGATCATAAAAAAACAATCTCACTGTTTGCTCTGGTGACACCAGGCCCTGATCGCTTAAATGAAAATCACCGTCGGGCGTATGGCCCGACTGTTGAATCATCGGTCGTCGTCGCTTTGCAAAATGGCGGTTCGTCGCTCGTCAACAGACGTTCAGCAACAAAGTGCGGAGGACCGTTCTTGGCCGACTGTACGCGTTCGTCGCCTGCACCAGATTCGGGTCAACGGCGGACGAACCAAACCGACCCACAAGCGCCGCTGGTATTTTTTCGGAGCGGACGTTCGACACGGCGAGTCAGCCGCTTAGCTCATGGCGCCAGTAGTGATTTCGACCAATGAAGTCAAATGCTTCTGGCCACGAGGGTTCGTGGTCCGCCTCTACGTGAAACGTCACGCCGCCCGAAAAACAAAGGCAAAGTACGAAAGCATCTGTCCGTGTGACAGTGGTCATGGACCTACTCCCGACTCGCTTGTTTGACGCCGTTGGAGAAGACAAGATTCGAGAGGCGCTACAGCACATGGTGGTCTATGACCTTTACTCCGGCGACTGGAGAGAGCAGTAGTCATGCTTTCATGACGCATACCATGCCGGCCATTCAACCTTGGGTTCGCCGATCAGGAGTGCTGCGGCACTCAGTCGGCAAATCGTCGACGATCCTAAGCCCGATCTCTAATGACTGATTGTGGCCGAACCAGGAAGTTCGGCATGAACCGGCCAGTGACCCGCTCCGCCTCGCCGCGAATTTCCCTTGTCGACCCCTGAGCGGCCGTTCGGAGACGCGTCGATCCTTGACATAGACCCGTAGGTGGGCACAGCCATCATGATGGGCTGTTCTACTCTATTTAAAGGTACTTGAATTTTGTGATGTATATTTTGCTATTGAACCGGGCAGCCTTGAACTGAACTGGCTCCGTCGAGTTTGCTGTAGTTCGCTCCATAATCCACGGAATGGGTCGATATGTCATCTTTCGGCCCTCGATAATTAAATCCAGTATCTCGAATTCCTTCACATAGGCACGTGTCAAATAGCGTCCACGAGTTTCCCACTCCCAATGAGCGGGCACAATCCGCTTTGCTATGACCGTGGCGCTTCCGGTTCGCGCCTTCACTCCCGCAAAGTTGGCAATTTCGAATATTGCTTTCGCCATGCCGGCGAGGATGACCGCGTAGAAGAAGAAAAGCACGCCTGCGGCACCAAGCTGACCGCGATTCAGTAAGGTGAATGGAAGCGACGCGACGTTATGCAAAGACACTCTTGATCTCCATCTTGAAGGAGCCCGGTGCAACGCGCCGAGTGACGCTCACACGCAGTGCATTGATTCTCCCTCAGTCTTGGCCGAATTGTCAGCAATCTCGCCTGACATGTCGAGCATCCGGTTCTGGCCGTCTGTTACCGTTCGCGGCCACGACCGCCTATCTCTCGTCGGAGTCAAACACAAACGAGAGTTCGCTGACCCGCGACGCCCCACTCGCGAGTCCAAGGCCTAGCCAATTGAGCGTTGCTGGCTCGAGCTCAACTGCGAAGCGAGATCGTGCGCTAACAAGACGTGTACCGATTCTTTGACACTCGACCTCAAGCGCCGAATGCTCAACGCTGTCAAAAGCAAACGCGCGGAGAACCAGCCGACTGTATGAATTCGCGGCACTGGAGCCGTTCTCAGACACCACTTCATCTGTGGATGAACGAGGGAACTCGTATAAGGCACGGCCGAACTCTTGCGTCTCGGTAAGAGCAAAAATCTATTGTTGCTGCGAAGCCGGCGCCTTCCATGGAAAATCGAAGCTTAACCATGCCGTCGTGATCGCCCCGAAGCGCTCACCACATCAACTCATTTGTCGATAACAGGTTTGCGATCCAAAGCGGCCGTCGTTCTGACCACCGACGACCGCGAACCGCCTTCCACCCGCTCTCCACCGCCTAACGCCGTCTCGAGCTTCTTTCGATCGAGTCCGCCTTCCCACGCCGACACCACGATCGCCGCCACCCCATTGCCGACGATATTGGTCAAAGCCCGGCATTCGGACATGAAGCGGTCGATGCCGAGGATCAGCACCATCGCGCTCACGGGAACCGTCGGCACGACCGACAGGCTCGCGGCGAGCGTGATGAAACCCGCGCCCGTTACGCCGGTCGATCCCTTCGAGGTCAACATGGTGACGAGGAGCAAGGTGATTTCCTGCGCGAAGGACAAGTGCGTATTGGTCGCCTGCGCGAGGAACAGCACGGCGAGCGTCATGTAGATGTTGGTGCCGTCGAGGTTGAACGAGTAACCGGTCGGCACGACGAGCCCGACGACGCCGCGCGGGCAGCCCAGCCGTTCGAGCTTGTCCATCAACTGCGGCAAGGCCGCTTCGGACGTCGAGGTGCCGAGCACGATCAGCAATTCGTCGCGGATGTAGGCGAGAAAGCGCCACAGACTAAAGCCGCACAAGCGCGCGACGATGCCGAGCCCGACCGCCACGAACAGAAATGCGGTGAGATAAAAAGCGCCGATGAGCTTGAGCATCGGCACCAACGAGACGATGCCGTATCGGCCGATCGTGAAGGCCATCGCGCCGAAGGCGCCGATCGGCGCAAGACTGGTAACCATTCGCACAATGCGGAAGAACGCTTTCGAAAGTGTCTCGACCAGTTGCGTGACCGGCGCGGCGGGCGCACCCATCAGCGCGAGCGCGGTGCCGAACAGCATCGCGATCAGCAGCACGGGAAGGATATCGCCCTGAACCAGCGCGCCAAGAAACGTCTCCGGGATCACATGCGCGATAAATCCGGTGATGCCCTCGCCATGCGCCGCCTGCGCCGCATAGCCCGACACCGCGCGCGCGTCGAGCGTGGACGGATCGACATTGAAGCCCGCGCCGGGCGCGAGCACGTGCGCGGCAAGCAAGCCGATCGCCAGCGCGACCGTGGATGCGGCTTCGAAATAGAGCAACGCCTTGCCGCCGACGCGTCCGACCTTCCTCATGTCCTGCATGCCCGCGATGCCGGTTACGACTGTGCAAAAGATCACCGGGCCGATGATCATGCGCACGAGCTTGATGAACAGATCGCCGAGCGGCTTGAGCGCGACCGTCGTTTGCGGTGCGAAATGTCCGAGCAGCACGCCGGCGGCGATGGCCGCGAGCACCTGAACATAGAGAATCTGGTAGATCGGCTTGCGTTTCATGTGTCTCCTCCGTTTTCGAGGCAAAGGGACGCCCTTCCCTTCTTCGATCGGAGGGAATTGGCGGGGTTGAAACAAGGAAAGCCGCCGCGTCGCGCGGCGGATGGGTGCTTACATCACCTGCGCCCAGGGATGCCTGGCGAAATGCCGCTGTTCGAAGGCTTCGATCGCGGCGAGCGAGTCGAGCGTCAGATCGACGGTATCCATGCCTTCGATCACCATGCGCTTGTGGCGCGCGCCGATCGCATAATCGAACCGGTGGCCCGAGCCTGATGTCACCGTTTGCCGTTCAAGATCGATCGACAACAGAGTGCCAGGCGTTTCGCTTACCTCGCGCGTCAGGGCATCGATCGCGTCGCGCTCCAGTTGCACGAGCAAGAGGCGGTTGTTCATCGCGTTCGAATAGAAGATTTCCGCGAAGCTCGGCGCAATCACCGCCTGAAAACCGTATTGCTGCAAGCCCCACACCGCATGCTCGCGGCTCGATCCGCAGCCGAAGTTCGCACCGCCGATCAGCACGGTCGCGTTCGCATACGCGCGCTGGTTCAGCACGCAGTCGTCGCGCGGCGCGCCGCGCTCGTCGAAGCGCAGGTCGTACAGCAGACCGTCGGCGAGACCCGCTTTGTCGATGATGCGCAGGAACTGCTTCGGCATGATCTGGTCGGTGTCGAGGTTGTCGATGGGCAGCGGCGCGGCGCTGCCGCGAATGGTCGTGAGTCGGGTCATGATGTGTGCGCCTCCAGCGTGCGGACATCGGTGATGCAGCCGGTCAGCGCGGCGGCCGCTGCCATCGCCGGGCTCATCAGATGCGTGCGGCCGCCGCGTCCCTGACGGCCTTCGAAATTGCGGTTGGTGGTGGATGCGCAGCGCTCTCCGGCGTCGAGCACGTCGTCGTTCATCGCGAGGCACATCGAGCAGCCCGGCTCGCGCCACTCGAAGCCCGCATCGATCAGTGTCCGCGCGATGCCTTCCTGTTCGGCGGCCCGCCGCACGCTGCCCGACCCCGGCACGACCATCGCGCGCACGCCGGGCGCAACCTGCTTGCCGCGCACGATGCCGGCCACGATGCGCAAATCTTCGATGCGTCCGTTGGTACACGAGCCGATGAACACGCGGTCGACGCGCGTGCCGGCAATCGGCCGCCCGGCGGCAAGTCCCATGTAGTCCAGCGCGCGGCGCAGCGATGCGGCGGCCTCGGGCGTCGCTTGCGCGGCCTCGGCGGGAATCGGCTGATCGATGGCGACGGCCTGATCGGGGCTCGTGCCCCAGGTGACGAACGGCGCAATGTCGCCCGCGTCGAAGCGATGCTCGGCGTCGAAACGCGCGTCGGCGTCGGAATGCAGGCCGCGCCAGTCCGCGAGCGCGGCTTGCCATGCCGCCTCGTCGAGCGACGGCGTGTGGGCCCGCACGTAGTCGAACGTGATCGCGTCCGGTGCGATTAGCGCGGCCCGCGCACCGGCTTCGACGGTCATGTTGCACAAGGTCATGCGCGCCTCGGCCGACAGCGATGCGATCGTCGAACCGGCAAATTCCACCGCGTAGCCGCGCGCGCCCTGTGCGCCGATCCTGCTGATGATCCAGATAACGAGATCCTTCGACGACGTGCCATAGGCAAGCGCGCCGTCGATGGTGATGCGCATGGTCTCTGCGAGCCGGTACACGAGCGTCTGCGTCGCCAGAACGTGCTCGACTTCCGACGTGCCGATGCCGAAGCCGAGCGCACCGAGTGCGCCGTATGTCGTGGTATGGCTGTCGCCGCACAGCACGACCATGCCGGGACGAATCAATCCGAGCTCCGGCGCGACGATATGTTCGATGCCTTGCAACGGATCGTCGGCGGCGAGAAGGCGTATGCCGGCGCGTTTGCAGTTACGCGCCAGGTTCTGCGCCTGCAACAGCGACGCCGCATCGCGAATCACGCGCGGCGACTCCGCATGCGTCGGAATGATGTGGCTCACGACCGCGAGTTGCTGGCGCGGACGGCGCACCGCGCGGCCGCGGGCATCGAGCCCGCTGAACGCTTGCGGGCTGGTGTACTCGTTCATCAGATGCAGATCGGCGTATAGCAGCACGTTGTGTTCGTCGATACGCGCTACGGTGTGCGAATCGACGAGCTTTCGGTAGAGGGTCTGGTCTGACATAACTTACTCGCTGAGAAAAGGCAGCACGCGCTCGAGCAGCCGCTGTGGCGCTTCTTCGGGAATGTAGTGGCCGCAAGGCAGGGCCTCGCCCTGCACGTCCGGCGCGTACGCCCGCCACTCGGCAAGCGGATCGAAGCATTGCTCGATCACACCCTGCGCGCCCCACAACGCCATGAATGGGCAGTCAATCCGCTGCTGCGACGCGAGGGTCGCGCGATCGTGTTCAAGGTCGATCGTCACGCTCGCGCGATAGTCTTCGCAGATGCCGTGCGCCGTCGCCGGATCGGATAGGCAGCGCAGATATTCCGCGTAAGCCGCCGGCGTGAACGGCGCGAGGCCGGCGCTGCGCGCGCCGATGGTCTGCTTCAGATAGAGATCGGGGTTGGCGCGGATCAGCGTCTCAGGAAACGGCGCGGGGCGCACCAGCATGAACCAGTGCCAGTAGGCGCGCGCGAACTCGAACGAGGTCTGTTCGTACATGGCGAGTGTGGGCGCGACATCGAGCGTCACCAGGCGCGTCACGACTTGCGGATGATCGAGCGCCATGCGCGCCGCCACCCGGCCGCCGCGATCGTGACCGATCACCGCGAAGCTCTCGTGGCCGAGACCGCGCATCAGCTCGACCTGATCGAGCGCCATGCGCCGCTTCGCATAGTTGGCGTGAGCCGGGTCGCCGGGCGGCTTGCCGCTGTCGCCGTAACCGCGCAGATCCGCCGCGACCACCGTGAAACGCTCCGCCAGCGCGGGCGCGACTTTATGCCAGATCGCGTGCGTTTGCGGATGCCCGTGCAATAGCAAAAGCGCGGGACCGCGCCCGCCCTGAATTGCATGAATGCGCACGCGATCGACGGTTGCCGATGCGTCGCTGAAGCCTTCGAACATGGTTGTCTCCTGATCGCAATCCGAGTCTAATTGATGACTCATGCGATTGGGTTTCCTAGAAAGCATTCCGGCAGTAACTCACAGGAACGAATCGCCCGAACCAAACGGAGCTGGGGATGGATAGCTTTTCGGAACTGAATCTGTTTGCGCTCGTGGCGCGGCATCGCAATCTGGCGGCGGCCGCGCGCGAGTTGGGCGTGACGCCACCCGCGGTCAGCAAACGGCTGGCGCAACTGGAACGGCGCCTCGGCGTGCGGCTGATGAATCGCACGACGCGGAGGCTGAGCCTCACGCCCGAAGGCGAGCTTTATCTGTCGAACGGGTCGCGCATTCTGGACGAGTTGTCGGAACTGGAGCATCTCGTCATGCAGAGCCGGGGCGAGCCTACCGGCCTGCTGCGCGTGAACGCTTCGTTTGGATTTGGGCGGGCCCGCATCGCGCCGGCGGTGTCGGAATTCGTCACGCGTTATCCCGCGATAAAAATCCTGCTGCATCTGACGGACCGTCCGATGAGTCTTCAGGACGAAGGTTTCGATCTCGGCATTCGCTTCGGCGAAGTGCCGGATGCGCGCATCAACGCGCGGCTCCTGCTCGAAAACCGGCGCATGGTGTGCGCATCGCCCGGCTATGTGGCGCGGCATGGCCGACCGTCCGTGCCGCACGATCTGACGCGGCACGCCTGCATCGTCTTGCGCGAGAACGAATCGGCCTACGGCACGTGGCATTTTTCGCGCGGCAAACGCTCGGAAACGGTCAAGGTCGACGGCGCCCTATCCAGCAACGACGGCGGCGTCGTCCTGCATTGGGCGCTCGAAGGCCGCGGGATTGTCGTGCGTTCGCAGTGGGAAGTGGAACGGCATCTGGCGCGCGGCGAACTCGTGACGCTGCTGGACGACTGGGCGTTACCGGACGCCAATATTCACGCAATCTATCTGGAGCGCAATCAGCTCTCGGTCAGGCTCAGGGCCTTTGTCGACTTTCTCGGCGAGTTTCTGCGCAGGCCGGGCGGCTTGATGTAGCTACGTCGAGAAGGAAAGCCGCACCGAAACCATTCTCGCACTCAGCGCGCCCTACATCCCCCAACGCAACGACGGCGCATGAACCGGGCTGTCCCAGTGGCGTGTCATTTCGTCGTCCAGCATACATAGCGTAATCGACGCGCCCGCCATCTCGAGCGAAGTCGTCAGCGCACCCACCTGGGCCCGGCCAACCTTCAGGTCGCGTTGCTCAAGCCATGCACGCGTCGAGTTAAAGAGCAGGTAAAGCTCGCCAAGCGGTGTTCCGCCGAGGCCGTTGATGAGCACCAGCAATTCGGCTCCGGGTTGAGGCGCGAGGTCATCGACGATCGCTTTGAGCAGCTCTCCCGCAATCGCATCGGCGCCTGCGAACTTTGCGCGGCGCCGGCCCGGCTCGCCGTGAATGCCCACGCCCACTTCGATTTCGTCATCGCCGATCTTGAACGTCAGCGTTCCCGCGGCCGGCACGGTGCAACTGCTGAACGCAACACCCATCGAAGCGGTGCGCTTGTTGATCCGGTCACCGAACGCCTTGCACTGCTCAAGGTCGGCGCCGCTTTCGGCCATGCTGCCCACCAGCTTCTCAACGATCACTGCGCCAGCCACACCACGCCGCCCGGTGGTGTAACTGGAGTTTTCGACTGCCACATCATCGTTGATCAGCACCATCGCGTTCGGGATCTCCGACATCTCCGACGCCATTTCGAAATTCATCAGGTCACCAGAATAATTCTTCACGATGAATAGCACGCCCGCACCGGTATCGACAGCGTCGGCAGCGGCCATCATCTGATCCGGCGTAGGGGATGTGAAGACCTGGCCGGGGCAGGCTGCGTCGAGCATTCCATAGCCCACAAAACCGGAGTGCAACGGCTCATGCCCCGAACCGCCACCCGATATCAACGCCACTTTGCCTGGTTTGAGCGTCTTGCGACGCACGTACACAGGCTCGTTGTTGAGTACGACGAGATCGTTATGCGCGGATGCAAATCCCGCCAGACTCTCGGCGAGGAAATCGTCGACGTGGTTGATGAATTTTTTCATGGCTTGGCCTCCTTTCACACCGGGTTGCGCGCCAGATGCGCGCATACGGCTGTAATCATGATCTGACTGGAACGCGCACCGGGATCGATATGACCGCGCGAGCGCTCGCCCAGAAACGATGCCCGCCCTTTGGTCGCGAGCATATCGCGGGTGGCGAGCATGTTCTGCTCGGCCACCTGCGGCAATTCATCCAGCACCGCTATTCTCAACGTAGGTGATTCGACGGCCGCAAGCTCTTTAAAGCGCTCGGCAACGGGAATCAGCACGTCCATCATCGTCTTGCTGCCTACGCCCGTCTTACCCCGCTGTGCGACCGCTTCGACGCCCGCCGCGAACATGAGCGCAGTGCCCGCAACATCCGGTGGATTGTTCGCCGATGCTTTCGCCATCCCGTGCAGCAACGAAAAGAACAGCGGCCCAGATGATCCGCCGACCGTCGACAGCACCTTGTTCGCCGCGAGTTCCAACGCGGCCCCAAACGTTTTCCCTTCGATGTCCGCACGCAAGGCAAGCAACGCCTCCATGCCGCGCAGCAGATTGAAGATGTGATCGCCATCGCCGATCTGCTGGTCGAGTACGGCTATTTCGTCGGTGTGTTCCTTGAGCGCGGCATACGCGGCGTCGATACACTCCATGACCGTTTTGCCGTTCATGTCGGGATCCTCCTGCCGTCTGCACGGAAATATAAGAGGCTGCGTGCGGGCAGCGACACGCCCACGGACTGCCCCGGGCTGAAATTGCGTTCGACCATCGTGGTCGCCACAACCGCGGTTCCTGCATGCTCCAGAATCAACAGATGACGCAGCGGTGAATACTCGAGCACCTTCAGGTCGAGTGCGTCGCGTCGATGATGGGCGCCGGGTGCATCGCGCGCGTTGCCCTCGTGCAGCAGCACGTCTTCAGGACGAATCGCCACGGTTGCCGTACCGGTCGGCACCACTGCCGAATCGAACAGCGTTGGCGGCAACAGGTTGATCGGCGGCGAGCCGAGCCGCTGCGCCGCGCTCAATGAAACCGGATTGCCGTAGACCTCGCGCGGTGTGCCGAGTTGCACCAGACGGCCGTGTTCAAGAATGCCGATGCGGTCGGCCAGTGTGGTGGCTTCCACCTGATCATGCGTGACATAGAGAATCGTCGCGCCAATCTTACGATGCAGGCGCTTGAGCTCGATACGCAATTCCTCACGCAGTTTTGCATCGAGCGATGACAGCGGCTCGTCCATCAGAAACACTTTCGGCTCGCGCACGAGCGCACGCCCGATCGCAACGCGCTGCATTTCGCCGCCCGACAAACGCGTTGCCATGTTGTCGAGCTTCGCCTCCATGTGCAGCATCTGCGCGACCGCATGCACCCGCGCGCGGACCTGTTCCTCGCTGCTGCGACGACGGGGCGAACGCAGTGGAAACGCGAGATTGCCAAACACACTCAGATGCGGATACAACGAGTATTGCTGAAAGATAAACGCGACATCGCGATCGGAAGGATGCACGCCGGTGGCGACCGCACCGTCGATCAGCACGTCGCCGGCACCGGGGCCTTCCAGTCCTGCGATCAGGCGCAGCGTAGTGGTTTTGCCCGCGCCGCTCGGTCCGAGCAGCACCACGAATTCGCCGTCTTTGACGTCGATCGACAGGTCGTCCACCGCAACGATGTTGCCGAAGCGCTTCGATACATTGCGTAGCTGGACTTCAGCCATGACCGACTCCGTTGACAGAAAGCGTGGAAGCAGCGCCCGGCAGCAGGCGCTCAGTAGTGGCGTCATAAAGCAGCGTGCGTTCTTTCCGAAACGACAGGCCGACGCTCGTGCCCGCGGCAACGCCATCGTCTTTGCTGACGCGCACGCGCACGACGCCGAGCGCCGTTTCAACCGCCAATACCTGATGCGAGCCGAGGTATTCGTCGGCGATCACCCGACCGCGCAGCGGCCCGTGCTCGTCGATCACGACGTGCTCCGGTCTGATCCCCAGCAATGCGCGCGCGGCAGCGGCATCGCAACGCGGCACGGAAACCCGCGCGCCATGCAGACTCACCTGCTCCTGACCTGCCGTCACCGCGTCGTCGACGGGCAGGAAATTCATGGGCGGACTGCCGATGAAGTTGCCGACGAACACGGTCGCGGGAAAGTGATAAATCTCATGGGGCGAGCCCGCCTGCAACACTTCGCCCTGATTCATCACGACGATATCGTCCGCCATGGCCATCGCCTCACTCTGATCGTGTGTGACGTAGACCGTGGTGGCAGCGAGCGCGTTGTGCAGTTTGCGTAATTCCAGGCACATCAGTTCACGAAAGTCCGCGTCAAGCGTGCCGAGCGGTTCGTCCATCAGGAATGCTTTCGGTTGCCGCACGATAGCGCGGCCGAGCGCCACGCGTTGCCGGTCGCCACCGGACAGGCCGCCGGTCTTACGATCGAGAATGTTCTCGATGCGCAGCATATGCGCCGCTGCATCGACCCGCGCGGCAATCTCGCTGCGTGACACGTGTTCGTTCTTCAGCGGAAACGCGATGTTATTGCGCACCGTCATGTGTGGATACAGCGCAAACATCTGGAACACGAAAGCAATATCGCGTTGCCGGGCGCGCAACGCAGTGACATCCTCACCGTCGATCAGGATCTGTCCGGAAGTCGGCAACTCGAGCCCCGCAATCATCCGCAGCGTTGTGGTCTTGCCGCAGCCTGACGGTCCGAGCAGCACGACGAAGCGTCCGGCGCCGATGGTCAGGCTGGTGTCGCGCACCGCGACAAAATCGTCGAAGCGCTTCTGAAGATGAGCGAGAACGATCGTGGACATGATTCAGTCTGGAAAATGGCTGGTGACGACGAACGCGAGCGCGCCCACCAGAAGCACCGGAAACGACCAGGTGAAGAGCGCCAGCGAAAACGGCTGCACGAGCATCGCCGCACCTAAGCCGATCAGTACTGTCGATGCACCCTCGCTGTATCTACGACGTAACAGCCAGCGATGCAGAGCAATGTCTTCGCGTTTCATTTGCGCACGGCTCCGAAGGTGATGCCGCGCAACAGATGCTTGCGCAGCAGGACGGTGAAAAAGAGAATCGGCAGCACGAATAATGTCGTTGCAGCCGCAACGGCCGGCCAGTCCTGACCGCCTTCTCCGATGATGAATGGAATGAATGGCGGCATGGTCTGCGCATCGCCGCTTGTCAGCAGCGAAGCAAATGCGTATTCGTTCCATGCAAAGATCAGGCAGAAGATCGCTGTAGCGGCAATGCCCGTCGTCGCTTGCGGCAACACCACCTTTACAAAGGCCTGCAAACGCGTGTAGCCATCCACTAGCGCGGCTTCTTCATACTCGCGCGGGATCTCGTCCATGAAACCTTTAAGCAGCCATACCGCCAGCGAGACATTCACCGCCGTGTACAGCACGATCATGCCGACATAGCTGTCGCTCAAACCCAGCGCGCGATACATCAGGTAGATCGGAATGGCGACGGCAATGGGCGGCATCATCCGTGTGGAAAGAATGAAGAACAGCAGATCGTCGGACAGCGGCACCTTGAAGCGCGAAAACGCGTACGCCGCGAGCGTGCCGAGAAATACCGCGAGAAACGTCGAGCCAAATCCAATGACAAGCGAATTCATGAAGCGCGGCACAACCTTCGAAGGTCCGGCGATCACCATGTTGCGCTTGCGCACCTCACGCTCATACCAGGTTCGCGCAGGCGGCAGGCTCGCAATGAACTCAGGTGTCTGCCGCGACCGGATCGTGAGCAGGTTCACATAGCCTTCCATCGAAGGCTGAAACAGCACGACGGGCGGATACGCTATCGCATCTTCCTGCGTCTTGAAGCTCGTCAGGAAGATCCAGACCATCGGTAACGTAGCAATCAGCGCATACGTGATGACAACCGCAGCCGCGAAGCGCCTGGCGCGCGGAGACGACGCCACCACGGAATGTTGTGTCGCAGTCGGTCTCATCGCTGTTTGATCCGGTTAAGTGCCTTCACATAAATATTCGCCGCACCGAATACCGTCACGAACAGAATGATCGCGAGCGCGGACGAATAACCTGTCTGCCACTTTTCGAACGCGGCGCGCTTGAGCGTGATCGATACCGTTTCGGTAACCGAGCCCGGCCCGCCCGATGTGAGCAGGTTCACCATATCGAACATCTTGAAGTTTTCGATGCCGCGAAACAGTACCGCGAGCATCAGGAACGGCATGGTCATAGGCAACGTGATCGACCAGAACTGACGCCACGGCGTCGCTCGGTCCACTTCCGCTGCTTCGTAGATATAGTCGGGAATCGAGCGCAGGCCCGCGAGGCAGATGAGCATGACGTACGGCGTCCACATCCACGTATCGACCATCACAATGGTCCACGGCGCGAGCGCCACGTCGCCGATCATCTGGAACGACGCCGGCGCGATGCCGGTGAAGAAGCTGACGATATCGTTGAAAAGCCCCGTCTGCGGTTGCAGCAGGAACGTCCAGAAGTTGCCCACTACAGCAGGCGAAAGCATCATCGGCAGCAGGATGAGCGTGGTCCAGAAGCTATGTCCGCGGAACTGCCGGTTGATCAGCAAGGCAAGACCGAATCCCAGCAGCACCTCCAGCCCGACCGACCAGAACACGAAACGCGCGGTCACCTGCATCGCGTACCAGATATCTTCGTCAGTCAGGATGTCGACATAATTGTCGATGCCGACAAAACGCGCCGGCACGCTCGGCATGTTCGACTTGAAGTTGGTGAACGACAGGCGAAGCGCCCAGATCAACGGAAAGATGTTGATCGCGAGAAGCAGCAGAATGGTCGGAAGGATGAAGAGCCACGCGATGGTCCGATCCGACAGTCCGCTTAGCCGCTTCGCTATGCGCGTCGACGCTCCCGCTTCGAGACTCGTGGGAGAAAAAGGCTTATCTGCCAACATGCCTGGCTCCTTTAAGCGGACCGGAGACAGGCCGTTCGGCCGCCGCCGGTCCAGTTAAGCCCAGCTAAAAACTACTTTCCTTCTTGCTTGAAGACCTTGGTCCAGTCTTTCACCAGCAGATCCAGCGCATCTTTGGCCGTGCCTTTATCGGCCACGACGTAATCGTGCACACGCTTTTGCATGTCGAGCAACAGCTCCGCATAAGCCGGCTCTGCCCAGAAGTCCTTGACGATTGCCATCGACTTCAGGAACGCGGGTGCGAACGGCGCGCTATTCGGAAAGTCCGGTGCGTCCACCACTGATTTAGCTGCCGAATAGCCACCGAGTTGCCACCATTTCTTCTGCACGTCGGGTTGCGCGAACCACTTGATATATTCGAGCGCGTCTTCTTTATGGTCCGAGTACGAGACGACCGAGATGCCCTGCCCGCCCAACTGAGTGTATTGCTTCGTCTCACGCGGATTCACGAAGAAGCCGATCTTCTCGCCACCGACATTCGGGTCTTTGTAAAGCCCTGGGAAGAACGCAAACCAGTTCATCTGCATTGCCACCTGACCCGACTTGAACGCGTCGAGCCCCTCCTGCATGTAGGCGTTGGTCATGCCTGGCGCCGTGCAGCACTTATAGAGCGCCTTGTAGTACTCGAGCCCCTTCACCGCGCCTGGCGAGTTCACGAAGCCGTCGAGGTGATAGGGCTTCTTGGGATCCTGATACTCGAAGCCGAAGTTGTATAAGGCATTGGTCGCGCCCATCGTGATTCCCTCGGAGCCGCGCTCCGTGAAGATATACACGCCATAGACCGTCTTGCCGTCGATCTTTCGACCCTGGAAGAATTGCGCAGTCTGCTTGAGTTCGTCGAGCGTAGTGGGCGGCGCAAGCTCACGGTTGTACTTCTGCTTGAATTCCGCGCGAAGTTCCGGGCGCGCAAACCAGTCCTTGCGGTAGGTCCATCCAACCGCGTCAGCCATCGCAGGTAAAGCCCAATAGTTCGGCGTATTCTTTGGCCACTCCGAATATCCCACCACCGTTGCAGGCACGAAGTCGTTCATGGAAATCTTGTTCTTCGTGAAGAAGTCGTTGAGCTTCACGTAATGTCCATTGACCGCCGCGCCGCCAATCCACTGACTGTCGCCAATGATGAGATCGCACAGCTTGCCGTGCGAATTGAGTTCATTGATAAAGCGGTCGGCGTAACTGGTCCACGGTACGAACTCGAACTTCATCTTGATGCCGGTCTTCGTCGTGAAATCCTTCGACAGTTCGACCAGTGCATTGGCGGGATCCCATGCCGCCCAGCAGAGTGTCAACTGCTTGTCCTGTGCCTGCGCGCCCGTTGCAGTGCCGAGCCCCAGCGATATGAGGGTTGCCGCCACTACCCTCGCTGACGTTAGACGTACCATGTCTCTTCTCCTTGTCTTTCTCGCGTCTCCAACCTCATGACATTCAGCGCCCATGCGCCGGGCACCGCATTTCGGCTCTGGCAGATCAGAAGTCGATCCGCGTGTCGCGAGCGTCAGGCATGCGCATTCTCACGAAGATAAATCCGAGTTTCCGGCGTGGGGATGGCAAGCGCTCCCCGAACGTCGTTAAGAAAATTGATCGCGGCGAGCCCGGCCCAATGAACAATGCCGCGCACGTCCTGACCGAGTATCACGTCGATCGCGCGTTCCGAGAGTTGGGTGCGGGTCTCCGCAGTGCATTCGTGGCCAATCAGGACGAGGTGAGCCTTATCGCCGGACTCCTGCAATGCCGCTGCAATGCCGGAGATGCCGCCACCCGTCACATACACGCCGACCAGATCCGCATGGCGCGCACGTAGGCCCTGTACCGCGAGGCCGGCACCATCGTCGTCTTCGGCGAAGTCCGGTTCGGCGATCCAGCGCAGGTTGCGGAAGTCCTCCTCCAGCACTTGCGAAAAGCCGGTGCGGCGTTCCACCTGGTCATGCAGACGCGACGATCCCGATAGCACGGCAACCGTGCCGAGCTTCGCGCAAAGGAAGCGCCCCATCAGCAGTCCTGCCGTACGTCCGGCAATCCGGTTGTCGACACCCACATACGCGGCGCGCCGGCTCGCAGGCAAATCGGAGAACACGGTGACGACCGGCACCTGAGCGTCGCTCATCTCTTCGATGAAACGTTCAACCCACGGGTAGTCCAGAGGCGCGAGCACGAGCGCGTCGTAGTCGATCACTTCGGCGGCGAACGCCGCGGTTTCGCGTTGGCTGGAAAAATCGCAGCGGTAAAACGAGGGGATGATGCGGTGCTCGCGAAAGAAGCTGGCCGACAGCGCAATATCGCGCTCGACGTGATCGAGGAAGCGGGAGTTCACTTGCGGCAGCACGAACGCGACCCGGAACGAGTTGACCTTTGCCGGCCGGCCACGGCTCGCCCGCTCATCACGCAGATTCGCGAGTGCAAGATGCACGCGTTCGGCCGTTTCCGGACGCACAGCCTGATCGTCGCGCAGGACACGATCGACCGTGGCCACGCTGACGCCAGCCCGACGCGCAATCATCGTACGAGTAGCCGGCATGGGTCTCCTCCGGTGCGAGCGAAAGAATTATTTTGTTTTACTGAAGGTAGTTTTTCCCACGAAAAATGCAAGCTTTTTCGCCGCGGAAAAAGCGTCATCGGTTTGATGGACGTGAACGCGGTGGCCTCGGGTAGCGCCAGCAAGTGCGACGGACGACGCAGCAGGCCTACAGATCGGGGATCGCAGGGAGAGTCGATGGCGTGCGGCGGCTATTAGCGCCCGAGGAGAACCCCGGCCAACTGTCGTGTCGACCGCGGTATGGGTATTGGGTGGGTGCTTAGAAAAAGAGAAGCCCTCGGTCATGAGTCACAACTGATCCTGCCTTTAGGCTTTTAATCGCCGGAGCCATTTCGAACTTCGCGAACCGGACGTCCGACACGGTCGGACGGCGCGGAATTCCTGTGATGAGCCCACTCACGCAGCTTATCCAGTGCGCCGCCTGAATGCGGGTTAGCAAAGTGAAACAGGACCGTCGACCTGACGCTATGCGGCAGACAAGCCTGATTCGCGTGGAGCGATCGCATTCCCCAGAAAAAATACATGTTGCCTGGCTCGAGCGGTACGACGCGTGCGCCGAGCGCGCGCTGCACGCTTTCGGCTGCAAGTACCCGGCGCACCAGCGAGTTTTGCACTACGGCTTTCTCGACAAGGTTGATCACCGATGAAGAGCGGATCTTGCGCAGGTTCGGATACATCACGAGGTCGCCGCGCGGCTCGTTCGGGCCGTTTGGAATGATCAGCGGCAAGAGCGCGGTGACGACGTAGGTGTCGTAGTGGAACAGGTTTGATGCCTTGAGTCCGAGATCACCCGACAGCACCCGAAGCGCGGAGACGATATCGATGTCGGGCACGGCTCGCCCGGTGCCGCGCCGGTACAGTCCGGCGAGTATCCGGCGCAGATCGGGCGAATCACCGAACGCCGCGAGCGGCGAGGCGTCGAGCCAGGGATGGCCGGCATAGATGAAATGCTGGCGCTGATGCTTGTCCAGTTCGCGCTGGACATAATCGCTCGCCATTGCAAGTTCAACGGGTGAAAGGACATCGTGAAGTGCGCTTATGCCGACCGCGTCCATCTCACGGCTCAATGCGTCGAGGCTTTCATCGGTCACCTGCTTCAATCTGGAGTCCAGAATTTGATCGGGCGGACTTTCCATGATTCCTCACACAAGGTTGTCGCAGGATAGATACGTCGTGTTTTTTTCCGAATCGTCCAATTTTGCCTACAGTGTGTCATGCGCCGACTATGAGTTATGTGCGACAGAGCATATGGCGGTTCACGTTCACGTTCACGTTCACGTTAAAGAACATCGCGTTCTGCGACTAGTTTTGCGCCCGTGTGCTGAAGGTTGCTTGCCAGGAGCATTCCCGCACGGTGAACTACCGGATAGCCGGCACCGATGTTAAGCACGAGGCGAATGAGATCCAGGCTCCTGAAGCCGACAATAGTGGCGGATGTGAATTCCGTTCATAGCTCTTTCGGTTCTCGCCACACGCTGCCCGAATCGCTCGGCATATTCGCGCAAAGTATTGCGCGCCGACACGCTCTTTTATTAGCGATAGCCCGCGATGTGATCTAAGATCGAAAGAACGTGCGTGCTAAACAGCCTTCTCAATAGGAGATATCCAATGGCAGCATTCGTCGATCATCCGGCGATTTTGTTTCTGGTTCTCTTTGTTTTATTCATTGCGGCAGTTGCATTCGGGGTGTTTGTCTTGCGCCGTCTATCTCCATTGCATGAAGACGAACGCGACGATTTCAGCGCTGTCCAGGGCGCCACGCTCACGTTGTTGGCTTTATTGATCGGTTTCAGTATTTCCATGGCGGTGAACCGCTATGACCAGCGAAAAGTCCTTGAAGAAGCAGAGGCAAACGCGATCGGTACGGAATTCGCGAGGGCCGATTTGACGGAGCCTGGCGTCCGTGACGAGATGAAGGCGGCATTGATCCAATACACCCGCTTGAGGCTGACCGAGTTTCGGACCCGCGATCACGCCGAGCGCAAACAACTCGACGGTGAACTCGCAGCGCTACAGTCGAAATTGTGGCTGCAGGCAACCCACGTTGGAAAAAGTCAGCCCACGCCCATCGGGGCGCTCGTCGTTGCGGGCATGAATGACGTGCTCAATTCGCAGGACTATTCAGAGGCCGCAAGAATCAATCATATTCCGCTCGGCGCATGGGTTCTGATGATCGTGATCGCGGTTTTCGGATGTGCGGTTCAGGGTTATGGCGCCAAAGGGAAGCGCCGTACTGCACTGCTCATGACTATTCTGCCCGTGACGATCTCATTGTCACTCGCGCTGATTGCCGACATAGACAGTCCGCGCGGCGGGATCATCCGCGTGCAACCGCAGAACCTGGCGAGGCTTCTCCAGTCGCTGGAAAAGTAATGGCTGGTTCTGACAGCCTGCTTATTCACATTGGAATGCGGCGACAAGTAGTACCGCTTGATCATGCTATTAGCTAATGCAGCCTAAACCTGAAAGCGTCGCTTCCACTGCCTCGTCGATTGGCGTATTCGGCTCGTGCCCTAACGTAGCGATCAATCGGGTGTTTTGCATCCGGACAGGCGTTTGCCACAAATAGCGCATCTCGCCCAATTCGCGAAACGTCGCATTAAACGGTGACGCGAGCTTGACGAGCGCCCACGGAATTCCGCCGACGCCCGGTTCTCGCCCCGTGCGCCGCGCCACGACTCTACGAATGGCCGCCACGAGTTGAGTACCGTCCTCGTCCCAGTGGCCACCCATATGAAAGCGCGCGAAAGGCTCCAGCGTGTCGCGCCGCGCAAGCAGCTCGAGCATCGTACGCGCTACGTCAGGCAAATATGACCACTGATGGCCAACCCCGCGCGCCCCCGGATAACTGATCTTTGCGACGGGCTTTCCAGGTTTGATGAGACCCTGCGAAAACCAGTTATTGCGCGCTCGCGGGCCGAAGAAATCACCCGCTCGCACAATCAACGCGCGCAACCCTTCTGGGGTCGCGCGTTGCAGCCGAGCCTCCATTTGCACGCGGATGGCGCCTTTCTTTGTCACTGGATGCTGAGGCGCATCTTCGTCAAGTACCGCAAACGCGTCCGGCCCAAAGTTGTACACCGTGCCGGGCAGCACGATCGTTGCGCCTACCGCTTTCGCTGCTGCGATGGTGTTATCCAGCATCGGCAGGACAAGCTGTTCCCAGCGCCTATAACCCGGTGGATTAACCGCATGCACGATGACCGACGCGCCTTGCGCCGCGCGCAGCACGTCCGCATGATTCATCGCGTCGCCCTCCACCCATTCGATGCCGTCCGTGCGCGGACTTAATGCACTCGACGCACTCGACGCACTCGACGACCGCTGCATCGCCCGCACATGCCAGCCTGCTGCAAGCAGTTGCCGCGCAAGTTCCCCGCCGATGCCGCCCGTTGCGCCAAGTACGAGTACTGTTTTGTGTGCCACGTCAGTTGCTCCATTTTCCTCTGTCGATGAAGCCATTCTCCGATTTTTACTGGCACAATAAAATTAGCGAACTCCGTTGACCGGATATACAAAATTGCATGGCTGATAACATTGGTTGGGAACTGTATCGCACGCTGCTTGCAGTGCTGCAAGAAGGCTCATTGTCGGGCGCCGCGCGCTCGCTCGGCATCACGCAGCCCACGGCGGGCCGTCATATCGAAGCGCTCGAACGCGCGCTGAAAGTATCTCTATTCACGCGCTCACAAACGGGTTTGCAGCCCACCGACATCGCCCTCGCCCTGCGCCCGCACGCGGAGACGATGCAGAGCACGGCGGCATCACTGGAGCGCGCGGCCAGGAGCGACGCTGCCCAGGTGCAAGGCGCGGTGCGCGTGGCGGCGAGCGAGGTCGTCGGCGCGGAAGTGCTGCCGCCTATCATTGCGGCGCTTCGCGAGCGCTATCCGCAGCTTGTCGTCGAGCTGGTGCTGTCCAACCGCGTGGAAGATCTGCTCAAGCGCGAGGCCGATGTCGCCGTGCGCATGATGCGGCCGAAGCAGACGCAGCTCGTCGCGCGGCGCATCGGCAACATCGAACTCGGCCTGCATGCGCGGCGCGATTACCTCGCGAAACACGGAACGCCGCGCAACGCCGCCTCACTGTGGCAGCACGCGATCATCGGGTACGACAGGCCGAGCGCGTTCGTTCGCGATGCCAGCAAGGCCTTTCCAGGGTATTCGCGTGCGGGTCTGTCGATCCGCACGGACAACGACCTCGCGCAGCTCGCACTGATTCGCGCGGGTGCCGGCATCGGTGTCTGTCAGGTCGCGCTTGCCCGTCGTGACAAGTCGCTGGTTCGCGTGCTGCCGAAGCTCGTCGCGCTACGCCTCGATACGTGGGTGACCATGCACGAGGATCTGCGCAACAGTCCGCGTTGCCGCGCGACGTTCGATGCGCTCGTCGAAGGACTCATGGGCTATGTGCAATAACGGGGATTGTCGGCGCGCATGTGTGCCCACGCTGCGCGCGGTTCGGGCATTGCGTCGCAACATCGAAAAGCCGATAAAGGCACGCACATCCAGGGAAAACCCGTCTTGCCTGACAACCCCAACGACTCGCCGCTGAACGCTCGCGCAACGAGTGGCCGATTTCGTTGATGCCTTTGCCGAAAGCGAGGAGACTTGGACCTCGCCGTGAAATAACGCTGCGGTATGCTGTTTCTCATGAAGAAACTTATACTCTCCGCGACAGGCGCCGTAGCTTCAATGCTTCCGTTGAGGCTGCGGCATGTTATGGCGAAGTCCCTGTTAGAGGATAGCTCGCTCACGCGGGAGTATGGCTATCTCTACCTGTCGAGCCTTTCGCGCAAGCTCAACGTTGTCCGCTTCTCCGCCGCGGGACAGTACGGCACGATGGTTAGCAGCTCCAACGATTTGAGCATTCTGAGAAAATACGCGGAGACCGGCCGCTGGGCACCCGAACTCGCGGAGAAGTTAAAGACATTCTTTGGCGAATCCGGCGGGACTTACCTCGACATCGGCGCGAACATCGGCATGACGACCATTCCGATTGCGCAATGCAACGAGCGCGTGAAGTGCTACGCGTTCGAGCCCGAACCGGCCAACTATCGCAATCTGCTGCGCAACATTGCTGAGAACTGCCCGTCATCCAATATAGAGACGTTTCAACTCGCGCTGCACGAACGCGAAGAAGTACTGCCCTTTGAAATTGCCGACGGCAATCTGGGCGATCATCGCCTTCACATTGAAACCGGTCTCCCGGCAAAACAGAATGAAAAGAGTCGGCAGATCATCGAGGTGCGCTGTGTCAGGCTGGACGATCTGCCAATTCATCTGACCGGCCCCGTCTTTGCCAAAATCGATACGCAGGGCGCTGAGCCTTACGTCTTCGCGGGCGGCAGCAAAACGCTTGCAGAGGCCGATGCGATTCTCGTCGAATGGTCGCCGTATCATATGGCGCGGCTAGGCGGCAATCCGGACATCGTGCTCACGTTTCTCGAAGACCACTTCAGTCACGGCCGGATTGAAGAAACCGACGCGAAAGCGGGCAAGCACGGCCCGACTGAATCGATGAAAACGATCACAACTCGCTTGCGCGGCACGATCACGCAGTGGCGCGACGATCCGCTGAATTACGTGGACATCTACGCGACGAAGTCGCCGTCGATCGGTGGCTAGCTAGCAGGCGCCCGCGCAAAAACCTCACTCCGTTACCGGCTTTTCCACCGCAGCCGCCTGTCCGCCGACGGTCTCCAGATAGTGTCCGTAACGCCGGCAGCAGGTTTTCCAGCCGAACTCGTCGAGTGCCTTGCGATGACTCGCATTGTTGGCATACGTCTGCCACGACTCGTTGACCGAGCGCAGGATTGCAGGCAGTTCGCTGGCGTCGTTAAAGAGAATGACGTTGTCGAACTTCCTTGCTGCCCATTTCATGAACGGCGTCGAGCGCGCGATCAAAACCGGCACGAGTCCGATAGCCTCGAAGAACGCGCCGCTGACCAGCATCGAGTCGGCCGAGTGCGGGAGAATCAGCACATCGCTGTCGGCGATGCTTTGCGCAAACTCGGCGTCGGAGAGAAAGCGCGATTCAAGGCGCACCGCGTCTCGCAACGATCTTCTATCGATGATCTCGTTCAGCGTGGCAAGGTAAGCGTCGGTGGCGTGCCCCGCTATATGCAACTTGCAATCGGGCGGCCAGACGTCGAGCACCGCATCGATCTGCTTATACGGACGGATCACGCCGAGCATCGTATAGAGCGGCGCCGATCTTTCCGGCCTTGCATTGTGCGGCTGATGACCGGGCGAGTCCCAGTACAGCGGATGAGGCAAATACTGGGCGCGGTACTGCTCCTGAAAGTCCGGCGCGTGCACCACACGGAAATCCGCAAGACGGCGCACGAATGCAATGATCCGCATCGACAGGCGCCTGTTGAATCCCTCCGTATCGTGCACTGCCTGGTCGTGCACGAAGTACACAACCTTGGCTCGCCCAAGCAGCATCAGAGAACAATAGAAAGCAAAAAGCAGTGAGCCGCCGAAGCTCAGTTGCGCAGTGCCTTTCTGTCGCCTGAACGGCCTGTACTCGAGCCAATGGAATACGAGAACATTTTCCGGCTTGAACAGATCGGTAAAGCCGCCCTTTAACAAGCCCTTGATGGACAACGGAGCAACATCGTAGCCGACCGACCTGTACAGATCTTTTTGAATCTCTATATAGCGGTTGGTCGGATTCGTAAAAGGACACATCAGCACGCGTCGCCGCAGCCGTTTCGTTTCATCGTTTCCGTGCGCGCTGCTGGCGTCGTGAGAAATCTGCGACATTCGACAATCTCCGGTCAGAGTGCACTCGCGGAACAATAAGCGCGAACGTAATTCCGACGTCTTGAATTCCCGTCGTTATGAACGCTTCCAATGAATATCGAGTGATTTAATCAGTATGTTCAGTCCAGCTTAGCATGCAAAAAACGGCATTGTGTGGCCGCAATCACCTGAAAACGCGCCAATTTGCGCCCGCGCCGCCGATTCGATGTCCGAAAGTGCGGACCGAAGACCCGCACGCCAGGTCACCTCGGATAGCCCGCAGCCGCTCGGAAAATCCGCGCGCGGCGAAAGCGGAAAAAACGACTTGCTCCTCTTGGGGTCAAAGCGCAAATAATGCAGGGCGACCAGTCCCCATACATCAGGCGAAAGCGTAATTTTTTCGGGATAGAAGCGTTGATCGGAAACAATCCTGCTTTCTGGCGGAATACAGCTATTTTTCATTTTGAGCCGCAGCGCTTCCGGGTAAGATCTACCCGGTTCGCAGTAACCGTCCGAAAAAATTACGCGGTCGGCTTGATCCCCGGACAAACGTTTGCGCGAGTGCGCCGTACCCACATTCGGCCGCGCGCGGCGACGTCGGTTGATTTCCTCTGTTGATTGAACCGTTGGCGCACGCGTCGTGCCCGAGCGTTCCCTGCTCGTGCGCACGTTCATTCCGGCGGCTTTAACCGGTTGGATAAAACAACCAGCATAACGCATTAAAAGCACTCAGATTTCCTGGACGATCAGTAGTGCCAATAAAAATAACGTTTCGAGTTTCGCAATAAGAAATTAACCAACATAAGAACACATTTTTATCTTTATTCGGGGACTTTCTCGATAGTGGAATAACTCATAATGTTGAAACGACGGCAGTTTATTGGTGCGCTGGGCGCATTCGGCGGAAGCGTGATTTTGAGCGCCTGCGGTGGTGGCGGCGCTGAAGATGCGGGTGCAACTACTTCGACTTCTGGCGCCAGCGCGCAAAAGACGAGCGCGACCGCAAAGAGCGCTTCTCCGAACGGCGCGGCTATGCCGCCGGCCACGTCGCTGATCGACGGCACGGGCGCGACCTGGACGCTTTCCGGCGGCGTCGCCTATCGCAATGGCGCAAAGGCCGGGAACAACTACAACGTGGTTCTCGCCATGTGCTTCAACGGCAACATCTACGTTGAAAACACGAGCGCGCAGTTCTATCAGTGGACCGGCTCGACGTGGCAGGCTTCGAGCGACCCGCGCCTCGGCACGACTTCGCCGGACGGCACCACGATGCCGTCCGCATCCAGCATCATCGACAAGACCGGCGCGGTGTGGACGCTCACCAATGGCGTCATCTCGAGAAACGGCGCCGTGGTGGGCAACAACTACGCCGTGTCGCTCGTGCTGTGGTACGGCGGCAAGATCTATTGCCGCAATACGAGCGGACAGTTCTACGCCAATGCGGAAGTCGCCTCTCAATGGCTGCCGTGCAACGATCCGCGCACTCCCATCGCGGCGAGCGCGGGCAGCTTCTTCGGCATGAACGGTCACTTCGATTACACGTACACGCCCGCACAGGTCGTGTCGATCCTGAAGGGCCTGGGTTGTACCAGCTACCGCGTCGGCTGCACGGCGGACCCTGCTCAACTGAATGCCGTGGTCAAGCTCGCGCAGGCCTTCCAGTCGGCCGGCATGACGCTGCTCGTTTTGCTCGATCTTGGTCTTCGCGACAGCAGCGGCAGGCTTCTGGCCGGAGAATCCGCCGCATATAACGCCACTTATGGACCCGCCTTCACGATCGCCAATACGCTGAAGCAATACGGCGTGACGTTCTATGAATGCGGCAACGAATTGACCCGCGACAGGGCCATCATCATCGATTCGACGAATGCAGGGACCAAGGCGCTCGACTTCAACAATGCGAACTGGCCGGTGATGCGTGGCGCGATGCGCGGCATGATCGACGGCGTGAAGGCCGCACAGCCCGGCGCTAAATGCGGCGTGAACTTCTGCGTCGCGGATGTCGGTGCGTCGGATGCGCTGTGGGACGGCATGCAACCGGACGGCAGCGGCGGCTATCCGAAGGTGCGTTGGGACATCACGACGTGGCACAACTACGAAGTCTACGGCGACATCTTCAACATCGGAACCGATGGCGCCGGTCCCGGCTTCAATTTGCCTGCCTACTGCAAAGCCAGATACGGTGTGCCGTTCTTCATCACCGAGTGGAATACGGGCCCCGAACAGGCGCAGTCGTATCGCGCGAGTTACATCACTTCGCAACTGGGTTCGTTCTACGCGGCGCGCAAGACGCACAACATTCAGGCCGTCATGTACTACGTGCTCGATAGCGGCAACAACACGTTCGGCATTATGACGAATGGGACCGCGTTGAATCCGCCGTATGGTGCGTTCACCGCTTTCACGTCGAGCCACGTGGATAGCTGATACGGCGAAATCGTCGCATCCATACTGCAAAGCTGGCCTCCCGCTGCACTCCGGCGGGAGGCTATTTTTTTGCTTGAAACTGAGCGCAGATCAGCGTCGGCACACGCGGCCCATGCATACCGGCACGCGACGCAGGTATGCTTACTGCTCCATTGCGGCAGTAGACCGCAATGCGTCACAGCCTGTCGCTAGAGAACACGGAGAAACGCCATGCGCCTTGATGATGAAGTGGAAAGCCAGAACGTCGAAGACCGGCGAGGCGGCGGTATGCGGGTAGGCGGCGGCATCGGCATCGGGACGATCGTCATCGCGCTGGCCGCGTCGTATTTCTTCGGCATTAATCCGCTGACGATCATCAACGGCGCGCAGGTGCTGCAAGGCAATGCGCCGCAGGCCAATGCACCGACCAACGCGCGCCCCGCCGACGATGCCGGCAGCCACTTCGTGCGCCGCGTGCTCGGCAACACCGAACGCACGTGGCAACACATTTTCCGCACGCAGTTCAACCAGGATTATCCGGCGCCCAAACTCGTGCTGTTCAGCGACGCCACACCGACGGCGTGCGGCACGGGCCAGTCGGCGATGGGTCCGTTCTACTGTCCGCCCGACAGCACCGTCTACATCGACCTGTCGTTCTATCGCGAGTTGCGCGACCGCTTCGGCGCGAGCGGCGACTTCGCACAAGCCTATGTGATCGCGCACGAAGTCGGGCATCACATCCAGAAGTTGCTCGGCATCTCCGACAAGTACGAGGCCGCGCGTGCACGCATGTCGCAAGCGCGGGGCAATGCGCTGTCCGTGCGCCTCGAATTGCAGGCCGATTGTTTTGCGGGTGTATGGGCCGCCGTCGCACAGCAGATGAACGCGAAGCTGATGGAGCCGGGCGACTTCGAGCAGGGGCTGAATGCTGCGGGCGCAATCGGCGACGACCGGTTGCAGCGGCAATCGCAAGGACGCGTCGTTCCCGAAGCATTCACGCACGGCACGAGCGAGCAGCGGCAACGGTGGCTCAGGCGCGGCATGACGAGCGGCGACATTCGCCAATGCGATACCTTCTCGGCGCAATCGCTATGAGTTTGAGCGCCGGCTAACCAGGAAACACCCGTCGGTGCAACCCCTACAAATAAAAAAACTAACATTACATTTCACTTTCGACTATAAAGGCAAGGCACGCGGTGAACAGCCTTGTCTCACTGCCTGCCCTCAGCCCGCCGGCCTTGCCGGCGGGCTTTTTTTGACTCTTTCGAATGAGTCGGCAGCATTCCTTCGTTTTCCTTTCTTATCAGGAAAGACGTCGTCAGAACGTGGGGTTTCTTTCGCTTGACTTACTTGATATATCACATACTGTATCGATTCGACCACCGACTTCAAGACGCGTTAAAGACGTCCAACGGTTGTCCGCGGAGCGTGGCGCCCGCAATCACAAGACAAGGCATGTCAAAGGAGACAGCGATGGAAACGGATCACCAGAAGGGAGCGTCGTGGGTAGCGTCACCGTGGGTGCAACTCGTGTTCGGCGTCATCTGTATGGCGATGATTGCCAACATGCAGTACGGCTGGACTTTGTTCGTCAATCCGATCAACGAAAAATACCAATGGGGCCGTGCTGCGATCCAGGTCGCGTTCACGATCTTCGTCGTGACCGAAACATGGCTCGTGCCGGTTGAAGGCTATCTCGTCGACAAATACGGGCCGCGTCCGGTGGTGGTCGGAGGCGGCCTGCTGTGCGCGATCGCGTGGGCGCTCAACTCGGTCGCCGGATCGCTGCCCGTGCTTTACATTGCCGCGGCGATCGGCGGCGTGGGCGCGGGCGCGGTCTACGGCACTTGCGTCGGCAACGCGCTGAAGTGGTTTCCAAACCGCCGCGGCCTCGCTGCGGGGATCACCGCAGCGGGCTTCGGCGCGGGATCGGCGGCGACCGTCATTCCGATTTCGAACATGATCAAAAGCAGCGGCTATGAAGCGACTTTCCTGTGGTTCGGTCTCGGCCAGGGAATCATCGTGGTTGCGCTCGGGCTTGCGCTGCTCGCACCGCCGGCCAGTCTGCTCGCGTCGGCCAAGAGCGCGCTCAAGCGCGTCGTCTATAACGCGACGCCGCGCGAAGTGGTGAGCTCGCCAATATTCTGGGTGATGTACCTGATGTTCGTGATGATGGCCGCAGGCGGTCTGATGGCGACCGCGCAACTCGGGCCGATTGCGAAAGACTTCGGCCTGCACGATTCGCCTGTTTCGTTGCTCGGCCTGACCCTGCCGGCGCTGACGTTTGCATTGACGATCGACCGCGTATTGAACGGTCTGACGCGCCCGTTCTTCGGCTGGATCTCGGATCGCATCGGCCGCGAAAACACGATGTTTCTTGCGTTCGCGATCGAAGCGGTCGGCATTCTCGCGTTGTCGAAATACGGGCAGAGTCCGGTCGCGTTCGTCGTGCTGACCGGCATCGTGTTCTTTGCATGGGGCGAAATTTACAGCCTGTTCCCCGCGACCTGCGGCGACACGTACGGCCCGAAATTCGCCGCCACCAACGCAGGGTTGTTGTACACGGCGAAGGGCACGGCCGCGTTGCTGGTGCCGTTCACGAGCGTCATCACGGCGGCAACCGGCAACTGGCATGCGGTCTTCATGCTTGCATCGGGCATGGCGGCCGCAGCCGCGCTGCTCGCGCTATTCGTGCTCAAGCCGATGCGCCGCGCGCATGCCGCGCGGCACGCGAGCCCTGCGACGGAAAGCGTCTATAGCGGCGGCTCATTGATCAGCGAATCGGCGCGTGTATCTGCCGATGGTGGTTGACGGAAGTTGTATCGAACGCACGGGCGGCATCGCGCGCGTCGGTAACGGCGCGCGCCGCCGCTCTTGGCCCAAGTTTCTGGCCCAAGCTTCTGGCCCAATAAAATCGGCGGAAGCTGGCTCTTCAGGATTGCCCCGTTTCGGCGCACACTGCGTGCACGAACTCAACGGAGCAATCATGTACGTCCCAGCCCATTTCAACGAAGCACGCAAAGACGTGCTGCACACGCTCATCGCGCAGAATCCGTTCGGCACGCTGATTACTCACGGCGCGAACGGCCTCGACGCGAATCACATTCCGTTCGAGTTGGCATCCAACGAAGGCGAGTTCGGCGTGCTGCACGCTCACGTGGCGCGCAATAACCCGCTTTGGCAGGACGTGGCCAATGGCGACGAAACGCTGGTCGTGTTCCGCGCCGGCGACGCGCATGTTTCGCCGACCTGGTATCCGAGCAAGCACGAAGCGCACAGACAGGTGCCGACATGGAACTACGTCGTCGTGCACGCGCATGGGCGCATCACGATCCGCGATGATGAGAAGTACGTGCGGGGCGTCGTGGCGCGCCTCACGCGTACGCATGAAGCCGGCGAAACGCAGCCGTGGAAGATGGGTGACGCGCCGGCCGAATACATCGACGCAATGCTCAAAGCGATTGTCGGCGTGGAGATCGAGATCACGCGGCTCATCGGCAAGAGCAAGCTCAGCCAGAACAAGGACGCGCGCGATATTCAGGGCGCCGGAGAAACATTGAAGGCACGCGAGAACCGGATCGGCGATCAGATGCTCGCGTGCCTTGCAGAGAAGCCATAACGCTGCCTGCGTGGCGGGCACTCCTCCGGGCGCTTGCTTGATCCCGGAGAAGTGTCGGCAGGTTATTTACCCGAACATTTATTGCCCGGTGTAGCCGAGCGGAACCGTCGAGTTGTTCTTCGCCACGGTCGCGTTGCTGGACACAATGTACTGCGGCACTTCGGTAAGGGTCAGCGTCACTGAACCGTTGCTATACGGAACCGTGCTGACGTTCCCGTATCCATCGATCTTCGTCACGTTGCCCGACGTGCCGGCGTTGTCGACCTGCAGCGTATAGCTCGTCGAATACGTCTGGCTGTACACGCCGCCGCTCGTCGGCCATTGCGCATTGCTGTGCGCCCACGCGGCCGTCACCACCTTGCCGTTGCCCAGTTGCTGGAACGCGTAGGCGAACGTGCCTGACGGCGCGCCCTTCACACGGCCCAGCGTGTTGGTGCCGTCGAGAACGCGCGTCATCGTCGCGAACGCCATTGCTTCGGGTTTCGGCGAGAGGTTCGTCGCGCCGAACGCACCCTGGGCGTTGTTCAGATCGAAGAACGAGCCGTATCCGACTTCGCCCGGATAGTCGGGACCGTAAAAGAGCGTGGTCACCTGTGCGCCGCCGCCGAGCACGATGATGTGCGAGCGCACGCCGACTGCCGCATGAGCAAACAACTGGTTTTGCGACGGCACGTTCGGGCCATAACTGAGGCCCGGATCGTAGCTCGTGCCCGCTTCCGTGAAGAAGAGCTTCATGTTGGGCTTGCCCGCCTGCATCACCGAACGCAGTTGCGTCATCTGATTGTCGAGCGCATTGGCCTGGTTCGCGGCATCCGGGTCGGCGTCCTGCAACTCGGGCGGATGTGCCGGATACGTGCCCGCATTCCAGTAGCCGTGCGTCGACACCGCGTCGATGTAATTCCACAGGCCGAGCGCGCCGAACTTCTTCAGATAGCCGGTGGTGCAGGTATCGCAATTGGCGGCGAACGGGTTGCCCGTGCCCATCACGACCGCATTCGGATCGGTCGAGTGGATGCCTTCGTAAGCGGCCTTGTACATCGCGACAAAGTTCGTGTCGCTATCCGCCCAGCCAAGGCTCGGCTCCCACGTCACCTGATAGTAGTTCTTCTGCTGATTCGGATAGTTTGCAGCCCGAATCGAACTCGTGTTGGTCCCGACGCGCGCCATGAAGTCCTTGAACTCGGTCATGTTCGACGGCGCGTAATAGCTGTCGTTGAACTGGCCCGTCTTCGAATCCCATGCGGGCAGGCCGTCGAGACGCACGATACGCATCTGATCGGGATTGGCCTTATAGAAAGGATCGAGATCGTTCACGCTCGGCGTGTAGGTGTACGGCCCGTTGGGTTCCATCGTCGATACCTGGCGGTCGTCGATCGTCCACGAAATGCCGAGCGCACGCAGCGCCGCGATGTTGCCGTTGAAGCCCTGCATGCCGAAGCGATGCTGGTCCTGATGCGCGTAGGCCACCGTGCCGATCGCCGAACTCAGGTCAGGCAGCACGCCGAAGGTTGCAATGCCAGTTGGCCGGGTGCCGCTTTTCGGCAGCGTGCCGCCCGCGGAGCGCAACGTTGCAGTCAGCGCGCCGTAGCCGGCCCACGTCGACTTGCACGACAACGTGTTGGTCTGCACGCCTGAGCTAACCGGGAAGCTGCCCTGCGTCTTGATCGCGCCATTCGAATCCGCGACGGACCAGACGACCGTGTCGGCTCCCGGCGCGTTCGTCGTGATGGCGATCTTGAACGCGGCGTTGTTCGGGAAGACGCGCAAGCCATCGCTGGTCGGCGTATCGGCGCTGATGATGCCGTTAGCGGTGCCGCCCGCGGTCTGGGCCGGCGTGCCGCAGGAGATGGCTGCGCTGGTTGCGACGGATTGCGTCGGTGTAGGGCTTGGCGTTGGTGTGGCGGTCGGGGTCGGCGCGGGTGCAGGTGCCGGAGCGGGCGCAGGCGTAGGTGCGGGTGCGGGTGCGGGCGTAGGTGCAGGCGCGGGTGTAGGTGCAGGCGCCGGTGCTGGCGCGGGTGCGGGTGCTGGCGCGGGTGCGGGTGCAGGCGCAGGCGCGGGTGCTGGCGCAGCGGCCGCCCGCATCCAGCACGCCTTGTCATAGCCATACGCCGGATCAGTTGCCGATACAGCGCCCATATAGCAACCCACGCCGTTGCTGAACGTGCGGGGACTCGTCAGCATCGTCGACGGCGCATTGGGCGGCACCGCACCGAATACGACCGAAGCCGTGCCGAGGAACGAGCACTTGCCGTTCTCCTGCGCGCACAGCTTGTATTGCTGACCCGCGACGGTAACCGTGCTGGCTTGCGCTTGTGCGTTTTGCACACCAAAGGATGCCAGCGCCGTTGTCGCCGCGATCCCAATCAACCTCGAATATCTAACCATTGTCCCTGTCTTGCGAAGAAGAGTTATCCCCGAAAATGGAACGGCATCGGACTGGCCGTGCCGTCTTTGTCTTGTCGGATAGAAAGAAAAAGCGTCCCCCCGGACGCAAAGCGGTCCGTCTGAACGTGTCAAGCGCGGGACGAGCGAAGACCAGCGCGGCTATGTCTTACGCGCTCATTTAGAAAACAGGACCACCAGAACCGTTTGTCTTTCGTTGTGCTTCCAACCATTAGGATGGCTAACTGACAATGAAAGCCAGTCGTTTTCCCGTCATCGATCAATGCTGTTGGTTGGACACACCGTCTGTCACGCGCGACACACCCGGCGACAGACGTCAAGCGAGCGGTAAGAAGAACGCAGGCATGCTGGCCGGCATCGTTGTTACCAGTACTGCGCGGCGCCACGAAGGCGCCGGATGGAAATCTTGCTGAGATTCACCGCGATCCGCGCGCCACAGGTAGTACTTACGGGTGCGCTGGCGGAAGAATTATAAACGTTTCAAAACTGCAACGAAGTGCGCTCACGGGCCGATAAGTAGCGATCCTGCCCCTGCTCCCGATGCTGAGGCCGGACTTTCGCAAATGCGCGGCTCTGCGAAAAGCCTGCCTCGCGATCGAGGCGAAAAGGTAAAACCTGTAATCGTCGGCGGATAGGCGAAATTGGGGACGGCGATAGCGCGCCGCGCACGCCGCTTTCCGCCACTACTTCGCCGGTACTTCGGCAATACTTCGCCACTGAGTGCCCGCGCGAACGCCGCGTGCCACGCATCGTTCTACTTGCACTATGCTTTTATGAAGGGCGTCAAACACATGCGAACCCCCACGGCGCATGTCCTGATTGGACTGCACGATGGCGTTTTCGCGCGTTATGCAACGCACTGACCTCGCGCACCACAGTGGTACGCTGAGGAAAGCAGCCTTCGCGGCAGTGAACCGCCGTTTGTGCGGCGAGATCCACGCAACCAGAACGCACCGCGAAGCGCAATTGCCGGCGAACGGCTCAACATCGCTGCGGGAGCGACTGCGATGGGATACAAAACCTATACCCTGATGACCTTGATGGCGGTTAGCAACGTGGCCTTCGCGTGGCAGCCGGTCATCTATCCGATTCGAAGTCAAAGCGCGTATCAACGCAGCGTCGACAGCGCGATGTGTTACGCGACTGCAAACAAGCAAACCAAAGTCAACATGGCGCACGAACCCCAGACGCCGCCGCCGAAGCCGGCTGGGACCAAAACATCGTCGACGGGCGCGCCATCGCGTCCGCCGTTGCCTCCCAGTACTTTTTCCGCGACGCCACCCGGCACCGCGATTCCCGACGGCATGGAGCCAGCAGCACCCACTGCGGCTTCCGCTGGGAAGCCCGGTACGGCAACGGCCGCCGCCGCAAGCAATGCGGCTTCCGCGACACCCGCGGCTCCGGCGAGCGAAGCGCCCAGCGCGACCGCGACGGCCACCGCGAATGCCGGGCACGCAGCATCCGCGACTGCGCCGGCGTCGGCATCGGCGGCAATCGCGGACAAAGGCGCCTCCGAGCCCGCTACCACGGCAAGCGCGCCGGGCGCCTCGCAACCTGGCATGGCCGCCTTGCCGCCTCTGCCCGCGCCCGAGCCGCCCATGACGCGCTACTGGGCCGCCTACGGCGCGTGCATGCAGGCGCGTGGTTACGTCGTCGCCCAGTAAGCGTCCGCTGCAAGCACGACTTGCGGCGGACGCGCGCCGGCTGCCGCAAGCGAATCCGACGCCCGCAACCTCGCCATCAATAACGACATGAATACAGACCAGATCAATACTTCGGGATGCGAACAATGTGGAGCGCCGCTCGCCAACCGCATGATGCCTTGCGCGTCATGCCGCGCGCGCAGCACTCCTTCGTACGGCGCGATGGTGCCGACGCTGACCGTGCGGCTCAACGACACTCGCCCGCTGCCGCCAAGGCGGCTTCCGGCTCGGAGAGTGTGGAGTCCGTCGCGTGCGCTGGCGAATCCGTATGCGACGATCGAAGAAGCCGTCGTGGTCCAGAGCGCTTATCGGCGACTGCGCGAGCCGCTCGTGCTTGCCGCGTCGGCGCTGGTCGTCGCGTCGGCGGTGTATGCGGGCTTCATACACAGTAGCGATGAGGGTGTCGAAGGGGAACCTGTCGCTGTGTCGGGTGCTGTTAAGAGACCGAGTGTCGTGCCGGCTATCGGAGCCGTCGAGCGCCCTACTCCGGTATCTTCAGTGCGTTCGGCTGCCGAAGTGGCTGCGCCGCGTGGAGAGCCGGCGCCTACGCCGTCGGTGGCAGTGGCGGCTGCATCGCCAAGGTCGTTGCCCGTGTCGTCGTCCACGGCATCGCGAGCACCAGCGTCGCCGTCCGCGTCGCCCTCACTCGCCGCGCGTCGCGCCGCGTCTGCGGCTCCAGTCGTGTCAACTGCCGCAACGCCCGCAGCTACGACCATAGCAATCGCCTCCGCACAACCGAAACCCGTCCCCAGCGCCCCGCCTCCGCTCACCGCGGAAGAAAAAGCGCGCGCCGATCTGTCACGGCATCTGCGCGCCGCGCGCGCGAGCCTGCAGAACAACAACCTCTCGGCGACGAAGGTGCGCGTCGCCGCAGCCATGGTGGTGCAGCCTCAAAGCCGTGAAGCGCAGAACCTGCGCGCCGCCATCAACACGCGCGAGCAGCAGCGCGACGCACTGCTGAGTCTCGCGCGCGGCTGCGGCTACATCGCGCGTTGGGACTGCGTGTCGCGCAATGCGGGCAGCGCGTTGGAGATCGATTCGAGCAGCAGGGAAGCGCGGCATCTCGTGACACTGGCGATGCAGGAGTCGGCGCTCGCAAGCGTGCAAGCGGTGGAATCCGAGCCGAGCCCTGCGCCCGATACACACGACATCAACGCTCATCACTGAACGCGCGGCGAACAGCGCCTAACGCGCCGATACCGCCGGGCACACCTGCCGTGCAATCGCGCGGTATCGCTCGGCCGTGTCTCGCAGCGTGAGTCCCACGAGCGATCTTTGCACGCGCTCCTGGCTTAACGCCATGACGATCGCGTCGGCGTAACAACGAATGTCGTCGGTGTCGACGAGTTGCACGCCAGGAAAACTATTCGCGAATGCGAACGCCGGTATCCTGCTCGCGACGATCGGCACGCCCGAAGCCAGCGCCTCGAGAAACGCCACGCTATGTCCTTCCGAGCGCGACGGCATCACGAACACGCTCGATTCCGACAGCACCGTCGCGACGTCGCTGCGCGGACCGGCCACGACGACGCGCTCCCCGATGCCCAGCTCCGTTGCAAGCGCAACCACCGCGCGCTGATAGTCAGGGTCCTCGACCACGCCATAGAGCACGAGTCGTGCGTCCTCGATCCGCGTCAGTACTTCGCTAAAAGCCCGCACGGTAAGCAGTTGATTTTTCACCGACGCATATCGGCCGATCTGCACGATTTGCGGCACGCTGCTCACGCGCTCGCCACCGTCGGTGAATGCGAAGCGCGCGAGGTCGACGCCGTTCGGCACGACCGTCATCGACGGATGCACGCCGATTGCCTGGACATAGTCCATCACGCCTTGCTGCGATACGCCGATCACGACGCGCGCGCGCCCGGACAGCACATGCTCGACGCGCCTGAAGAGCGGCCGCTCGAAGTCATTGGTCGCGGAATGCATCACGTAGACGACCGGCGCGCCGAGCGGCAACGCACGCGCGTAGAACGACGGAATCGTCGCATGCGCGAAGATGACGTCGGGCCGAAACCGCCGCACCGCGACGAACAGATTCCACAGCTTGCCGAGCGCGTGGTGCCGCTTCGGCGGAAACCAGCACTCCACGCCCTGCGCATGCAATTCATCGGCGAGCGACGCGAAATCGGCATGCGCGGGCAACAACGACGCCATGCACACCGCCATTCCTTCGGAGCACTGATCGAGCGCGAGATCTTTCGCGAGCACTTCGGCGCCCGACAAACGCGGCGCCAGTACGAGGTGGAAGACACGCATCATGCCGTCCTTGGCTTCAAGGTTCTGTAGAGCATCCACGCCGCGGCGCAGCCGAGGCCCAGCGTCATCGACCATGCAATGCCTGTCACGCCCCACCAGCGCACCGCGAGCGGAGCGCTGACGAGCAGCACCACCACCTGAATCGCGGACGCATGCACGGTGGCCTTCGCATCGCCGATTGCGCGCAGATACGACACGAGTACCGCGATCAACGCACCGATTGCCATATTGATGACCAGTATCCTGAAGAGCGGCACTGCCGGCAGCCAGGCTGCGCCGAGAATCAACGAGAACATCGGCTCGGCAATGAGCCGCAGCAGTTCGACAAATGCAGCAAGCCCAACGGCGGCCACGAGCAGATAAATCCTGATGAGCCTGGAAGCCGCCTGCGCATTGCGGCGATGATGCGCGGCAAAAGTCGGAAACAGATACTGCGACATCGCGATCGCCGCATCGGCGAGCAGCATCTGCGCTAGGCGCGACGACATTTGATAGCCGCCGAGTTGCGTCGGCCCAAGCAGCTTGCCGACCACCACCTTGTCGAACTGATTCAGCAGCAGGTTGATGACGCTGCTTGCCCAGATCCATCGGCTGAAACCGACATACTGGCCGATGCCCGACCACACCGCGCGCACCGGCGGGCGCGGCGTCATGGTGACCCACGTCAGCACGCTCTTCAACGTTTCTCCCGCAACGAGACCGATCAGCACCGACGCCGCGCCCGCGCCGAAATAAGCGAGCGTGAGCCCGACAGAACAATCGACAAACGCGGCCGCCACCTCGACTCCCGCTATATGCTGAAAGCGCCGCTCGCGCTGCACCACGTAATAAGCCGGCGATGCAAGCCCGCGCAACAGCGGCAGCAACGCGGCGAGTTGAATCAGCACGAGCGATCCGTCGAGATGAAACTGACTCGATAACAACGGCGCCGACGCAACCAGCAGCAACGAAATCAACACGCCGCGCGCCGTCAGCGTCGTCCATACGGCGCTGAGCTGCGGGCGCGTCGGCGCATGCTCGCCCTGAATCACCGCTTGCGCGAGTCCCGTGTCGGACAACGCCTCGGCAATCGCAACCGCAAGCAAGGCCACGCTGACGCTGCCGATTGCCGCCGGTCCGAGCATGCGGCCAATCGCCAGAAACTTGATCGCCACCAGTCCCCGCACCGCGAACTGTTGTAACAACACCCATGTCGCCGCGCTCGCGCCGAAGCTGCTCGCTATCGAGAGCGCGGGAAGCCTGATCGCCCGCAAGCTGGTTCTCCGTCGAATTGCAGCGCTGTAGAGCGGTTAGCAGCGCGTCATGACTCGCTGTGAACACCGCCGCGCCGGATTGGATTGAATTGGTCGCGCCAGCAAGCTGGCAATGGTTCATCTGGAACCGTAAGCATGACCTTACCGCGAGAGATTCGCCGTCAACCGCCATCAACCAGGCCGCTTCAGCCGCGGCCCTTGCGTGGTAGTACGTTTAACCACACAACGCGCGAATCTGGCAGTTTTGCGGTTGCTGGCAGTGCTAACGTTATTCATCTGATTGCATCGCAGAGCCCGCGGCGCGCGTCGTTTCGTCCATGCCGCTTGCACTGATGCAATTCCCCAACCCATGTATGTTGACTCCCGCCTATGCCTACCGACGTGATCGAACCTGACTTTGTCCTGATCGTTGAGCCGAACCTCACCGGTCATCGCTGGCGCTACGCGGAGTGGATCATGCAGGCGTGCGCGGAGGCCGGCTATCCATGCATTCTCGTCACCGAATGCGCGAATGAAGATCATCGGCTCGCGCGGCAGATTACCGCTGCAAATCGCGCCGACCAGCAGATTGCATTCGTCGATCCGGAAGAAAGCCGCACGCACCGTTTGCGGGAACGCAATCAGTACTGGCGCTTTCATCACTACTTCGAACGCGCGTATCGGATTCTCAGCCGCGCGCAATCGATCCGGCTTGTTGTCGTGCCGTATGCCGATTACTTCTTCAATGGCCTGCCCTTTCTCGGCTCGCCATTCTGCAAGACCCCGTGGATCGGCATCACGATGCGCTCGACGTTTCATCATCACAAGGTCGGCATCAAGGCGCCCGATCGTCCGCTCGTCAACGCGATCAAGGCGCAACTGTTCAGGCGCGCGGTTCGCACGCCGGGTCTACGCACGTTGTTGAGCATCGATCCGACCTTGCCCGAATGGGCGGCGCACCACGTATCGAAAGGCAGTGCGAAGGTCGCTTATGTGGCCGACCCGTTCCCCGACGAGCGCGCGGAAGATCCCGCGCTTGCGCGCGAGCGACTCGGGCTCGACCCCGGGCAGCGCTATCTGCTCGTCTATGGCGCGATTACCGAACGCAAGGGCATTTACGAACTCGTCCACGCAATGACGCGCCTCGAACACGCGCCGACGTTGATTGTCGCGGGCGAGCAGGATGCAGGCACACGCCACTTCATGCGCAACCATGTGCGCAGTCTCACGCCCGCGCCGGTCGTGCTCGACTCGTTTATTTCCAACGACATGGAGCGCGATCTGTTTTCCGCATGCGATGCGGTATGGCTCGGCTACAAAGGTCACTACGGCATGAGCGGCGTGCTCGTGCAGGCATACCGCTTTGGCAAGCCGGTGATCGCAACGGAAGACGGTTTGATCGGCTGGTTCAGCAGACGCTGCGAATTGGGCCCGATTCTGAGCGACTTGAGTTCGGCGTCGATCGGGAAAGCCATTACCGAAACGTTGACCTCGTGGCCGCACGAACATTCGGCTGCGGCCCCACGCGACAATCTTCTGTCGCAAAACACGCTCGGCGAATTCAAACACACTTTGCTGCAGCAGATGGCGTGATTCAAAAGCTCTCAGCGTGACTTGGCGTGACGTGATGCGCCGGCTTAAAAGCCGGCGCACGTCATGAATAAGCCCGCGCTTTCAGGACAACTGCCCGCCGGCCACCGGCACTTCCTCGCGCACCGAGCTGCTGCGCTTTTCCGGGAACAGCGCATTGCGCATCAGCATGAACGGATACTCGATTGCGCGCGTGGTCACATAGCCGATCCCGATCGCAATGACGAACTGCGCGGAAAGCGCCACGATCCAGATGATGCTCGGCGCGAAGCCAAGCGCAGTCGCCTTGCGAATCAGCATCTCGCCCGGCGCAAGCGCGAGCGAGTGCCACAAGTAAATACCGTACGAATAAAGACCGACCCACGCGACGCCGCGATAAATCCACGTCGTCCGCAGCGACCCGGAGTACTCCAGAACGAAAACGATGAGCGCGGCAAAACCGAGTGCCTGAATCGTGTAGCCGATGCTTTCGTCGAGCACGATATGTTTCGTGGCCAACGCGAGCCAGGCGCACAGCAGCCCGACGCAGCCGACCAACAGCCATTTGCGCTTCGCGATCTGGTGATAGATGCCGGGCTTCATCCAGTAGATCGCCGAGAGAATCACGCCGATCAGTAAACTGTCGATACGGTACTGCGTGTATGCGAACGCGCCTTGCAAATCCCCATCCGCAACTGCAAAACAACGCGCTATGAGCGTTACCGCACAGATGCCCGACAGTACGCCGATAATCGTCCACGCGCCGAGCCGCAAGCGGGAAAAAAGCAATAAAAGCGCCGGCAGCACGAGATAGAAATGTTCTTCCACCGCGAGACTCCAGGTCTGCGTGATCGACGTGCCGAAATAGTTCTGAAGATGCGTGAGGTTCTGGAAAAGAAATGTATTCCACGGATGCCGCCCGGCGAGCATGTGAAATATGATCAGCACGTAATACGCGGGCCAGATGCGGAACATGCGTCGCACAATGAAGCGCCGTGCGTCGACGTGGCCTGTTTCGGCGTATTGCCGCAGCAGCAGTCCGCCCACCAGAAAGCCGCTCAAGGTAAAGAAGAGATTGACGCCCTCTCGCCCAAAGCTCTTTAGCGGGTACTCGATAATCTGGAGCAGAACATTACTGGTGTGAACAGTACGAAAGTGAAAGCCCATTACCGCAATAATGGCGATGCCGCGAACGAAGTCGAGTTCGATCGCCCGTCTGGCTTTCGCGGGTCCCGTCCCGCCAAATAGCTTCATGCTGTTTTCCCCTTTTTCCGTTTTATCGGCCGCATTGTCCTGTTTGCATCATGGGTGGCGGGAAGCAGGTATGAGCGCCAAGATCAAGGCATTCAGCGACAACATCGGCCAGCTTGCGTGCGTCTTGCAGGCATAGCCCTTTCCAGTGTCGCCAGAATCCAGGCAGCCGGAGACGAACCGCATTGGCGACGCGCACAAGCATAAGGTTGCGCGCACAATGACCCGACGCGAGACCGTCCGCTTAGACGACGGCAAATGACGGCGACGGGGAGGAAACAAGAATGCGCCATCAGTATGCAACGCCATGGATATGGATCTTTCTTTTACCGCTTGCACTGGACTATAAGGCCACCAACGCAAGCACCGGGCACTTCGCCCAGTTCATCTTTGTCATTCCAGCAATGGCGGCAGGGCTCGCCCTTCTGCTGATCGCACCGCGCTTTCACGAGCGCTCTCCGTTACGCTCGGTCGTCACCGCAAGCATGCTGTTGTGCGTGTTCGGCAGCGTCGTCGCGCAACTGATTCAGGACAACGACAGCGGCAATTATTTGCGCGTGCTATTGCCGTTCATCCTGTTTCTGCTCGGCTACCTGGTCGCGTGCCGGCCGTGGAGCGAGCATCGAATCGCTCAATTCGAAAAAGCACTGTTCCTCGGCAATGTGATTAGCCTTGTATTTACGTTTGTCTACGGCATTGCAACGGGCGGCGGTCTCGAGGAGGTGCGCTTTCGCATCATCTCCGTGACGCTGCTCGGACTGCAAGGCGTGCTGCTGCATGAGTTCGTCGTCGCCAAACGCTATTCGCTATACACGGTGGCCGTATTCGCGGGCACGGTGATCGTCGAATTGCTGAGCGTCACGCGCAGCCTGCTGGTCGGCACCGTGCTGCTGTTCCTGATCGCGATGGCGCTCAGCGCGCCGTCGGTGCGGCAAATCTGGCGCGCCGTCGGTCGCGGTGTCGTCGTCGCCTCGGTGCTGGCGGGCGTGGCGGGCATCGCGGCACTGGCCGTTCCAAATGTCGCGGAACACTGGACGCAGCGCATATTCTTCTCGGAAGCAACTGTCTCCGGCAAGGACCCGACCACCATCACGCGTCTCGCCGAAATGCGCGATCAGTACGACCAGGTGAGTGCTTCGCCGGAAACGCTTCTATTCGGCGCGGGCTACGGGCACTACTACCGCTACTCGCCGGTCTATTTGCCGGACCTTGCGGGCCAGTTCAGCAAGCAGGACTTTTACGCGATCAACGAATGGGCCGCGGGTCACAATTTCTGGGTCTATCAGTTGTTTGCGGGCGGACTCGTATTCGGCATCGCGATGCCGCTTGCCACGCTCGGCGCGCTCGCGGTGTGTTTCTTCGCCTATCGCTACTGGCGCAAGGTCGTACCTGATGCACCGATGCTGCCGGTATTCGGACGCGCCATCATGCTGTTTGCCGCATTGCCGGCGACGTCGATTGGCGGCAATCCTCTCGGCCCGCGCTTTTCGGGCCTCGTATTCGGCATTGGACTCGGTCTGATGATCGCCACTTATACGCGTTTGCAGCTCGCGCTGCCCGCACGCGCGAATCGCGTGCGTAGCGCCCGGCGTATGCGGCCCGCCGCGATGCCGGACTTGCCGGGACGCATTCAACCTGGCATGGGCCGCCCGGATCTCGCCGGCACGCTCGGCATGTCGCACACGGCACAACTGCCGGGTTCCAACCGACCGGACATTGCGCGATGAAAATCCTCCACGTGCTTGCAAGCGTCGATCCGCGCGCGGGCGGTCCCGTTGAAGGCGTTCGCCGCAGCGGCATCGCGATGCAGGAAGCCGGCCATGAAATAGAAGTGGCCACTTGCGATGCGCCGGACGACCCGTACCTCGCGGCTTTTCCATTTCCCGTTCATGCGTTCGGCCCGACTTCGAATCGCTATAGCTATAGCGCGTATCTCGCGCCGTGGCTCGCGAATCACGCGAAGCGCTTTGACGCCGTCATCGTGCACGGCTTGTGGCAATACCACGGTTTCGCGACATGGAAGGCGCTGCACGACAGCGACGTGCCGTATTACGTGTACGCGCACGGGATGCTCGATCCGTGGTTCAAGGAAGCGTATCCGCTCAAGCATCTAAAGAAATGGCTTTATTGGCCGTGGGCGGAGTACCGCGTGCTGCGCGACGCGCGCGCGGTGATCTTCACGACCGAAGAAGAGCGCACGCGCGCACGGCAATCGTTCTGGCTCTATCGTGCGCGCGAACGCATCGTGCCGTTCGGCACCACGGTGCCCGAGGTGGACATAGCGTCGGCGCGCGAAGCGTTTTTACAGGCCGTGCCGGGCGCACGCGGCAAACGCATCGTGCTCTTTCTCGGCAGAGTACACGCGAAGAAAGGCTGCGATCTGCTGATCGACGCATTCGCGCGCGTGGCGCAACGCGACGACGCGCTGCATCTCGTGATTGCCGGCCCCGACGAAACCGGCTGGGCCGCGAGCCTGCGGGCTCAGGCGCAAGCAGCCGGAATCGCGCATCGCCTGAGTCTGCCCGGCATGCTGCAAGGCGATCTCAAGTGGGGCGCTTTTTACGCGAGCGACGTGTTCGCCTTGCCGTCGCATCAGGAGAACTTCGGCGTCGCGGTGGCCGAGGCACTCGGTTGCGGACTGCCCGCGCTGATCTCCGACAAGGTCAACGTATGGCGCGAAATCGAAGAAGACGGCGCGGGACTGATAGCAACCGACACAGTCGACGGAACCGAGAAGAGCCTGATTCGCTGGCTCGAGCTCGACGACGCCGCACGCGCAGCGATGCGTGTGCAAGCCGCGCGCACTTTCCATGCGCGTTTCCGCATCGACACCATGGTGAGCGCGTTGACGAGTTTGCTGGAAACGAGAGGCGGCCGCGACAGCGAAGCGAACCGCAACAAGCTCGCCGGGTTGCGCGAGGCGAGCCAGCCAAGCCGCTGAATCGCACGAAAAAAACGGCGCTCGTTCGAGCGCCGTTTGCGTTTGCGGCGGCAGCGCGTTGGCCGCACCGCCTTCTCTTCTACTTCATTGTTCCTTCATCAACGACGTCAATGTAGACGCTGCGATGGGCAACGTCTCGACCGGAGACTGCGCCGGCGCGCTCACGTTATTCGCGGCTTCCGCATGCGTGCCGCCGACGACATGTGGCACATCGAGCTGACGCGCCAGATGTCCGGCGAGCCTGAGCGATAGCGCGGCAATCGTAATGGTCGGGAAGTTTGCGCCGACAGTCGGAAACACCGAACTGCCGCCGATATACAGATTGCTGATGCCATGCACCTTGCAATCGCGATCGACCACGCCTTCGCGCGGCGAATCGTGCATGCGTGTCGTGCCCATGTGATGCCACGTGCCTTCCAGCTTGTCCGGCCACGCTCTGCCTTCGAGCGGCGCGTCGAGTTCGACGTCGGCCACGCGGGCCATCTGCAACTCTCTTGCGAATCCGGCGAATGTTTTATCGAACGTGCGCTTCACCTGGTCGCCGAGACGCCACTCCACTTTCACGCGCGGCATGCCGAAACGATCGCGCTTATCCGCGCACAACGTCACACGGCTGTCCGGATTCGGCACTGCCTCGACGATGGCCTGCAGCGTGACGTCGGTGATGAGTGCGGGCCATTGCAGCAAGCGCGCGAGGCCGTAGCCGACCGTATGCAGCGGATGCGCGACCATCGTCGCGATGTCGGCTGTGAGCCTGCGTCCGGGCTGGTCCTTGAGCATCAGCGCTTCCTTGCAGCGAATCAGCGCCTCCGAGCCCGCACTCGCCTCGCCGTACCAGCGCGAATAGAGCCACACGCGAGAATTGAGCAGTTGTTCGCGCTCCATCATTTCGCGCTTCGGTGCGAGCTGCGACGAGATCTTCGTGCCATGCGCCGAGACCGCGGCATTCTGGTAGTGATACTTGATGTCGTAGAGCTTGTTACGCGGGACGCCCTGGCGGAAGCGAACCTTTCCGCACATCATTCGCGGATGGTCCATAAAATAGCGTCCGACGAGATCGTTAGTGTTCCCAAGTCCTGCTGCATGCACATTGTTCGAAGCGAGCAACAGTCGCGCGTTCTCGATCCCGCCCGCAGCCAGTACGAAGATGCGCGCCTTCACGGTCATCCGGCGGCCGCTGAGCGTGCCCACCTGCACGCGGGTAATCGTGGTGCCTTGCGCATCGGCGTCGATATTGAGGACGTTCGCGTGCAGAAAGACGCGCACCCGCGTGGAGCGCCCCAATTCCTCGCGATACACCTTGCCGAAGCGCACCGGCGGGCTGAACTGCGCAACGGTGTCGCGCATGTCGCCGGTGCCAAGCGGTAGACGGCGCACGTCGGAGCGGCCAATCTCACGCTCCCAGTATGCGGGGTCGAAGTTCTGCGGACCGAGCTTCAGCAATTCATGCGTGCGCGCGTAGTACGGCGCGAGTTCTTCGAGTCCGAATGGCCAGCCGCTATGCGGAATCCAGTCGCGCTTCTCGAAGTCCCACGGATCGAGCGGACGGCACCAGCCGCCCCAGCAGTTGCTGCTGCCGCCGAAATAGCGGCTGCGCGAGCCGTCCGCGAATCGATACGGCAGTCCGGCGTTTTCGCCGCGGTACAGGTCGCGCGTTTCTTCGTCAGGCGCAAACCCGCCGCTTTCCAGCAGGCAGGTATCCACCCCGGCGGCCGACATTTCGCGTGCGAGCGTGATGCCCGCGACGCCTCCCCCGATAATGCAGACCGTCGTTTCGATGACCGTATTTTGTTCGACATTGCGAGTATCGATGAACATCCGCAGCTCCCGTGTTCTTCATCATGATTTTTTAAGGCGTCGCCGGCTTGCGGGCCTATGGCCGGCAAGCAACGCGCCCCTATGCCGTGACCGGATGCATCAATTGTCCGGTTGCCACGACATCGGTCTCCTCAGCGTATAAAAGCTGCGGATCTATTTCTGTGCTTCAGGTCACGGAAGAAAACGCTTCCGCAAAAAACGACACGGGTTTCCGCCGTACACGCCCCCGGCCTCAAGCGAGCGATGCACCACAGAGAGCGGTGTGACGACCGCCGAGCGGCCTATCGTCACGCCCATTTGCACGACGCATTTCGACGTGATCCACACGCCGTCCTCGATCACGATCGGCGCGACGCGCAAGTCCATCGTGGTGCTCATATCGTGCGAGCCGGCTGTCAGGAACGTTCCCTGAGAAATGCAAACATTGGAGCCGATGCGAATCGGCGCCTGGTTATAGATCCATACGTCGACGCCGAACCAGCACTTGTCGCCCACTTCGAGATTCCACGGCGCCTTCACCCGCAATGGATGCACGAAGCGGCAGCCGGTACCGATCCGCGCGCCGAACAGACGCAGCAACGCGACGCGCACGGATGAGAGCGGCAGCAGCTTGTTATTGATGACGCACGCCTCGACTACAAACCATATGAGCTCGACGAGCGCGCCGCGCCCCGCACGATAATTGCCCTTGCCCGCGAGGCTCAGGTCGATCACGCGATGCTCCGCGCCGGCGCTTTCAGTTGGCGGCGCACAAGCGAGCCGCGGATCGTCTGCGATATTGCCCATGATTCTTCTCCATACCGTGCGCCGTGCGTTTATGCACAGGGATGCTAATTAATCTCGATGCCTGTCTTTGGCAGACTCGCTCTTCTTCACTACGTGGCCGCGCAGGCAAGCGTTTTGGCGGCTGCGTGCATGGATTTTGGCGCACGATGTTTTCATTGGACTGCATCAACCCGGGGACCACAATGACAACACTGATTCGACACACCGCCCACTGCATGCTTCTTCTCACCGCCGTTTGCGCAGCACCCGCATTCGCGCAGAAGGCCGCGCCGGCCATGACCGCCACGGCGCCGACCGGCTATGGCGCGCCGGCGCCCGCTCCAGTCGATCGCCGCGCCGTTCAGCGCAAGCGCGAACAGAAGCTGCTGGGCGCGCCTGACGGCTACGTCGCCGGCAATCCGCGGGACGCCAATATCGACAACGGGCGCCGTGCAGCCCTGCTCGACGAACAACGCATGACTGTCACCGATGGCGAGCAAGCCGGCAAGCCGGGTGCAGCGGGCAAGCGCAAGGCGCCGCCCGTCGCGAACGGCCAGTTGCGTGTCGCCGATGCGGCAGCGCGTCCGCGCGCCGACGACAAGCTCGTGCCGCAAGGCGCCGCCAAGGCCACCTACGCCGATCCGTACACGATGGGTAAGCGTTCCGTCTACCGTTCGCCGTGGTGATCGCGCACTCATGATGGCCGCGGCCGGATCATTCCGGCGCGGCGTCCTCCGTGGTCGCCGGCTTCGCATGCGTCACGACCACCGCTGAAGGCCTGGCGTCGAAGTACGTAGCGCTCGCCCTCAAGCGCCTTCTTCCTGCCGCGCGGCACAGCATGCCGATGCGTTCTTCAAAAGTACTAATCGTCGAGTCCGGCGAAAGCGCGCTCTCCGCGTAATCGCGCGCGGCTCGTCCGAGCGCCGCGCGCCGCTCGGGGTCGTTGGCGAGAGCGGTGATCGCGCCGACCAGCGCCTTCACGTTATCGGGCGGCACGACGACGCCGCGCGCATGCACCGCTTCGTGCAGCGCGGTGCCGCGCCGAGCCATCGCGATCGTCGCGCGGCCGCTCGCGAACATGCCGGTCAGCTTCGACGGCATGACGAGATCCGCTGCATCGGCGCGTTGCGGCAGCACGTGAATGTCCGCGAGATTGAGCAGTTCGTTCAGGCGCTCCGCCGGTTGAAGCGGCAAGAAGACGCAGTTCGGCAACGTTGCGCAGCGCTTCTCTAGGTTCTCTCTCGCCGCGCCGCCGCCACAAAATACGAACGTGACATCAGGACGGGACGCGAGCGAAGCAGCGGCTTCCGCAAGCGTTTCAATGCCCTGCTTCGCGCCCATGTTGCCGGAGTACAGCACGACCTTCTGCGCGTCGGACAGGTTCAACTCACTACGGTATTCGCTCGCTCGCGACAGCGGATAAATGGCCGACACGTCGACCCAATTGGGCAGGCACACTACTTTCGAAGGCGCTACGCCTTTCGCCGACGCGCGCGCGCTCATCTGCCGCGTGATCGACGACACCGCGTCGAAGCGCCGCAACAACTGGCTTTCGACCCAGCGCGCGATTCGCGCCGCGCGCGAGCCTTTCAGAAGGCCGAGCTCGAACGCCGCGTCGACTTCGTAATCCTGAATGTGCAGCCACGCACTGGCGCGCGCCACGCGAGCCAGCGCAAGGCATGCTGGCGCGCATATCAAGGTCGGCGCGATCAACACGACTGCATCGGGGCGCCATAACGCCTGCAAGGCGAGCACAGGCAGCGAGGTCGCCGCAAAGCTAGCCAGATGAATCATCCGCTTCAGGCCGCTCGGTCGCGACGGCACCCATAGCGGCGCGCGCCAGATCGCGACACCGTCGCGCTCTTCCCGCCGATAACGCCAGGACGCATAGCCCGGCGAAACCTGCCATTCAGGGTAGTAAGGCGGAGCGCATACCACCCGCACCTCGTGCCCTCGACTTGCGAGCAACGCGGCCATTTCAGCCGTGTACTTGCCGGTCCCCGTGAGCTCGGGCGCGTAATTGAGGCCGTAGATCAGGATCTTCATTGTGCGTATCTAACGTGTTAAAGCTTCCATGCCCGACCTCGCGGCGGCGCCGCGACACCCGTCAATCGCTCAGCATCAGCGCACAGCCCCGGGCAATATTGGCGGCTGCGGAAGGCGGATCAAACCGGCGAATCACTTCCATGCAACGGTGAGCGGTGCCGCTCGCATCGGCGAAGGCTTCCATTGCTTTTAACAGCGTGCGCTGCAATCCGGCGACGTCGCCTGCGGTAAACGAATAGCCGCTCACGCCGTCGATCACGAGTTCCGGCACGCAGCCGCAACTCTCGCTGACGACAGCCGGACAGCCGTGCGCGAGCGCCTCGTTGACGACGAGACCCCACGGCTCGCTGAAGCTCGGCAGCACCATGCAGGTCGCGCCGTAGTACTCGCGCGTGAGCGGCTCATCCTGCAAGCTGCCCGCGAAGGTCACGGCGTTCTCAAGGTGCAATTCGACGGCCTTCGCACGCAATGCGTCGGCCATCGGCCCCGTGCCGACAATGCGCAATTGCGCAGCGGGTACGCGTTTTTGCAAACCGGCAAACGCTTCGATCAACGTGCCGACGCCCTTCTCTTCCGACAGACGCCCGACGTATAGAAACACTGGCGGATTGCCGGCACGCGCGGCGACGCGTTCGACCAATGCCCGCTCCGGCGAGAAAGAACCGGGCAATGCGGCGGCCTGACACGGTATGAAAATCTTCTCGCGCTTTGCGCCGAGGGACAGCAGATACTCGCGGCTGCGCTCGCCGAAACCGAAATAGCCGTCGCACAGCGAAAAGAACACGCGCTTCGGAATAGACGTGAGAAGCTTCTTCGGACGATCGCGTCCGGTCGAATCGCAGAACACCGCGCGCCGCTTGCCGGTCACGATGCAAGCCGCAAGCATCGCCCAGTATTCCGGACGGTGATAACCCGGCAGCACGATCAGATCGGACTTCGCCTTCAGCACTTCCCACGTCAGCCGCGCGATCATCTTGATCGTCGGCACGTCTTCGTAACAGCCGTCGAAGAGTTTTTGCATCGGATAACGATGGTACGAATAGTCGACCTCGGAAAAGCCGATGCGGTCGTGCTCGGTATCGGCGATCTGCACCATCCGGTAGCGAATTGCTCCGGATGCCGAAATATTATGCAGCGCAGAAAAGACGACACCTTTGTGACGCGACCATACGACGTTATGGAAGATGGTGACGGATGCACTCATTTTTATGCAGCTCCTCGAAAAAACGTCATTGCACGGCGGCCGCGGTCGGCGACCCGGCATAGGATTCGACGAATTCCCGATACGTCGACGCGATTCCCTGCTCCAGTCCGATCGTTGCCCGCCAGCCCATCTGCGCGAGGCGCGAGACGTCAAGCAACTTGCGCGGCGTGCCATCGGGTTTCGACGCGTCGAACACGAGCTCGCCGTCGAAGCCGACCACCTTGCAAATGCACTCCGCCAGTTCGCGTATCGACAGATCTTCGCCGACGCCCACGTTGAAAAGCCCTTCCATCACGTTGTTTTCGAGCACGAACAGCGTGGCCGCGGCGAGATCGTCGACATGCAGGAACTCGCGGCGCGGTGTGCCCGAGCCCCATACCGTCAGCGTATCGGCGCCGTTCAGCTTGGCTTCGTGCGCCTTGCGCAGGAGCGCCGGCAACACATGGCTGCTCTTGAGATCGTAGTTGTCGTTCGGGCCGTACAGGTTGGTCGGCATCAGCGATACGTACTGCGTGTTGTATTCGCAGTTGTACGCCTCGCAGAGTTTCAAACCGGCGATCTTCGCGATGGCGTATGCGTCGTTCGTCGGCTCGAGCGACGAAGTCAGCAGATACTCCTCGCGAATCGGCTGCGGGCATTGCTTCGGATAAATGCACGACGAACCGAAGAACACCAGCCGCTCGACCTGCGCCCGATACGCGGCGTGAATCACGTTCGTTTCGATCACCAGGTTTTCATAGATGAACTCGCCCGGCCGCGACGCGTTCGCAAAAATGCCGCCCACGCGCGCCGCGGCAAGCAGCACGACGTCGATCTTCTCGGCCTCGAAAAAGCGGTTCACAGCGGCCTGATCCATGAGATCGAGCTCGAGCCGCGTGCGCGTGACGACGTTCGTGTAGCCCGCTGCGACGAGCCGCCTGACGAGAGCGGAGCCGACCATGCCGCGGTGCCCCGCGACGAAAATGCGTGACTGTTTGTTCATCGCATCACTCGTGATGTTCGAGCGCCGTGAAGCCGGCGAGCGTGACGAGCGCGTCACGACGTGCAATCTGAAAGTCGGAGCGCACCATCTCCTTGACGAGCGCGGCAAACGGCGTCGTAGGCTGCCAGCCCAGCTTCGCATGCGCCTTCGACGGATCGCCGAGCAGCGTCTCGACTTCGGCCGGCCGGAAGTAGCGCGGATCGACACGCACGATCACGTCGCCCGGCGACATTCTGGTCTCGCGCCCTTCCACTTTGTCGACAATGCCGATTTCGTCGACACCGCTGCCTTCAAAGCGCACCGTGACGCCCAGTTCACCCGCGGCATGCTGGACGAACTGACGCACGCTGTACTGCACGCCGGTCGCAATCACGAAGTCCTCCGGCTGCTCCTGTTGGAGCATGCGCCACTGCATCTCGACGTAATCGCGCGCATGGCCCCAGTCGCGCAACGCCGACAGATTGCCGAGATAGAGCGTCTTCTGCATGCCGACCGCAATACGCGCAATCGCACGCGTGATCTTGCGCGTCACGAAAGTCTCGCCACGCACCGGCGATTCGTGATTGAACAGAATCCCGTTGCAGGCATAAAGACCGTACGCTTCGCGATAATTGACCGTTGTCCAGTACGCGAACATCTTCGCCACCGCATACGGACTGCGCGGATAGAACGGCGTCGTCTCCGATTGCGGCACTTGTTGCACGAGGCCGTAAAGTTCGGACGTCGACGCCTGGTAAAATCGCGTCTTATTCTGCATACCTAAGATACGCACCGCCTCCAAAATCCGCAGTGCGCCAAGACCATCGGCGTTGGCCGTGTACTCCGGTTCCTCGAACGACACCGCAACGTGACTTTGTGCCGCGAGGTTATAAATCTCGTCCGGCTCCACGCGCTGAATCACGCGCAGAATGCTGGTGGAGTCCGTGAGATCGGCGTGATGCAGAAAGAGGTGTTGTTCCGGATCGTGTGGGTCTCTATAGAGGTGATCGATCCGGTCTGTGTTAAACAGCGACGACCTGCGTTTGATGCCGTGCACGTCGTAGTTTTTGGCGAGCAGCAGCTCGGCGAGGTACGACCCGTCCTGCCCCGTGATCCCCGTGATCAGCGCGACCTTGCGTTTCATGAAGGCTTCTCCTTGTTAACTTTTCAACACTTGTAGCGAGAAACTCGGCCGCGATTTCAGCCCGCTATGCTGTCATATCCGTAATATCCGCCTTGATAACCCGAGCCGAGGAAAGCCCCTTCCTGCGGCACGTCGGTGAGCAATACGCCTCTGAGTCCAACCCCGCCATTACGAAGACGCTTGGCGGTCTCGGCAATTTCATTCAACGGATGACGGCCGTGGCGAACCACCAGCAGCGTCGTGCCCGCGTGCTTGCCGATCAGCGTCGAATCGGTGACGGCGAGTACCGGCGGCGTATCGATGATCACGAGGTCGTAGCGTGATTTCAGTTCGTCGAGCATCGTCTGGAAGCGCGAGCTCATCAGCAGTTCCGACGGATGCGAGGGCAACGTGCCCTTGGCCAGCACATCGAGTCCGGGCAGCACGTCGCGCTGGATCATCGAAGTCAGGTCGCCTCCGCTCAGCACATCCGACAAGCCCGGTTGATGTCCGATGCCGAAGTGCGAGTGCACGTCGCCGCGCCGCATGTCGCCGTCGATAATCAGCACGCGTTTATTCGCCGATGCGACGAGCGCCGCGAGATTCACCGACAGAAACGACTTGCCTGCGTCGGGCCGCGAGCCCGTAATCATCACGACGTTATTTGCGGCATGATCGAGCGAAAGTTGCAGTGATGTACGGAGATTGCGCACCCCTTCTACAGCAATGTCTTCCGGCGCCTGCTGCGCGAGAACATGCAGACCACGCCGGCGCAGCATGACGTCCTCCTGCAAGCGCAACTGCGTCTGGCTGCGCGGCACCACCGCGAACACCGGCACGCCGAGCACGGCTTCCAGTTCGTCGGGACGCTCCACGCCGCCATACATCGCGCGCTTGAAGAAGGTCAGCATGATGCCGAGCACCAGACCGCCGCCCAGCGCGATGAGGATCGCGATCACGCGCTTCGGACGCACCGGCTCATCGGGTGCTTCGGCGAAATCGACCACGCGCACGTTGCCGACCTGGCCCGCCTTCGCGACGCGCAACTGCTGCGCGCTATTGAGCAGGTTCGTATACAACTCGGTGTCGACATGCACGTCGCGCAACAGACGCAACGCGGTCTGCTCCGTATCCGGCATCACCGACACGCTGCGGTTCATGTTGACCTGCGCGCCTTGCAGCGCTGCGATCTGCGCATCGAGCGAAGCGACTGCCGGGTGATTCGCCGTGAAGCGTTGCGACATCTCGGCGCGCTGCGTTTGCAGATCGAGCAGCTTCGTCTTGTTGTCGACGATCTGCTGAAGCAGCAGGCGGCTCTCTTCGCCGAGATCGACCGTGCCGTGCGTATTGCGGAACTTGTTGTAGCGCTGCTCCGCCTCGTCCAGTTCCTTGCGCAAGCCCGGCAATTGCTGATCGAGGAATGCGAGCATGTGCTCGGCTTCCGTCGAACGGCTTGCAACGTCCTGGCGCACGAACTCACGCGCCATGCTGTTGACGATCGCCGCGGTCAGCGCACTGTCGCCGCCTTCGAGGCTCGCGCGGATCACGCCGGATTGCAGCGTGGTTTCCTGCACGACGAGCGCCTTCTGCAAGCGGTCGACGGTGCTGAGCGTCGACGCACGCGACAGCTCGAATTGCGAGCCGGCCGCGCCGGTCAGCGCATCGACACGCAACGCGATAGGACCGTCGGCGGTATCCGTCTGGACCGTTTCGCCGACGTGGCCCGACAGGATCGCAATGCCGTTCCTGTCGCGCAGCACGTACGAGCGGTCGTTGCCCGCGACCAGCGTGAAGGTGGTGTCGTACATCTCCTTCGACGTGTCGAAGCGCGACACCGAAATGCTCTCGTTGCCCCACGCATAGCCGGACAGGTTGATGAACTGGGGCAGTTTGAAGCCCCATTGCCCGTTCACCAGCCCGGCAATCAGCCCTCCGATCACCGGCATGTAGCGCGGCGTCGCCGTGATGTCGAGATGCAGCTTCTTGACGGTCTCCTCCGTCACGAGACGCGACTTCAGCAGCTCGATCTCCGCTGCCGTCGACGGTTTCGTGTCGAACATGCCGGTGAGCGGCGGCAAGGAATCCTTGCCGTTCGCGTTGGCATTCGCCGTCTTGTCCTCGACGTGAAACAGCACGTCCGCCCGGTACGTCGGTGGCGCAAGGAAAGCGTACGCGCACCCCAGCGCGAGCGCGATCAGCGTCACGGTTGCAATAGTGCGCCAGCCCCGCACGATAGTGCGGAGATAGTCCGAAAGATGCAACTCATCCGCTGCGGACACGTCCGTATAGCGGTTCTCGAAGTTGATTGCCATGTTTGGTCTCACCCAGCATAACCCGCGGTTTTTCTGAACTGCTTTATACGTTTTTTACTTTGCTGCTTGTTTTGCTGCTTACTTCGCTACTACCACGCCGGTCACAGCCGCATTGATCGCCGGCAACAACAGGTTCAGGATACGGTTGAAACGAACCAGCCCGCCCTGGCCCACGTACACGACGTCCTTCGGCTGCAACTCGAACTGGTTCGCAAGGATCATCGATACCGGCGAGCTCGCGTCGAGGTGATAGATCTGCGGCGATTCGCTCGCGGAATTTCGGATCACGAACAATTGCCGCGTGGAAGCCGTAGCCTGGTCGAAGCTGCCGCTGTCCGAAATGGCCTGCGAGAGCGTCAGCGAACCGTTGCGCATCGGCGTGACCGTCGCCGGCTTGTTCACTTCACCCATCACGTAGACACCGCTGTCTTCACGCGAGGCCACACGCACTGCGTCGCCCGCCTGCAGATAGATGTTCGACGGGTTCTGTCCGCGCTTGAGCAGGTCGTCCATGTTCAACTGATACGTGACGCCATTGCGGATCAACTCGACACGGCTGCGGTCCGCGTTCGGGCTGAAGCCGCCGCTCTGGCTGATCGCACTCGTCAGCGACATCGTGATGTCGTTCAGCGACTGCGCGCCCGGCGTGCGCACTTCACCGTCGATGAAAATCTGCGCGTTACGGAAAGAGGCCACGCGCACCGTCACTTCCGGCTTCTGGTACACCTTGCTCAGGCGGTTATACAGTTCCTTCTGGATCGCGCTGACGTCCCTGCCGGCCACGTGAACCGTGCCCGCATACGGAAACTGGATATCGCCTTTCTCGTCGATGAGAAAGCCCGAGGCCGCATCCGAAGACTTGGCGTTCTGCGCCGGTTGGCCGAGCGCCGCTGCGAGTTCGGGGTGATCCCACACGACGATCTGCAGCACGTCGCCAGGGCCGACGCGGTATGGGCCCGGCTTGCCGAAGAGCGCGAGCGTTGCCGGCGGCAACGGGGCACTGGTCTGGTCCGCGTGCATCTTGCGCACGAGCGACAGATTGATGTCCGTAATGGGTATCGTCTGCTGCTGTGACGGTTCGGTGCTGAAATCGCCGCCCGTCTCCTGAAGAGTGGCCGGCGTGTCCATCCGCTGACCGGGCGCGGCAGCGCAGCCCGCGAGCAGTGCAGCGATTGCGAAAACCGAGAGACTTCCCGTGCGTGTACCAAGCGAGCTCATAACTTTTTCCTCCTTGCGCAAGAGCGAATGTCTCAGGAAAGAGGCACCGCCTTGCGTGCTTTGTTAACAACTAGTAAGCGTTTCGATGCACCAGTCCGGCGACAATCGTCGCGCCGATGATCCGCATGTCGAGTGCAAACGACCAATGCCCCAGGTAGTACAGGTCATGTTCGACGCGACGTTCCATCTTTTCGATGCGGTCGGTCTCGCCACGAAAGCCGTTGATTTGCGCCCAACCTGTAATACCCGGCTTGATCCGATAGCGATTGATGTAGCCCGCGACCACTTTCTGATAGAGGTCGTCGTGCTCGAGCGCATGAGGACGCGGTCCCACGACCGACATGTCGCCACGCAATACGTTAAAAAACTGCGGTAATTCGTCGAGGCTCGTACGGCGCAGGAACGCACCGACTTTCGTCACGCGCGGATCGTTGCGCGTCGCCTGGCTGACGGTGCCCTTTTGCTCCGTATGCATGCGCATCGAACGGAACTTGTAGATCGTGAATACGCGTCCATCCGCGCCCTTGCGCTTCTGCCTGAAAAACACCGGCCCACGCGACGAGAGCTTTACCGCGAGCGCAATAGCAACGAGAAGCGGCGCAAGACAGAAGAGCGCGGTAGCTGCGAACAGGCGATCGAAGATCTCTTTCTTCAGCATCGAGCTCGCCGAAAGAGGCGACGCCACGAGGTTGATTGCAGGCACACCGAGCAACTCGATCACACCGCTGCCCTCGAAAAGCGCGAGACTGCGCACGTCGGGCATGAAGCGAATGTTCACCAGATCGTCGCGAAACTCGCTGACGAGCGAACAGATCAGCGGCTCTTCCGCGAGCGACAGCATCAGCCACAATTCATGAACGTCATTCGTGCGGATGTATTCAGCGAGCGCATCCACGCTATCGAAAACCGGCACACCTTTACTATTCACCGGCGATTGATCCGGCTTCGTGTTGTAGACCGCCGTCGCGCGAAAGCCCGTGGTCGGCGCGGAATCGATGCGGCGAATCAGCGCGTCGCATTGCGAGCCGCTTCCCACTATCGCGACCCGATGCAGATTCATCCCCGCGCCGCGTGCACGCGCAAGTACTGCATGCGTGATGAGGCGATACGAGATCAGCAGGCCGCCCGTCACGGCGGTCCAATACGAAAACCACAAACGCGATACGAAGTCGCTGCGATGCAGCGAATACATCAATACCAGCGCACTGCCCTGCACGATCAGCCACGCGAGCGACACCTGTCCTGCGAGCGCGAGCTTCGAGCGGCCGCGCCATGATTCATAGACGCCGAACGCCGGAAAGATCGCGAGCGCGAAGGCTGCGGCGAACATCACCAGCGCCCAATAGAAACCCGATTGAGCGAGGTAGTCGAAGCGGATCTGCGACGCCACCGCCGCTCCTACGAGCACCAGCGCGACATCGAACATTCGCGCGAGCAAATCCTGAAACCTGCGCATTTTGCTTACCTCGTACTGACCGTTCCTGTCCGCAATCCGCCGCGACCGCTGCTTAAGAGCAGCGGCCGTAGTTGTCGTTGAATCTCACGATGTCGTCTTCGCCCAGATAAGTGCCCGACTGGATCTCGATGATCTCGAGCGGCACTTTCCCCGGGTTTTCCAGCCGATGCCGGATGCCAAGCGGAATGTAAGTCGATTCGTTTTCGCTCAGCAGGAATTGCTCTTCGCCGCGCGTGACGAGCGCGGTGCCGCGCACCACGACCCAGTGCTCGGCGCGGTGGTGATGCAGTTGCAGCGAAAGCTGCGCGCCCGGCGTCACGACGATGCGCTTCACCTGAAAACGCTCGCCGTGGTCGATCGAATCGTAAAAGCCCCACGGACGATGCACCTTGCGATGCGCGTCGGCCTCCGGTGCGTTCTGCGCCTTGATGCGCGACACGAGACCCTTGACGTCCTGCACATGCGAGCGGTCCACCACGAGCACCGCGTCGGCGGTTTCGACCACCACCACATTCGTCGTGCCGACGCAGGCGACGAGGCGTCCTTCGGAATGCGCGTAGCTCGACACCGCGCCCTCGAACGCCACGCGACCACGGCCCGCATTGCCGTTGGCGTCTTTTTCCATCGCGGCCCAGACGGCGTCCCATGAACCGAGATCGGACCAGCCGGCTTCGAGTCGGACCACCACGCCTGCGGGCGACGCATCTTTTGCGCTTGCCTTTGTATCTGCGCTTGCCGTGTCGGCGGCAGCAGCGTCCGCCGCCTCACTCAAGCGCTCCATCACCGCGTAGTCGATCGAATCGGCCGGCGAACTCAGAAACGCATCGACGAGCGGGCGGAAATACCCGTCTTCGCTGCGACCGCCGCTGAATGCGCGCTCGCAAGCCGAGTGCATGTCCGGCTGCAAACGCGCGAGCGTGTCGAGCCAGACGCTTGCGCGCACAATGAAGATGCCGCTGTTCCACCAGTACACCCCGGCTGCGACGTACTGCGCCGCGATCTCTTCCGCGGGCTTTTCCACGAAGCCGTCGATGGCATGCGCGCCGTCGCCGAGCGCGGCGCCGATGCGGATATAACCGAAGCCCGTATCGGGACGCGTCGGCGGCACGCCGAGCGTCGCGATCGCGCCGCGTTCGGCGTAACGTGCCGCGTTTTCGAGCGCAGCCTGCAACGCGTTGACGTCGGCGATCGAATGATCCGCCGGCATCACGACGAGAATTCCATCCTGCCCTTCAGCGCAAGCGAGCGAGGCCGCGAGCGTCAGCGCGGGCGCCGTATCGCGGCGAGCGGGCTCGACAATCAGACGCGCTTCGACGCCATTCTCATGAAGCTGCTCGGCAATCACGAAGCGGTGTTCTTCACCGCATACGATGATCGGCGAAACATCGACTTGCCAGCCCGCGGGAAAGTCGTTCATGCGTCGCGCGGTGGCTTGCAGCAGCGAATCGGAGCCCACCACGTCGATGAGCTGCTTCGGAAAGTTTTCGCGCGACACGGGCCACAGACGCGTGCCGGAACCACCGGCGAGAATGACCGGGACGATGCGCGTGCAACGCGCGCCGCGTGCGTCCTCACCAGCATGGGACGACGTATTATTTCCAGCTCCCTGATTCAACATATCTGCAATCCTTATGACTCTTGCAAAACAACCCGCCGATGCTACTGGCCGACCATGCGGCGGCTCTGTATCCGGAACTCGGTCGGCGAAATTCTCATTCGCTTGCGAAACACCTTGGCGAGACGGTCGCCGTTGCCCATGCCCGTGCGGCGCGCGATTTTGTCGACCGGCAATTCGGATTCGGTCAAGAGGCTGCACGTCACGGCAAGGCGTTCGTGCAACAGAAAACTCGATGGGGTGATGCCCATTTCCATCTTGAAGCGGCGTAGGAAGTTGCGTTCGCTCATCGCCGCGAACTGCGCGGCGTCCGCGATCGAAATAGATTGCTGGCAGTTTTCCTGCAGCCAGCGAGCCGCCGCGCGCACCTTGTCGCCTGGCGTAAGCGCGCCGTCTTCGCTGAGAAGCGGCGCGAGGTTCGAGCACGAATCGGCAAGCAAGCGCTCAGCAACGGTGCGCGCAGCCGCCGCGCCCAGGTCGCGCTTGATCATGCCGAGCGCGCTGCGCATCGACTCGAGACGATCGCCGGCGTCGGCGCCCTGCTCGCTCTGACGCGGTGTTTTCGCCGATTCGTCGCGCAATGCATAGATGCCGCTTGCGTCGGGCAAGTAGGCCGCGTCGAGCAGCGCGCGTCCTTCCGCGATCGGCCGGATCATGCCGGTGTTGTGCCGCACGCGGCGCAGCCACGCGATCAGGCGCTCGTCCCGCGCCGCCGCGATGGCGCCCTTGCCGCCTGCTACGTACAGCGCGTCGAAGCCGCTGTAATGTCGCGCGTCGAGTCCATCGGTCCACACGCGCAGAGCCGACGACGACGTCACCATGCCGCCATCGGCGGAGAGGAAGCACACGTCATATGAACAGCCGCTCGGGCCCGAGGAAGCCAGTTCATTCGCTGCCTGGAACACTTCGGCTACAACGCCGGCGCCTTGCAGCGAGCAGTCGTTGAACATCAGTATCGCGATGCGGCGCATGCCTTTGTTCGGTGCGTGCACCCAACGCAGCATGGCAGACTCGAGACTCGCGCAGGTCATAGCTATCCTCACCAGAAAACGGATTTACTTTCACCATCAACGGCCACGCCGGGGCCGACTCTGAGCAGTGCATCATAGCCACCACTAGTCAAGTATTTAGCCGCCATGACCGATAGTGCTGACATGTTGGCGCATTGACAGGAGTAGCTCGCGGTGATTTTCGGCAATATTCCGCCAACACCGAATTGCACCGAATTAATTGCCGATTCGACATATCATTGAATTGGCGTTGTGCGAATCTTAGTTCAAAGCAGAACTCGATTTCGTTCGCCACCGCACACTGGTTCGCTACTCAAAAAAGGGCGGTTACAATTCGATCCGCACGGAACCAGGGCCAAAATAAAGGCGTTTTCGCCAATGAATGGAGCGGTTGCGCACAAACTCTCCCGCTTGTGGAGATTCCCCCGCGCAACCGCCGCGCAGGTTTCGGCTGACGATAGGAACCGCGCACTTCAATAACGCGAAGCAGTGTCTAATATAGGCACCTTGCACGGCCTTTCGGTTATTTAATTTGTTCTTATTGGGTGCATTCAATATAAATACGGCGATTAATGTTTCAGGCCTGAAACATGGGGAATAACGGCCGTTAAGATGACAGCGCAATTGACGGACCCGCGGCGGATCGCGTAGACGCGCGCCAGTCGGAAACGGCCAGAAGCTTGCGGAAATGCACTATGCGGTTTCCGCAACATGCAGCAACGGACACTACGTCGCGGCGGCTCTGGCCTGGTGAATTAGCAGTTTGACGACGCTCGCGCGACGAGACACAGCGCGAGCAGCACGGGATACACGGGGGATGGTATGTCGAATTCAAACAGGCATCGCGCAGTGCGAAGCATTATAAGGTCCGTGCCGGGGCGTGCGACTGCACGTGCGGTTCTTTTCGCGGCGCTCTGCGTATCGGCAGTTGAATGCCAGGCAGCGGCGGCGCAGGTCGATACGAAGGCGTCTGACGGCAAGGGCCTGCGTTGCTCGGCGCCTTCGTCGCAAGCAAGCGCAGCGTCCGCAGGCGATTTGATCGAAGCGGATACACCGAGCGACGGCACGCGTCTCTTCGCCGCATCGAAACCGTTTGCGCTTGTGTTCACCACGCGCGCGCCGCAAAACGATACGCTCATCTGGCAGATACGCGACACGTGGAATGTTGTGCGTGCAAGCGGTCGCTTCAGCGTCGCCGCTGGCGCAATGTCATGGACGCTCAATTGCGCATCGCCGATAGCGGGCTATTTCGCCGTGTCCGCGTCGCTCGAACGCGCGCAGGGTGAACTGTCATCGCGCGGCACGCGGCCGGCCGGCATCGCCACTTTCGGCGTGCTGCCCGATACCGCGGCCACGCTACCGGCCGTACGCTTTCCGTATGAAGACCTGCATCGGTTCGGCGGCCAGGGCACCGCGTATCTCGCGCCCGGTCAGCATTGCTGCGACGGCGACGGTTATCGTCCGGTCTATACCGCGCTCGGCCTCACGTGGATAAACGACAACCGCAACTGGTACATGGAAGAGCCGGACAAACCCGGCACCTTCGATCCCGCGACGAAGCAGCTCACGCCCTACCTGCAACGCGGCGATCTCTTGCGTCTGATCCAGCTCGACGGCATCCCCAAATGGGCGAGCACGACGGGCAAGCAAACTCATAGCTATGCACCCACTTCACTCGCGCAGATGAAGGAGTACATGGCGAAGGTAGGCGCGGAATCGAATCGCGTTCGCACGACTTATTTTCCGAAGCAGCGCGACAACTACTATCAGGTTACCTGGGAGCCCGACGCCGACGGCGGTTTGCCGTGGCGCGACAGCGACGCGAATTTCGTCGCGATGTACAAGGCCGTGTGGGAAGGCATCCATCAGACAGATCCGCATGCGGTGGTGATGGGCCTCACGTATTCATCGGTGCAAGGCAACGTGACGTGGATGCGCCGTTTGGGTCCGCTCGGCATCGGCCGCTATATGGACGGCATGACCGTGCACGGCTATTACGACATTGGCACCACACCGTCGCATCCGCCGGAGCGCGTGGCCGACACGCGCAATCAGGGCACGGTATCGGGCGCGCTCGCTGCGTCGATGCGCGCGTTGCGCCACGAAATGCGGCAATACCTGAAGCCCGGCGCGCCGCTATTCGTGACCGAGACGGGCATCAGTTACGACATCGGCGAATCGTATGGCAAGCGCTATCCGGGCGCTGACGTGCTGTATGCGCAAGCCGCGGTCGTCGTGCGCACGCATCTGATTCTGCTCGGCGAAGGCGCCGACATGACCTACGTGTTCTATCTCGCGGACATGCCGGACGCGGCGCCCGGCTACGGCATCTTCTTCGAACTCGAGCATGCGAAAGGCGCCTATGGTCCGTCTCGCATCAGTCCGAAGCCGGCGGCGCTCGCGGTGGCGGCGATGACGCGCATCGTCGACGGAACGAGCACGCTCGGGCCGCTCAAAGCGTTGCCGAACGGCGTCCATGCGTACGCATTTCGAAGGCTCGGTGGTGGCAAGATCGTGACCGCGCTCTGGACTCACGACAACGACAAATGGAGCGCGAAAACCGGCTTCAACGCGGGGCAAAGCGTCGAATATCGCTTGCGTGTCGACGCGCCCGGCACGAGCGGCGAAGTCACCACGCTCGACATGATGGGCAACGCGGCGGCGGTGCCGTATCGCGACGGCGTCGCAACGTTGAAACTGTCGCCCACGCCTTTATACGTGGTGTCGAGTAACGCCGACGTATTCAAGGACGCTGTCACTGCGCCGGAAGGTTACGTCGCCCGCTAGCGTTCCGGCTCGAAGTCATGCGGCGAGAACTACGCGAACTACGAGAACTACGAGAACTACGCGAACCGCGATAGCTAGCGCACAGAACACCGCGGCCGCCGCAATTAGCATCTGTATCGACGCGCGGGGGCGCTAATAATGAACGGGGTTGCGTGGATCATGCTCGTGCTGGCCGCGATAGCCGGTGCATTCGCGTTTGCGGCGGCAGGCACTCTCATGCTTTTGCTGCTGATCGCGGACGTCGCGCAAAGACTGACTCGCGACGACGACAACCGTGGCGACTATTAACACTGCTTGCGCCACGGAAATCACCGTGGCAATAGCGAGCTTGCTCGGGAACCCGCATGCTGACGGAAATCGACTTCCTCGATGTTGTTCGTTTGACGCCGCTCGTCGCGATCGATCTGCTGGTTCGCGATGCAGACGGACGCGTTCTGCTCGGTCATCGCCGCAATCGGCCCGCGCGCGGCACGTGGTTCGTTCCCGGCGGCCGCATCCTCAAGGACGAAACGCTCGACGCCGCTTTCTCGCGCATCGCCGACGCCGAGCTCGGCATCGCGAAACTCGCACGTTCCTCGGCGCGCTTCGAAGGCGTATTCGAACATCACTACAGCGATAATTTCGCGGGCGAGCCTGGCGTGTCGACGCATTACATTGTGCTTGCTTATGCGTTGTCGGTAGCGAGTGCGCAGCCGGTCGGCCGGCCCGATCAGCACAGCGAATATCTGTGGCTCACGCCTCACGAACTGCTCGCGCGCGACGACGTCCATGAAAACACCAAGGCGTATTTCCGTTAGTGTTTCCGCTAGTATTCCCGCTAAGCAGCCACCGTATGCACAGTGTTAGCCCGCCAACGCGGAACGTCAGATGATTGCAGTATGATCGAGCGCACTATAAAAGGCTCGAATGCACATGCGATCATCGGCGGCCCGTGTTGTTCGGAGAATATGCATTGCGCTCGGCGCGCTCTTCGCGCTGCTCGCGTTGGCCGTGTTACCAACGGCAGCGCGCGCGGCGGACTGCAAGGCGGGAACGCTCGTCACCGTCGTTGCGCATCTGGACGACGATCTGCTGTTCGTCGATCCCGCGATTAGCGAGCGTCTCGATGCCGGATGGTGCATCACCACAGTTCATCTGATCGGAGGCGCAAACGGCGCGAGGCTGCCCTATGTGCTGACGCGCGAGCAGGCCTCGCGGCTCGCGTATGCGCGCATGGCCGGTGTGCCCGACGTATGGAACGAGTCGAGCGTCGAGATCGCCGGCAAGCTCGTGCATGAAATGGTGCTGAAAGCCAAGCCGCAAGTTCGGCTGCTCGAACTGCGGCTGCCGGGCGGTGGCGTGCGCGGCGGCCGCGAGCCGCTCGGCTTGTTATGGGAACAGCGCGCAACGCTATCCACGTATCCGATCAACGCGGACGGCTCGGGGCGCATGAAGTACGATCGCGAGTCGCTCTCCGCGACACTGAAGACGATTCTCGCGCAAGCCACGCTGATCTACACACTTAATCCGGATACCGTACCATTTGTCGAGCACCCGGATCACATTCTCGCGGCGCGCATAACGCGTCATGTCGCGCAGACGCTCGGCAACAGCGTGCCGATCGTCTACCACGTGACTTATCCCACCGGCGGCTGGCCCGGCAATCTTCCTGCTGCCGAGGTGCAACGCAAGCGCGACATCGTCGCGAGCTATTTTTCCGTCGACGGAAGCGAGTCGTCGCATGTGTTCGGCGAATTCCAGTGGGACGGCAACTGGATCGCACGACGCTATGCGTTCGCGGACCGCAGCGATCGCCGTGTGCCGGACTTCGTCGCGCGCCCGATCACGCTATTCAACGTGGCGACGAACCGCTGTGTGACCGCGCCCGGCATGAACCAGGCGCCCACACTCGCCGCGTGCAACGGATCGGCCGCGCAGCAATGGCGATGGGAACCGCTCACGGTGTATCCCGGCAATGCACGCAACGCCGCGCTCGTGAGTGTGGCCACGTCGCAATGCATTGCCGAGCGCGACGGTTATCTGCGCGCGGAAAGCTGCGATCAATGGGACCTCGCGCAACGCTGGACGCCTTGGGACTTCGGCCTCGTCTACACGCCGATGCGTCACTGCCTCGGCGAAACGGGCGGCAAGCTGACGATGCGCGGCTGCGCGGCGCTCACCACGCGTTACCGCTGGGCCACGACGCAGCACATTCAGGCAAACGATCTGCGGCTCGCGACCGCCATGTATGCCGACGTGACGGGAACGGGCGACGCGTCCGCCGTCTACGTGCAACGGCAGCACGACGGCCCTGGATTCGATGTCTATGTCGCGTCGCTGGAACGCGCCGCGCCGCCGGCGCTGTGGTACAAGGCCGCGGTTCCATTCGATGCACGCGCCACCGCGCCAAGCTGCGCGGGCGACAAGTTGTGCTTCGACAGCGCGCGCTTTCTGCTCGGCGACTTCGACGGCAACGGCAAGGCGGATCTGATGATCGTCACCGCGCGCGAGAACGGCACCGCCTTCTGGCTGCTGCGCAGCGCGGGCGATCATTTCGATGCGCCGCGCCTCTGGCTGCAAACAAATACCGCGTTCAAGCCCGAGCTGACGCAGCAATATGTGGCCGCGGATTTCACCGGCACGCATCGCGCGAGTGTGCTGATTGCACAGAAGCGCGCGGACAGCGGACTCGATTTGTGGCTCGCGTCCTCGAACGGCGCGGCAAGCACTGCTGCACAGCCCACGCTCGTCGCAGAAGCCAAAGGTCTCACGCAGAATGCGACGCTCTTGCCCTTCGGCAAGGCGGGCTCGCGCTCATCGCTCGTTGCGCTGGAGACGGGGCAAGAACGCGTGTCGCTCAGGGTCATACGCAACGACAACGCGGGCATGACGATCGGCGAACGCAAAATGCTGCCGGCCGGCTTCATGCCAGGCTTCGTGAAGCCCGCGGTCGCCTCGCTGCACGGCGAAGATCGCGACACGCTGCTGCTGGTCACGCCGCGCCTCGACGGCACTGACCCGGACGCGCTGATCGACATTGCGGCGCTTGATATCGCCGACGCTACTGCCGTGCCCGCGCATGTCGCTTCGTTGCGCGGCATGTCGTGGTCGGATGTGTTTCCGGCCTACGTTCACGGCAAGCAAGGCGCGGCGCTCGCGCTTTATCGTCGAGTGGACGCGACGCTCGGCGACTTTTACTTCACTGGCGGCGCTCCGGCGCTGTCGAGCTATCCGCTGAAATACGGCCTGACGCTGGGCACGCCGCAGGATCTCGGCGAATTGCCGGGGCTTTTTTCGGAGACGGTGCGAATCGACCGGCTCGCTCAATAACGTCGTGCGACGCGTAACGAAGCGGCCGGTCGATCGTGTCAGGCAGACATGCGCAAAGGCTCTGCGAACTTGCGCACGATCGACATGTAGCGATCCGCCGTGTCATGCAACGTATAACCGGCGAGTTGCCGATGTGCGCGCGGCGTGTTGAGCGCGTTAGCGAGCGCATGGCCGTACGCTTCGACGTCCGTCGTATCGACGAGGCTCACGCCGGGCAGGCTGCTTGCAAAGCCGAACGAAGGAATCCGGTTCGCGACGACCGGAATGCCGGACGCCAGCGCCTCGAGAAAGCCAATGCTCTGCGCTTCGAAACGCGAGGGCATCGCGAACACGCGCGACGAACGCAACACCGCGGCGACGTCCGAGCGCGGTCCGCATACGGTCACTTTGCTCTCGAGCCCAAGCTCTCTGACCAGCGACACCACCGCGCGGTGATAGTCGAGTTCTTCGACCACACCGCAAAGCAGCAGACGTGCTTCGGGTTCCACCTGCAAGACGCGCTCGAACGCGCGAACGGTGTGCAACTGACTCTTTGCTTCTATGTACCGGCCGAGCTGCACGATCTGCTTCGGCGGCACCGCGCTGTCATGCGCAGGCGTGGCGTCCGGCGCGGCGAATTGCGACGCGTCCACACCATTAGGAATCACAACCATCGACGGATGCCGGCCGATCTCGCGCATATAGTCGTCGAGATTCTGCTGCGACACGCCGATGATCGCACTAGCTCGCCGCGACAGCAGTCGTTCGGCGCGTTTGAGCGCGCCGTTCTCGAAGTCGTTGACGCCCGAGTGCATTACCCATGCGATAGGCGTATGCACCGGCAACAAACGCACATAGAGCGCCGCAAGCGTCGCATGCGCAATGATGAAATCCGGCCGAAACTCGCGCACTACGCGATACAGGTGCACCAGCTTGCCCGCGCGTCCATGACGCACTTGCGGAAAGCGGCACATCACGCCGGCCGCGTTGAGTTCCGCGCGAATGTCGGCGAAATCGTCCTGCTGCGGCAGCAGCGAAGTCATACAGACTTCATGCCCGGCACGCTGATGATGAATTGCAAGCCCTTTGACGAGTACTTCTGCCCCCGACAATCGTGGTGCGTGAACCAGTTGAAGAATCCTCACGATTTATCTCTCTGATGACCGCCCGCTTCACAGCGGCGAGATGATCCGCGCACGTGAGCAAAAACGGCCCACTCGACGCTCTCATCCGATAGTTAGTATGTGGCGCGCATTCGTGACGCGCGTCGTCTCCGAAACCCGCGACTTGCCGATGCACCGGCAGCAGTCGCCAGAAAACGTTACACCCAACATCCTGCAAATTTGCGCCAAGGCCAAGACTTCTTCCGCTGTGAAATGCGCGGTATCGCCCATTCCGGACGCAAATCCGCCGCCGTTGCCGTTGCGATCCGAACGACCGCGCGGCGCCGCGAACTCGTGGCGGCAATCAACGTGCGCTACCGCACATTGCCGGAAAGATTATTGAAGCGCGAGCACGTTTGTTCTCGCGCCCAGTGCGCTACTTGGAGATGTCCTCCAGTGCGACGTCGCGCGTCTTCGGCCCCAGCGTGCCGATAGCGAGCATCACGATCACCATCGCACTCGAAATGAATGCGAACACGCCATTCACTCCAAACTCTCTCAGGCATCCGGCGATCACGAATGCGGAGAACATCGCCGAAAGCCGGCTCCACGAATAGACGAAACCGACAGCGCGTGCGCGAATGCTGGTGGGAAAGAGTTCGGCCTGATACGCGTGATAACTGTAGGAAATGATGTTGCCGGCCAGCACGAGACACACGCCGAGACTCACGAGCAGCACGGTCTCGCGCGCTTGGCTGAACAGCAGCCCGCACACCACGTTGACCGCAGCCATGCAGATGATCACCGTCTTGCGCTCGAAGCGGTCCGCGATCAGCAAGCCGAGCAGCGGTCCGAGCGGCGCGGCCACGGCGATGATGCTCGCATACATCAGGCTCGTCGTCACCGTGATGCCCTGCTTGATCAGCAAGGTCGGAATCCAGTTCGCGAAGCCGTAGTAGCCCATCGTCTGGAATACGTGAAAGATGATCAGCATCAGCGTGCGCTTGCGATACGGCGGCACGAGCAGATCGCGGAACGCAGCGCGCGCCCGCACCGGCTCGGGCAATGCAGGCTCCGGCAGTGCACGTCCATACTCGCGTTCGACTCGCGCCTCGAGCCGCGTCATGATCGCGTCGGCTTCGTCGAGGCGGCCTTTTTGCGCGAGCCAGCGCGGACTCTCCGGCAAACCGAGGCGAATCCACCAGACGACGATCGCGCCGACCACGCCGGTCAATACGACGAGACGCCAGCCGTCGAGGCCGAAATATCGATGCGGCACCAGCAGATACGAGAGAAACGCGACGATCGGCACCGCGCAAAAACCCACGGCCTGCGAGCACGCGGACGCGCGGCCGCGCACATGCTTCGGCACCAGTTCGGAGATGTACGTGCCGATCGTCACGATCTCCACGCCGATGCCGATGCCCGCGATAAAGCGCCACAGGTTCAGCCCGAGCGCCGTGTCCTGAAACGCCATGACGATGTTCGCCGCCGTGTACCACAGCAGCGACCATGTGAAGATCGCGCGCCGCCCGAAGCGATCGGCGAGAAAACCGCAAGCCGCCGTGCCGATGAAAAGCCCCGCGAACAATGCGGCGATAAAGCTCGCGACACCGCTCGTGCCAAAGAGACCATGCGTCGTCGCGGTGAGAATGCCGCTCTTCACGAGGCCCGGCGCGATGTAGCCGGAGAACATGAGGTCGTACAGTTCGAAGAAGAGCCCGAGGCTCAGCAACATCACGAGCTTCCAGATGGAACGCGTGGCCGGCAGGCGGTCGAGCCGCGCCGAAATGCGCGCGCCGCCAAGGGCGATTTCTTCGGCACGGCCGCCCGCCGCTGCGCCGGCGCCCGAAGGCAAGCCGAGCGCGCCGGCATCGCCGAGCGCTGTTGCATACACTGTTTGATTCGACGACTTCATCGTCTGTCTCCTTGAATGCCGGTCTGTTGCCGGTTAAGCCTTGGTTGACCGCGTGCGCGACAAGAAACGCCTATGCGGCTTCGCGCGGCGTCTGATTTGAACCGCTCGTCAACGAGGCGATTCGCGCGTCGTCATAGCCGAGTTCGCGCAGCACCTCAGCCGTGTGCTCGCCGATCTTCGCGATCGGCTGACGCGGCTGCAAACGCTCACCGTCGATTGAAATGGGCAGCAGCGGCATCGCGGTTTCGCTGCCGTCGTCGAGCGTGAGACGCGCAAGGCCGCCGCTTTCGTTCAGATGCGGATCGTCGAACAGTTCTTCGGGCTTCACGATCGACGCGAACGGAATATGGTCGCGTTCGAACAGCGGCACGAGCGCCGCGCCGTCGAATTCCCGCAGCGTTTCGCCGAGCGTCTGCAACAGCCATGAGCGCGCGAGCACCCGATCGTTATTCGTCGCGAGACGGGGGTCGGCGAGCAGATCGGCGCGGCCGAGAATCGCGCACAACGCGCGCCATTGACCGTCGCCCGTTGCGGCGATGAACATCTGCTCGTCGCCGGCAAGCGTGAACACGTCATACACGGCCCATGCGCTGATGCGCTCGGGCATCGGCGCAGGCGCCACGCCGGTGGCCGCATACTGCTGCATGTGCTGCGCGGACAGCAGCACGCAGTTCTCGAAGAGCGCGCTCTGCACTTCCTTGCCGCGTCCGCTCGCATGCCGTTCGTGCAACGCGGCCAGCACGCCGATCGCGCCGAACATGCCGCCCATGATGTCGTTGACCGAACTGCCCGCGCGCAGCGGACGGCCCACGGGGCCCGTCATATAGGCGAGGCCGGCCATCATCTGCACGACTTCGTCGAGAGCGAGCCGGTGCTCATAAGGCCCGTTGAGAAAGCCCTTGTGCGAAACGTAGATGAGCTTCGGGTTGCGCTCGCGCAGCGACGCGTAGTCGAGACCGAGGCTCGCCATGCGGCCCGGCTTGAAGTTTTCGACGAACACATCGGCGGTATCGACGAGCTCATGCAGCGCGGCAAGTCCCGCCTCGCTATCGAGGTCGAGCGCGACGCTCTTCTTGTTGCGATTGAAGGTGCGGAAAAAACCCGCGCCGGTGCCGAGCAGGCGCCGCGTGCCGTCGCCGCGCGGCGGCTCGACCTTGATGACTTCGGCGCCGAGATCGCCGAGGATCATCCCGCACGTCGGGCCCATCACCATATGCGAAAGCTCGATCACGCGAATGCCGGCGAGCGGCAACGCGCGTTGCGGCGCGTCGGCGGAATTGTCGGTAAAAGAAGAGGCGTTCATTGCGGCACCTGCGAGCACGAAGGAGTTGAAGATTGGCTGGGTTGGGAGATCGCGAACTGCTTCGGCACACCGGCGCGCGCGAGATAACCGTAGAGCGGCTCGCCCGGCAAGGCATCGGCGAGCACGTCGCGCGACGCGATCAGGCGGGCAAGGTCGATGCCGGTCTCGTAGTCCATGCTGTCGAGCATGAACACGAGGTCTTCGGTGTTGACGTTGCCCGTCGCGCCAGGCGCATGCGGGCAGCCGCCGAGGCCGGCGAGCGACGCGTCGAATTCGCGGATGCCGTGTTGCAGCGCGATCAGCGTATTCGCGAGGCCCAAGCCGCGCGTGTCGTGGAAATGCAGCGAGCGCAGCTTGTCGCCCGCGACGCCGCGCACGAGGTCGATGATCTCGCCGACCTGACGCGGCGTGGCTTCGCCGGTGGTATCGCCGAGCGCGATCACATCGGCGCCTGCGTTGACGGCGTCGCGTGCGATCGCGGCGATGTCCGCATAAGGCACCGCGCCTTGCAGCGTGCAGCCGAATACCGTCGACAAACCGGCGATCAATTGCACGCGCCGTGTGCCTGCGCCTTGCGCGCTGTCGATCGCGTCGCGCATGGTTGCAAACGCATCGACCATTTCGGCCGGCGTCTTGCGCACGTTCGCGAGGCTGTGCGCGGTGCTCACCGAAATCGGCGCGACGATCCGATGCACGCCCGCTTCGAGTGCGCGTTGCGCGCCCTTCAGATTGGGCACGAGCGCGGTCACGATCAGATCGCGGTAGCCGAGTGCGTGAGCGATGACTTCGTCGGCGTCGGCCATCTGCGGCAACAGTTTCGCCGGCACGAACGACGCCACTTCCATGTGCCGCACGCCGGCGGCATACGCGGCATCGATCCAGCGGCGCTTGAATTCGGTGGGCATCGTTCGCGCGATGCTTTGCAGACCGTCGCGCATGCCGACTTCGGTTATGACGACGCGTTCCTTTGTCTCGCTCATGTCGCTCATGTCGCTCATGGGTTGAATTCCTGCGGGAAGATGCGGGGAAATGAAGCACGGATCACAGCGTGCCTGCGCGCGTGCGCGTAGCAAAGTCTGCGTTGACGAAGCACTCCATCGCCGTTGACGATGGCCGGCGAAGCAAGCGGGACGGCCGTGCGGCGTCGCAGAGGGGAAACCCTTAAGGGCTTTTCAGAAGGGGCGGGGCATGCGTGGAGCGTGAGTAGTTAGCGCAACCGCGGCGCAACGCCCTAAACCGCGCGCAGCAAATGATCCAGCAGATGCGACGCGGCAAGCGTCAGCGCGCCGCGGTCGCGCACGCAGATCACGAAGCGCCGCTCGGCCCATGCGTCGCGCAACGGTACGGCGACGATGCCGTATTCGTCGGCGGCATGGCGCGGCAGCGCTTCGCCTGGCAGAATCGCCACCGCGAGGCCGGCCTGGATGAAGCGATACGCGGCGTCGAAGGTCGACACGTACGTGCGGTAGTTCAACTCGCGCCCTTTCTCGGCCGCGATCCGCTGCATCAGTGCATTGACCGATGCGTTCGACGAGAGGCCGAGATGATCGAAGGCGAGCGTCTGCTCGAAGCCGACGTTGGCCTCGGCGGCGAGAGGATGACCGCGCGGCACGATCAGCGCGAGATGGTCGGCGCGGTACGGCAGCGCGTCGAGACTGCCCATCGACACGACGTCGCGGCAAATGCCGAGATCGGCAACGCCTTCCTCGAGACCGCGCACGATCTCCGCGCTCACGCGCTCTTCGACATCCACGCGAATCTGCGGATTGGCCTTCAGGAATTCGGACAAGGCCTCGGGCAGAAACTCCACCATCGACGATACGTTCGCCAGCACGCGCACATGCCCGCGCGCGCCGGCCGCGTACTGGCTGAGTTCGGCCTGCATGCGTTCGTGGCCGCGCATGATGAGCCGCGCATGCCGCAACAGCGCCTCGCCGGCGGCCGTCGCGCGCACGCCGCGCTGACTGCGCGAAAGCAGCGCGACGTCGACGAGCGCTTCGAGATCGGCGATCCGCTTGCTGACCGCCGAAGGCGCAATGAACTCGCGCTCCGCGGCGCGCGCGATGGTGCCTTCCTCGCACACGGCGATGAACAAGCGCAACGTCACCTGATCGATCTGCCACATGGGCATCGGCTCCGAGGATTTGAGTGCGGAAAATTATGCCCGATGAGAAGCGGCAGCCGCGCGAGGCCAGGGTATTCACGGTTAGTGACATTGTGTGGAGTCGGCGCTTGCTCGGGGGATGCGCTGTGGCTATGCTGGGCGATGGTCGTGAGAGGCGGCGGGTTGCAGCTTTTAGACACACATCGCTCGCCCCGCGCTATCCAGACAACAACCATCGGAACCCGCCATGTCGATGACCAGCCTCTTCTTCACCGCCGCCGGCGTCGGCCTCGCGATTGCCGCGCCGGTCGGCCCGATGGGCATGCTCTGCATTCGCCGCACGTTGACCGGCGGTCCGCGGGCGGGGCTTGCGATCGGCCTCGGCATAGCAACGGGCGACGCGTTGTATGGTCTGATCGCCGCGCTCGGCCTCGTCAGCATCTCGCAGTTCATGCTGGCTTATGACCGGCCGCTGCATCTGCTCGCCGGCTTGTTCCTGCTGTATCTCGGCGTGCGCACGCTGCTGCAAAAAGCGCCGGCAGACACGGCCAACGGCGAACCAGACGGCAACAGCAACAGCAAGCTCGCGCAGGTGGGCCGCGCCGGCGCATTGCGCGCCTATGCAAGCTCGCTGCTGCTCACGCTGACGAACCCGCAAACGGTCATCATGTTCGCCGCGCTGTTCACGACGCTCGCGCCGCGCGGCGCATTTTCATCGACGATCGCGCTGACGACCGTCGGCGGCGTGTTCTGCGGCTCGATCGCGTGGTGGTGTTTCCTCGTGAGCGTAGTGTCGCTGGCGCGGCATGCGATCGGCAGCAAGCTGCGGCTCGCGATCGACCGGTTCGTCGGCATCATGCTGGCGGCGTTCGGCGTCGTCGAAATTCGCCGCGCGCTCTGAGCGGCGCACCGCTCTCAACCCCGCTCTCAGACCTCGCGGCACGCCCGCTTCCGCGCATTCCGTACGCTGCGGCGTCAGTTTTGCGACAATAGCGGCTTTCGCCGCGCGGGGCGCCGCCTTCTTTCCAGTTTGCCGACCCGCGTCGGCGGTCGAGGCACGCGCGCCGCCCGTGCCCTAACCGTCAATCCACCGACCGCCCGCGGTCTCTTCAATGGCTCTTCCGCATATCGATCTGCTGTACTCCGCGTCCGGCCTGTTCGTCGGCTTTCTGGTCGGACTGACGGGCGTGGGCGGCGGCTCGCTGATGACGCCGATCCTGGTGCTGCTCTTCAACGTGCATCCGGCGACGGCCGTCGGCACCGACCTGCTGTACGCGGCCGCCACCAAGGCGACGGGCACGCTGGTCCACGGCCTGAAGGGTTCCGTCGACTGGCAGGTGACGCTGCGGCTCGCGGCCGGCAGCGTGCCCGCCGCGACCATCACGCTGCTGCTGTTGCACCGCTACGGGATGGACACGCCGGGCGCGAGCCGGCTGATCCAGCTTGTCCTCGGCGCCGCGCTGCTCGTGACCGCGGTCGCGCTCGTGTTCCGTCCGCAGCTCGCCGCGCTGGGCGCGCACCGCCGCCGCACGCCGAGCCAGGGGCGCACGCTTGTGCTCACCATGCTGACGGGCGCCGTGCTCGGCGTGCTCGTGTCGCTGACTTCGGTGGGCGCGGGAGCGATCGGCGTGACCGTGTTGCTGCTGCTTTATCCGCTGCTGCCGACCATGCGCATCGTCGGCTCGGACATCGCGCATGCGGTGCCGCTCACGCTGCTCGCGGGAGCGGGCCATTGGCTGCTCGGTTCCGTCGACTGGTCGATGCTGCTGTCGCTGCTGGTCGGCTCGCTGCCGGGCATCGCGATCGGCAGCATGCTGTCCGCGCGCGCGCCGGATGCGCTGCTGCGCAATCTGCTCGCCGCCACGCTCACGCTGGTCGGCGTGCGCCTCGTGCTGGCCTGAGAGCGGCGCTGGGGGTGGTGCTGGGGGTGCCCGCCGCCGTGACGCGAATCATCTGAAGAAGCGGCAGGTGAGATCGGCCTCGAATTGCCTGACCCATTGACCCTGGCGGTCGTAATAGGATTGCGCCCAGCCGCCGCGCCGCACGGTGACGAGGCGTCCCTGGGCGGGATCGGCCGGATCGGCGTGAACGCTGACGTCGAAATGCGCGGGCGCGAAGCCGTGCCGCGCACAGACGAGTTCGAAAGCGGCGCGGTCGGTGATGGGCAGATCGGTATAGCGCAGGAGCGTGGTTTGCATGGCGATGACTCCAGTTCTCCATGCACACAGTACGCTTTGGGCAGCGTCCCAAATGTGTCATTGCGCACAGTCGGACGACGGCGCAGGGCCGCACCGCATCGAGCTATGGCGACGCAATCGTCGCTGCTTGTGAATGATCGCGCGTAATCGCGTGGCGAAAAAAAGCTCCGGCAGGATTGCCGGAGCTTTTTCGCATGCATCGAACGGCGCATTGCGTCGGGAGCCGCGCGAAGAGCCGTATAAAGAGCCGTGTAAAGAGCGGCTTCCGGCGCTATCTCGCCCACTCACGCAGCCGGTCAGCGCGCCATCAAGGCGGGCTGACCGATGCGCCCGCTCGTCACGCTTACTGCTGCATCACCGACAGCTTGTTCGACACCGACGTCACGCCCGCGACGCCCTTCGCTGCCTCGCCGGCCGCGTCGATCTGGCCTTGGTCGGGCACCGAACCCGTCAGCGTCACCGCGCCGCCGCGGGCACGCACGGAGATGTTCGACACGTCGACGCCTTGCGTCTTCGAGATCGCGGCGCGCACCTTGCGGCCGAGCTGGCTATTGGCCTTCTTGCTCGCCTTCGCGCTGGCGGCGGGGGCGGCTGTCGTGCCGGTTGCCGTTGCATCGCTTGCCTGAGCATAGACGTTGCATGCCACCACCATTGCCACCACCGAGCCCAGCGTCTTCAGAAAACCGACCGATTTCATATTTCTTCTCTCCTTAGCTTCATATTGGACCGCTTGAATAAGCGGCTTCGTTACGACTACCTGCGGCCACGGCCGACGCGCGACAATGCGCGCGGCGAGGCAATGGCCGGCTGTGGGCGGCGACACGAGATGCGAGAGGCACAAAGAGAGACCGGCTGCCTATACCGCACGCGCTGACGATACTGACCTGCATGCGATGCGGTACGGAAACCGGCAAGCCGCGAGATCCGCCGACGCGCCCGGTTCTTGTCTGTCGTGCCGGGTCGCGCCGCGCGAGACGTGTGTTCGCGGCAGCGATGCACAATTTAATCTAGCCGGGCCAGAAGCGCAAAGGGTTTAGTCATACGCGATGCGGGTCAGTGGCGATTCGCCGGCGGGCGCAGTCACCCCGCAGTCACCCGCAGTCACCTTTTGTTACGGCTTTCTCGGCGCGCGCCGACGCCGCGCATTCCGCCGCCGCGGCAATCTCAGGTACCATCGGCGCCACGCGCAGCGCCGCATTCCAGTTCACCTTCGACAGTCGCCGTCCCCGTCATCCGATGAAGCCAGTCCCCGGGCGCCTACGCCCTCCCCGCCTCGTCGCGCGTTTTGTCGCGATCTCATGGCGCGACCTCGCGGTCTCGTTCGGACCCATCTTCCTGATCGCCGTGGCCGCGATCTGGGTCGCCGTGCGCCTGATCCAGCCCGCGCCGCCCAGCACGCTGACCATCAGCGCCGGTCCCGAAGGCAGCACGTTCTGGAACGCCGCGCAGAAGTACAAGGAGATTCTGGCGCGCAACCGCATCACGTTGAAGGTGCTGCCCTCCGAAGGCTCGCTGCAAAACCTCAAGCGGCTGTCCGACCCGAACTCGGACGTCGACGTCGGCTTCGTGCAGGACGGCATGGCGCCGGGCACGGCGAGCAACGGGCTCATATCGCTTGGCAGCGTGTCGTACGTGCCGCTCGCGATCTTCTATCACGGCCCCACGGTTGCGCGGCTCGCCGAATTCAAGGGCCAGCGCCTCGCGGTCGGCGCCGAGGGCAGCGGCACGCGCCAACTGGCGCTCGCGCTCCTCAAGGCGAACGGCATCGAGCCCGGCGGCACGACGAAACTGCTGCCGCTTTCCGGCGACGACGCCGCGCAGGCGCTCGTCTCCGGCAAGGTGGATGCGGCTTTTCTGGCCGGCGATTCCGCGCAGCCCGCGGTCATGGGCAAGCTTTACCGTACGCCGAACGTGCAGTTCTACGATTTCGTCCAGGCCGACGCGTACACGCGGCGCTTTCCGTATCTGACGCAGCTGGAATTGCCGATGGGCGCGTTCGACCTCGGCAAGAATCTGCCGTCCGCGCCGATTCACATGGTCGCGCCGACCGCCGAACTGGTGGCGCGCGACTCGCTGCATCCGGCGCTGTCGGACCTTCTGATCGACGCCGCGCGCGAGGTGCACGGCAAGGCGAACATCATGCAGCGCGCCGGCGAATTCCCCGCGCCGCTCGCCCACGACTTCCCGATCAGCGACGACGCCGCGCGCTACTACAAGTCGGGCAAAGGCTTCCTGTACCGAGTGTTGCCGTTCTGGCTCGCGAGCCTCGCCGACCGTCTGCTGGTGGTGGTCGTGCCGCTTATCGTGCTGCTGATTCCGGCGCTGCGGCTCGTGCCGTCGCTGTATGCGTGGCGCGTGAAGTCGCGCATCTATCGCTGGTATGGCGCGCTGATCGCGATTGAGCGCAGCGCGCTCAGCGATCATTCGGCGGCCGAGCGGGCGTCGCTGCTGCAACGGCTCGACGCCATCGAGGATTCGGTGAACGGTCTGAAGATGCCGCTCGCCTATGCCGACCAGTTCTATGTGCTGCGCGAGCATATCGGCTTCGTTCGGGCAAGGCTCACGCAAAGCCGCGATGGCCGGCACGAGATGTCGGAGGCGTTCGATACCACGGACGACGAAACCGAGGAAGACTCTGCCGCGAACATCGAAGCACGCGCCGCTGGCTCAGCGGACAATGCGGGCCACGCCGGCAAAGCCGGCAAAGCCGCCGAAACCGACGCCGCACCGAACGAAGCCGCCGAGATCGGCGAAACCCGCGCCGACGAGCGCCGCAAACCAGATTGACGGTGCAAGCCGCTGCGGCACCGCGTAAGATCATTACAATTCCGACGATCTAGCAGACGCATCCGCCGATCTGTCGGACAGGCAATCCGGGAGACATATATGACCGTTGGCATCGACGCCGCGCAGCCGCTGTGGTTCTACGATTTCGTCTCGCCGTTCACGTACCTGCTGCTCGAGCAACACGACAAATGGCCGGGCTTCGACTTCGCCTTCACGCCCGTGGTGCTGAACGACCTGTATCGCCATTGGGGGCAGCGGCCGGCGTACAGCGTGCCGGCCAAGCGCACCTTCATGTACCGGCACGCGCTCTTTCGCGCGGAACAGCTCGGCATTCCCTACAAGATGCCGCCGGCCCATCCGTTCGACTCGATGAAGCCGCTGTTGCTCGCCACTGCCGCGCAGGCGGACGTGGTGTGCGTGCGCGAAATCTTCCGCTTCATCTGGCGCGAAGGCCGCGATCCTTCGACCGACGAGACGTTCGCCGAACTGTGCGAGCGCGTCGGCATGCCCGATGGTCCGGAGCTCATCAAGAGCGAGGAAGTGCAAGCCCAGTTGCGGCGCAATACGGCGGATGCAATCGGGCTCGGCGTCTACGGCGTGCCGACCTTTCGTCTGAACGACCAGTTGTTCTGGGGCGAGGACGCGCTGCCGATGGTGCTGTACTGCGCGCGCACGCCGAACTGGCTGGAATCGAGCGAAGTGAAGCGGATCAGCGCGTTGCCCTCGGGTCTCGCGGACCTTTGAACGCGGAACACGTGGCGTGATGCGTGGTGGCCGCAAGCGCGGCATGACGCTCGGTGGCGGCGCTTGCGCGGCTGATGCCGGTCATACCGCGCCCGCTATGGCCGCCGCGGTGCAATCGGGCCTAAGGTTATAACCTTTGCGCGATGCATGACCCGCGTGTTGCCGGGCCTGCGCGCGGCTGACTTTCGGGCACCGGGGCACAACGCCCGCTCGCCCTCGCTTGGCTTCTACCATGGACGACACCGCCGCCTCCCTCGACATCTGGCTCGTGCGCGTGCTGCGCACGCTGCTTGTCGAGCGCAGCGTCACGCATGCCGCGCTGCGGCTCAATCAAACCCAGCCCGCGATCAGCACGGCGCTGCGCAAGCTGCGCGAGACGCTGAACGACCCGATCCTCGTACGCGGCAAGTCGGGCATGGTGCCGACCGAGTATGGCGAATCGCTGCTGGCGTCGGCGCAACGCGTGCTGCGCGAAGTCGATTTCGTGGCCACGCCGCACGGCGATTTCGATCCGGGCCGCTCGCGCCGCACGTTTCGCGTGGCCGCGCCCGATTATCTGAACGACTTCTTCATGCCGACCGTGATCGCGCAGTTTCGCGAGGCGGCGCCGCATGCGCGGCTCGAAATCGATTCGCTGAATCCGATGCTCGATCATTCCGCCGCGCTCGATGCCGGCGAGCTCGATCTCGTGATCGGCAACTGGCCGAAGCCCGATCCGCGTTTCGAGCGCAGCGATCTTTTCTCGGACACTGTCGTGTGCATGATGCGCGCGGATCATCCGCTGACGCGTGCGCCGCTTACGCGCGAAGCCTATCTCGCCGCGCCGCATCTCGCGCCGACGCCGTATAGCGGCGCGCGCGGCGGCGCGATCGACACCGGTTTCGCGCGCGCGAAAGCCGAGCGGCGCATCGTCGCCACGCTGCCCTACTTCGGCCTCGTGCCGCAGACGCTGCTGCAATCGGATCTCATCTTCACGACGACGCGTCGTTTCGCGACCCACTATGCGAGCATTCTGCCGCTCGCGGTGGTCGAGGCGCCGATTCCGTTTCCGCGTATCAAGTGCTATCAGATGTGGCATCCACAGCCGGATCGCCCAAGCGATCTGGGTTGGCTGCGTGCGTTGATGTCCGATGTCTCGGACGGGCTGGTCGCGCAGAAGGCGCGGGGGGCGAGGCGGGCGCGGTGAGTTGTGGCGAGATGAACTCACGCGGTCCATGCGTTTCAGGCTGTCCGGGCGCGTTGGACGTTTATCGCTTAGACGCTGAGAGGCCGCTTGTATTCCGCGTCCGTTTGCATCGAAGCAGATGCAGATGCACACGCAGCAGCCCGCCGCCCGCGAACCTGCAACAACTCCGCGCACACCGCGACGGCGATCATCGCAGGCGCCTTATCGACGATGCCGGGCACGCCGATCGGACACGTCATCTGCTCAAGCCGTTCAAGCTCCACGCCACGCTCCAGCAAACGCCGCTCGAACTTCACGCGCTTCGTCTTCGAACCGATCATGCCGAAATAAGCGAAATCGGTGCGCCGCATGATGCGTTCAGCGAGCGAAAAATCGAGCGCATGGTTATGCGTCATCACGAGAAACCATGCGCCGGGCGGCGCGGCGTCGACGATTGCATCGGGCGTGTCGGTAGCTTCGATCTGCACGTTCGCGGGCGTCTCGTCGGGAAAGAGCTCGTCGCGCTCGTCGACCCACTGAACCACGCACGGCAGATTGCCGAGCAACTCGATCAGCGCATGACCCACGTGTCCCGCGCCGAACAGCACGATGTGCATCGGCGCCGCGCGCGGTGCTTCCACCGCGCTGCGCCGCCCGATCTGGATGGAAGAGCAGTCTTTCATCGCGCTCATCCCTCTTCTCTGTTAGCGGCGCGCGGCGGACGTGGCCGCGCGTACCGCACCGATTGCCTTGAGGATCTCCTCGCTCGTCGCGGGCGCGTTCAGCGGCGGATTCACCTTGTGATCGCCGACCGCCGAGACGGCGTCTCGAATCGCAAAGAATACCGAAAACGGCAACAGCAACGGCGGCTCGCCGGTCGCCTTCGAACGATGAATGCTGTCCTCCGCGTTGCGGTTCTTGAAGAGGCGCACGTTGAAGACCGGCGGCGTATCGTTGACGGTCGGAATCTTGTACGTGGACGGCGCGTGCGTCATCAGCTTCCCGCCTGCGTTCCACCACAGTTCCTCGGTGGTGAGCCAGCCCATGCCCTGAATGAACGCGCCTTCCACCTGGCCGATGTCGAGCGCCGGGTTCAACGACGCGCCCACGTCATGCAGCGCGTCCGCTCGCAGCACGCGCATTTCGCCGGTCAGGGTGTCGATCACGACTTCCGATACGGCTGCGCCATACGAGTAGTAATAGAACGGCCGGCCTTGCAGCTTCGCCTGATCCCAGTAGAGCTTCGGCGTCGCGTAAAAACCGTCAGACCACAACTGGATTCGCGCGAGGTACGCCTTCGCGATCACTTCTTCGAACGGCAAGACCACCTCGCCGACGATCACGCGATCATGCGCGAAGCGCACCTCCGAAGCCTTGACCTCGCCCGCGCCAAAACGCTCGGCGGCGAACGCGGCGAGGCGCTCGCGCAGTTGACGCGCCGCGTCCTGCGCGGCTTTGCCGTTCAGATCGGAGCCCGTCGATGCCGCCGTCGCCGATGTATTCGCGACCTTGCTCGTATCGGTCGCGGTCACGCGAATGCGATTGAAGCCGACGCCGAGTTCATGCGCGACGACCTGCGCGACCTTCGTGTTCAAGCCCTGGCCCATTTCGGTGCCGCCGTGGTTCACGAGCACGGAACCATCGGTATAGATATGCACGAGCGCGCCGGCCTGGTTGAAATGCGTGACGTTGAACGCAATGCCGAACTTGACCGGCGTGAGCGCGAGGCCTTTTTTGAGCACCTCATTGTTTGCGTTGAATTCGTCGATGGCCGCGCGGCGCGCGCGGTATTGGCTCGTCGCTTCGAGTTCGTCGATCAGTTCGTGAATCACGTTGTCTTCGACGACCTGGCCATACGGCGTCTGATTGCGCTCGGTCTTGCCATACAGATTGCGGCGGCGCACGTCGAGCGAATCTTCGCCGATGGAGCGCGCGATGTTGTCCAGAATGTATTCGATCGCGAACGCGCCTTGCGGACCGCCGAAGCCGCGAAACGCGGTGTTCGATTGCGTGTTGGTCTTGCCGCAAAAGCCGTCGATGGCGACGTCCGAAAGCCAGTACGCGTTGTCGAAGTGACACAGCGCGCGCGTCATCACGGGGCCGGACAAATCCGCTGAAAAACCGCAGCGCGAAGTCATGTCGACCGCGACGCCTTCGATCACGCCCTTGTCGTCGTAGCCGACTTCATACGTGTAGTGGAAGTCGTGGCGCTTGCCGGTGACCATCATGTCGTCGTCGCGATCGGGGCGCAGCTTGACCGGGCACAACAGCTTCCAGGCGGCGAGCGCCGCGCAGCACGCGAACAGACCCGACTGCGATTCCTTGCCGCCGAAACCGCCGCCCATGCGCCGGCATTCGATCAGCACGTTATGCGATGCAACGCCCAGCGCGTGCGCGACGAGATGCTGCATTTCGGTCGGGTGCTGCGTCGAACAGTAGACGTGCATGCCGTCGTCGTCCTTGGGCACCGCGTAGGAGATTTGCCCTTCGAGATAAAACTGCTCCTGGCCGCCGAGCAGGATTTCGCCGGCCTCGCGATGCGCGGCTCGCGCGATCTTCGTTCCCGCTTCGCCGCGCGCGAGCTTCATCGGCGGCAACACGTATTGATTGGCGGCGCGCGCCTGCTGCGCGGTGAGGATTGCGGGCAGTTCCTCATAGACGATCTCGGCGCGGCGTGCGGCATGCCGCGCGATTTCGTGCGACGTCGCGACCACGATGAAGACCGGCTGACCGACGTATTGCACGATGCCATCAGCGAGAATCGGATCGTCGCCGTGGACGATCGGCGCGACATCGTTCGCGCCGGGAATGTCGTCGGCCGTGAAGACCGCGACCACGCCGGGCGTCGCGCGCACTTTGTCGAGCGACATCGCCACGATCTTCGCGTGCGCTTTGGCCGACAGTCCGAGCGCCGCGTGCAGCGTGCCCGCGACCGTTGGAATGTCGTCGGTGTAGGTGGCGCGGCCGCTCACGTGCAGATGCGCCGATTCATGCGGACGCGATACGTGGACCTGCGTGAAGTCGTCGAGTGCCTGGGCGTCTTTCAGGAATGGTTCGGCATGCTGATTCATTGTTGTGTTCTCCGTGTTGCTCGTGGATCGCGCGCGTCAGGCGCTTGCGGCGGCGTTGAGCTGACCGCCGATGTCAACGTCGATGTCGACGCCGCCAGGCGCGCAGGCAGCCTCGACCGCGCGCACGTCGAGCGCGCTTTTCGGCAGCGGATTATGCGGACGCGTTTCGAGCCAGAAGCGATACAAGGTGTTTTTCGCGGCTTCCAGACGATAGTTGCTGGTCGCGCGCATGTCGGAGAGCGGCGCGTAGTCGTTGCCGAGCGCGAGCATCGCGGCCTGTGCCGTCGCTTCGTGCCATTCGGCATCGCGCAGTACGGCTTCGGCATGCGCCGCGCGCTTCGGCGTCGCCGCCATGCCGCCGAATGCGATGCGCGGCTCGCGAATCAGCTTGCCATCCGCGATGAACGAGAACGCCGCGCACACGGCCGAAATGTCCGAGTCGAAGCGCTTCGACAGCTTGTACGTGCGAAATTGCAGCTTCTCTCGCACGCCGGTGCGAGTCGGCACCTTTATGCTCACGACGAACTCATGCTCGGCCATATCCTTCTTCTGATAGGCGAGGTACAGGTCTTCGAGCGGCATTTCGCGTTCGATCGCACCGCCGCGCACAATCACGCGCGCGCCCAACGCGATGAGGCCGGGCATGGAGTCGCCGATCGGCGAGCCGTTGGCGATATTGCCGCCGAGCGTGCCTGCGTTGCGGATCGGCAGCGACGCGAAGCGTTGCCACATCTCCGTGAGTTCGGGGTACTGCTTCGCGAGCTCCGCATAGGCTTTTTCGACGGTGACGCCCGCGCCTATTTCGATCCACTCGCCGCGCGTTTCGAGCTTCTGCAATTCGGCGATCTGCCCCACGTAGACCACATTGCCGAGCTCGCGCATCTGCTTGGTGACCCACAAGCCGATGTCCGTGCTGCCCGCGAGAATGCGCGCGGCCGGCTCGGCCTCCTTGATCTGCGCGAGCGCCTCGACGGTGCGCGGCGCGTGAAAGCGCTGACCGGCGTGCTCGTAATGGAAGGTGTCGTCGCGTTGCAGTGTGGCGAGCGCGCCGGCCAATGCGTCGACGTTGACCGGCGCCTTGGGCGCGGGCGCTTCGAACATGCGCACGGCTGCATCGACGATCGGACGATAGCCGGTGCAGCGGCACAGATTGCCCGTCAGCGCATTGCTGATCGTTTCGCGCGACGGCACAGTCCGGTTCGCGCAGCTATGTTCGTGACCGTGCTTTTCATACAGCGACCACATCGACATGACAAAGCCCGGCGTGCAGAAACCGCACTGCGAGCCGTGGCATTCGACCATCGCCTCCTGCACCGGATGCAGCGAGCCGTCAGGCTGGCGCAGGTCTTCGACGGTGAAGAGCGCCTTGCCGTCGAGCGTCGGCATGAACTGGATGCAGGCGTTGACCGTCTTGAAGTCGACGCCGCCCGCTTCGTTGCGCTCGCCGATCACGACCGTGCAGGCGCCGCAATCGCCTTCTGCGCAGCCTTCCTTGGTGCCTGTGCAATGCGCGTCCTCGCGCAGATACTGCAGCACCGTGCGGGTGACGGGCGCGTCCTTGATCTCGCGGATCGCGTTGCGGTGATAGAAGCGAATCGGCTCAGTCATGTCTCGTGCTCTCGATGTTCTCGAATCTCGTGTGCGGCTGCCAGCGCCGCGGGGATGGTTCGAAAACTATCACCGTCAATAAATAGAACCCATAGCGGCAATCGCATGCGGGACATATTCGCAAAGCGATATTGAGATGGGTTTGGCGGGCAGTTGGCTTATGTTGGGGTGGCCGGATTGATGTGTTTTCCGTGCTGACGTTGCGTTTCGGACAGTGTTTGTGTTTCCCCGCAGTGGTGTTGCTCGGCGAACGGAGCGTTTCACGCGACATAAGCGGCATTTTCCTAGCGTTTCACGCCCTCTTTCGTCCGATCATTATTAAGCAAACGCTGCAAGAGAATCGGTTCCATGGGAAAATCACGCCTTCCCGCCGTTTTCAAGTCTCGTTTTCCCCATGTCCACCGATTCAGCCACACCTCGCAGCGAACTGGCGACGACCCTGCAGATCATTCCGGTCGTCTTTTTCACGTTTCTTTGCTACCTGACGATCGGTATTCCGCTCGCCGTGCTGCCGGGCTACGTCCACGACGACCTCGGCTACAGCGCCGTGCTCGCGGGCGCGGCGATCAGCGTGCAGTACCTGGCGACGCTGGCGTCGCGGCCACTCGCCGGCCGTTCCGCCGACACGCTCGGGCCGAAGCGCACGGTGTCGATCGGCTTGCTCGGATGTGGCGCGAGCGGCGTTCTGTTGCTGCTGGCCGTGTTGTGCGGACGCTGGCCGGTGGCGAGTCTCGCGCTGCTCGTCTGCAGCCGGCTCGTGCTCGGATTCGGCGAGAGCCTGTGCGGCACCGGCGCGATTCTGTGGGGGATCGGCCGCGTCGGCACGAGCAACAATGCGCGGGTCATCTCATGGAACGGCATTGCCACGTATGGCGCGCTCGCCGTCGGCGCGCCGCTCGGCGTGGCGATCGAGCGGACGGTCGGCTTCGCGGCGCTCGGCATTCTGGTGATGCTGCTGGCGGCGCTCGGCTTCTATCTTGCGCGCTCGATCGCGCCGGTGCCCCTTGTGCATGGCGAGCGCATGTCGTACCGAAGCGTATTCACGCGCGTGCTGCCGCACGGCATCGGCCTCGCGCTCGGCTCGGCCGGTTTTGGATCGATCGCGACGTTTATCACGTTGTTCTATGCGGCGAAGCAGTGGCCGAACGCGGCCTTGTCGCTGACGGTGTTCGGCACGCTCTTCATCGGCGCGCGGCTGCTGTTTGCCAACACGATCAAAACCTATGGCGGATTCCGCGTTGCGATTGCTTCGTTTTCGTTCGAGTGTGCCGGCTTGCTGATGCTGTGGCTCGCGCCCGAGCCGCATGTGGCGCTGGCGGGCGCGGCGCTGACAGGGTTCGGCTTCGCGCTGGTTTTTCCAGCGCTTGGCGTGGAGGCCGTCGGGCTCGTGCCGCCCGCAAGCCGGGGCGCGGCTCTGTCGGCTTACTCGGTTTTCCTCGACTTGTCGCTCGGCATTACCGGTCCGTTGGCCGGGTACATTGCTGGCGAGTTCGGATACGGGTCAGTGTTTCTGTTTGCGGCTATTGCGGCGGCGGCGGCTGTTGGGCTTTCGTCCTTCCTTTATCTTCGCGATGCGAGGGTTGGGAAGATGCCTGCGGCGCTTTGAGGTGGGGCTGCGTAGGGTGGTGTTTGACGCGCAACTGCTTGCCTGCCTCCGCGATGCATGACGACTGGGCGCTCGCCGGCTGGCGGCAGCGCTGCGGCACTGCGACGCGACAAGCTTCGGCGGCTGCTTGCAATTGCATAAGCACAGGTCGCCGCTTAGCGCGCTTCGCCTGCCGCTGGCTCCCGTCTACGGAGCGCCTGAAAGGGACCTGTGCGCTTCGGCGTCAACTTCAGGTCAGAGAGTCAGACGCGCCTCGACATGCTGAAGGCCCGTCTGGATTGCGCGCGAGCGTTGCACCGCCTGAGGCAAGTGCAAGCGTCAATAAACACGATGCGTTTGCGCTGGCTTCAACGAGCTCTAAGAAGCGGGCCCACAACAGCAACGGATTCGCGCAGTGTGTACGAGTGATCACGCTTGCGCAAAGCAGTAGCGCTGCCGGCGAGACTCGTCCAAGTTTGGCAAAGACGTGATACAAAGCTCTACTTCCCCTCCGACAATCCCCGCTCCAACGCCGCCACGCCGGCAGGCAAATCGACCTTAACGCCAAGGTCCACCATCGTCCGACCCAACGCATGCACGGTCCTAAACAGATTGTGTTCGCGGCACTGCTCGCCCATCTGACCGATGCGGACAATCGGCAATCCAAACGATCCTGAAATTTCCACCTGATGCTGCCGCGAAATGTGCGCGCACACGTCGCCGGGACTCAAGCCCTCGGGCACCTCGATGCCCACCACCGAATTCAACCGGCACGCCTTCGGCGCATACAACTGCAAACCGAGCGCCGTCACGCCTTCCTGCAACGCGACCGAACACTTCAGATGCCGCGCGAAACGCTTCTCCAGCGTCTCGGCGCACACGAGCCGCAACGCCTCATGCAACGCGAGCACGCCCGACACCGGCGCCGTGTAGTGATACCCCGCGTTGTGCCAGAAGTTTTCCGCGAGCGACGCATCGAGACACCAATGCGCATTCGGCGCGGTGCGTCCCTTCACCCGCGCCCAGGCGGCATCGGAGAATGCAATCAGCGAGACGCCGGGAATCGACGACAAACCCTTTTGTCCGCCGGTGATGACGGCGTCGATACCCCATGCGTCCATCGCGAGCGGCATCGTGCTCAACGTGCACACCGCGTCGACGATCACCAGCGCGCCCGCCGCTTTCGCCAGGGCAGCGATGTCCTTCAGTTGATAATTCCAGACCGTATTCGACGTCTCGCCCTGCACCACCGTGACGATCTCGGGGCGCTCGCGGCGAATCGCCTCGGCAATCTCATCGAGACTCGCCACCGACTGGTCGCCGACTTCGAGCGTGCTCACACGCGCACCGACGCGGCGGCCCATCTCGGCCATCCGTCCGCTGAAAAAGCCGTTCTTGATGCTGAGCACGCGCGTGCCTTCCCACGCGAGATTGGAGATCGCCATTTCCATCGCGGCCGAGCCCGGTCCCGCGACGCCCAGCACCCACTTCGAATGAGTCTGGAACACGTAGCGCGCCATGGTCTTCACCTGGCTGATCACCTTCACCATCGTAGCGCCCAGGTGATTGATCACGATCGTGTTGGCCTTGGCGACGGCGGCGGGAATCGGCACGGGGCCCGCGCCCATCATCAGCAACGGCTCTTCGGGAAGAATGGCGTCGAGCGATTCGACAACCGGACAGGGCACAGCAGTAGACGTAACGTTGAACGATGAAGTCGGCATGATCGGCACTTGAAGGAAACGGCAAACACGGAACGCACAGCAGTCAACGGCCTCGCCAGCAGTGACACTGGCGAGGCCGTTTTTCGATCATTCACCGATCCGCGCAATTGCGCAAGTTTTTTGACCATGCCCGAGCGGGCGGCGTCATTTCACCTTGCTTTTATCGAGCTTCTTGCCTGTCTCCGCATTGAAGCGCTCGACGTATTCCTCGATGAGCCGCCGCATCGCGCGTCCGATCTGCCGGTAGTCCGACTCATTGAGATTGGCGAGCGACACGCGCCCCGACGCATGCTGCGTGCCGAAGCCGAGCCCCGGCAACAGCACCACCCGCGCCTCGCGCGCGAGCCGGAACAGCAGTTCAGTGGGCTGCGTGTTCTTCAATTGCCACTCGACGAACTCGCGCCCGAACATCCGTTCGCCGAGGAACTCGGCGTCGAGAACCGTGTAGTAATCGACCTGGTTCGGATCGTCGTCCTCGAACGAAATGCCGAGTTCCTCGTAGAGCGCCTGCTTGCGCTTGCGGATCAGGCGCTTCAACGCGTTCTTGTACGCGTCGGGCGTGTCCATCAGCGAGAACAGCGAAAAGAGCACCATCTGCACCTGCTGCGGCGTCGACAAGCCCGCCGTGTGATTGAGCGCGACGGTACGGCTGTCGGCAACCAGACGGTCGATGAACTTGAGCTTCTCGGGCTCCGTCGTGATCGATTCATAACGCTCGTGCAACTGCTCCTTCGCCTCTTTCGGCAACTCGGCAATCAACCTGTCGAGCACATTGTCGCGATGCGTCGCGATGGTGCCAAGACGCCAGCCGGTCGCGCCGAAGTACTTCGAATACGAGTACACGAGAATCGTGTTCTTCGGCGCGAGCGCGAACAGCGACACGAAGTCGTCCGCGAACGTGCCATACACGTCGTCGGTGAGAAGAATCAGATCCGGGCGTTCCTTGACGATGTCAGCAATGTATTGGAGGCTCTCGTCGTCCATCTTCACCGAAGGCGGATTGCTCGGGTTCACGAGAAAGAACGCCTTGACCTTTGGATCGCGCAGCTTGTCGAGTTCCTCTTTCGAATACTGCCAATTGCTCTCGACGGCGGCGTGAAGGTTCACCACGTTCAACTGGTAGTCGTTCAGTCGCGGAATCTCGATGTACGGCGTGAAGATCGGCATGCCGAGCGCGATCGTATCGCCGGCTTTGAGCAGGTGATTCTCGCGCATCGTGTTGAAGATGTATGTCATGGCCGCCGTGCCGCCCTCCACGGCGAACACGTCGAACTCGCCGACAAACGGATGCTGCCCGATCATCTCGCGGCGCAGATACTGGCCGACAATTATTTCGGATAGCTTAAGCATCCGGTCCGGCACCGGATAGTTCGATGCAAGGATGCCTTCGCACATTTCATACAGGAAATCGCCCGCGGAAAGTCCCAACTGATCGCGCACATACGACACCGCGCCGCGCAAAAAGTCGATGCCGGGCACGCCCTTGTTCTCGCGCAGGAACAGATCGAAGCGCTCTTCGAGACCATCGCGCCGCGGGAATCCGCCGACGCCCTCCGGCATGTACGCGAACGAACGCTCCGACTCGCGCATCGCAAAGAGGCCGAGTTGCCAGAAGCCGTGACGCGGAATCGTCGCGAGAAAATTCGGGTTGCCGCGCCCGGCGTTGAGCATCGCCGCGTTGGCCGGACGCTCGACCGCGCCGCCGCCCGCGGCCTTGATAAGTTCATCCTTCAGTTCGAACGGGCTCAGCGCGGCAAGACCCGCTTGCGCCATATCGCCATGTTTGCTGTCGCCCTTCTCTTTTGCCATGATGCGTTCTCCAATGAGCCAGATGAAAGCGCCGCCGCGAGTTGCTCTGCGTGATGCCGCGGCCGGCGCGAAGAGACCGATACAACGCTCCGCTAGACGAGCCCCACCACCAGCGGCCCGAGCAACGTCAACGCGACGTTTGCAATCGCATACGTGATGGCGAACGGCACGGTCGGCACCGCGCTTTCCGCCTTGTCGAGCACGCCGCCGAACGCCGGGTTGGCGCTGCGCGAGCCCGTCAGCGCGCCCGCCAGGATGGCCGCGTTGTTGTAGCGAAGCACGTAGCGGCCGAACAGCATCGTGAGCAGAAGCGGGAAGAGCGTGACGAATACGCCGAGCAGGAAGATCGTCATGCCGCTCTGCTTGACGGTCACCACCGCCTGCAAGCCGGAATTCAGGCCGACCACGGCGACGAAAGCGGCGAGTCCGAAGTCCTTCAGCAACTGCGAAGCGGCCGTGGGCATCACGCCGTACATCGGATGCTTGCCGCGCATCCAGCCGAACAGCAGGCCGGCAAGCAGGCAGCCGCCGCCGGAACTGAGCGTGAGCGGAATGCCGCCGACATTGACGACGATCAGCCCGATCAGCAAGCCGAGCACGAGACCCACGCCCATGTAGATGAAGTCGGTCTTGATGGTGTACGGCAGTTCGTAACCCGCGGCGTCGACGGCGCGCTTCGTGTCTTTCGGCGATCCGTAGAACGTGATGACGTCGCCGTGTTCGAGCTTTGTCTCGGGCAAAAGCGGCAGCGGCTGACCGGCGCGCGAAATGCTCTGGATATACACGCCGTGGCGCATGTCGCGGTCCACGATCTCGCGTGCCGCGGCGATTGTGGTGTGGTTCATGCCTTTGCGCGTGAACACGCCTTCGCGCGTTTGCATGACGACGCCCACGTCGCCGATGTCGGCGACCTCGCTGCCGTTCGAGCCGAATTCGACGACGGCTTCGCGACGGCCCACGACCAGCACGACGTCGTCGGGTTCGAGGATCAGATCGGGCGTCGGGTCGAGCGTATGACCGCCGCGCTTGACGCGCTCGATGGTCAGCAGATCGCGATGCAGCGTCTCGACTTCTTTCACGGATTTGCCCGCGCTGACGTCGATCCGGTACGCGCGCCCCACCAGTTCCGGCAACGCGCGCAGTTGCCCCGGTCCTTGCGCCGGCGCGCCCGCTGCAAGCTCGCGTTCGGCTTCGATGGACGCATCGCGCAGGCTCTGCCCCATGAACTTCGGCAAGATGTTCACGCACACGATGATCGCGCCGAGCGAGCCGAACACGTAGGTCACCGCGTAGGCAATCGCCACGTCCGATTGCAGCGCCTTGACCTGGTCCGCGGGCAAGCCGAGGCGCGCGATCGCGTCGCCCGCCGTGCCGATAATCGCCGACTGCGTCAGCGCGCCGCCGGCGAGGCCGGCCGCGAGTCCCTTGTTCAAATGGAACAGCTTCGCGCACACCACGACGGTGATGAGCGCCGTGACCGCGAGAAAGACCGCCATCGCGATTTCGCGCAGCGTCTTGCGGTTCAGCGAATTGAAGAAGCCGGGACCAGAGTCATAGCCGACCGCGTAGATAAACACCGCGAACATCACCGACTTGACGCCGTTGTCGATCGTCACGCCGGCCTGGCTGATGACCACGGCGGCAAGCAGCGAGCCGCCCACGCCGCCCAACTGGAATTTGCCGAAGTTGATCTGGCCGATGAAGTAACCCGCCGCCAGCGACAGAAACAACGCTATCTCAGGTGATTTCTGGAAGATTTGGTGTAGCCAGTCCATCGTGCCCTCGCTTTTTAGTTTGCCATGCTAATTACCAGCCACTGCCGCGAGCGCACGAGCGACGCCTGACGGCACTGCTGACTGCCTAACCCAACTTGCCGGCAACGCCGACCACGACCGGACCCATCAACGGCAAAAGGATGTTGGAGAGCGCATAGGTGATCGTGTAGCCGATCACCGGCGTCGAATTGCCCGCCACGCCGACCAGCGCGCTGATCGCGGGCGTGCTGCACTGCTGACCGGCGATCGCGCCGAGCAGCATCGGCGTGTCGAGCTTGAGGAACACGCGGCCGATCCATAAGGACAACAGCCCCGGCACGAGCACGAGCAGAATGCCCGCCGCCGGCAACGCGAGGCCGTACTCGCGCACGAGCCTGATCGCATCCGGTCCCGCCGACAAACCGACCGCGGCGATAAACGTGGCGAGCCCGAAGTCCTTGAGAATCTGCGCCGCCGCCGAAGGCAACGAGCCGACGAGCGGATAGCGCGAGCGAATCCAGCCGAACAGCAGGCCCGACAGCAGACATCCGCCGCCCGTGCCCAATGCGAGCGACACGCCGCCGATGCGCCCGCCGAGATGACCGATCGCCATGCCCGCGAGCACGCCGAGGCCGAGATAGACGAAGTCAGTCTTCTGCGTGGCGACGAGCACATAGCCGAGACGCCGGGCGCCGCGCTCCACGTCGGTCTTCGCGCCGACGAGCGTCAGCACGTCGCCGCGATTGAGTTCCGTGCCGGGCAACGCGGGGATCGTCGAGTCGAGCCGTGTGACGGCCGCGATATAGACGCCGCGTCCCTGCTCCGGGGCCGCGCGTTCGCGCAGTTGAGCGACCGTGAGACCGTGCGCGTCGCGCCGCGTCAGCACGACGTCGCGCGTTTCCGCGAGGACCTGGCCGAAGTCCGCGCCGTCCACTTCATCGCCGAGAACCGGCCCCGCCGCGACGATAGCTTCGCGCCGGCCGCCTACCAGCACGAGGTCGCCGGACGCGAGCGCGAGTTGCGGCTCGACGGGCAGGTCCGAGCCGTTGCGCCGCACCTGCTCGATGGTGAGATTGAAGCCGTGCTGCTGTTCGATGGCGAAAACCGTCGCTCCATGAGCGCCGTCGATGCGGAACGCGCGGCCCACCAGCGCAGGCGCGGCGGCGCGCTGTCCGTCGCCTAGGGCGCCATCGCCGCCGAGCGTGCGCCACATTTTTTCCGCCTCGGCGCGCAAATCGATGCGCAACAGCAAGGGCGCGAACTGACTGGTAAAGAGCACGATGGTGATAAGCCCGAACAGGTAACTCACGCTGTATGCAGTGACGACGTTGGCCTGCAGGCGCACCGTCTCAGCTTCTACGAGGCCGAGCTTCGCGATCGCCTCCGACGCTGTGCCGATCACCGCGGACTCCGTTGCTGCGCCGGCCAGCAGGCCGGCTGCGGTGCCGGCGTCGAGCCGCATCACGGCCACCGCGATGACGATCAGCGCGAGCACCGACACGATCTCGATCACCGACAGCAGGCCATAGCGCCAGCCCCGGCCGATATTGGCGAAAAACTGCGGCCCGCCCGTGAAGCCCAGCGCAAAGATGAAGAGCGCGAATGCAATGTTCTTCAAATCGGGGGCGAGCCGCGCGCCGGTCTGACCCAATAGCAGCGCGACGATCAACGTGCCGCAAACGCCGCCCAATTGAATAGGGCCGATACGAAAGGAGCCGATCAAATAGCCGATTGCGAGGCTCGTGAACAGCGCGATCTCCGGTTGAGCCCTCAGCAATTCAGCGATCATGTTGGCCGGCCAATTTATAAGTTCGATTAGCGATCTGCTCAATAACGCCGACTGCAAATTGCGTGACTGCTTTCGTGAAGACTGTTCTGATCTGGTCAATGGTTCAACTGGACGGTTCAATTAAACGCCATATGACGGAACAGGCAGGCAGCGCAATACGAACGCCGCACTGACTACTGCGTCATTGAAAAAGACAGCATTTGCAATCGGACCACGCCGATGGCTTTGCAGGGACAAATTGCCACACGTACCGTGCGCGCGGCGCGGTTTACCGTTTCCGCCCAAGACAGCCTCTGGCGCTCACGGGCTTTTTTAAATTATGTAACTTGAGAAGACCTGTCAATGTTATTTTTTCGCGGTTGTTCTTGACTTCGCGAATAGCGGACCTATGGAAAGGCATCGTCTAGCCGCTTTATTGCATTGCACCTTTTGATGAATTCCTTATACTCGTTTTCATTGAGCGCTAAAGCGCCGTCTTCATAAAACTGCGAATTGCGCAGCGCCGGTATGCGATTAAATGGAGTGAGCAATGCGCATGATCCTGTTCAGCAGCCGTCAATACGACGTCGAGACTTTCACCGAAGCCAATGCCGCGCATCGCTATGAACTGCATTTCCAGGAATCGCATCTGAACAGCGAAACCGCGGTGCTCGCGCGTGGCTATGAGGTCGTGTGTCCGTTCGTCAACGATCGTGTCGATGCCGCGACGCTCGAACATCTGCATGCCGGCGGCACGCGCATGATCGCCTTGCGCTCCGCAGGCTTCAATCACGTCGATCTCGCAACGGCCGAGCGCCTCGGCATTGCCGTCGCCCGCGTGCCCGCTTATTCGCCGCACGCGGTCGCCGAGCATGCGGTGGGCCTCGTGCTTGCATTGAACCGGCGCCTGCCGCGTGCGGTCGCGCGCACGCGCGAGGGCGACTTCTCGCTGCATGGACTATTGGGCTTCGATCTGCACGGCAAGACAGTCGGCGTGATCGGCACCGGCATGATCGGCCGCGTGTTCGGACGCATCATGTCGGGCTTCGGCATGCGCGTGCTGGCGTACGATCCCGGCACGCCCGCCGACGATCTGCTCGCGCTCGGCGCGCGCTACGTGACGCTCGACACGCTTCTCGCGGAATCGGACATTGTCAGCCTGCATTGTCCGTTGCTTCCGGCAACGTACCATCTGATCGACGCGGCCGCGCTCGCCAGAATGAAGCGCGGCGCGATGCTGATCAACACGGGGCGCGGCGGGCTCGTCGAAAGCAATGCGCTGGTCGGCGCGCTGAAGGACGGTCAGCTCGGCCATCTGGGGCTCGACGTGTACGAGGAAGAAGGCGGTCTGTTCTTCGAGGACCATTCGAATCTGCCGCTGCAAGACGACGTGCTCGCGCGTCTTCTGATGTTCCCGAACGTGATCGTGACGGCCCACCAGGCGTTTTTTACACGCGAGGCGATGAACGAGATCGCGCAGACCACGCTTGCGAACGTCGCCGCGTGGCAAGCGGGCACGCCTCGCAACGCGGTGCATGCGAACGACCAGGCGTCGTCGGGCCTGCCTGGCTGAAGCCGGAAATCTACCCGCCGCCCGCGTTCAGCGGAACGGGGCGAATCGCCGTGCGGGCGTCGTCCGGTGCGCCGCATATCTCGCGCAGCAACGCCGCCTCGCGCTCGTGCACTTCCACCGGAAACCAGCGCGCCCCGGCATCGGCGAGATAGCGCGCGCGATGCTGCCCGTTGCGAAACGCCACCACGCCCTCGCGCTCGAAACCGAGCCACCCGAGCAGGCCCGAAGCGCGGCGCGTCGAGATCGTCACGTAGGGCATCTGCGGAATGCGCGGATTGTCCGGATCGAGGAACTCGCGAATGCCGCGCACCTTTCCCGCATGCCATTCGGCAACGGGCTTCAGAACATAATCGGTGTTGTCGCGATCGGCGCACGCGAGCAGCTTGCGCACGTCGACCACGACGACCTGATGCCGCGTGCCGTCGGCGACGAAGACGCGTTTCAGACGCACGTGGTCGTACCATGAATGCCGGTCGAGCGGGACGATCCAGACGGTCTCCGCGCAGGCCGGCGCACCCGCGGACGGTGAATTGGCTAGAGGCAAAGGCAGGCTCGATAAGCTGGCGGCAGCTCGCCAGCGCGTTAAGAGAGCGCTAACGCTACGAGTCGATTGTGAAAGAAGCATGTCAAGCCACGGTATTAACTGCTGTGCATGAGCGCTGCACTGGCGCCCGAACGGATCAACGAACGGGCGAACGCGGACCTTCAGGGAGACGACGATGATAAGCACGCAAAATTTCAACCAATATGTGCGTATCGAAGCTAACCGTGATAACGGCGTAGCAACCATCGTGCTTGAGCGTCCGGAGCGGCGTAATGCGGTCGACCGCCTCGTCGCCGATGCGTTGAGCGCCGCGTTCCAATGCTTCGAAGCCGAGCCGGCGTGGCGCGCAGCCGTGCTGTTCGGCGCGGGCGGCACCTTCTGCGCGGGCGCGGATCTGAGCGCGCTCGCCGACGACACGCGCCGCAACGAGATTCACGCGGACGGCAGCGGTCCCGGACCGATGGGACCGACGCGCATGCATTTCACGAAGCCGGTCATCGCGGCGATTACGGGCTACGCGGTCGCGGGCGGTCTGGAGCTGGCGGCCATGTGCGACCTGCGTGTCGTCGAGGAGGACGCGGTGCTCGGCGTGTTCTGCCGCCGCGTCGGCATTCCGCTGATCGACGGCGGGACGATTCGCTTGCCGCGGCTGATCGGCATGTCGCGCGCGCTCGATCTGATACTCACCGGCCGCGCGGTGAGCGCACAGGAAGCGCTCGCTTTCGGCCTCGCGAATCGCGTGGTCGCCAAAGGCGAGGCGCGCGCGGCGGCCGAGCACCTGGCCGCCGAACTCGCGGCCTTTCCGCAGGCGGCGCTGCTGGCCGACCGCCGCTCGGTGCTGGAAAATAGCATGCTGGACGATCTCGCCGACGCGCTGCGGCGCGAAGGCGCCGGCGGATATCAGGCGGTTTTCGACGAAGGCGTTGCGGGCGCCGAGCGTTTTACGAAGGGCGCGGGACGTCACGGCAAGACGTCGGATTAAAAACAACAGCCGCGCCGTGCACACGACTGAGCGCCCAGCACTATCGTTTTGACTTAGGTAAAATCCCTAACTGTTTTGCTTTCAGCACGGCGCACGCGCTTTCGCCCCGAAAACGCGCGCCGTCCGCGCGACGTCTCGCGCCGCGCCGATCCACAGTCCGCCGCCATGCCTTTGCCCCTGCTTGCTCTCGCCATTGCCGCCTTTGGCATCGGCACCACCGAATTCGTTATCATGGGGCTGTTGCCCAACGTCGCCCGCGATCTGTCGGTGTCGATTCCGGCTGCCGGCATGCTGGTCTCCGCTTATGCGCTCGGCGTGACGATCGGCGCGCCGATCGTGGCGATCGCCGTCGCCAACATGCCGCGCAAGAAAGCGCTGATGAGCCTGATCGGCGTATTCATCGTCGGCAATCTGCTGTGCGCGCTTGCGCCGGGCTACGCGGTGCTGATGGCCGCGCGGATCGTCACCGCGTTCTGCCACGGCGCGTTCTTCGGCATCGGCTCAGTGGTGGCCGCGGGGCTCGTCGCGCCGAACCGCCGCGCGCAGGCCATCGCGCTGATGTTCACCGGCCTCACGCTGGCGAATGTGCTCGGTGTGCCGCTCGGCACGGCGCTCGGCCAGGCCGCCGGCTGGCGCGCGACCTTCTGGGCGGTGACGGGCATCGGCATCGCCGCGGCCGCCGCGCTCGCGGTCTGCCTGCCGGCGAAGATCGAGATGCAGAAAGCGAGCCTCGTGCGCGAATTCGGCGTGCTGAAAAATCCGCAGGTGTTGATGGTGCTCGGCATCAGCGTACTGGCGTCGGCAAGCCTCTTTTCCACTTTCACGTACATCACGCCGATTCTCGAAGACGTGACCGGTTTCACGCCGCACGCGGTCACGCTCGTGCTGTTGCTGTTCGGCCTGGGGCTGACGGTTGGCAGCACGCTCGGCGGCAAGCTCGCGGACTGGCGGTTGATGCCGTCGCTGGTGGCGTTCCTGCTCGCCATCGTCGCGATTCTGACGATCTTCGCCGGCACCATGCATGCCGAAATTCCAGCGATGATCACCATCTTCGCGTGGGGCGTTCTGGCGTTTGCGATCGTGCCGCCGTTGCAGATGCTGATCGTCGACCGCGCGAGCGATGCGCCGAATCTCGCGTCGACGCTGAATCAGGGTGCCTTCAACCTCGGCAATGCGACGGGCGCCTGGCTCGGCGGCATGGCGATCGGTGCGGGCGCGCCGTTGACTACGCTGCCGTGGGTCGGCGTCGCCACTTCCGTCGGCGCGCTGCTGCTTACGCTGTGGTCGATGTCGATCGACCGGCGCGCACAAAGGATGGCGGTGGCGGGGTGAACGCACGGAGCGCTGAGTGAAGCCAGCCGGCCGGGCGGCCTTTCTGGGCCATAGCCGGCCGGCGCTTCAGGTTCACGCGTTCACCCCCGCGCCGCCACAATCTCCCCGACGCAAGCCCCAAAGCCCACGCGATATCCATCGCCCTGGCACCATCCGGCGAGCGTCAACTCATCGCCGTCTTCGATGAACGTGCGCGTGCCGCCGTCTTTCAGTTCGAGCGGCTTCTTGCCGTTCCACGTCAGTTCGAGCAGGCTGCCGTACGAGTCTTCGGTCGGGCCGCTGATCGTGCCCGAGCCCATCAGGTCGCCCACTCGCGTGTTGCAGCCCGATACCGTGTGATGCGCGAGTTGCTGCGCCATCGTCCAGTACATGTGCCTGAAGTTGGTTCGCGCGATGGTCGTCGCCTGTTTCGCTGCATGAGGCCGCAGCTTCACTTCGAGCGCGATGTCGAACGCATGGTCGCCGTCGTGCCGTAGATACGCAAGCGGCTCTGGCTCCTGCACCGGCTGCGCGACGCGGAACGGTTCGAGCGCATCGAGCGTGACGATCCACGGCGAGATCGTGGTCGCGAATGTTTTTGCATTGAACGGACCGAGCGGCACGTATTCCCATTGCTGAATGTCGCGCGCGCTCCAGTCGTTCAGCAGCACCATGCCGAAGATGTGCGCTTCCGCGTCCGCACATGCAATCGGCTCGCCCAACGCATTGCCGCCGCCGATCACAAAGCCCGTCTCGAGTTCGATGTCGAGCTTGCGGCACGCGCCGAACACCGGCCGGTCCTGATCAGGCAACTTCAACTGACCGTTCGGCCGACGCACCGGCGTGCCGCTCACCACCACCGACGACGCGCGTCCGTTGTAGCCGATGGGCATCTCCGACCAGTTCGGCAACAGCGCATTCTTCGGATCGCGAAACATCGAGCCGACGTTCGTCGCATGCTCTTTCGACGAATAAAAGTCCGTGTAGCCGGGAACCTGCACGGGCAAATGAAGCCGCGCGTCGGCTGCATGCACCAGCACTTTGGCGCGCAGTGCCGCGTCGTCGCGCAACGTCGCGGTGTCGCGCGAAAGCAGGTTGCTCAACTGGATGCGCACGCCGCGCCACGCGTCGCGGCCTAGCGCGATGAAGTCGTTCAGCGTATCGCGCGCAAAAACATCGGCGTTCGACGGCAGCTTCAATAGCCCCGCCGCCTGCAATGCGGCCAGATCGACGATCTCATCGCCGATCGCCACGCCCGCGCGGCGCGTGTCGCTGCTCGTGTCGCTGAAAATGCCGAACGGCAAATTCTGGATCGAGAAATCGTGACTCGGCTCGTTGGCCGACTCGACCCAGCTTTTGCGCGACGGATCGAGCGTCGCCTGAAGATCGCTCACTGCGCTCATCGTTGCTCCGGATTGAAGTGTTTCTTGAGACCTTGCCAGCACTCGTAGTAATGCGCCTGAAGCTGCGCGGTTTCGAGCGCAAAGCGCGTCGGCTTGATCAGCGTGCGCGTTTCGAACATGAAGGCCATCGTGTCGCCGACCTTGCTCGGCTTCGACGTGTCGCTATGCGACGCTTTCTCGAAGGTCTCCGCGTCGGGACCGTGGCCGGACATGCAGTTATGCAGGCTCGCGCCGCCCGGCACGAAGCCTTCGGCCTTCGCGTCGTAGACGCCATGCACGAGGCCCATGAATTCGCTCGCGACGTTGCGATGGAACCACGGCGGGCGGAACGTATCTTCCGCGGCGAGCCAGCGCGGCGGAAAGATCACGAAGTCGATCGTATCGACGCCCGGCGTGTCGCTCTGCGATTGCAGCACGAGAAATATCGACGGGTCCGGATGATCGAAGCTGATCGAGCCGATCGTGTTGAAGCGCCGCAAGTCGTACTTGTACGGCGCGTAGTTGCCGTGCCACGCGACCACGTCGAGCGGCGAATGGCCGATGTCCGCGCGCCACAAATTGCCGTTCATTTTCGCGACGAGTTCGAAGTCGCCTTCGCGGTCTTCGTAGGCGGCATGCGGCGTGAGAAAGTCGCGCGGATTGGCGAGACCGTTCGAGCCGATCGGGCCGAGGTCCGGCAAGCGCAGCAACGCCCCGAAGTTTTCGCAGATGTAGCCGCGCGCGCTGCCGCCGGGCAGGCTCACCGCGAAGCGCACGCCGCGTGGAATCACCGCTATCTCGAACGGTTCGACGTCCAGCCGGCCGAGTTCGGTCGCGATCTGCAGGCGCCCTTCTTGCGGCACGATCAGCAGTTCGCCGTCGGCGCTGTAGAAGAAGCGGTCTTGCATCGAGCGATTCGCCGCGTACAGGTGGATCGCGCAGCCGCTCATCGATTCGGCAGCGCCGTTGCCGGCCATCGTCACCCAGCCGTCGATGAAATCCGTGGGCACGGTCGGCATCGGCAACGCGTCCCAGCGCAACTGGTTGGGCGGCGTCGGCGGGACGTCGGCGAAATTGGCGACGAGCCGCTCCGAAGGCAGCGGCGCGAACGGCTTGTGCACCGCCGCCGGACGGATGCGGTACAGCCACGAGCGCCGGTTGTGGCCGCGCGGCGCGGTGAAGGCGGTGCCCGACAATTGTTCGGCATACAAACCATAGGCGACGCGCTGCGGTGAATTGCGCCCTGCGGGCAGCGCGCCCGGCAGCGCTTCGGTCGCGAATTCGTTGGCAAAGCCGGACTGATAACCGGGCTCGATTTCGAGCCGCGAACTGGCGCTATGCGGCTGACGTGTTGAGGTGTCCATGCAAGTTCTCCGTTGACTCTGTATTTCGTCTCACGCGGGTTTCGTCACGCGTGTTTCGTCACGCCGTTTGCGGCTGCGACGGGCGGTTGCGTTGCCGCGTCGCCGCGGCGAGCGCGATCACCAGCAGCGCGGAACACAGCACCGGCACGGCGGCCGCATGAAACAGCGATTCGTTCGACCAGTTCAATGCGATCAACTGGCCACCGACGAGCGGTCCAATCACCGAGCCGATCCGTCCGATACCGAGGCTCCAGCCGATGCCCGTCGAGCGCAACGTGGTCGGATAAAAGTGGCCGGCCAGCGCGTTCACCGCCGGCTGTCCGCCCACCACGCAGAAGCCGCCCGCGAACACGACGAGCAACAGCCACGGCAACGCATGCGCGACCGTCCCGATGGTGCCAACGGCGAGCGCCGCGCCCGCAAAGCACACGAACAGCACGCGCACAAAGCCAAAACGCTCGATGAACCAGCCGAGCAGCAACGTGCCCACGACGCCGCCCGTCTGCAACACCGTGCCGACGATCACCGCCGTGCTCGGCGAATAACCGGCGTCGCGCATGACCGTAGGCAGCCAGTTCGACAGGAAGTACAGATCGATCAGATTCATGAAGCTGATCGCCCACAGGATCAGCGTCACCGGCGCCCGGCCCGCGCGGAACAGTTCCGCGACCGGCGCACCGTCATTGCCCTTTTCACGCACGACGACGCGCGTATTGGCGTCGATCGGCAGGCTCGGATCGAATCGGGCGAGCCAGCGCAACGCGCGCTCGCTGCGGCCCTTCAGCACCAGAAATTGCAACGACTCCGGCAGCAAGGCAAGCATGGCTACGGCGAGCAGCAGCGGCACCACGCCGCCGACCCAGAACACCGCGCGCCAGCCGTAGGCCGGAATCAACGCGGCGCTGATGAATCCGCCGAGCGCGGCGCCCAACGTGAAACCGCACGACACCAGCATCATGCGCTTCACGCGATGCGCCGGCGTCGAGAATTCGCCGACGAGCGCCATCGCGTTCGGCATGATGCAGCCGAGGCCAAGGCCCGTAATGAAGCGCAGCGCGATCAACGCGGGGATCGTCGAGACAAAGGGCGTGGCGAGCATCGACAGCGCGAAGAAAAAGGTCGCACCGATCAGCACCGGACGACGCCCGATGCGGTCGGCCAGCACCGACAACCCCAATGCGCCGAGCAGCATGCCGAACAGGCTCGCGCTGAAAACCGGACCGAGCGCCGCCTTCGACACATGCCATTCGCCGATCACGCTCGGCGCGACATAGCCCATGGCCTGCGCGTCGAAGCCGTCGATGACGAGGCACAGTCCGCACAACGCGAGCAACATCAATTGAAATGCCGGGTGATGCGTTTCGCCGAGCACCTGCTCGACTTCGATCACGTTGACGGCTGCTGTGGCCGGCTTGGCGCTCATGGGGGTTGTCTCCGGATAGGGTCTTCGAATGCTTGCGCAAGAATTTACGCATAGTAAAACGAATTACGTTAAGTGAAATTAACGTATACCCTGGAGCTTGCGCCACGCACGCGCCGCGGCCCGCGCAGACAGGCATCCGCGGGATATGGTTATCAGCATTTTGTTCATGTGACGGCGGTGCGGACTGCTACCATCGGAAGATGCGGTGTACGCGCGTTGTCCCGGCGCCGACACGCCACCAAGTGATCCATTCGCCTAAATGATTCCGCCGACTATCCCCACTCTCGTTGCGCGCGCCAGTGACCATCCCTTTCTCGGCAAACATCTGGCGATGGGCTCCGGCAGCCACGGAGACTTCGCGCTCGCGCGCTTTAACGACCTCGAACTGACGAGCGGCTACGAGCCGATCTTCGACATCAGCGTGCATGCGTTGGCGCAGTCGCTGTCGTCGGATGTGGAAAACGTGGATCGTTTCGGCGATGAGCTCGGCTTCCAGGCGGTCACGCAGCGGCTCGACGCCGCGCCGTTCGATATGTTCGACGCGTTCGACCGCATCGGCGACGACCAGCAACTGGTCTCGCTGGATCGCATGTCGCGCGCGCTGCATGCGATCAATTTCTTCGGCGCACAGCGGCACGGCCTGCTATTTCTGCGCGTGCACGAGCGGCTGTTGAAGAGCGTGAAGTACGATCACGGGCGGCATTTTTCGAGCGTGCTGACGTCGTTCGGGCTGAATCCGGCGAGGATCGTGATCGAGCTGCCCGCGGCGGCCGTCGCGCATAAGACTTTTCTCGGCTATTTGACCAAGAGCTATCAGCACTACGGCTTCAAGGTCGCGGGCAATCTGTCGAACGCGGGGCAGATTCTGTCGGTCTCCGATACGGCGCGGCTCGATTTCCTCAAGATGGATGCGGCAGTCGCGTTGCGCGACGCGACGGTCAAGCCGTTAGTCGGCTACGCGGGCCGGCTGCGGATTCCGCTGATTTTTAATCGCGTGATGGACGAAGCGCAGTTCGAAGCGTTGCAGCAATACGATGTGCGCTTTGTGCAGGGGCCGCTGTTTAATGCGCATTATCATGATCGGGCGGCTTGAGCGTGGCCTGATCCCGGCTTGATTTGCGCCACGGACTGCTAGCCCACGTCTCCCAGACGCCGCGCAAGCGCCTTCAATCTCGGCGCTACTTTCTCGCGAAACACATCTTCTCCCATCGACGAAGCCGGCCCGCTGCAACTCAGCACGAGCCAGCGTCCTTCGCGCGGCTCGCGAAACGGCACCGCAACGGCGTTCACGTCGTCGTGCCACGCGCGAAACGAATAACAGCAGCGCTCCTCGGCGAACGCCGCGATCTCCTTCACGGCCTCGGCCACCAGCGCCGCGCCGCCCTTGCCCGCCGCTTTCTTCAGCTCGGCGAGCAGCGCGTGGCGCACGTCGGCAGGCTGCACGGCGAGATACGCGCGGCCCATTGAGCTCGTCAGCATCGACAGTTTCGAGCCGGGCGCGAGGCCGAGCGTGAGCGCCGTTTCGCTGCGAATCGTGTCGAGATAGATCATGTCGAGTCCGTCGCGGCAGCCGAGCGACACCGCCGCGCCGACTTCGCGCGCGAACGCGCGCATATGCGGGCGCGCGAGTTCCAATGTGTCCGTGCCGGACAGCAACGCGAAACCGAGCGACAACACGCCGGCATCGAGCGCATATTTGCCTAGCGCCTCGTCGAGCCGCAGATAACCGAGCACGGTCAGCGTGTACGCGAGACGGTTGACGGTCGCCTTCGGCAAACCCGTGCGTTCGACGAAATCGCGGTTGCCGAGCATCGTCTCGCCCGGCTTGAAAGCGCGCAGCAGTTCGAGCCCGCGCGCAAGGGCGACGACGAATTTGCGCTCGTCGAGCGGCTCGGTGAAAGTGGCTGCGGGCGTCATCGGGTGATACACTCGGGTGTCGTTTGCAAAACATTGTTTCGCATAGCGGAACTCAAGTCAAGCTTGGATTACGCAAGAATCAGGAGATATGTCATGGCCGAGGCCGCGCAGTTTCACTGGGAAGACCCGTTGCTGCTGGATCAGCAGCTCACCGAAGACGAACGCATGGTGCGCGACGCCGCCGCCGCGTACGCACAGGACAAGCTCCAGCCGCGCGTGCTCGAAGCGTTCCGTCACGAGAAGACGGACATCGAGATCTTCCGCGAAATGGGCGAGCTCGGCCTGCTCGGCCCGACCATCCCTGAGCAATACGGCGGGCCGGGGCTCAACTATGTGGCGTATGGGCTGATCGCGCGTGAGGTGGAGCGCGTGGATTCCGGCTACCGGTCGATGATGTCGGTGCAGTCGTCGCTCGTGATGGTGCCGATCTACGAATTCGGCTCGGAGGCGCAGAAGCAGAAGTATCTGCCGAAGCTCGCCACCGGCGAATGGATCGGCTGCTTCGGGCTCACCGAGCCGAATCACGGCTCCGATCCGGGCAGCATGGTGACGCGCGCGAAGAAGGTCGACGGCGGCTACTCGCTGTCGGGCTCGAAAATGTGGATCACGAATTCGCCGATCGCGGATGTGTTCGTCGTATGGGCGAAGCTCGAGGAAAACGGCAAGGACGCGATTCGCGGCTTCATTCTCGAGAAGAGCTGGAAGGGACTGTCGGCGCCGACCATCCATAGCAAAGTGGGTTTGCGCGCGTCGATCACCGGCGAAATCGTGCTCGACGAAGTGTTCGTGCCGGAAGAGAACCGCTTTCCCGAAGTGAGCGGGCTGCGCGGTCCGTTCACCTGCCTGAACTCGGCGCGCTATGGCATCGCGTGGGGCGCGCTCGGTGCAGCCGAATCGTGCTGGCATACCGCGCGTCAGTATGTGCTCGATCGCAAGCAGTTCGGCCGGCCGCTCGCGGCCAACCAGTTGATTCAGAAGAAGCTCGCCGACATGCAGACCGAAATCACGCTGGGCCTGCAAGGCGTGCTACGCCTTGGCCGCATGAAGGACGAAGGCACTGCGGCCGTCGAGATCACGTCGATCATGAAGCGCAATTCGTGCGGCAAGGCGCTCGACATCGCACGGCTGGCGCGCGACATGTTGGGCGGCAACGGCATTTCGGACGAATTCGGAATTGCGCGGCATCTGGTGAATCTGGAAGTCGTGAACACTTATGAAGGCACGCACGACATTCACGCGCTGATTCTCGGCCGCGCGCAAACGGGCATTCAGGCGTTTTTCTGAGGCTTGTCTGAGCATGTACGGAGCGCCGCTTGCGTCGATAACGGTGCGCTGAGGCGAGCAATAAAAGAAGGCCGGTTCGCAATGAACCGGCCTTCTTGTATTTGACGACGCGCCGGAGTTTCCCGACGCGCCGAATGCTCACTGACTTACTTGTTCGGCTGCGGCGTCATGCGCAGATACGGACGCAGTGCCTTGTAGCCCTTCGGGAACTTCTGCTTGATCACTTCTTCGTCCTTCAGCGACGGCACGATCACCACGTCGTCGCCCTGCTTCCAGTTGCCGGGCGTCGCGACCGAGTGGCTGTCCGTAAGCTGCAGCGAATCGATCACGCGCAGAACTTCGTCGAAATTGCGCCCCGTGCTCGCCGGGTACGTGATGATAAGACGCACTTTCTTCTTCGGATCGATCACGAACAGCGAGCGCACGGTGAGCGTTTCGTTCGCGTTCGGGTGAATCATGTCGTACAACTCGGACACCTTGCGGTCGCCGTCGGCCAGAATCGGGAAGCCGACGCTCGCGGCCTGCGTTTCATTGATGTCCTTGATCCACTCCTTATGCGACTCCGCGCTGTCGACCGACAATGCAATGGTCTTGACGTTGCGTTTTGCGAATTCGTCGGCGAGCTTGGCCGTCAGACCGAGTTCGGTGGTGCAGACCGGCGTGAAGTCGGCCGGATGCGAGAACAGGACGCCCCAGCTATCGCCGAGCCATTCATGAAACTTGATGCGGCCGATACTCGACTCCTGCTCGAAATCCGGTGCGATATCGCCAAGACGTAGACTCATTTGCATCTCCTTAAGGTTCTGAAAAACTGGCGTGGGCGTGTGCCCGTGTGGTTCCGCAAAGATAAAGCATACGGCAGCAGCCGTACATCGCGAACCAACATCGGCTCAGTACTTTATGCGGTTTTGTAATTTTCGCCGATTTAGTGGAAACTTTGCGGGACAGATCAACTCCATCATGCACTAACATCAACTGCGGAAGTGGCGCAGTGGATGTTCGGGGAGTTTCGCCTCGCCGGGAACGGTTCGTGCATTCGCTCGGTGCAACCGGGCAGTGCGCTCGCCAGTCGCCGTTTCTTTGGTTACGATTCACGCGTGGCGTGAGACGAAGGGGGAGCTGTCAATGTCGGAAGTCAACAAGGAGAGATTGATGTCGGATATCAAAACCGTCCTCGCGGACGCGGAAGACCTGCTGAAACAGGCCGCAAGCGCAACGGGCGAGCGCGCTTCGGAATTGCGCGAAACGGCGCTGTCCCGCCTGAAGCAAGCCAGGGAAAAAGCGGCCGACGTGCAGGTCGTCGTAGTCGAGAAAGGCAAGAAGGCTGCTCGCGCAACCGACGACTACGTTCACGAGCACCCGTGGGCATCCATCGGCATCGCTGCGGGCGCCGGCGTGCTGCTGGGTCTCCTGATCAACCGCAAGTAACACTGCACCGCAGGTGCCGGACACGCGATGTCCGGCATGCCAGCCAATCGAGCGGACCGGCGCACGTCAGGCCGGTCAGCTTATCCCGGCGCGCACGTTTGCCTCGCGCCGCTTCGGCCAACCCGCGCAACGCCCACAGCCATGACGATCGACACACAATCGCAGCGCGAACAACATAGTCCGTTACGCCGCATCATCAGTTCGGTGTCGGCGATTCTGCAAACGCGTCTGGAACTGATCGGCATTGAACTCGCCGAAGAAAAGGATCGCCTTCTTGGCGTGCTGTTCCTCGGCCTTGCCGCGATGATGCTGACCACCATGGCCCTGATCGCCCTCACGGCGCTGATCGCGATTGCGTTCTGGGACACCTACCGATGGCAGGCGCTTGCCGGAATCACGCTCGTCTACGCGATTGCCGGACTGGTGTGCGCGCTGAAAGCGCGCAGCGGGCTGCGCAATGCGCCGATGGTGTTCGATGCCACCATCGCCGAATTCGAAAAAGACCGCGACGTGTTTCGCAAACCGTAGCGTTGGCGAACCAGTGTGATGCTTTGCGAGCCGTTTGTAGCATTGTTCATTGCCCTTTCGTTGCGCTGTTCCTTGCCCCTCTCACTGCCGACACGCCATGAGCCATAGCTACTCCAGCACCGCCTACCGTAACAAGCGCCAGCCGGCGAGAGACTTGAGCGCACCGCAGTTGCGCGAATTGCGCAAGGAACTGTTGCTCGTGCGCGCGGACGTCGAGCGCATGGAATTCGCTCAGGCCACGCTCGAATTACGCGAGGCCGTCACTCACTTCAGTTGGCTCAAGTTCATCGTGCCAGGCTTCGGCGGGCTGCGCATGGGCAGCGGCGCCAAGGCTAGCCTTCTGAACGCCGGAACCATCGGCGCACTTCTGAAGCAATATCCGGTGATCAGTTCGATCGTGTCGCTCGTGCTCGCGAAACCGTTGCGCGCGACGTTCGCAGCCGGTGCGAAGCCCGCACTCAAGTGGGGCGGTCTCGCATTCGCCGCGTGGGAAGCGTATCGCGTATGGCAGCAGATCAAGGGCGAGTCGCGTGCTTCGGCAAGGTCTGGCGACGAGGGTTGAATTCGTCGCTTATGGCTCCTGGTATCAGACAGCTTCCGGCGCGAGCAGCAGACCCGTTGCTAGCCTGTGGCCCAACACTGCGCGGTCAGCGGTGCCGAACCGTTTCCCGCAGTCTTATTGCTTCGCATGCCGGTCGCGTCGAGCGTAAAGACGCCGCACGCGTCGTCTCGCATCGGTCCTGATTCGTCCGGCGCCGCTTCGATCGAATAGCCGCCGTTTGCATCGTCCGCCGGCAACACGCGCAACCGATAAACAGCCGAGCCGAATGACGGAGCCTGGTTGAAGCCGGGCGGCAGCGCAAGAACGCTGTCGCTTGCCGCGCCCTCGACGAATTGCGCCGCGCGCAACAGCGCCGATGCCGCGTCCATCCGATACGTGCGCGCGATATGGCTGCGATACGAAGGCACCGCGAACAAAGCCAGCACAGCGACGATCGCGAGCGTGATGATCAGCTCGAGCAAGGTGAATGCGGATAGATGCAGCCTTCTCATTTGCAACCTCGCTAAAAGGGCCGTGCAGCGACGCGCCGCCAATGGCGTTCGATCCTGTCGCCGTCGATAACCAGTTGCATCTGCAGCCATACCTGCGACTCGCGCTTGTTGCCGAAGCCGCGCGCCGTCAACAGATACGCGCGTGCATCGGGGCGGCCGGCGAGACGCCACTCTTCGGCCACGCATTGCGGCGCGCGCAGCGAGCCGGGCCATTGCGCCAAAGGTGTGGCAGCGGCGCCTTCGAACGTGGCCTCGACTTTCCATTGCGCTGGCTCATGGGCGGCGGGCTGCGATGCGATCACACCCAGGCCCGTGGATGCAACGGCGCTGCGGGCGCATAAGGTCAATGCCGAATCGGCGGCGTGAAAGGCCTGCAAATAGTCACGCACGTTTACCGCGCTACGCGCTGCCGCGAGCGATGCCTCGAACCACGCCGCGGACGTCGCGAGCAGCATCGCGGAAATCAGCAGGACGATGGGTAATACGGTGCCGCGCTCATGCATGTGCGGGGCGTGTCTGCGAAGGCGGCGAGGTCGATCCGATTGCTGACGAGCGGCTTCGTCCAAGCAACCTCGTTCGGCCATGACTGGCGTTTCGCTCACGACAAGCCCCCTGCGTAATTGCGCAACGCAACTCGCCGCCAGAACGCTTGCCGTGGACGCAGATCCGTCGCGATACCGCTTACGCCGTCGCAATCGACATAACGTGAGCGCTGCCCTTGCGGCGCGCCGCGCACTAGCACGCAGAGGTCAACCGCGACCACGTTGGTCCACTGGTCGGCGGTCACCGCCGAGGCGTCGATTGCATTCGCCGCGCCGGCAAGCCAATACTTGATGCGCAACCGCTCGACACCTTCGACAAGCGGTTGCGCGGACCCTGTCTTGCCGTTGCCTTCGCAGTACAGTTCCGGCTCGCCGGTCGAGCTGCTCGCCTTCGCGTAAAAGCGATTGACCACCGGCACGCCGCGATCGCCGAGCGCAGCGCTATTGCCCGTAACGGCTTGTCCGAGGCAGTCCGTCGTCTGTCCGGTCGCTGACGGCCAGGTCGACACGCTGTCTCCAACGTATCGCACCGCAATGCCGTCTGATTTGCCCGTCAATGTCTCGCACGTCGGACGGCTGTCGTCCGTGCCTGTCGGATGCCCGCCCGAACAGCCGAACAACGGCGTTGGCGCTCGATATTGCGTGGCGTCGGCCGGCACGAAGCCCGCCATCTGCAACTGCTGCCCAACGACGGTCAACGCGGTCAAGCCGGCATCGCGCATACGCAGCGCATTGCTCGCGCGGTCGAATGCGGCGCGCTGCGTCGTGTAAAGCGACACGGCGCCCGCGGTCACGATGAGTCCAAGCGCAAGAGCGATCACGAGCTCGATCAGCGTATGGCCGCGCACGCCATGCGCATGCGCATGCGGCATCATTTGACGAACGCCAATGCGACGCAGGAAAAGCCCACGGGCGCGTCCACCCCGCCGCACGGCTCGGGCTTGTCGATCACGTCGTCGACGGCGTGCGGCGCGTTGCGCGGAGCCGTCCAAGTGACGCGGGCCGCCGACACACCTCCTATGCCGATCACCGACGCGTCGCCGCCCGGCAGCAGCGTCGCCGCACGCGAGCGCCATGCGTTAAGCGCGGCGTCGTTGGCTGAGGGCGCAGACATCGCTTCAGCGACCGAATCGGCGATCCATGCGGCGTGTTCGCGCATCGACATCGCTCGCGCCTCGCGCGCCATCCACAATTGCCCGGCGATGAGACCTAGCGCCGTGACTGCCATCACCGCAACGGCCAGCATCACTTCGATCAACGAACTACCGCGGCGCTTGTTGCAACTGCGGTGAGGCCGTGCCTGCAGCCGCCGCAAAGACCTTCTGACCAGCGGGCTCACGACGCCGCCCCACACGCGCCGTCCGTAATTCGCGTGCGACCACCCGCCGCGATGCGAATGCAGCGCCGCCACTTATCGCCCTGCGTTGCTTTCGATGGCGCTCGCGGCGCAATGTCGAAGCTGCGAAACGTGCCGATCAGTTGTCCGGCGGGCGGTGTGAACGTGAGATTCGTCTGCGTGCCGGCGATGCTCACCGCCGCAACCGAGCCATGCGCGCGCAACAGCGTAGACGTGCCGCCGCGCTCGGCCAATACGGCCCAGCCGCAAGACCAGTCGGCGACGCCATTGCCGCACGGTTGCCCGGCGGCAAGACAGTGGCGCGACGCGTCCGTCCTGCATACGGTCACGCGGGCGCCGCGGCGCAATGCCTCACTGCGTGCATACGCAAGCGTGGACACGAGCGCGTTCGCACGTGCGTCGACCTGATCGCGCACCTGCCAGGCTACGAACGATGGCGTCGCCATCATCACGATCACCGCGAGCAGCGCGATCACGACCAGCGTTTCGACAAGCGTAAATGCGCCGCATGGCGACGAAGCGATTGCATGTTGTTTCATCTGCATCCCTGAACGTTTTCAAAGAATGCAGCCAATCTAGCGATTCGCGGACCGTCCAACAATCGGCCGAATGGCCAGGTGGTATTCAGACGCTACCGCACGCGAGAATTCACGCGACGAACCACAATCGGAGCGGCAAATGCAGAAACGTCAAGCCACGCGGCAAAACAGAAACGACAGGAAGCGCCGGGCGGCGGGCTTCCGATCAGCGCTTGCGGGAAGGCTTGGGAGGAGAAGAGGCGCGGCGGAACTCTTCGATCACGTCTTCGAATTCGGAGACGTCTTCAAAGCGCCGGTAGACAGAGGCGAAACGAACGTAGGCAATGGTGTCGAGCGCGCGCAACTCGTTCATGACGAGTTCGCCGAGACGTTCGCTGCGCACTTCGCGCTCGCCGCTGCCCAGCAGTTGATACTCGATACGGGCGACGGCCGCGTCGATCGCGTCCGCTGCAACCGGACGCTTGCGCAGCGCCAGTTGCATGCTCGCGACAATCTTGCGGCGATCGAATTCCGTGCGGCTGCCGTCTTTCTTGACGACCGCCGGCAACGCCAGCTCGACCCGCTCATACGTCGTAAAACGCTTGTCGCAGGCCGGGCAGCGGCGGCGCCGGCGAATCGTCGCGCCGTCTTCCGAGACACGCGAGTCGACGACCTGCGTATCGGCGTGACGGCAGAAAGGGCAATGCATGGCGGCTTAGCGGTAGACCGGGAAGCGCTGCGTCAACTCGGCGACCTGACCACGCACGCGTTCGATCGTGGCGGCGTCTTCCGGGTTGTCGAGCACATCGGCAATCAGGTTACCCACCTGCTCCGCTTCCTTGACGCCGAAGCCGCGCGTGGTCATGGCCGGCGAGCCGAGACGGATACCGCTCGTCACGAACGGCTTTTCCGGGTCGTTCGGAATCGCGTTCTTGTTGACCGTGATGTGCGCTGCGCCGAGCGCGGCTTCCGCAGCCTTGCCGGTGATCTTCTTCGCGCGCAGATCGACCAGCATGACGTGGCTTTCGGTGCGGCCGGAGACGATGCGCAGGCCGCGCTTCACCAGCGTTTCCGCCAGCACCCGAGCGTTTTCGACAACGTGCTGCTGATACGTCTTGAATTCCGGCGACAGCGCTTCTTTGAATGCGACAGCCTTGCCGGCGATCACATGCATCAGCGGACCGCCCTGAATGCCCGGGAAGATGGCCGAGTTGATCTGCTTCTCGAATTCGGCCTTCATCAGGATCACGCCGCCGCGCGGGCCGCGCAGGCTCTTGTGCGTGGTGGTCGTGACGAAATCCGCGTGCGGCACCGGGTTCGGATAGACGCCCGCGGCGATGAGGCCGGCGTAGTGCGCCATGTCGACCATGAAATACGCGCCGACCGACTTCGCGATCTTCGACAGACGCTCGAAGTCGATGCGCAGCGCGAAAGCGGACGCGCCTGCGACGATCAGCTTCGGCTTGTGTTCCTGAGCGAGCTTCTCGGCAGCGTCGTAGTCGATGTCTTCGGCTTCGTTCAAACCGTAGCTGACCACGTTGAACCACTTGCCCGACATGTTGACGGGCGAGCCGTGCGTCAGGTGGCCGCCGTGCGCGAGGCTCATGCCCATGATCGTGTCGCCCGGCTTGAGCATCGCGAAGAACACGCCCTGGTTCGCCTGCGAGCCGGAGTTCGGCTGCACGTTGGCGGCTTCGGCGCCGAACAGTTGCTTCACACGGTCGATCGCAAGCTGCTCGGCCACGTCGACATATTCGCAGCCGCCGTAGTAGCGCTTGCCCGGATAACCTTCGGCGTATTTGTTGGTGAGTTGCGAGCCTTGCGCAGCCATCACAGCCGGGCTCGTGTAGTTTTCGGACGCGATCAGTTCGATGTGCTCTTCCTGACGGCGGTTTTCCTGCTCGATCACCTTCCACAGTTCAGGGTCGACGTTGGCGATGGTGCTTTGGGCTCTGTCAAACATACGGATTCCGTTGAGTGTTTTCAGGTTGACCGGATCGTGCGCCGAATCTTGCGTAGAGGGTACGCGGCGCTGCTGGCGGCTGGGCTTGGCCTGACGTGGCGGAGGAAGAGTCGCCGCACACGCGAGGCAGGACAGCCACCGTCAGCGCAGATGAATGCGCGCGGATCACGGCTGCCCAGGCGAACGGCAAAACGGCACCCCGCGCTTCACGGTGGGTTTTTCCACCTTGAACCCGATTGTCAAAACCGGTTCTATCGCCAGTCACGCAGGGATGAGCGCGTTAGTTTATTGGAAGAGGATCGAATAGGCAACCGGCTTTCGGCCGCCGCAAAGGGCGCCGAAAAAGACCCGGCAGAAGGCCCGACAGGCAGTGCGGAACCGTGCCGCGAAAGCCTGTCCCGCGGCGGCTGCGCAGTTCTCGCGACGCAACTGCTCCGGCTCGTTGATCCTTGCCGCAGCGCCGCATTGGAAGTAGGCTTGGGGCCTTTCTCTCCTACCGACCAGGGAACTGCAATGATCGTGTTCGTCACCGGGGCGTCCGCAGGATTCGGCGCCGCCATCGCTCGTGCCTTCGTGAAAGGCGGCCACCGCGTCGTCGCCACCGCCCGCCGCAAGGACCGCCTGCAAGCGCTCGCCGACGAACTCGGCGACGCTCTCCTGCCCTACGAGCTGGACGTGCGCGACCGCGCGGCCGTCGAGGCGGTGCCCGCCTCGTTGCCGGCCGACTTCGCCGCCATCGACGTGCTCGTCAACAACGCCGGCCTCGCGCTCGGCGTGGAGCCGGCTCATAAAGCGAGCCTGGACGAATGGCAGACGATGATCGAAACGAACTGCACCGGGCTCGTTCAGGTCACGCATGCACTGTTGCCCGGCATGGTCGAGCGCAACCGCGGCCATGTCTTCAACCTTGGCTCGGTCGCGGGCCACTGGCCTTATCCGGGCGGCAACGTCTACGGCGCGACGAAGGCATTCGTGCGGCAGTTCAGCCTGAATCTGCGTGCCGACCTTGCCGGCACCGCGCTGCGCGTGACCGACATCGAGCCGGGCCTGTGCGGCGGCACGGAGTTCTCGAACGTGCGCTATCGCGGCGACGACCAGAAGGCCGGCAAGGTCTACGAGAACGTGCAGCCGCTCACGGCCGAGGACATCGCCGATTCGATCTACTGGATCGCCACGCGCCCGGCGCACGTCAACATCAACACGATCGAACTGATGCCGGTCGCGCAATCGTTCGCCGGTTTGAGCGTTCATCGCGGCTGAGGCCCGCCAGGCCGCGCGCACATCTTGAAACAGACCTCGCGGTGTGCGTTCCGGTAAAATGCGCCGCATGAATATGACGACAAGCCAGCCAGGCGCGGAAATCGGCCACACGTGGGGCATCCGCGTGTATTACGAAGATACCGACGCCGGCGGCATCGTGTTTTACGCGAACTACCTGAAGTTCTTTGAACGGGCGCGCACCGAATGGCTGCGCGCCTGCGGGATCGACCAGAACCGGCTCGCGGACGAAACGGGCGCCATTTTCATCGTCCGTAGCACGGCGGTCGATTATCGGGCGCCGGCACGTCTCGACGACGTGGTGAAAGTCGTCAGCCGCATCGAGCGCCTTGGCAAGGCATCCGTCGACTTCGTGCAGGAAGCGTGGCGCGACGGCACGTTGCTTGCTACCGGCTCGATCCGGGTCGGCTGCGTCGAGCGCACAGCGCTGCGCCCCGCCGCGATTCATTCGCCGGTGCTGGCCGCTTTGCGGCGCGGACCCGGCGTCAGCGAGGGCGGCGTGTCAACGAACGCAGGCTGACTCCCGTTGTTACGGCGCCAGTGAACTCGCATCGATCAAGCAGCACCAAGCATGGTTCGGCTTGCGTCACCGCCGAAGCTTCCGTTTTGCTCACGGCAAGCTTCGTGTGGCCTTGCAAAGCCGGACGCCCCCTTTCGGGACGATAAAACGAACCTTTATGAACACTACACAAGATCTGTCGATCGTTTCTCTCGTACTCAATGCGAGCCTGCTGGCGCAGGCCGTCATGGCCCTCCTGCTGCTGCTGTCGCTGTTGTCGTGGACTTTCATCTTCCGCAAGTGGTTTGCGATCCGCCGGGCGCGCGCGCAAACTGAGCGTTTCGAACGCGATTTCTGGTCGGGCGGCGACCTGCAGGCGCTGTATCAAAGTGCCGCGAATAACCGTCACACCATCGGCGCGCTAGAGCGAATTTTCGAATCCGGCATGCGCGAATTTCTCAAGGGCAAGGAGAAACGCCTGAACGACCCGGGCGCGATTCTCGACGGCGCGCGCCGTGCAATGCGTGCCGCGTTCCAGCGTGAAATGGACGTGCTCGAAGCGAATCTTGCGTTTCTCGCGTCGGTGGGTTCGGTCAGCCCGTATATCGGTCTGTTCGGCACGGTCTGGGGGATCATGAATGCGTTTCGCGGACTCGCCAACGTGCAGCAGGCCACGCTTGCGAACGTCGCGCCGGGCATCGCCGAGGCATTGACCGCCACCGCGATCGGCCTCTTTGCCGCGATTCCCGCGGTGGTCGCGTATAACCGCTACGCGCACGACATCGACCGTCTGGCGATCCGCTTCGAGACCTTCATCGAAGAGTTCTCGAACATCTTGCAGCGCCAGGCGCACTAAGGAGTCCACGATGGCAGGCTCTCGCTCCTCCAGCATGCGCGGCGGCCGCTCGCGCCGCGCGATGTCCGACATCAACGTCGTGCCGTATATCGACGTGATGCTCGTGCTGCTCGTCATCTTCATGGTGACCGCGCCGCTCGTCGCGCCGTCCATCGTCAATCTGCCGACAGTCGGCGGCGCCGCGCCGCAGCAGCAAACGCCGCCCGTGATCGTCAACATTCGCGCGGACGGCAACATGAGCGTCAAGTACAAGGACGACGCGGGCGCGCAGCAGCAGGAGGACATGACGAAAGCCGCGCTTAACGGCTTCATCGCCGACCGCGCGCAGTCGCATCCCGATCAGCCTGTCGTGATCGCCGCCGACAAGACCGTGAAGTATGAAGTCGTGATGAATGTGATGTCGGAGCTCAAGGCTCGCGGCGTCAAACGCGTTGGATTGCTCGTCAAATCGCAATGATCCGTAAGAACACCGACTATCCGCTCCAGCCACCGCGTGAACGCGGCACCGGGCGAGCCTTTGCGTTCGCGCTGGTGATGCATGCGCTGCTCGGGTTCTTCCTGTATCACGGCATCCAGTGGCAAAACAGCACGCCCGAAGGTGCCGAAGCGGAACTGTGGACCGAGGTGCCGGACAGCGTGATTCCGCGCCCGGTCACGCCGCCGCCCGTACCTGTTGCGCCTGCTCCGCCGGCGCCCGACGAACAGGCCGACATCGCGCTGCAGGAAAAGAAGCGCAAGCAGCAGGAAGCGGCGCGCGAGGCGCAGCTCGCGGAACAGCAGCGTCAGCAGAAGCTCCAGGCTCAGCAGGAAGCCGAGGCTAAGCGCGAGCAGCAACTCGCGGCCGAACAGGCAGCGCAACTGGCTGCGCAGAAGGCCGCGGCGGCGAAGCAGAAACAACTGCAACAGCAGCAACAGGCGGACAAGCTCAAGCAACAGCAACTGGCCGAGCAGAAAAAGCAGCAGCTGAAAGAACAGCAGGACGAGCAGCAGAAACAGGCCGAAGCCGAAGCGCAGAAGAAGGCTGATGCGCAAAAGGCGGCCAAGGCAAAGGCGCAAGCCGAAGCCGCGGCGCAGGCGAAGAAACTCGACGCGGAACGTCGCGCGCGCCTCGCGCAAATGCAGGGCATGGCCGGGCCTCCGGGCTCGACCGGCAATGGCCTCGGCAAGAGCGGCACGGGCAGCGGCTCGGGCGGCAATGCGGCATCGCCCGGTTATGCGGACAAGGTTCGGCGCGTGGTGCGGCCGAACATTTCGTGGGGTGGCGAGACCGAGGGTCTCGAGACCGTGATCGCCGTTCGTTGCTCGCCGACCGGCACGCTGTTGAGCGCGACCATCGCGCACAGCAGCGGCAATGCGGCGTGGGACGATGCCGCGCTGCGAGCCGTTCAGCGTTCCGATCCGATGCCTCAGGACATCGACGGAAAAACGCCGGGGAGTTTCAGGATCACGTTGCGGCCGGCCGGTTGACGGCAGCCTGACAGTGGGTGACAGCAGGCCCCGCGCCCCTTTCGGCGCGGCGCACTCGGGAACGAAATAGTTGTTTTCCGGTCTGTCTGCTGTCGCGAAGCTTTAGTAAAACCGTTTTTGGGGAATCCATACAGCATGAGTTTGATGACCAAGCTAGGCCTGCGGACACTTGTAGCGTCGTGCCTGATCGCCGCCGGCGGCGCCGCGAACGCGCAACTCAACGTGCTCGTCACGGGCATCGGGTCCACCCAGTTTCCGATCGCAACGGCGAACTTCGCCAATGAAGCGAACTCGCCGCAGCAGGTCAGCACCATCGTGCGTCAGGACCTGCAGCGCAGCGGCAAATTCACCAACATCGACGCGGGTTCTGCGCCCGTTCCCGAAACGGCTTCCGTCGATCTCGGAAGCTGGAAGGCGAAGGGCGCGAATGCGTTCGTGGCCGGCAGCGTGAACCGCCTGCCGAACGGCCAGTACGAAGTGCGCTTCAAGCTGTACGACACGGTCAAGGGCGAAAGTCTCGGCGGCCTCGTGCTGGTGAGCCCGGAAAGCGGCCTGCGCATGAGCGCGCATAAAGTGGCCGACTACATCTACGCCAAGCTGATGGGCGGCCGCGGCGCGTTCGCCACGCGGCTGTCGTATGTCATCAAGAGCGGCAACCGCTATCAGTTGCAGATTTCGGATTCGGACGGCCAGGACGCGCACATCGCGCTGTCGAGCCCCGAGCCGATCATCTCGCCGGCATGGTCGCCTGACGGCACCAAGGTCGCTTACGTTTCGTTCGAGAAGAAGAAGCCGATCGTCTATATTCACGATCTGCCTACGGGCCGCCGCATCGTCGTGTCCGATCAGAAGGGCAATAACAGCGCGCCCGCGTGGTCGCCGGACGGCCGCACGCTCGCCGTCGCGCTCTCGCGCACCGGCAACACGCAGATCTTCGCGGTCAATGCGGACGGCAGCGGCCTGCGCCGTCTCACACAGGGCAGCTCGATCGACACCGAGCCGACCTTCTCGCCCGACGGCCAGTCGATCTACTTCACGAGCGACCGCGGCGGCCAACCGCAGATCTACAAGATGTCGGCGCAAGGCGAAAGCGCCGGCGGCGCACAGCGCGTCACGTTCACCGGCAGCTACAACACGAGCCCGCGCGTGAGCCCGGACGGCAAGCAACTCGCGTATATTTCGCGCGTCGGCGGCGGCTTCAAGCTGTATATCCAGGATCTGCAAGGCGGAGCCGCCACGGGCCTGACGGACACGACACATGACGAATCGCCGAGCTTCGCGGCGAACGGTCAGTACATTCTTTACGCCACTCAGGTGAACGGCCGTGGCGTATTGGCTGCGGTTTCGACCGACGGTCGCACCCGGCAGGTCCTGTCAGTGCAGGGAGGCAGCGTACGCGAGCCGTCCTGGGGCCCTTTCATGCAATAACGTTGACGCAATAACTGATGCAATAACACAAGGAGAGTACAAAATGATGTCCAAACTTCGCTTCGCATTTGCAGTCCTCATGGTCGGCGCATTGGCCGCGTGTCACTCGGGCGTCAAGCTCGACGAAAACGCTAACAAGGGCGGCGCAGTCTCGACGCAGCCGAACCCGAACGATGTCGCGCAAGTGAACGTCGATCCGTTGAACGACCCGAACAGCCCGCTCGCGAAGCGCAGCATTTACTTCGACTTCGACAGCTACTCGGTGAAGGACGACTACCAGTCGCTGCTGCAGCAACACTCGCAGTACCTGAAGAGCCATCCGCAACGCCACGTGCTGATCCAGGGCAATACCGACGAGCGCGGCACGAGCGAGTACAACCTGGCACTCGGCCAGAAGCGTGCTGAAGCTGTGCGCCGTTCGCTGTCGCTGATGGGCGTGACGGACTCGCAAATGGAAGCCGTGAGCCTCGGCAAGGAAAAGCCGCAAGCCACGGGTCATGACGAATCGTCGTGGGCACAGAACCGCCGCGCCGACCTCGTGTACCAACAGTAAGTAACGGGTGATGAGCCGAATGACGCATCGTTTCTCCTGGCTGCGATTTGCCGCAGCGGCCTGCGTCGCGGGCACGGTCTTTACGGCTGTGCCGGCGCACGCCGGCATCTTCGACGACGATCAGGCCCGCCAGGCCATTCTCGATCTGCGGGCGAAGACCGATAGTCTGTCGAGCCAGTTGTCGGCAGCACAGCGCACGATCCTCGATCAGTCCAACCGCCTCGACCAGTTGAATCAGCAGGTCGCAACGCTGCGCGGGCAGAACGAGGACATGGGCAATCAGCTCGCCACGCTGCAAAAACAGCAGAAGGACTACTACACCGACCTTGACACGCGCCTGAAGAAATTCGAGCCGCAGCAGCAAACGGTCGATGGTGTCCAGGGCGAAGTTCAGCCGGGCGAAACCGATGCGTTCAATGCGGCCTCACAGCAGTTCCGCAACGGCGACTTCAAGAACGCGGCGGCGTCGTTCCGTAGCTTCATCGCCAAGTTTCCGAGCAGTCCGTATCAGCCGACCGCGCAGTACTGGCTCGGCAATGCGCTGTATGCGCTGCGCGATTACAAGGGCTCGACGGCGACCTGGCAGGGTGTCGTGAAGAACTATCCGCAGCATCCGCGGGCGCCGGAGGCGTTGCTCGCGATTGCGAACAATCAGCTCGAGCAAGGCCAGAAGGCTGCGGCCAAGAAGACGCTTGAGCAGATCGTCGCGCAATACGGCGGCTCGGACGTCGCACAGTCCGCGCAGAGCAAGCTGTCGCAGATCAAGTAGGCGGTTTGGTGGTCGTCGCGTTGGCGTAGTTGATCGTTGAGCAGTTGAGTTTTTGCTTGAGTCGTTGCTTGAGTTGTCGCTTGAGTCGTCGGCTGTAACGCGCAGTGTCTGCAATGTGTCAGAAAGATAGTCACGCGCGCCTCTCGCTGGAAAGCCCAGGTCTCCACATCGGAAGCCCGGGCTTTTCACTATCCGGATTGCTTCGCACAGTCATTGGCGGATGCGCGGAATGGGTTGACAGCCCCTTCGGGCCATCGATATAATTTCGCTTCTCTTTTGGGTCGTTAGCTCAGCTGGTAGAGCAGCGGACTTTTAATCCGTTGGTCACAGGTTCGAATCCCGTACGGCCTACCAAAAGATTCAAGGGCTTACACGCGTCAGCGTCGTAAGCCCTTTTCTTTTTTGCGTCGCAGTTTCTCTGCTCGCTCCAGAAACGCCCAAGCCCGAACCCAAGTCCAAGCAAAGCCCAAAAAGCAGAAGCCTCCGCTCAACTCTCTGCACTTTTCCACAGCATCCCACGCCCGTTCACCAACGCAACTTCGCACATTCCGACAACGCTACGGACTCCGAACGTCAGCATTTATTGAGACATAAAGACGTGCAATGATCGCCGCAGTCTGACTCAGCCGCTGTCAAGCAGCGCAGGCAGACGCTCTCGCAACACCGCAACGTGCGGCGCTTTCATTCCATCGATATGACCAATTTTCTGTTCGATCTCGCCTCGAATCTTGCGTTGCTGGCAATCGTGCTGGTTGCATGCCATCTGTGTAATCGTCTGATACCGGGCGCTGCGCTAAACGGTTCGCGCGTCTTTGCCGCGCTCGTGTTCGCCGCGGTGCTGCTCGACGCGGCCCTCACCTTTCTCGTGTTCGCGGACGCCCGAACCCGTTATGGCCAGTTCAGCACGTCGACGGCGTTTTTTACGCGTAGCGCGGCGTACGCGCTCGCTGTCGTTGCCGCGTTTGTCTGGAGCAGTCGCAGCCGTCGCAACGTGCTCGCGAAAGCCGGCGCGGACAAAGCGCTCGTCATCCCGACATCGCCGTACACGGAATCTCATTTGCCGATGTGAACCGCCGCGTCCTTAACGTGTCGGCGGTCCCGCAAAATAAAAACGGCGTCGCGAAAAATCGCGACGCCGTTTGTTCATGCAGAAACCTTAGCGGGCTATCCGAGCGATGCCGGTTTAACTCGGCTTCGACGCGTTCTTGCGCGTCATCTTCCACAGCGCGCCGAGCACGACCGGCACAATCGCCGCGCCAATGCCGACCAGCACGATCACATTCAGGTATTGGCGGATGAACGGAATGTTGCCGAAGAAATAGCCGAGCAGTACGAGCAGCAACACCCAGAACAGCGCACCGGCGATATTGAAAAGCTGGAACCGGCTGACCGTCATCTCCGACGCACCGGCGACAAACGGCGCAAACGTGCGCACCACCGGAATGAAGCGCGCGAGCACGATCGTCTTGCCGCCGTGCTTTTCATAGAAGTCGTGCGTTTTCTGCAGCGCGCGCCGATCCAGGAAACGCTCGAGCATGGGAATGCGCGAGTTGAAAACCTTGGGACCGATCGATCGTCCGATCATGTAGTTGACGGTATTGCCGGTCGTTGCCGCGACGAACAGCAGCAGAATCAGCAAACCGAGATTCATCTGTCCAGCCGCGCAAAACGCGCCGCCGATGAACAGCAGCGAATCGCCCGGCAGAAACGGCAGAATCACAAGCCCCGTTTCGCAGAACACGATCAGGAAAAGGACCGCATAGACCCAGGCGCCGTACACGTGGATGAATTCCCCAAGGAACTTGTCGATGTGCAGCACGAGGTTGGCGAGATGTAGCAGCGTGTCCAAAAAGCGTCCTTTATCAAGCGAAAATGAGCGTGGCGGGAAAATCCGGCGGAGTTGTACTGGCGATCGCGGCAAGCGTCGCCGACCCCGCAAATTGACCGCGTCATGATACAGAAAGTGCCCGGTCGATCCTGGAAAATCTCCGGCACGTTTACGCCATTCCAGGACGGCCGCGCCGAATCGCTATAATTTCGCCATGTCCGAATTCCCCGAAACGCCCGCCCGCGCCGACGCCTCCGCCGCTGCTGCCAGCACACAGAGCACGCCGAGTGCGCCGGGCACGCCCGCGCCGCGGCCGCTGCGCGCGATCCAGCCGCTGCCCGATCAGCTTATCAGCCAGATTGCCGCCGGCGAGGTGGTCGAGCGGCCGGCATCGGTCGTGAAGGAGTTGCTGGAAAACGCACTCGACGCAGGCGCGCAGACGTTGCGCATCATGCTCGATGAAGGCGGCGTCAAACGTATTTCGATCACCGACGACGGCTGCGGCATTCCCGAGAACGAACTGGCGCTCGCGTTGATGCGCCACGCGACCAGCAAGATCCGCTCGCTCGCCGAACTCGAGGCAGTGGCCACGCTCGGGTTTCGCGGCGAGGCGCTCGCGTCGATTGCATCGGTCGCGCAAATGACGATCACGAGCCGCACGGCCGATGCGCCGCACGCGATGCGCGTCGATGCGCAAACGGGTGTGCTGAGCCCCGCCGCAGGCACGCAAGGCACCACGATCGAAGTGCGCGAGCTGTACTTCAACACGCCGGCGCGCCGCAAATTCCTGAAGAGCGAACAGACCGAACTCGGACATTGTCTCGAGCAGATTCGACGCGCCGCGCTGGCGCGTCCGGACGTCGCGATTTCGGTGCTGCATAACGGCAAGGCGGTCGAGCATTGGAACGCGAGCGAACCGCCGGTGCGGGTCGCGAAGATACTCGGCGAAACTTTCGCGACTGCTCATCTGCCGCTCGACGAGTCGGCCGGTCCGCTCGCCGTCTACGGTTGCGCGGGTCTTCCGACCGCGAGCCGCGGGCGCTCGGATCAGCAGTACTTCTTCGTCAATGGCCGTTTCGTGCGCGACAAGCTGCTCACGCACGCGGTGCGCGCCGCCTATGAAGACGTGCTGCACGGCGATCGTTATCCGTCGTATGTGCTGTTTCTCGATCTGCCGCCCGAAGCGGTCGACGTGAACGTGCATCCGTCGAAGATCGAAGTGCGCTTCCGCGATTCGCGCTCGATTCATCAGTTCGTTTTTCACGCGGTTCAGCGGGCGTTGGCGCGTCATGCGGGCGCGTCGCCCGAAACGACGGCGGGCGGGCATGCGGCGCATTTGCAGGCGTCCTCGGGCGGAGGGGTTTCGTTGGGGACGCCGGCGTTTGGGGCGTCGTCCTTTGGCACGTCGCCGTCTGGCGCGTCGCCCATTAGCGGGGCGGGGTTTGGCGCGTCAGCGTCAGCCGCAACCGGTGCAGGCGGCTTCGGTGGGAACGCATCGAGCGGCCCGGCAAGCAGCGGCTTCAACGCGTCGCAGCCCGGCAACACCTGGATGCGCCAGTCGCGCATGACGCAGGGCACGCTGCCCGTCGCGCAGCCGCTCGCTTTCTACGACGCGCTGTTCGGCCGCAAGGACAACAGCGGGGTCGCGCAGCAAGGCGCGACGCTTTTCGAAGCACGCGATTCCGCCGCCGAAGGCGCGTCGCCGTATAACGCGTCGGCGCCCTACGCCTCGCCCAGGTTCAATCCCGCCGACGATCAGCCACTCGGCTTCGCGCTCGGCCAGATTCACGGCATCTATGTGCTCGCGCAGAATGCGCACGGGCTCGTGATCGTCGATATGCACGCCGCGCACGAGCGCATTCTGTACGAGCAGTTCAAGAATGCGCTGGCCGATCGCACGATCGCCGTGCAGCCGCTTCTGATTCCGCAGACCATGCAGGCCGATGCGGTCGAAATCGGCACCGTCGATGAAGAGCGCGACACGCTCGATGCACTCGGCTTCGATCTCGCCGTGCTGTCGCCGACCACGCTCGCCATCCGTGCAGTGCCGGCGCTGCTGAAAGACGCCGATTTGCAGGCGCTGGCGCGCGCGGTGCTGTCCGATCTGCACGCGTACGGCGGCTCGCGTGTGTTGACCGAGCGTCAGCACGAACTGCTCGGCACGCTCGCATGCCATCACGCGGTGCGCGCGAACCGCCGCCTCACGCTCGATGAAATGAACGCGCTGCTGCGCCAGATGGAAGCGACCGAGCGCGCCGATCAATGCAATCACGGGCGTCCGACGTGGTATCAATTGACGCTGTCCGATCTCGATCGGCTGTTCATGCGCGGGCAGTGACGGTGGGGGGTTTGGTGCGCGTGGTGGGCTCGATGGTCTTGACGCGCGCGACGCCCGCGATGTTGTCGATGTTGTCGATGCGCCTGATGTTGTCGATGCGCCTGATGTTCTCGATGTGCTTTGTACGCTTTGTCCGCTCGATGGTCCTGATGCGCGCGACGCCCGCGATGTTCCCGATGCGCCTCATGCTCTTGATGCGCTCGATGTGCTTTGTGCGCTTGGTCCGCTCGACGGTCTTGATGCGCGTGACGCCCGCGAAGTTCTCGATGCGCCTCAACCCCTCGATGCTCTTGATGCCCGCGACGCGCTCGATGCCCTTGATGCCTTCGATGCCCTTGATGCCTTCGATGCTCTTGATGCCTTCGATGCTCTTGATGCCCGCGACGCGCTCGATGCCCTTGATGCCTTCCATGCTCTTGATGCCCTCGATGCTCTTGATGCCTTCGATGCTCTTGATGCCTTCGATGCGCCTGATGCCTTCGATGCGCCTGATGCCTTCGATGCGCCTGATGTTCTCAATGCGGCTGATGCGCTCGATGCGCTTAACGCCCTTCATGCCTTTGGCGCCCTCGATGCTCCCGACGCCCGCAACGCACCTGATGCGCTCCACGCACGCAACGGCCTTAATACCCTCCACGCCCCCAGCGCCCCATTCTCCCCCGCCGGCCCACCCATGACCGCCCGCCCCCCCACGCCCATCCCCTGCCTACTCGGCCCGACCGCCTCCGGCAAGACCGCGGCTGCTTTGGCATTAGCCACCCGTCACCCAATCGAAATCATCAGCGTCGATTCCGCGCTCGTCTATCGCGAGATGGACATCGGCACCGCAAAGCCGACCGCCGAAGAACGCGCGATCGCGCCGCATCATCTGATCGATATCGTCGACCCGGCCAACGCCTACTCAGCCGCCGAATTTCGCGCCGACGCGCTGCGCCTCACAGCCGAGATCCACGCGCGCGGCCGGTTGCCGCTGCTGGTGGGCGGAACGATGCTGTACTACAAGGCGCTCACGCAAGGGCTCAACGACTTGCCCGCCGCCGATCCCAACGTGCGCGCGCAACTGGACGCCGACGCCGCGCGCGACGGCTGGCCGGCGCTGCATGCGCGCCTCGCCGCCGTTGATGCCGCGACAGCCGCGCGCCTCGCACCCAACGACTCGCAGCGCATCCAGCGCGCGCTCGAGGTCTTCATGCTGACCGGCGAGACGATGTCGACGCTGCTGGCCGCGCCCGCGCGCACCGACGATGCCGCGGCCGATTGGCGCTTCGTGCCGATCGCGCTCGAGCCTTCCGACCGGAGCGTGCTGCACGCGCGCATCGAGCGGCGTTTCGACGCGATGCTGGAAAACGGTTTCGTCGATGAGGTGGTGAAGCTGCGGGAACGCGGCGATCTGTCGCCCGAGATGCCGTCGATGCGTTGCGTCGGCTACCGGCAAGTCTGGGAATATCTGGACGGCGCGGTCGACTATGCAACCATGCGCGACAAAGGCGTGTTCGCGACGCGGCAATTGTGCAAGCGGCAGCTCACATGGCTGCGCAGTATGGAGGAGCGCGTGGTGGTGGACTGCTGCGATCGAGAAGCAACGGCGCGCGTGCTAGAGGTGATTGAAGCGTTGACGTAAAGCGTCAAGCGTAAAGCGCGGGATATGAAGCAACGCCGCGAGGCGCGAAAAGCGTGAAAGCAAACCGGCGAAAGCAAACCGGCAAACGCAAGCCGGCAAATCACAGCCCGCGCGGCGCAATCCATCGCAACGCCGCGCGAACCACCGACCTTTTAAACCACAACCGTCTGCGCTTCACCCGCGGCGCTTTCGCGAATCACGCCGATCTTCCAGACCTGCTCGCCGGCCGCCGACAACAGACCGATCGCGGCATCCGCGTCCGCAGCGGACACGACGACTGCCATGCCGATCCCGCAATTGAACACGCGATGCATTTCCGCGTCCGCGACGCCGCCGTGCTTTTGCAGCCACGAGAACAGCGGCGGCAGCGGCCAGCCACGATGATCGAGTTCGGCCGTCAGACCTTCGCGCAAAACGCGCGGAATGTTTTCGACGAGCCCGCCGCCCGTGATGTGCGCCATGCCCTTCACGGCGATCTGCTGCATCAGCGCGAGGAGCGGCTTCACGTAGATATGCGTGGGCGCCATCAACGCGTCGGCGAGCGAACGGCCGTCGAAATCCGCGTTCAGATCGGGCTGCGCGCGCTCGATGATCTTGCGCACGAGCGAAAAACCATTCGAGTGGATGCCGCTCGAAGCGAGGCCCAGCACGACGTCGCCGGGGGCGATCGTGCTGCCGTCGATAATCTTGCTCTTTTCGACCGCGCCGACCGCGAAGCCCGCCAGATCGTATTCGCCGTCGGGATACATGCCCGGCATTTCAGCGGTTTCGCCGCCGATCAGCGCGCAGCCCGCCAGTTCGCAACCATAAGCGATGCCCTTGACCACGGTCGCCGCCGTGCCGACGTCCAGCTTGCCGCACGCGAAGTAGTCGAGGAAAAAGAGCGGCTCGGCGCCTTGCACGAGAATGTCGTTCACGCTCATCGCGACCAGATCCTGGCCCACGGTGTCGTGCTTGTTCAACTGAAACGCGAGGCGCAGCTTCGTGCCCACGCCGTCCGTGCCCGACACGAGCACGGGTTCCTTGTACCGCTTCGGCACCTCGAACAGCGCGCCGAATCCGCCGATGCCGCCCAGCACGCCGTCGCGCATCGTCTTTTTGGCAAAGGGCTTGATTGCGTCGACGAGAGCGTCGCCCGCGTCGATGTCCACGCCAGCGTCCCGATACGACAGACCTTGGGCCGAATCAGTGGAATTCGGGGCGGATTTCGGTTGATTCATGGGGGGAGCGCTCGAAGGTCGGTAAAATGCGATTTTACCCGATGCCGATCGAGAGTTGGCGCTTCAGCGCTTACTCCGGTCCCATAGAGAGTTGCCGGCCGGCTGGCTGGAATTTGATCATCCGGTTCCGACGACACCAGGGAAACAACTTTGCAACAGAATTCCTCGATACTGACTCCCGTGCAGCGCCGCGCCTTCATCTGGCTCGCCATTGCGCTCGGCGTCGGCATTCTGCTGTGGCTGCTGAGTCCGGTCCTCACACCCTTTCTGCTCGGCGCGATTCTCGCCTACATCCTGCAGCCCGGCGTCGCGTGGATGGTGCGCCGGCGCGTGCCGCGCGCACTCGCCGCCTTGCTGATGATGCTGCTTTTCACGTTGCTGATGACGCTGCTGGTGCTGCTCGTGTTCGCCGTCATCCAGAAGGAAGGGCCGCAGTTGCGGCAGCAGGTGCCGCAGCTCTTCGCGCATGTGAATGCGTGGCTGCAACCCAAGCTTGCGATGCTCGGCCTCGCCGATTCGCTCGACTTCGCGAGCGTGCGCGACATGGTGATGGGCCAGCTCGAAGGCAGTGCGCAGACGGTCGCGCGCTATGCGTGGACGTCGATCGTGACGAGCGGCAACGTCATGATGACCGTGGTCGGCAATCTCGTGATGGTGCCGCTCGTGCTGTTCTATCTGCTTTACGACTGGAACCGCATGCTGCTGCGCATGCAGAGCGTGGTGCCGCGGCGCTGGCTCGACAAGACGCTGCAACTCGCGCGCGACATGGATCAGATGCTGTCGCAATACCTGCGCGGCCAGTTGCTCGTGATGGGCGTGCTCGCCGTGTTCTACGCGGCCGCGCTCAGCATCGCCGGCTTCGAGATTGCGTTGCCCGTGGGCATTTTCACGGGGCTCGCCGTGTTCATTCCGTATATCGGCTTCGCGACCGGTCTTGCGCTTGCGCTGCTCGCGGCGCTGCTGCAGTTCGGCAACTGGTACGGCTTCGGCGCGGTCGCGCTGATTTACGGCGTCGGGCAGATCGTGGAAAGCTTTTATCTCACGCCGCGTCTCGTCGGCGAGCGAATCGGCCTGCACCCGCTCGCGGTTATCTTCGCGCTGCTCGCGTTCGGGCAGTTGTTCGGCTTTTTCGGCGTGCTGCTCGCGCTGCCGGTCAGCGCGATTCTGTCGGTGGCGATGCGCGAGTTGCGGCAAAGCTATCTGCAAAGCACGCTCTATAACAATTGATGTTCTGCTCCGGCGTCCCGGCTCAGCGGGACACTTCGCGGCTTCAGCCTTACTTTCGGCATTAACCTACTGTGCTTCGTCAACTGACGCTCGATCTCGGCACGCCGCCGCCATCGACATTCGACAATTTTTTCGCCGGCGCGAACGCCGAGCTCGTCACGCGCCTGCGTGAGCTCGATAGCGCGCTCGCCGCCGGGCCGGTCGCCGATCGCACGTTCTACATCTGGGGCGAAGCGGGCAGCGGCCGCACACATCTGCTGCAAGCACTCGTGCACGAAGCGCCGCGCGGACATGCGCGCTTCGCCGGTCCGCAAAGCAGCCTCGCCGCGTTCAGTTTCGATCCGCGCGTCGCGCTGTATGCAATCGACGATTGCGACGGCCTCTCCGCCGCGCAGCAGGTCGCCGTGTTCAATCTCTTCAACGAAGTGCGCGCGCATCCGACCAGCGCGCTCGTCGCCACCGGCAACGCGCCGCCGATCGGCATGACGGTGCGCGAAGATCTGCGCACGCGGCTCGGCTGGGGCCTCGTGTTCCATCTCGCGCCCTTGCCCGACGAAGGCAAAGCCGCCGTGCTGAAGCATGCGGCCCGCGAGCGCGGCATCATGCTCGCCGACGACGTGCCCGCCTATCTGCTCACGCACTTTCGCCGCGACATGCCGAGCCTGATGGCGCTGCTCGACGCGCTCGACCGCTTCTCGCTCGAACAGAAGCGCGCGGTCACGCTGCCGCTGTTGCGCACGATGCTGGCTTCGCCCGGCCAGGACGGCCCCGCCGCGTCGTCCGCCGCTTCAAGTAAAATAGACCCCCATGGCTAATCTCGCACTCTTCGACCTCGATCACACGCTCATTCCCACCGACAGCGACCACGAATGGGGCCGCTTCATGGTGAAACACGGCATGGTCGACGCCGAAAACTTCGCCCGTGACAACGACCGCTTTTACGCCGACTACAAGGCCGGCAAGCTCGACATTCACGCGTATCTGATCGCCATGCTCACGCCGCTCGCCAAGTACACGCGCGCGCAGCTCGCGGACTTTCACGCGCAGTACATGCATGAAGTGATCACGCCGGCCATCCTTCCGGCGGCGGTCGAACTGGTCAAGCGGCATCGCGAAGCGGGCGACCTGTGCTGCGTGGTCACCGCCACCAACGAATTCATCACCCGTCCCATCGCGAGCGCGTTCGGCGTCGACACGCTGATCGCCTGCGAAGCGGAAACCGTCGACGGCCAGCCGCATTCGGCCTACACGGGCCGCCCGACCGGCACGCCGAGCTACAAGGAAGGCAAGATCGTGCGCACCGAGGCATGGCTCGCATCGCTCGGCAAAAGCTGGAGCGACTTCGAGCACAGCTATTTCTACAGCGATTCGCACAACGACATTCCGCTGCTCGAAAAGGTCACCGACCCAATCGCGACCAATCCGGACGACACATTGCGTGCTCATGCACAAGCCAAGGGCTGGCGCATCCTCGAACTCTTTCAACCCCAGTGATCAAAAAACTCATTCGCAAGCTATTCGGCCAGGACACAGCATCCGCCGACGACACGCTGCCGGCTGAAGCCGACGCAGACGAAACCGGCAGCGCACCGGCACACCATGCACAAGGCGCCGCGGGCGCGGGCCGCGCGCGCCGCAAGCCGGCTCGCGGCGGCGCGTCCACCAAACCACAGGTGCCGGACCCCGACGTGCCGGTCATCATTCCGCACGACGTGCACGGCATCGACCCCACGCTGATCTCGCGCAACGCGATTCGCGTGACCGAAGGGCTGCAGCAGGCGGGGCACCGGGCGTTTATCGTCGGCGGCGCGGTGCGCGATCTGCTGCTCGGCATCAAGCCGAAAGATTTCGACGTCGCGACCGACGCCACGCCCGAGCAGGTGCAGAAGCTGTTTCGCCGTGCGCGCATCATCGGCCGCCGGTTTCAGATCGTGCATGTGCAGTTCGGCCAGGAAATCATCGAAACGTCGACGTTCCGCGCGCTGGTCGATCCGCCCGCCGCTGACGCTGCGCCGCCGCGGCGCCTGAAGCGCGACGAGCTCGATCGCCGCACGCACGCGGTGGACGCGAGCGGCCGCGTGCTGCGCGACAACGTGTGGGGCGAGCAGCACGAAGACGCCACGCGCCGCGACTTCACGATCAACGCGATGTACTACGATCCGGCCACGGAGACCGTGCTGGATTATCACAACGGCATGGCCGACGTGCGCGCGCGTCTGTTGCGCATGATCGGCGATCCGGCCACGCGTTATCGCGAAGATCCGGTGCGCATGCTGCGCGTCGTGCGTTTCGCGGCCAAGCTCGACTTCGAGATCGAAGACGCGACGCGCGACCCGATCGCGAAAATGGCCGATCTCATCAACAACGTGCCGGCCGCGCGTCTCTTCGACGAGATGCTGAAGCTCATGCTGTCCGGTCACGCGCTCGCCTGTCTGAAGCGCTTGCGCCAGGAAGGCCTGCATCACGGACTGTTGCCCTTGCTCGACGTCGTGCTCGAGCAGCCGACCGGCGAAAAATTCATCACGCTCGCGCTCAACAATACCGACGCACGCGTGCGCGCCGGCAAACCGGTGTCGCCGGGTTTTCTGTTTGCAACACTTTTGTGGCACGACGTGCAGCAGCGCTGGCAGAAATTCGAAGCGAACGGCGAGTATCCGGTGCCCGCGCTGCATCGCGCGATGGACGAAGTGCTCGACATGCAGACCGAGAAACTCGCTATCCACAAGCGTTTTTCGTCCGATATGCGCGAGATCTGGGGCTTGCAGCTGCGCCTCGAAAAACGTTCGGGAAGAAGCGCGCTGAAGCTGCTGGAACACCAAAGATTTAGAGCGGGGTATGATTTCCTCCTGTTGCGCTGCGAATCGGGCGAACTCGACGAGTCGGTCGGAGCGTGGTGGACGGAGTTCATCGAAGGAGACATCGCGGCGCGTGAGGCATTGCTCACGCAAGGCGGGAAGGACCGAAGCCCCAGAAAACGACGGCGGCGCGGCGGTGGCGCCAGAAACCGCAAACCGGGCGACGGAATGGAGGGCGGCACGCCAGCCGAACGCACAGACGCCGAAGCGGGCCACGACAGCCCGCACGAAGACTGAAGCAGCGTTCGCTAACGCAGCGCTGGTTCATGCAGCGTCGGCTGAAGCCGTCGAACGATAGTTGCAGGAAGTTATGCCATGACGGTTGCTTATCTCGGCCTCGGCGCGAATCTCGGGGACGCGCGCCAGACCCTGAAAGACGCGGTGGTGTGCCTCGCACAACAGCACACCATCACCGTGCTCGCCAAGTCGAGCCTGTATCGCACTGCCCCGATCGACGCGGGCGGTGACGACTATTTCAACTGTGTCGTGAAGATCGACACGACGCTCCCCGTGCGGCATCTGCTTGCGCTGTGCCACAAGATCGAGCATCAGTTCGGCCGTGAACGGCCCTTTCGCAATGCACCGCGCACGCTCGATCTGGACATCCTGCTCTTCGGCGATCAATCCATCGACGAAGCCGATCTGATCGTTCCGCATCCCCGTCTTGTCGAACGCGCGTTTGCGCTGGTTCCGCTCGTCGAGATCGACGCCGCGCTGATCATTCCGCGGCATGGCCGCGCTGACGCGCTGCTCGACGGCGTGCGCGAACAACGCATCGAGAAGGTCAAAGGGCCTTGCCAGTGCCCGACGCTCAACGCACTCAACGCCGGCAAAGGCCGCTGCGAATGAATTCACCGCCACTCACCGTCACCGCGCCGCAATTGCGGCCTCCGTTCGGCTATCTTGCGATCGAAGGGCCGATCGGCGTCGGCAAGACATCGCTCGCGCGGCGTCTCGCGCAACGCTGGTCGATGCAGGAATTGTTCGAGCGGCCCGAAGACAATCCCTTCCTCGAACGCTTTTATCGCGACACCACGCGTTATGCGTTGCCCGCGCAATTGCATTTCGCGTTGCAACGCGCGCAGCAGGCGCAGGACGTGAACGCGGTGCAACTGGCCGGCACGCCGCTTATCGCCGATTTCATGACGCAGAAGAACGACATCTTCGCGCGTCTCACGCTGCAGGAAGACGAGTGGCATTTGTACCGCGCGCTCGCCGCGCGCCTCGAAGTGAGCGCGCCGGCGCCGGACTTCGTCGTGTATTTGCAGGCGAGTCCCGAGGTGCTGTTCTCGCGCATCCAGAAGCGCGCGGTGCCTATGGAATTGCAGATTTCCGACGCCTATCTGCATGCGCTCTGCGACGCGTATAACGAGTTCTTCTATCACTACGACCGCACGCCGGTGCTGACGGTCAACGCCGAACATCTGAATCCGCTCGACTCCGACGCGGACCTTGCGCTGCTCGCCGAACGCATCGAAACCATGCGCGGCCGCAAGGAATTCTTTGTCAAAGGCACGTCGCTTTAAGCGGCGCGCGCCCCTCTTTCAACGGATCGACCCATGACCTATTTGCAGGAAGCGAGCCGGAACGCGATCACCGTGCCGAAACTGCAGGCAATGCGCGATGCGGGCGAGAAGATCGCCATGCTCACCTGTTACGACGCGAGCTTTGCGGCGCTGCTCGATCGCGCGGGCGTCGACGTTTTGCTGATCGGCGATTCGCTCGGCAACGTGCTGCAAGGGCAGACCACGACGCTGCCGGTGTCGCTCGCCGATATTGCGTATCACACGGCCAGTGTGGCGCGTGCCCGGCCGTCGGCGTTGATCGTCGCCGACTTGCCGTTCGGCACTTACGGCACGGCGGAACAGGCGTATCGAAGCTCCGTCGAACTGATGCGCGCCGGCGCGCAGATGGTGAAGCTGGAAGGCGGCGAGTGGCTTGCCGACACCGTGCGCTTTCTGGTCGAGCGCTCGATTCCGGTGTGCGCGCATGTTGGACTGACGCCGCAGTCGGTGCATGCGTTCGGCGGCTTCAAGGTGCAAGGCAAGACCGAGGAAGGCGCGAACCAGTTGCTGCGCGATTCACTCGCGATGCAAGCGGCGGGCGCGCAGCTCATCGTGATGGAAGCCATTCCGACGCTGCTCGCAAGCGAAGTCACGAAGCAGTTGCGTATTCCGACGATCGGCATTGGCGCCGGGCTCGATTGCTCAGGTCAGGTGCTGGTGTTGCATGACATGCTGGGGATTTTTCCCGGCAAGCGACCGCGCTTCGTGAAGGATTTCATGCAGGGCCAGCCGAGTATTCTCGCGGCGGTTGAAGCCTATGTGCGTGCGGTGAAGGATGGGGCGTTTCCTGGGCCTGAGCATACGTTTTGAGGGTTTGGGTGGCGCGGGATTAGCACCGCTCTAACGGATAACCCGCGCCGGCAGCGCTCCGCGCAGCGCATTGCAGATCATCAGCGCTTCGGCGTTCAACACATCCGCCTGCGTCAGCACTCTTTCTTTCGCCTGCAAGCTCGCGTCGTCCTCGAGCAGCACGCTTCGCATCACGCCCGGCAACACGCCGGACTCGAGCGGCGGCGTCCACCACTTGTCCGCCAGCTTCACGAACACGTTCGACCGCCCGCCTTCCGTCAACTCGCCTCGTTCGTTGAAGAACAGCGTGTCGAACGCGCCTTTCGCCTCGGCCTCGCGCCAGCCGCGGTCATACTCGGCGCGGCGCGTGGTCTTGTGGTGCAACAGCGGATCGCCGGATTGCATCGTCGGGAAGCCGTGATCTGTTGCGAGCAGCACGCCGACCGTCGAGTCGGCCAACGGCGTCAGGATCGCCGCCGTGATCTGCGTTGCGCCATTCTTGCCTAGTGCGAGACGCATGCGATGCGCAGTCTTTGCAGGCAACGCCGCGCACTGTTCCGCAATCTGTGCGCGCACGGCTTCGGCATCGAATGGAAAACCCAACGCTGCCGCACTTGCCGAGAGTCTCGCGAGATGCCGCGGCAGATAACGCACGCCATCTTCGCGCGTCGCGTGCATGGTTTCGAACAGTTCGAATCCCGGCTCGGCGCCGGTCAGAAAGCGCGCTTTCAATCGACACTCCGCGTATTCGTCGTCGGCGACGCTGTCGAGCACGATGCCCGCGCCGATGCCCATCGTGCCGCGCAACGAGCCTGCTTGCGCCGACGGCTTCAACGTCAGCGTGCGAATGGCGACCGACATGCAGAAGTCGCCGCACGCATTTCCACCCGAGCCCGCCGGTTCCGACGCGGCCGCGTCCAGCCAGCCGATCGCGCCGGTATAGAGTCCGCGCGGCGTGCTCTCGAGTTCGTCGATCAACTGCATCGTGCGATGCTTCGGCGCGCCGGTGATCGAGCCGCAAGGAAACAGCGCGCGCAGTATGCCGGCGAACGACGTGCCGGGCCGCAAAGCGGCCTCCACCGTCGACGTCATCTGCCAGACCGACGCATATGGCTCGACCGAAAAGAGCGCCGGCACCTTGACCGAGCCCGTCTGCGCGACACGCGACAAATCGTTGCGCAACAGATCGACGATCATCACGTTCTCGGCGCGATTCTTCGGATCGCTGCCGAGGAATTCAGCGGCGCCGCGATCCGTTGCCGGATCGTCAGAGCGCGGCGCCGTGCCTTTCATCGGACGGGCGCGCAACGTAGCGCCCTGCTTCTCAACGAACAGCTCGGGCGAACACGACAGCACCCACGCGCCGCCCGGCAGTGCGATCAACGCGCCGTAGCGGACCGGCTGCCGCGCCCTCAACCGCCGATACAGCGCGACGGGCGAGCCGAACACGTCGAAGCCAAGACGGTATGTGTAGTTGACCTGATACGAATCGCCGGCGTGCAGCGCGCTGTGAATCACGCCGATCGCCGCGTTGAACTCCTCGGGCTCGACGCTCTCGCGCACGTTCGCCGTGCCCGCCACCGACGGCTCAGCGAGACCGCCGTCTTCGTTCACGAGCCACGCGTCGACTTCATCGCGCGACAGTTTTTCGCAACGTTCGAACAATAAAAAACGCAGCGTGGCATCGCCATGCTGCGTCTTGAACGACGGACCCGATTCCCCGTCGAGAAGATGCCGGCCGAATTCATAGTCGGCGAGTACGACGGCATGCAGACCGAGCCGCGCGTCCGCTGCCGCGGCTTCGCACACGGCTTCGAGCTGCGCGGCGTTCGCGCACACGCGCTCATGCACGAAGCGCGTGTAGAGACGGCTTGAGCGGCGCGCCGCCGACGCGTCGCAATCATCGAGCAATGCAAACACTGCGCCGCGCTCATCTGCCGTCATGCTGACCGCCAACCTCAAACCGCCATTAATCGAAGAAGCTCTTCACCCGGTCGAACCAGCTCTTGCTTTGCGGGCTATGCCGCGCGCCGCCTTCCACCAAAGCCTTCTCGAATTGCTTCAGCAGATCGCGCTGCGGTTCGGTGAGCTTGACCGGCGTTTCGACCTGCACATGCACGTACAGGTCGCCGGGAATGCTCGAACGCAGGCCCTTGATGCCCTTGCCGCGCAACCGGAACGTCTTGCCCGACTGCGTGCCTTCGGGCACCGTGAAGCTCGCGCGGCCGGCAAGCGTCGGCACTTCGATCTCGCCGCCCAATGCTGCCGTGGTGAACGGAATCGGCATCTGGCAATGCAGATCGTCGCCGTCGCGCTCGAACACCGAGTGCTGCTTGATGTGAATCTCGACGTACAGATCGCCCGACGGTCCGCCGTTGATGCCCGGTTCGCCGTTGCCGGCGGAACGGATGCGCATGCCGTCGTCGATACCTGCCGGAATCTTCACTTCGAGCGTCTTGGTTTCCTTCACCTTGCCCGCGCCGTGGCAGTGACCGCAAGGCTCGGGAATATAGGTGCCGGTGCCGTGACACTTCGGACACGTTTGCTGAATGCTGAAGAAGCCTTGCGACATGCGCACCGCGCCCGAACCGCTACACGTCGGACAGGTTTCCGGCTTCGTGCCGGGTTTCGCGCCCGAGCCGTGACAGACTTCGCACGAGACCCAGCTCGGCACGCGAATCTGCGTTTCGTAGCCGTGCGCCGCCTGCTCGAGCGTGATTTCCATGCTGTAGCGCAAGTCGGCGCCGCGATACACCTGCGGGCCCGCACGGCCACCGCCGCGCGCGGCGCCCCCGGCCGCCTGGCCGAAGATGTCGCCGAAAATATCGCCGAACGCATCGGCAAAACCGCCGAAGCCTTGCGCGCCGGCTCCGCCCATGTTCGGATCGACGCCCGCGTGACCATACTGGTCATACGCGGCGCGCTTTTGCGAGTCCGAGAGCATTTCGTAGGCTTCCTTCACCTCCTTGAAATGCTCTTCCGCATCCTTGTTGCCCGGATTGCGGTCGGGGTGATGCTTCATCGCCAGCTTGCGATAAGCCTTCTTGATTTCGTCGTCGCTCGCGTTCTTTGCGACGCCCAGAACCTCGTAGTAATCCCGTTTCGCCATATCGGTTCAACGCCCCTCGCGCAATGCCGCGCGGTGGCTCCTCTTGAATGCTGGAGTCTCACGACTCGTCCGGCCGCTGTTTCATGCCGCCTGAATACGGCAAAAAACAACGCCCTCCATAAAACAAATGTGCCCGGAGAGCCTAAAAGGCTCGCCAGGCGTGATAACCGCTCTTGCACGTTCCCGCGTCCGGATGGGCGCGGTCCCTTGTGCAGCCGGGCCGCACACAAAACCCGTGTGCGGCTTTACGGTCGGAATGCGACCTGGCTTTAGTCTTTCTTGACTTCCTTGAAGTCGGCGTCGACCACGTCGTCCTGCGGCTGGCTCGCGCCACCCGCCGATGCACCCGCGCTCGCGCCCGCCGCGCCTGCTGCCGCAGCTTCGGCACCTTGCGCAGCTTGCATGTCGGCGTACATCTTCTCGCCCATCTTCTGCGAGGCCGTGGCCACTGCTTCGATCTTCGCTTCGATCGCCGCCTTGTCGCTCGAACCGCTCTTCAGCGTTTCTTCGAGGTCCTTCAGCGCGGATTCGATCTTTTCCTTCTCGGCAGCTTCCAGCTTGTCGCCGTATTCGGTGAGCGCCTTCTTCGTGCTGTGAACCAGCGCGTCGCCCTGGTTGCGGGCATCGGCCAGCTCACGCAGCTTGTGGTCTTCTTCCGCGTTCGCTTCGGCGTCCTTCACCATCTTCTCGATTTCGGCTTCGGACAGACCCGAGTTCGCCTTGATCGTGATGCGGTTTTCCTTGCCGGTCGCCTTGTCCTTCGCGCCGACGTGCAGAATGCCGTTTGCGTCGATGTCGAAGCTCACCTCGATCTGCGGCGTGCCGCGCGGTGCCGGCGGAATGCCTTCCAGGTTGAACTCGCCGAGCAGCTTGTTGCCCGCCGCCATTTCGCGTTCGCCCTGATACACCTTGATCGTCACGGCGCTCTGGTTGTCGTCGGCCGTCGAGTAGACCTGCGAATGCTTGGTCGGGATCGTGGTGTTCTTGTTGATCATCTTCGTCATCACGCCGCCGAGCGTTTCGATGCCGAGCGACAGCGGGGTCACGTCGAGCAGCAGAACGTCCTTGCGGTCACCCGACAGAACCTGACCTTGAATCGCGGCGCCAACGGCCACGGCTTCGTCCGGGTTCACGTCGCGGCGCGGGTCCTTGCCGAAGAATTCCTTAACCTTTTCCTGCACCTTCGGCATGCGGGTCATACCGCCGACCAGAATCACGTCGTCGATTTCGCCGACCTTCACGCCTGCGTCCTTGATCGCCACGCGGCACGGTTCGATCGTGCGTTCGATCAGCTCCTCAACCAGCGCTTCCAGCTTGGCGCGCGTGATCTTCAGATTCAAATGCTTCGGACCCGACGCGTCAGCCGTGATGTACGGCAGGTTGATTTCGGTCTGCTGGCTCGACGACAGCTCGATCTTGGCCTTTTCAGCCGATTCCTTCAGGCGCTGCAGCGCGAGCACGTCTTTCGACAGATCGACGCCTTGCTCTTTCTTGAACTCGCCGATGATGTAGTCGATGATGCGCTGGTCGAAGTCTTCACCGCCGAGGAACGTGTCGCCGTTCGTGGACAGCACTTCGAACTGCTTCTCACCGTCGACGTCCGCGATTTCGATGATCGACACGTCGAACGTACCGCCGCCCAGGTCATACACGGCGATCTTGCGGTCGCCCTTCTCGTTCTTGTCGAGACCGAACGCGAGCGCGGCTGCGGTCGGTTCGTTGATGATGCGCTTGACTTCCAGACCGGCGATGCGCCCCGCATCTTTGGTTGCCTGACGCTGGCTGTCGTTGAAGTACGCGGGAACCGTGATCACTGCTTCGGTGACCGGCTCGCCGAGGTAGTCTTCAGCGGTCTTCTTCATCTTGCGCAGCACTTCCGCGGAGATCTGCGGCGGAGCGAGCTTCTGATCGCGCACTTCGACCCATGCGTCGCCGTTCTCGGCCTTCATGATCTTGTACGGCATCAGGCCGATGTCTTTCTGAACTTCCTTCTCTTCGAAGCGGCGGCCGATCAGGCGCTTCACCGCGTACAGCGTGTTCTTCGGGTTCGTGACCGACTGACGCTTGGCAGGCGCGCCGACGAGAATCTCGCCGTCTTCCATATACGCGATGATCGACGGCGTGGTGCGCGCACCTTCCGAGTTCTCGATCACCTTGACCGAATTGCCTTCCATGATCGCCACGCACGAGTTGGTCGTGCCGAGGTCGATACCGATGATTTTGCCCATTTTTACTAATCTCCTGACTTTGATCGCTGCGGGAAGCGCCCTGTTTGCCGTTTGGCGGCAAGGCGATCCGCCCTGAATTCACACTGCACTGAACATAAGTGCGTCCGCATCGTTTTCAAGACCTCTTTTGCGATGCGGTCTTTAATTTTTTTCAATCGACCGGCGTTTCACCCGGCGTTTGGCCAGAAACCGCCTGAATCTTCTGCCGCGCCGCGGCGACAGCGGCCTGGAACTGCCCAAGACCGTGCCAGCCGGTTGCGCGGCCAAGCCGTTTGCCGCGATGAAAAAAGAACCACGTAGGCACGCCGTGAAGCATGAAGCGCCGCCCGAGCTCGCGGTGCTCGTAGACATTGCTGTGAAACCACCGCAGACCGAGCGCCCGGATCGCCTCAGGTTGCGCCAGCATCGCCTTCTTCGCGATCTCGCAATTGAAGCAGTCGAGGCCCCAGAAGAACACCACCGCGAGTTCGTCGCCTGCTTCGGCGAGGCCCGCGTCGAACGATTCGGCGCTCAGCTCCTTCATGTCGAAGACCGAAAACGCGGTTGCGTCGACGGGACTGTTGGCCATGATCGGGTTACCTAGTGTCTACGTGGACCTGGCGAACTGCCTGCGACGGGCGCTTACTTCGGCGCGGCCACCGTCACGAGCGCCGGACGCAGCACGCGGTCGGCGATCACGAAGCCCTTTTGCAGCACGGCGACCACCGTGTTCGGCTCCTGATCCGCCGGCACCATCGAAATGGCCTGATGGCGATGCGGGTCGAACTTCTCGCCGACCGGATTCAGCGCGACGACGCGGCCCTTCTCCAGCGCGCCCGTGAGCTGGCGCAGCGTGAGTTCGACGCCTTCGCGCACTTTCGCGAGGTCGTCGGAAGAATGGGCGACGGCAGCTTCCAGGCTGTCGATCACCGGCAGCAGATGCTCGGCGAAGCTCTCGATGGCAAATTTATGCGCCTTCGCGACGTCTTCCTGCGCGCGGCGACGCACGTTCTCGGTCTCGGCCTTGGCCCGCAGGAAGCTCTCCTGCAACTCGGCGATCTTGGCCTGCGCTTCAGCCAACGCAGCTTCGGCACCCGTGGCTGCCGGCCTGTCCGTGGCGACGCTCGCCGCGGCTTCCTGCTCGGGAGTGGCCGCCTCGGCGGCCGGGCGCTCGGTTTCGTCCGCGGGCGTGGGATTCTGGCTCGTCGGGTTCTCTTGCGTGTTTTCCATGTCGCTAAAAGTCGTTAAAGATTTAAAAGCCAACGGCGGCGGCAACGCATGAATGCGCCGCGACTTTTGTGCGTTGCAAAATCGCGACAAACATTCGAACGCGCCACCGCGTATCGGAACGGCAGGTGGGGCCGCAAGCGCCCATTTCAAGCGCCTCGGCCGAAATTTTCAGAGCGGGCGCCGCTGGCGGAAACGCGCGGTTACAACCATTAGCGCGGCGCAATCAGATTCAGATTGAGCGCGAACAGCAAGTGACCTATGCTCCAGTAACGCAGCGGAAAAACCTCGTTAACCCTAATCTGACGTAATCCTTTCCGCCCTCTTGCAATTTCCACCCGGCTAGCTCGTTTCTTTGCTGCAACATCCCATAAGGGGGTACCGTGAAACTGACCTTTGCAATCTCGGTGGTCGCACTGGTACTCGTTGCGGGCACCACGACCATCTGTATGTCCGGGGCGGTCAACGACCACACCACCGAATACGGCGGCGTGAACGCGACCATGGAACAGCTGTTCAATCCCCACCTGAAAATCTGTCGATAGTGCGGCGGTCGCGCTTGGTCGGGCGGCCATGCAATGCCTCGGCCGGCTCGCGATAAGTTTTGCGGCGCTCCTGCTCGGCCTTGCGTTTTTCGCGGCTTTCGTCGGTCTCGGCGTAGAGCGTCTGCGCGACGGTCGCCGGACCGCGCACCTCGCACACGCCCAGCACCTGCACCTGCCACACGAAGCGCTCGATCTCGATCTCGACCAGGTCGCCGACCCGCACGTCCTTGGCGGGCTTCACATTGGCCCCGCCGATGCGCACGCGGCCTTTCTCGACAGCATCCGCCGCGAGCGAACGCGTCTTGAAGAAGCGCGCCGCCCAAAGCCATTTGTCGATGCGCAGTTTCGCGCCCGGTTCGGTTGAAATCCTGTAGTTCATGAAGTCTCGTCAAGCCGCTGTGTTATGCGGCACGGGTACTGCCTGCACCGGCCAGCCTTGCAGATTCTGCGCGACGATTTCGCCGAGCGCGGCGATCCATGCCTGCGACGCGTTCACACACGGAATGCGGTGAAATTCCTTGCCGCCCGCATGCAGGAATTCGTCGCGCACTTCCATGCCGATTTCTTCGATCGTCTCCAGGCAGTCGGCCGTGAAGCCCGGACAAAACACATCAGCACGCCGCACGCCTGCCGCGCCGAGTTCCTTCAACGTGGGCGCCGTGTAGGGCTGCAGCCACTCGGCCTTGCCGAAGCGCGACTGGAAGGTGATGCGGCATTCCACCGACGTCAGGCCAAGCGCCTGCATCAGCAACGCGCCGGTTGTCTGACACTGCTCGTGATACGGATCGCCGAGATCCAGCGTGCGTTTGGGCACGCCATGAAAGCTCAACACGAGTTTGTCGCCCGCCGCGAAATCCGGCTGGCCATGAAGATGCCAGTAGTGACGCACCTGCGCCGCGAGCGCCGCGATATATGCCGGATGATCGGCGTATTGACGCACCGTGCGGATCTCCGGCTGATTGCGCATGCGCTTCATCGCGGAGAAGGCGTCGTCGAAAGCGGTCGCCGTGGTCGACGACGAATACTGCGGATACATCGGCACGAGCAGCACCCGCTCGGCGCCCGCGAGCTTGAGCTGATTCAGCATCGCCGGAATGCCCGGCGTGCCGTAACGCATCGCGTATTCGACGAGCACCGTGTAGTCGTTCAACTGCAGCAGATGGCGCAACGCTTCCACCTGCTTTTCCGTATAGACGCGCAGCGGCGAGCCTTCGGGCATCCAGACGGCCGCATATTTCTTCGCGGACGCGCGGCCTCTGAACGGCAGGATCAGCAACCGCAGAATGATCTGCCACAGCAGCGCCGGAATCTCGACCACGCGAGGGTCGGACAGGAACTGCGCGAGATAGCGGCGAACCGCCCGCGGAGTTGGCGCGTCGGGCGTGCCGAGGTTAATCAGCAGCACGGCAACACGGTGCGACGTGGCGTTCTGCGAAGGCCGCTCGAGGTCGAAGCGCATAGGCTATAGCCGGATAACCGCAGTGAGCGGAGGGTTGAACAGGTGAGATTCATTATAGCGGTGCGCCCTATGGCGGCGGCCTTCGTGGCCGCGCGCCCCAGGCGCCCCTGGCCGTTCGGCTAATTGGCAAGCGGCGCGCGCTCGCGCATGATGTGCCGCATCGACCGCCGCGGCGTTGACCGCTACTGCTGACTTACTGCTGACTTAGCGTGAGCGAAAGCAGTCTTGCCGTGATGTCCACAATCGGGATGACGCGGTTGTACGCCATCCGCGTCGGGCCGATCACGCCGAGCGTGCCGACGATCTTGCCGTTCACCTCGTAGGGCGCGGTGACGACGCTCATTTCCTCGATAGGCACGAGGTTGGACTCGCCACCTATGAAGATCTGCACGCCGGCCGCATGACTCGACACATCCAGCAACTGAAGGAGACTGGTCTTTTGGTCGAACACATCGAACAGCTTGCGCAGGCGCGCCATGTCCGAGGAAAGATCGGCTACTTCGAGCAGATTGCGCTCGCCCGAAATCAGCACGGTCTCGCCGGTGTCGGATTCGTCCGTGCTCGCCGTGACGGCCGCGTGCATGAGCGTGGTCATGTCGCCGCGCAACTGGTCGATTTCTTCGCGCAGGCGGCGGCGCACTTCGTCGAAAGACAGGCCGGCGAAGTGCGCGTTGATGTAGTTCGAAGCCTCCACGAGCTCGGACGGCGAAAAGTCGCGCTGGGTCGCCATCATGCGGTTTTGCACGTCGCCTTCGGGCGTCACGATGATGAGCAGAATGCGCTTGTCCGACAGCCGCATGAACTCGATCTGCTTGAACACGTGACTGCGCCGCGGCGTCAGCACGACACCGGCGAACTGCGACAGATTCGAGAGCACGCTCGCCGCGGCCGCGACGATTTTCTGCGGCTCGCCTGCCTGCAGCGTAGTCTTGACCGTGCGGGTGACGGCTTCTTCGTCCGCGGCGGATTCGACCGTGAGCATGGTGTCGACGAACAGCCGGTAGCCGCGCGGCGTAGGAATGCGTCCCGCCGAAGTATGCGGACTGATGACGAGCCCGAGATCCTCGAGATCCGACATGACGTTGCGGATGGTTGCCGGGCTCAACTCCAGGCCCGAATAGCGCGACAACGTGCGCGAGCCGACCGGCTGACCTTCGGCAATGTAGCGCTCGATCAGCGTTTTCAGGAGGGTTTGTGCGCGAGGATCTAGCATGACGAAAAATTTTAGCTCAATGAGGCGACTACCGCGAGCGCCGACGGCGCCCATCACCGGCGAATTTCCCGCCGCCCGCCGGGACCGCGCCTTGCGCTCGTTCCAGCACAACGTGCCGCATTGTGTCGGGCGTGCCGCCGGCCCCGTTGCCGACGGTCCGGCCAGCCGCGCGCCGGTGCGGTTTGCGCGGCGCGCATGTCATCAAGGCTTCACCATTCTAACGATAATCCCGCACTGCGCTCACGGCCCGCTGCGAACGGCCGGCCGCCGCGTCCCGGCCCCGTTCTTTTCAGGCCCTACCTATGGTGTAATGCCGGCATGCAAGTAACCAGCCAGTTCAAGACTGTCGCGCTCGTCGGGCGCAACAATACGCCGGGCATCCGCGACCCGCTGACCGCGCTCGCCACGTGCATCGCGAAGCGCGGCTTCGAAGTCGTTTTCGAAGCCGACACCGCGGCCGAAATCGGCGTAACCGACTATCCGGCGCTGCGCCCGGCCGAAATCGGCGCGCGCGCCGACGTGGCTGTCGTGCTCGGCGGCGACGGCACGATGCTCGGCATCGGCCGGCAACTGGCGCCGTACCGCACGCCGCTCATCGGCATCAATCACGGACGGCTGGGCTTCATTACCGACATCCCGATCTCCGACATGAGCGTGACCGTGCCGCAAATGCTGGCGGGCAACTTCGAGCGCGAGGAACGCGTGCTGCTCGAAGCGCGCATCATGCGCCAGGGCAATCCGATCTATCACGCGCTCGCATTCAATGACGTCGTGGTGAATCGCAGCGGCTTTTCGGGCATGGCGGAGCTGCATGTGTCGGTGGATGGGCGCTTCATGTACAACCAGCGTTCGGACGGACTGATCGTCGCCACGCCGACCGGCTCGACGGCGTACGCGCTGTCGTCGCAAGGGCCGATTCTGCATCCGCAACTGCAGGGCATCGTGCTCGTGCCGATCGCGCCGCATGCGCTGTCGAACCGGCCCATCGTGCTGCCGGACGATTCGAAGGTCAGCATCCAGATCGTTTCGGGGCGCGAGGTGAACGTCAATTTCGACATGCAGTCGTTCACGTCGCTGGAACTCGGCGACTCAATCGAAGTGCGCCGCTCGCGTCATACGGTGCCGATGCTGCATCCAGTCGGCTACAGCTATTTCGCGACGCTGCGCAAGAAGCTGCACTGGAACGAATACCCGTCGCACGAGGAAGATCCCAAGCCCTGACCGGCGCGGACGCCGGACCGCAAGCGCGCAGTTCGTAAAACCCGATACCAAGCTCACCGACAAGCACAAACGACTTCCATGCTTCGCCACCTCTCGATACGCGACTTCGTCATCGTCGCCGCGCTCGACCTCGAATTCGACAGCGGCTTTACCGTTTTCTCCGGCGAAACCGGCGCCGGCAAGTCGATCCTGATCGACGCGCTGGCGCTCGCGCTGGGTGCGCGCGCCGACGCGAACGTCGTGCGGACCGGCGAGACCCGCGCCGACATCACCGCCGAATTCGACACGCACGCGCAAGTGGACCAGTGGCTCGACGAGCAGGCGTTGAGCGCGGCCGCGGCGGACGGCCAGCACGGCGGCACTGTGATGCTGCGCCGCGTGGTGGATGCGAACGGCCGCTCGCGCGCGTTCATCAACGGCACAGCGGCGACGCTCGCGCAACTGCGCGAAGTCGGCGAAATGCTGGTGGATATTCACGGCCAGCACGCGCATCAATTGCTGATGCGGCCCGACGCGCAGCGCGAGCTGTTCGACACGCATGCAGGGCTGACCGAGCTGTCCGCGAGCGTCACGCGCGCGTGGCGCGCCTGGCGCGAGAAGGTGCAGGCGGTCGAGCACGCGCAAACCCGCGACCGCGAATTGCAACTGGAACGCGAGCGTCTGGCATGGCAGCTTGCCGAGCTGGACAAGCTCGCGCCGCAGCCGGGCGAATGGGAAGAAGTCAACGCGGAGCATCGGCGGCTGTCGCATTCGGCGAATCTGATCGACGGTGTGCAAGGCGCGCTGAATGCGCTCTCCGAATCGGACGAGGCAATGATCACGCACCTGGCGTCGATCGTCTCGAAGGTGCGCGACCTTGCCGATATCGACCCGGCCTTGAACGACGTGCTGGCCGCCCTCGAGCCCGCCGAGATCCAGCTTCAGGAAGCCGCGTATTCGCTGAGCCATTACGCGCAGAAGCTGGAACTCGACCCGGACCGGCTCGCACAAGTCGAAAAGCGCCTCGACGCATTGCATTCGGCGGCGCGCAAATTCCGTTTGCAGCCCGAAACGCTGCCCGAGGAACACGAGACGCGCCGCGCGCAGCTTGCCGCGCTCGACGCCGCCGCGGACCTCGACAGCCTGCACGCAGCCGAAGCCAAAGCGCGCGAGGACTTCCTCGCCGAAGCAAAGAAGCTCTCGAAGGCGCGCGCCAAGGCCGGCAAAGCGCTCGGCGCCGCGGTCACCACAGGCATGCAGGAACTGTCGATGAAAGGCGGCAGCTTCGAGGTCGCGCTCGTGCCGTTACCCGAAGGCGGCGCGCATGGCCTGGAGCAGGTCGAGTTCCGCGTCGCCGGCCACGCGGGCGTGCCGCTGCGGCCGCTCGCGAAGGTCGCGTCGGGCGGCGAACTCGCGCGTATCAGCCTTGCGCTCGCCGTGATCGCGAGTGCCGCGAGCCCGACGCCCACACTGATCTTCGACGAAGTGGATACTGGAATCGGCGGCGGCGTCGCCGAAGTGGTCGGACGGCTGTTGCATCAACTCGGCGAAGCGCGCCAGGTGCTTTGCGTGACGCATTTGCCGCAGGTCGCCGCGCGTGGCGATCATCATTTCCAGGTGGCGAAGGCCGGCAACGGCAAGGGCGGTACGGTGAGCAGCGTCGTTTCGCTCGACAAGACGAGCCGCGTCGAAGAAGTCGCGCGCATGCTCGGCGGCCTGGAGATCACGCCGACCACGCGCAAGCACGCGAAGGAAATGCTGGCGGCGTAGGTGGTGAGTTGCGGGCCGCGGTCGGGCTGCTAGTCGCCCGCTACCCGCCCCCATCCTCAAAAACCCCCACCTCACCCTCGCCCAAACACCCGCTCCCAAAGCCCAAGCACCGCATCTCTCTCGGCCGCGACCAACCCCGGTTCCACCCGCGCCTTCTCCATCCCATCGAGCCGCAGCTTGTGCTGCAGCTTCCGGTACGTGCGATAAGCGGCGCCGACTGTCTCGGCTTCCGCCTCGCTCATCAGCCCAAGACGCGACACCTCGCGCAACAGCGCAATGTTGCCGGTATTGCGGATCAGCTCGGGATCGCGCGCCGCATGCAACAGCACCCAATACTGCACGGTGAACTCGATATCGACCATCCCGCCGCGATCGTGCTTGAGATCGAACAGCGTCGTATGGTTCGGATGCCCGGCGGCGACGCGCTCGCGCATCTCGACGATTTCGCGCGCAAGCTGCGCGGCGTCGCGCGGCGTCGTCAGCACCTGTTCGCGGATCGCCTCGAACTGCGCGCCGATCTGCGCGTCGCCGGCGCAGTAGCGCGCGCGAGTCAGCGCCTGGTGCTCCCACACCCACGCGGTGTTGGCCGCGTCGCCCTCGCGCAACTGATAACGGCGGAACGCGTCGAGATCGGTAACGAGCAGGCCCGACTCGCCGTTCGGCCGCAAGCGCAGATCGACGTCGAACAGCGTGCCCGCGCCGGTCGCGGTCGTCAGCCATGTAATCAGGCGGCGGGTGTAGGTCGAATAGATGTCCGAAGCGGCATCGTCGGGATCGTCGTAGAGAAAGATCACGTCGAGGTCCGATGCATAACCCAACTCCTTGCCGCCCAGCTTGCCGTAAGCGATCACCGCGAATCGCGGCGCGTCGCGGTGGCGCTTCGGCAACTGCTTCCAGACGGCTTCGAGCGTGACGTCGAGCACGGCATCGGCGAGTTCGGACAGACGGTCGCTCACATGCTCGACGCTCAGCTTGCCCGCGAGGTCGATCAGCAGAATACGGAACACCTCGGCCTGGTGCGCGTGGCGCAGCAAGTCCATCTGCTGCTCGACGCCGTCCGCCGCGGCCAGCCGCAAGCGCAGCGTGCGCTTGAACTCGGGCCAGTCGAACGGCGTGTTCAGCGCTTCGTCGTCGAGCAGTTCGTCGAGCAGTTGCGGATGGCGGATCAGATAACCGGCTGCCCAGCGCGACGCGCCCAGCACCGACAACACGCGATGCAGCGCTTGCGGATACTCGGTGAGCAGCGCGAGGTACGCGCCGCGCCGGCCCACGGCTTCGAGCAGATCGAACAGACGCGCGAGCGTGTCGCCGCGCCGCTCGGGCGGCTCGAGCGTGCGCGCGGCTTCGAGCGCGCGCTGCGCGACGATGTCGAAGCGCTGCCGGCTGCGCTCCGCGAGTCCGGCATAGCGCGACGACTGCCAGACGCCGCGCAGCCGCGCGAGCAGATCGGCAGGCTCGGCCACGCCCAGCTCGACGAGACGCGCATGCAGCGCGTCCGCCGCGCTGTCGTCCGCGAGCGCGCTGCTCCAGACCCACACTGCCGCGCCGTCTTCGGGCGCGCCGCAGCCGTCGCGGCCGCTCACCTTGTCGGCGAAAATCTGGTCGAACTGCTGTTCGACGAATTCCCGATGCGCGTCGAGCCGCTCCATCAGCATCGGATAGTCGTCGCAGCCCATTGCGCGCGCGAGCGCCACGCGTTCCTCGGAATCGACCGGCATCGCGTGCGTCTGCGCGTCGTTGCGATATTGCAGCCGATGTTCGAGCTCGCGCAAAAAGCGATAAGCCTGCGAGAGCTTCACGCACACCGACGTGTCGATCAGCCCATGCGTCGCGGCGTGCCGCAACACGGCGAGCGTGGGGCGCACGCGGAAACCGGCGTCCTGGCCGCCGCGAATCAGTTGGAACACCTGCGCGCTAAATTCGATTTCGCGGATGCCGCCGCGTCCGAGCTTGATGTCGTCGGCCTTGTCGGGGCGCATCGACGCACGGCGCTGCGCCTCCTGGCGAATCTGCAAATGCAGCGCGCGGATTGCGCTGATCACGCCGAAGTCGAGATAACGGCGGTAGACGAACGGCGTGACGATCGCATCGAGTTGTTTCGACAGGCGCTGCGCCGCGTCGCTCGTGCCTTCGGAAACGAGCCGGCCTTTGATCCACGCATAACGCTCCCACTCGCGGCCCTGCACGTAGAAATATTCCTCGAGCATGCCGAGGCTGCACACGAGCGGTCCCGAATCGCCGTTCGGGCGCAAACGCATGTCGACGCGAAACACGTAGCCGTCGGCGGTCACTTCGGCGAGCGCGCCGATCAGGCGCTTGCCGAGGCGCGTAAAAAAGTCTTGCGTGGCAATCGGCGCGCGCTGGCCGCCCGCCGTCTCGCCGTCCTCTTCGTAGATGAAGATCAGGTCGATGTCCGACGAGACGTTCAGCTCGCGGCCGCCGAGCTTGCCCATGCCGACGACGCCGAGCGTGAGCCGTTCGCCCTGCGGGCCGCGCGGCTCGCCGAAGAGCGTTTCGAGTTCGGCGGACAGCACCGTGAGCGAGCGCTGGATCGTGGTCTCGGCGAGATCCGTCATCGCTCCGGTGACTTCGGCGACGTCCGCCTCGCCGGCCAGGTCGCGCTCCATCACCGCGCAGAAGACCTCCGTGCGCAACTGGCGCAACGCGCGCTTCAATGCGGCCTCCGTCAACGGCGCGTCGGCGCCGCCGGCCGCTTCGGCGCACAGCGCGTCGAAGCGGGCGTCGATGCGCTCGCGCGTCAACGGCCCGGACGCAAGCTCCGCCACGTGCGCGACGAGCTGCGGACGGGCCGCCACGGCGCGCGCCGCGTAATGTGAATAGCTGGAACTCAGGAGAGTGGCGTGAGTCATCAAAGGTCTGGCTCGCTCGTTGCTTGATTGACATGAACCGCGGATCAGCGGCTCGTCGCACGACGGTTTGCTGCGCGCCGATGCAGGTCGTGCAGTGGGCCCCTGACAGGGTTTTCCGGAAGTCCTGTCGACGCTTTCCCGTGTGTTACATTTCGTCGTTAATCCGCAAAACTACCATACGCCCACCCGCCGCAGCATGTCCGAGCGAAACGAATCCGCCGACCCGCAGGAAACCGGGCCGGCCCGGCCTGTGAGCGGAAGCGACCACGTCGTCTTGCGCCGGACGCTCCACGTTGTTCTCGCGCTCGCGCTCGTCCTCTATTTCATCGCGGCGGGGCTCTTTCTCGGCTTGCGCTACGTAGTGCTGCCGCGCGTCGACGCGTTCCGGCCGCGAATCGAAGCGACCGTCTCCGACAAGCTGCATGCGCAGTTCACCATCGGCAAACTGGCGCCGCATTGGAGCGGGTTTCAGCCGGGGCTCGACATCACGAATCTGGTGATCCGCGACCATGACGGCAAGCCGGCGCTCACCATTCCGCACGCCACCGCGACGCTGTCGTGGCGCTCGCTGTGGCAATTCCATCCGGCGCTCTCGAGTCTGATCGTCGACCAGCCCGACGTGCTGATTTCGCGCGGCGGCGACGGCGTGCTGTCGGTCGCCGGCGTGCCGGTGCCGACGCGTCATAGCGGCAACGACACGTTGTCGACGTGGCTCGTGCGCCAGCAGGCGATCGTCGTGCGCGGCGGCGTGCTGCGCTGGCGCGACGCCCAGCGCGACGCGCCGGAGCTCGCGCTGCGCGACATCCGCATCGCCATTCTCAACGACGGCTACGATCACCGCCTCGCGCTTCAGGCGCCGCCCGACGGCCAGTTGCTGCGCGGCCCGCTCGATTTCCGCACGCATTTCCGGCACGCGCCGCTCGCCGCGATCGGCAAGCCGATCAACTGGAAAGGACAGGCGTATGTGTCGACCGGGCCAGTCGATCTGCCGACGCTCGCTCGCTACATCAAATTCCCGATCGAGACGTTTGCGGGCCGCATCGACAACGCGATCTGGGTCGATTTCGCCGACGGCCGCATGACTTCGGCAAGCGGGCAAATGGCCGGCGCCGACGTGGCGCTGCGAGTGCGGCCCACGCAGCCCAAGCTGCTGTTGCCGATCGCGAATTTCGGCTGGCGCCTGCAAGCGCAGCAAGGCGATTACGAGCTGCAACTGAACGACATGCGCGCCGAACTCGGTCAGCCGCCGCTCGAAGACGGCACGCCGCTCACGCGCACGCTCGCGTTCCAGACGCTGAACGGGCACTACCGGACGGCTTCGCAGCAACACGGGCAGTTCATCAGCGTGTCGGGCGATCGCGTCGACCTGGGCATACTCGCGGAGTTCAGCCGCGCGCTGCCGCTGCCGCGTGCGCTCCTGAACAGCCTCGTGCGCTATAACCCGCGCGGGCTCGTCGCCAACTACCTGATCGAAGTCGAGCGCGGCAAGCCGGAATCCGGCGAGCCGGGCGGCGACCGTCATGGGACCGGCGCGGAGCCGATCGAGCGCTACCGCTTCACGGGCGACCTGCAAGGCATCAGCGTCGCCGCGCAGGAGCCGCCGCCGGGGCTCACGGCGCGCAATCACCCGCGCGCCGGCATTCCGGGCATCGAAAATCTGTGGGGCCGCGTGGACGCCGACCAACGCCGCGGCACCGCCACGCTCGACACGTCCAACGTCGCCATCACGCTGCCGGGCGTGTTCGACGATCCGCGCCTCACGCTCGACCGGCTGCATGGCCGCGCCGACTGGACCATTTCGCCGAAGGCGCCCGGCGAGAACCATCCGGCGTTCACGGTGAAGCTGGCCGAGCTAGGCGTCTCCAATGCGGACGTCGCGGCGACAGCAAGCGCGGACTACAGCAACCCCGGCCACGGCCGCGGCTCGCTGGAACTGACCGCCGACTTCGAGCGCGCGCAGGTGTCGCGCATCGTCCGCTATCTGCCGACCAGCATCAGCGAGAAGCTGCGCATGTATCTCGGCCACGGCTTGCAGGCCGGCATGTCGCGCGGCGCGAAGATCGAAGTGCATGGCGACCTCACCAAGTTCCCGTATTCGCGCGATCCCGAGGCGGGCATCTTCCATATCGTCGCGCCGTTCAAGGGCGGCAAGTTCGACCCGTCGCCGTACCCGCCGCGCAACATGCGCAACGGCACGCCGAACGTGTGGCCGGCGTTCGACGGCATCGACGGCGTGTTCGAGATCAGGCAGAACGTGCTGCGCTTCGACATCGACCGCGCACGCTACAAGCGCGTCGCGCTGCACGGCGTGAACGGCAGGATCGACGACCTCGGCACGCGCGAGTCGAATCTCGTCATCAAGGGCGACGGGCTCGGGCCGCTCGCCGACATGCTCGACTACGTGAACGAAAGCTCGCTCGGCATCATGGCGCGGCATCAGACCGAGAAAATCCGCGCCGAAGGGCCGGCGTCGCTCGCGCTGAAGCTGACGGTGCCGCGCACGCCGAAGCCGCATATCGGCGTGGAAGGCGCGCTCGGTTTCCAGAACAATCGTTTGAGCGTGGCGAACGTGCCGCCGCTGTCGCAAGTGAAGGGCAAGGTGCGTTTCACCGAGCGCAGCGCACAAACCGAGCGGCTCACCGCGCAGTTTCTCGGCGGCGATGTGCGGGCGAGCGGCGGGCTGAAACAGGACGGCACCTACGCGCTCGACATGAACGGCCATATCGCCGTCGAGGCCGCGCGCGGCCTCGATCTGCATGGCCCGGCCGCACAGGTCCTCACGCGCATGAGCGGCAGCGCGCCGTATGCGCTCACGGTGCGCGGCGCCAAAGGCAAGCTGCCGCAACTGACCGCGAACTCCGACCTGACCGGCCTCGCGCTCGACTTCCCCGCGCCGTTCAACAAGCCGGTCGGCACGCCGATGCCGCTGCGCGCCAGTGCCGGTCCGTCGACGCTCGCCGGCGAAAGCGGACTCGAGCGCGCCGAGCTCGACTTCGGCCCCATCGCCGCGCGCTATCTGCTGCATTACGACCCGAAAAGCCCGCCGACGGTGGTGCGCGGCGCCATCGGCGTGAACCGGCCGGCCGACTTGCCGAGCGAGGGCGTGATCGCCGCAGTGGACGTGGACGCATTCGACGCCGATGCGTGGCGCGCGCTGATTACACAACTGCGCAGCAACGAGGCGCCCGCCGCGCCCGTCCCGCCCGCAGCCCCGAATCCGACCGTCGCGCAGTTTCTGCCGAGCCGCTTCGCGCTGCACATCGGCACGCTGACGCTGCTCAAGCGCCACTGGGAGAGCGTGATCGTCGGCGCTTCGCACGCGGACGGCAAATGGCAGGCGAACATCGCGTCGAATCAGGTGTCCGGTCACGTTTCGTGGCTGCCGGGCGCCGACAAGGCATCGCCGGGCACGCTGCAGGCGCGCTTTGCACGCGTCGTGATTCCGTCGGTCGCCGACAAGGATCTGCTCGGCCAGGCGATGTCGGCGCCGGCGCAAAACATGCCGTCGATCGATCTGGTCGTCAACGAGCTGATCGTGCGCGACCGCGACATCGGCCGGCTTGAAGTGCTCGCGCACAACTTCAACGAAGACGGCGTGCCGGTCTGGCAACTGGACAAGCTCGACATCGCGAATCCTGCGGCCACGTTAACCGCGACGGCGAACTGGCGCACCTCGACGGAACTCGGCAACGCCGCGGACGAAAGCACGCCGCGGCGCACGGTGTTCGATTTCAAGCTCGACATCAAGGACGCGGGCGGCCTGCTCGAGCGCTTCGGCCAGCCACGCACGCTGAAGGCGGGCAGCGGCACGCTCAACGGCAAGATGGTGTGGCGCGGCGGCCCGACGGCGATCGACTATCCGACGCTCAACGGCAATATCGCCGTGGATCTGCGGCATGGGCAGATTCTCAAGGTCGATCCGGGCGTCGCCAAGCTGCTCGGCGTGCTCAGCCTGCAAAGCCTCGCGCGCTTCGCGACGCTCAATTTCCGCGACGTGATCGGCGAAGGTCTGCCGTTCGAGCACGTCACGGGGACGGCGCAGATTCGCAACGGCATCGGCCGCACGGAAAACTTCGAGATGGTGACCGCGCCGGCCCGCGCCGAGATGAAAGGCTCGGTCGACCTGGCGCAGGAAACGCAGGACATGCACGTCAAGATCGTGCCGACGGTGAGCGCGGGCGCGGCGGTCGTCGCGGCCGCGGTGATCAACCCGCTGCTCGGCCTGGGCGCGCTGGTGGCGGACCTCGCGTTCAGCAAATCGGTGTCGCACGCGTTCGCGCGGGACTATGCGATAACGGGCTCCTGGTCGAAACCGCACATCGAGCGGGTCAAGAGCGATCGGGGTAAGATGGACGCTCCAGCTTCGACCGCCGGCGCGAACTGAGCCTGCAAGTTAGCGCGTAACCGTGGCTTCGTTCATCGCGATCGGACGGCTTCGGTCAGCGCATCCAGTAGGCGCTTTCGAGTGACGCACACCGGCGGCACGAGCCTGCCCTGAACGACGTATGCGGCGCCGGCTGTCGCGCCGCCTTGCCGGGAGTTTTCCGAAACGCTCATGAGCGAAACACACGTCTCTTCGTCTTCATCCCACGCTTCGTCCGACACTGCGCTTGATAGTGCGCAGCGCGAACCGGCGAGCGGTCAGCCAAACAGCTTCCGCGTCGCCGCGCTGCAAATGGTCAGCACGCCGGATCGCGAGCGCAATCTCGCCGACGCCGAACGTCTGATCGCCGAAGCCGCCGCCGACGGCGCGCAGCTCGTCCTTCTGCCCGAGTACTTCTGCTTCATGGGCTTCAAGGACACCGACAAGCTCGCGGTTCGCGAAGCGTATCGCGACGGCCCGATCCAGCGTTTTCTCGCCGATGCCGCGCGCCGCCACAAGGTATGGGTAATCGGCGGCACGTTGCCGATCACGGCGCCGGAGCCGTCGCGCGTGTTGAACACGACGCTCGTGTTCGACCCCGAGGGTAACGAGGCCGCGCGCTACGACAAGATCCATCTGTTCAACTTCGAAAAGGGCGAGGAATCGTTCGACGAGGCGCGCACCATTTGCCCCGGCGGCGAAGTCCGCACCTTCGAGTCGCCGTTCGGCCGCGTTGGTTTGTCGGTCTGCTACGATCTGCGCTTCCCCGAGCTGTACCGGCGCATGGGCGATTGCGCGCTGATGGTGGTGCCGTCGGCGTTTACTTACACGACGGGCCGCGCGCATTGGGAAATGCTGCTGCGCGCGCGCGCCGTCGAAAACCAGTGCTACGTGCTGGCCGCGGCGCAAGGCGGCAAGCATGAGAATGGCCGCCGCACGTGGGGCCACAGCATGCTGATCGATCCGTGGGGCGAAGTCGTCGCGGTGCGCGACGAAGGCGCCGGCGTGGTCGCGGGGACGCTCGAACGCACGCGCATCGACGAGGTGCGGCAGAGTCTGCCCGCATGGCGTCATCGGGTGCTGAGCTAGAACACGTGACATTGAAACTGCGGCGTCCGTCACTCATATAGTGAGCGTGGCGCTAACCGAATCCTTCGTATCGAGCAGAACATACTTCGCATGAACATCATCGAACCTGGTATCCGCAATCTCGCCACCGCCAAGGACATCCTCCTGACGCCCTACGGTCTCGACGAATCGCTGCTCACCCGCACGCTCGCCGAGATCTTCACGCATCGTGTCGATTACGCGGACCTGTATTTCCAGGCCACGCGCAGCGAAGCGTGGAGCCTCGAGGAAGGCATCGTGAAGTCGGGCAGCTTCAGCATCGACCAGGGCGTCGGCGTGCGCGCCGTGTCGGGCGACCGCACGGCTTTCGCCTATTCGGACGATCTGTCGCCCGAGGCGATCCGCCAGGCGGCGATCGCCACGCGCGCCATCGCCAAGGCGGGCGGCGGCAAGCAGAAGATCAAGGTGGCGTCGTCGCTGACAGGCATCGCCGGGCGCGATCTGTATCTGCCCGCCGACCCGCTGCATTCGCTCGACGCCACCGCCAAGGTCAAGCTGCTCGAGCGCATCGAACACATGGCGCGCGGCCGCGACCGGCGCATCCAGCAAGTGATGGCGGGCCTCGCAGGCGAATACGACGTCGTGCTGGTCGCGCGCAGCGACGGCGGCTTCGCGGCCGACATCCGGCCGCTCGTGCGCGTCTCGGTCACAGTGATCGCCGAGCAGAACGGCCGCCGCGAAATCGGCAGCGGCGGCGGCGGCGGCCGTTTCGACTACAGCTATTTCACCGACGAAGTGCTGTCGCGTTACGTCGACGACGCCGTGCACGCGGCGCTCGTGAATCTCGAAGCGCGCCCCGCTCCGGCCGGCGCGATGACGGTCGTGCTCGGGCCGGGCTGGCCGGGCGTGCTGCTGCACGAGGCGATCGGCCACGGGCTCGAGGGCGACTTCAACCGCAAGGGCTCGTCCGCATTCGCGGGACGCATCGGCGAGCAGGTCGCGGCGAAGGGCGTGACCGTTGTCGACGACGGCACGCTGCCGAATCGCCGCGGCTCGCTCAATATCGACGACGAAGGCAATCCGACGCAGTGCACGACGCTGATCGAGGACGGCATTCTCAAGGGTTACATTCAGGACACGCTCAACGCGCGCCTGATGAAGATGCCGGTCACGGGCAACGCGCGTCGTGAATCGTATGCCGCGCTGCCGATGCCGCGCATGACGAACACGTACATGCTCAACGGCGACAAGGACCCGCAGGAAATCATTCAGTCGGTGAAGAACGGCTTGTATGCGGTGAACTTCGGCGGCGGCCAGGTCGACATCACCAACGGCAAGTTCGTGTTCTCGGCGTCCGAGGCGTACATGATCGAGGACGGCAAGATCACGTACCCGGTCAAGGGCGCAACGCTGATCGGCAGCGGCCCGGAATCGCTCAAATACGTCAGCATGATCGGCAACGACATGAAGCTGGATTCGGGCGTCGGCGTGTGCGGCAAGGAAGGCCAGAGCGTGCCGGTGGGCGTCGGCCAGCCGACGCTGCGTATCGACCGGATGACGGTGGGCGGTACGGCCTGACGAGGCTCCGGCCGCACGATTCATGCGTGGAAACGCTGGATCGTGCGGCTTTTCCGCATTTTTAGACCGCATAGCTTGCCAGCCGAGCTTCCCCGGGTTATAAAGTCAATCACCCTTTTTGACCAGCGACTCCATTTCGCCATGTCCGCCAAGTTTTACTTTTACTTTTTTTGGTATCTCAGACCGCTGGCGGATCGAGAGGGGTGTTAGTGCACGCAGAACACCGAGAATTCCCGAAAAACCGCCAGCGAGTCTGGCGGTTTTTTTTCGCCTTCAGTCTTTGCTCATTCAGCCTTTGAACACTTTGCCTTGCACGCGCCGCCCGCGTGAACACGCTACGAACCGATTCAGGAGAACAACATGCCCCCGCACAACACCGACGATGTCCGCATTCGAGAATTGAAAGAGCTTACGCCCCCGGCGCACCTGATCCGCGAATTTGCCTGCGACGAAGCGGTCTCCGACCTTATCTACAGTTCGCGCACCGCCATGCATCGGATCCTGCATGGCATGGACGACCGCCTGATCGTGATCGTCGGACCGTGTTCGATTCACGACACCAAAGCGGCAATGGAATACGCGGGGCGTCTCGTCGAGCAGCGCAAGCGCTTTGCGGGCGAACTCGAAGTCGTGATGCGCGTGTATTTCGAAAAGCCGCGCACGACGGTGGGCTGGAAAGGCCTCATCAACGACCCGCACATGGACAACAGCTTCAAGATCAACGAAGGTTTGCGCACCGCGCGCGAGCTGCTGTTGCGCATCAACGAACTGGGTCTGCCGGCCGGCACCGAATACCTCGACATGATCAGCCCGCAATACATCGCCGATCTGATCTCGTGGGGCGCGATCGGCGCGCGGACCACCGAGTCGCAGGTGCACCGCGAACTCGCGTCGGGACTGTCGTGCCCGGTCGGCTTCAAGAACGGCACCGACGGCAACGTCAAGATCGCCGTCGACGCAATCAAGGCCGCGTCGCAGCCGCACCATTTCCTGTCGGTCACGAAGGGCGGGCACTCGGCGATCGTATCGACGGCGGGCAATGAGGACTGCCACATCATCCTGCGCGGCGGCAAGACGCCGAACTACGATGCTGCGAGCGTGAACGCGGCGTGCTCGGACATCGGCAAGGCCGGACTCGCGGCGCGCCTGATGATCGACGCAAGCCACGCGAACAGCTCGAAGAAGCACGAGAACCAGATTCCGGTGTGCGCGGACATCGGCCGGCAGATTGCTTCGGGCGACGAACGAATTGTCGGCGTGATGGTGGAGTCGCATCTGGTGGCGGGCCGCCAGGACTTGCAGGAAGGCTGCGCGCTCACGTACGGTCAGAGCATCACCGATGCATGCATTGGCTGGGACGAAAGCGTCGCCGTGCTGGAAGGTCTCGCCGACGCGGTCAAGCAGCGGCGCGTGGCGCGCGGAAGCGGCAACTGATTTTTTGTTTTGTGGTTTTACCGTTTGACCGCATCGCAAGAATGCGGTTTGCAGCGTTAAGAAACCCGGCTCGTGCAGTTCACAGCCGGGTTTTTTTATTTCGTTGGCCGAACGGACGAATGGTGGAGATGCCGCCGTCTATGTACCGTAGCAGTTCATCGCCGGGTCGCGAATGACTTGACCAGGCGGGAATTTGCGTATAATATTTTGTACATGGAAGGCGGTTATGACGCTGGAAAAAGAAGTTCGCTGGCTAGGCTCCAGCTATGGCGATTTGCTCGCCTTTCCAGAAGAGGCACGTCGGCAAGCCGGGTTTCAGATCGGCAAGATCCAGGCGGGTCTCGACCCTGACGACTGGAAACCGTTCGACTCGGTGGGTCCTGGAACGCGCGAAATTCGCATCCGGGAAGAGAACGGCATTTATCGCGTGATGTACGTCACGAAGTTTGCAGAAGCGCTTTACGTGCTTCATTGCATGCAGAAGAAAACCCAGAAGCTCGCGCCGCACGACAAACTGATTGCCGAAACGCGGTATCGCGCCATCATTAACGATAGGAAACCTTAACAAATGACGATCGACACCAAAATTCGTCACGTGACAAAGCCCGGCGCAAACGTGTTTCTCGAACTCGGCTTTTCCGCCGACGAGGCCAAGCGTCTGCACGCGGCGTCGCAAAAGCAGATCAACGACACGAGGCTGCTCAAGGAGCAGCTCATGACGGAATTGTCCACGTGGATCGAGCAGCATCATCTGAAGCAAGCGGAGGCCGCGGAAATTCTCATGGTCTCGCGCCCGCGGGTCTCGGACGTGGTGAACAAGAAAACCACCAAGTTCACCATCGACACGCTCGTCGAAATGTTGAGCCGGATTGGCAAGCCGGTCACGATGGCGGTGGGATAGCGCGCGAGGTTGGCGGATTCGCGCGGCTCGCTGCTGGCAGCAAGCGCGCGCGCTTTGCCTGACCTGCTACATCGACCGGCTTACTCGACCGCGCCCGAACCGAACACTTCAGTGTGAATGTGCGTCGGCTCCACGCCCAATGCAACCAGCGCGTCGCGCTGCGCGCGCATGAAGGGCACGGGGCCGCAAATGTAGTAGTCGGCATCCAGCGCGATGACGCGATCCGCGATTTTCGTCACGTCGAGACGGCCTTCGAAATCGTAGTCGATGCCCTGCCGGTCGCTTGCATCAACGGCTTCGTAGAACACGACACGCTTCACGTTCGCATGCGACGCAGCGGTATCGTCGAGCCACTCGCGGAACGCATGCACGCGGCCGTTGCGGCATGCGTGAACGAAAGTGACGCTCCGCTCGCTGCCGTCGGCGAGCAATGTCGACAGCATGGACGTCATCGGTGTGACGCCCACGCCGCCGCTCATCAGCACGACCGGCGTGATCTTCTTGCGATCGAGGGTGAAGTCGCCCATCGGCGCGCTCACGTGCACGATCGTGCCCTCCTCCACGCCCGCATGCAGCAGGTTCGACACGTGACCCGGCGCGGCGTCCTCGCGGCCGTCTTCACGCTTGACCGAAATGCGCAGCCACTTGCCATGCGGCGCATCCGACAAGCTGTACTGCCGCGGCTGGTCGACGCCCAGCTTGTCGACAAAGCGCGTGACGCTCACGTATTGGCCGGGTTCGAACTCACAGGCTGCGGTGCCGTCGGCAGGCGTCAGATAAAAGGACGTGATCTCGTCGCTCTCCACCTGCTTGCGCGCCACCTTGAACGGGCGGAAGCCGCTCCATGCCGCGCCTTCGTACAGCTTCGCCTCGGTGCCGACGAAAATGTTCGCGAGTTGGCCATACGCGACCTGCCACGCGTCGAGCGTCGGCTGATCGACCGCGTCGCCGAGTACGTCGACGATCGCACCCAGCAGATGGCGGCCGACAATCGGATAGTGCTCGGGCCGAATGTTCAGGCTCGCGTGCTTGTTGGCGATTCGCGAGACGGCCGGGCCGAGCGCGCCGAGATTGTCGATGTTGGCCGCGTACGCGTACACGGCGCGAGCGAGCGTCTCGGGCTGATTGCCGCTTTGCTGATGCGTCTGGTTGAAGAGATTCTTCAGTTCCGGGTGATGCGCGAACATGCGCTTGTAGAAATGCTTGGTGATGGTCGTGCCGTGCTCGGCGAGCACGGGAACCGTGGCTTTGACGCGGGCGATCTGGTCGGCGGTAAGGGCGGTCATTTGTACTTCTCCTTAAAGATGCGCATACGATACATCTTATAGAGCGCCCTCGCCCAGACAGATTGTCGCAGGCTGAATTGCCCTGGCGTTGATGCCTACAGAATTGCGTCTGCTGCCTAGCCGTGACCGCGGTCGTGCTGCCAGAGGACGTCGGTGCCGCCGTCAGCGCGATTGAGCACGCGAGCGAGCACGAAGAGCAAATCCGACAGACGGTTCACATACTGGCGCGGTGCCGCGTTGATCGTCTCTTCTTCGCCGAGCGCGACAATCGCCCGTTCGGCGCGGCGGCAAACCGTGCGGCAGACGTGCGCAAGCGACGCCGCCCGCGAGCCGGCCGGCAGGATGAACTCCTTGAGCGGCGGCAATGCGGCGTTGTAGTCGGCGAGCCAGCCGTCTAGTTGTGCGAGGTGGCGGTCGGTGATCATCGTGTGGCCAGGAATGCAGAGCTCACCGCCGAGGTCGAACAGGTCGTGCTGGATCGCCACCAATGCCGCGCGCACGTTGTCGGGCAGGTTTTCGCACAGCAGCACGCCGAGATTGGAGTTGAGTTCGTCGACGTCGCCGATTGCCTCGATGCGGGCGCTGCTCTTGCGTACGCGCCGGCCGTCGCCGAGGCCGGTGGTGCCGTCGTCGCCGGTGCGGGTGGCGATTTTGGTTAGGCGGTTACCCATGGTGATCCTCTGGTTGGTCGGTCGGGATGCGGGTGGTGTGGCGGAGTCGCTGATGCCTCGGCCGATACGTTGGCCGGTGGGCGTTGATCATGCTTGGCGGCGGCTGGGTTAGTCGCGGCGCAGCTATCGCATCGGACATATTGCGCGCATCGGGCGGCCGTGGCCATTATAGGAGCGAGGTCCGGGCCGCAGTGATCATCAGCGGCCTGCAAGGACTCGAGCCGGCCTGCAAACGATCGGCGTAAAATGAAACGGTTGCTGCAGAATCGCTTCGGCTGACAATGATTGATAACCGTGGTCGATGGACTGGGGTAAGCGCTGAGGTGCCAAACTCGGGTTGCCCGCTAGCATGGGACCCAAGTAAGCGCTAAAGCGCCAACTTGGATCGACCGCTAGCATGGGACTGGAGTAAGCGCTGAAGCGCTAACTTGGATCGACCGCTAGCATGGGACTGGACTAAGCGCTGAAGCGCTAACTCCAGTCGACCGCTAGCATGGGACTGGACTAAGCGCTAAAGCGCTAACTCCAGTCGACCGCTAGCATGGGACTGGACTAAGCGCTAAAGCGCTAACTCCGGTCGACCGCTAGCATGGGACTGGAGTAAGCGCTGAAGCGCTAACTCCAGTCGACCGCTAGCATGGGACTGGAGTAAGCGCTGAAGCGCTAACTCCAGTCGACACAGGAGACATGCGTGAATTATGGTGTTCCGCCGGCCGCGCTGCGCCGGCCATTTTCCCCCGAATTGCTCAGCGCCCTCACCGACGCCTTCGGCGAACGTGTGTCGGTCGCCCAGGCCGTGCGCGAACATCATGGCCGCGATGAATCGCCGTTCGACCCGCAATTGCCCGACGCCGTCGTGTTCGCGCGCAACACCGAAGACGTGCAAACCATCGTCAAGCTCTGCGGCCAGTACAACGTGCCGATCATTCCGTACGGCAACGGCTCGTCGCTTGAAGGACATCTGCTCGCGGTGCAAGGCGGCGTGTCCATCGATCTGTCGGAAATGAACCGCGTCCTGTCGATCAACGCCGAAGATCTGACGGTCACCGTCGAGCCCGGCATCTCGCGCAAACAGCTCAACGAGGCGCTGCGCGACACCGGCCTCTTTTTTCCGATCGATCCAGGCGCGGACGCCAGCATCGGCGGCATGTCGGCCACGCGCGCGTCCGGCACGAACGCGGTGCGCTACGGCACGATGCGCGAGAACGTGCTCGGCCTGACCGTCGTGCTCGCCGATGGCCGCGTCATCAAAACCGGCACGCGAGCACGCAAGTCGTCCGCGGGTTACGACCTCACGCGTCTTTTCGTCGGCTCGGAAGGCACGCTCGGCGTCATCACCGAAATCACCGTGCGCCTTTATCCGCAGCCGGAAGCGGTCTCCGCGGCCGTCTGCGCGTTTCCGTCGATGGGCGATGCAGTGCGCGCCGTCATCGAAACGATTCAGATGGGCGTGCCGATCGCCCGCGTCGAATTCGTCGACGCGCTCGCGATCCGCTCGATTAACCGGCATTCGAATCTGACGCTGCGCGAGGCGCCCACGTTGTTCTTCGAATTCCACGGCACCGAGGCCGGCGTGAAGGAACAAGCCGAACTCGTGCAGGAACTGGCCGCGCAGAACGGCGGCGAAGGCTTCGAATGGGCGACGCGGCCGGAAGACCGCAGCCGTCTGTGGAACGCGCGTCACAACGCCTATTTCGCGATGCTGCAATTAAAGCCGGGGTGCCGCGCCGTCACGACCGACGTCTGCGTGCCGATCTCGCGCCTCGCCGAATGCGTCGTCGAAACAGAGCAGGATCTGAAGACGTCGCCGCTGCCCTGCCCAATCGTCGGCCATGTCGGTGACGGAAATTTCCACGTCGCGATCCTGATCGATCCGAACAAGCCGGAGGAACTGGTCGAGGCCGAACGTCTGAATCATCGCATCGTGCAGCGCGCGTTACGCATGGACGGCACGTGCACCGGCGAGCACGGCGTCGGTCTGCACAAGATGAATTTTCTGCTTGAGGAACACGGCGATGTCGCGATCGACACGATGCGCTCCATCAAGCACGCACTCGATCCGCACAATCTGATGAACCCCGGCAAGATTTTTAGCTGGGCGGCTTGACGCATCGGCAGACACACAGGCGAGCGCAAGCCAGCGCAATTCAGGCGCAATATGAGTAGCAGCACCGGTAGCAACGGTAGCAAACGCGGCATGAGCGCGGACCACCCCGCCGGCCGCAACAGTCGCCGCAATACAAGCGCGCGGGAAGCGCCCGGAAGTGCCTGAAAGCGCGCGCGGCGAAAGACAAGAGGAGACGACGCACATGAACGCACCCGCCGAACTGTCGGCAGAAGTTCTCGCCCAGCGCCAGCGCGAAGTCGTGCAGGCGCTGATGGCGGTCCTGCCGAACCACTGTCTGCTCTATCGCGACGAAGATACGGTCGCCTACGACTGCGACGGCCTCGCCGCATATCGTCGGCTGCCGCTTGCGGTCGCGTTGCCGGAGACCGAGTCGCAAGTCCAGCGCATCGTGCAGATCTGCCATCGCCTTGGCGTGCCGATCGTGCCGCGCGGCGCGGGAACCGGCCTGTCCGGCGGCGCGATGCCGATTCGTCACGGCGTTGTCGTGTCGCTCGCGCGCTTCAAAAAGATCATCGAAGTCGACTCGTACGCGCGGACCGCCACGGTGCAGCCCGGCGTGCGCAATCTGTCGATCTCCGAAGCCGCGGCGCCGTACGGCTTGTACTACGCGCCGGACCCGTCGTCGCAGATTGCCTGCACGATCGGCGGCAACGTCTCGGAAAATTCGGGCGGCGTGCATTGCCTCAAGTACGGCCTCACCGTGCACAACGTGCTGCGCGTGCGCGCGGTGACGATGGAAGGCGAGATCGTCGAATTCGGTTCGCTCGGACCCGACGCGCCGGGGCTCGATCTGCTCGCGGTGCTGATCGGCAGCGAAGGCATGTTCGCGATCGTCACGGAAGTCACCGTCAAGCTGATTCCGAAACCGCAAACGGCGCAGGTCATCATGGCCAGTTTCGACGACGTGGTGAAAGGCGGCGACGCGGTCGCCGGCATCATCGCCGCGGGCATCATTCCGGCGGGCCTCGAGATGATGGACAAACCCGCCACGCGCGCCGTCGAAGAATTCGTCCACGCGGGCTACGACCTCGACGCGGCGGCGATTCTGCTATGCGAATCCGACGGCACGCCGGAAGAAGTCGCCGACGAAATCGTGCGCATGACGGCGGTGCTGCGCGAGCACGGCGCAACGCGCATCGCGATCTCGCGCACGGAAAACGAGCGGCTGCGCTTCTGGTCCGGCCGCAAGAACGCGTTTCCGGCCGCCGGCCGCATCTCGCCGGATTACTACTGCATGGACGGCACCGTGCCGCGCCGCAGTATCGGGCCGCTGCTGTCGCGCATCGAGGAGATGGAGAAGAAGTACCGGCTGCGCTGCATCAACGTGTTTCATGCGGGCGACGGCAACATGCATCCGCTGATTCTCTTCAACGGCAACGACAAGGACGAGTGGCACCGCGCGGAAGCGTTCGGCTCCGATATTCTCGAAGCCTGCGTCGAACTGGGCGGCACGGTGACGGGCGAGCACGGCGTCGGCATCGAGAAGATCAATTCGATGTGCGTGCAGTTTTCGCCCGAGGAGCGCGATGCGTTTCACGCGGTCAAGCGCGCCTTCGATCCGCCCGGCCTGCTGAACCCGGACAAGGGCATCCCCACTCGCGCGCGCTGCGCCGAATACGGCAAGATGCACGTGCGCGGCGGTCTGCTGCCGCATCCCGAGTTGCCGCGCTTCTAGCGTCCACGCATCGCGCATAGCCCGTCGCGGCGGGGTTTCGCGTCATGTCACCCTGATTACCCGATAGGGGTCCGCTCCGGGTTGTCAGCGCGGCCCCGCCCGGTACAATCGTTCGAAACATAACGAAGCAGGGCATCATGGAAGAGGACGACATCGTCGCCATGTGGTCGGAGCGCGTGCGTTCCGCCAGCGCCGAGGGACGCGCGTTACGCGTGCGCGGCGGCGGCACGAAAGACTGGTACGGTCAGACGCTGGAAGGCGAGATCCTCGACACGCGCGCTTATCGCGGCATCGTCGCGTACGACCCGGCGGAGCTGGTCATCACCGCGCGCGCCGGCACGCCGCTCGTCGAGATCGAAGCGGCGCTCGCCGAACACAATCAGATGCTTGCGTTCGAGCCGCCGCACTTCGGGCCGCAGGCCACCTTCGGCGGCTGCGTGGCCGCGGGCATTGCGGGTCCACGCCGCCCGTCGGCCGGCGCGGCGCGCGACTTCGTGCTCGGCGCGGTCATCATGAACGGCCAGGGGCAAACGCTGCACTTCGGCGGCCAGGTCGTCAAAAACGTCGCCGGTTACGACGTCTCGCGCTTGATGGCGGGCTCGCTCGGCACGCTCGGGCTGATCCTCGAATTGTCGGTCAAAGTGCTGCCGCAGCCGCAGGCCGAAGCCACGCTCAAGTTCGACATGAACGGCACCGACGCCGTGCGCAAGCTTAACGAATGGGGCGGCCGGCCGTTGCCGATTACCGCGAGCGCCTGGCGCCACGGCACGCTCGCCGTGCGTCTCGCGGGCGCGGAGAGCGCGGTCAAATCGGCGCGCTCGTCGCTGGGCGGCGAAGTCGTCGATGCGGTGGAAGCCGAACGCTTCTGGGCCGGCCTGCGCGAGCAGACCGACTCGTTCTTCGCCGCGATTCCGCCGAAGGCCGCGCTGTGGCGGCTCGCGTTGCCGTCCATCACCGAGCCGCTGCAACTGCCCGGCGCGCAACTGATGGAATGGGGCGGCGCGCAGCGCTGGTGGATCACGGACACCGACGCGCAAACGGTGCGCATCAGCGCGAAGCAGGCCGGCGGCCACGCGACGATCTTCCGCACCGGCCTCGGCTACGACCGCGGCGCGGGCGTCTTCACACCGCTTCCCGCGCCGCTGATGAAAATCCATCGCGGCCTGAAAACCGCTTTCGACCCGGCCCGCATTTTCAATCGCGGCCGTCTCTACCCCGACTTCTGAGCGCGCGATGCAAACCAATCTCGCGGACTTCATTCGCAATACGCCCGACGGCGACGAAGCCGACGCCATTCTGCGCAACTGCGTGCACTGCGGCTTCTGCACGGCCACGTGCCCGACCTATCAACTGCTCGGCGATGAACTCGACGGCCCGCGCGGCCGCATCTATCTGATCAAGCAAATGGTGGAAGGCGCGGAGGTGACGCGCAGCACGCAGGTTCACCTCGACCGCTGTCTGACGTGCCGCAATTGCGAAACCACCTGCCCGTCCGGCGTGCAGTACGGCAAGCTGGTCGAAATCGGCCGCAAGATCACCGAGGAAAAAGTGACGCGCCCGCTCGGCCAGCGTCTCACGCGCCGGCTGCTCGCGAGCTTCGTGCCGAACAGCGCGCTGTTCACGCCGACCATGCGCGTCGGCCAGCATTTTCGTGCGCTGTTGCCAAGAAAACTGCGCGACAAGGTGCCCGCGCGGCAGCGTCCGCTGACATGGCCGAGCGCGACGCACACGCGCAAGATGCTGATGCTGGCCGGCTGCGTGCAACCGTCGATGATGCCGAACGTGAACACCGCCACCGCGCGCGTGCTCGATGCGCTCGGCATCGAAACCGTGGTCGCGCCCGACGCCGGCTGCTGCGGCGCGATCCGGCTGCACCTCGGCTACAACGACGAAGCGCTCGACGACATGCGCGCCAACATCGACGCATGGTGGCCGCATGTCGAACAGGGCGTCGAGGCGATCGTGATGAACGCGTCGGGTTGCGGCGCGACGGTGAAGGAATACGCGCACCTGCTGCGCGACGATCCGGCGTATGCGGAAAAAGCGCGCCGCATCGTCGAATTGACGCGCGACATCGCCGAAATTCTGCCGGATTTCGAGGAAGAGCTCGTGGCCGTCACGCGCCGCCGCGCGATCCATACGGTCGCGTTTCATCCGCCGTGCACGTTGCAGCACGGGCAAAAAGTGCGCGGCACGGTCGAACATCTGCTGACGAGGCTCGGCCTGGAAGTGCGACTGCCGGCCGACAGTCACCTGTGCTGCGGCTCCGCGGGCACCTATTCGCTGACGCAGCCGAAGCTCTCGTATGCGTTGCGCGATCAGAAACTCGAGCGGCTGCATGCGCAGGAACCGCAGGTGATCGTGTCGGCGAACGTGGGCTGTATTTCACATCTGCAAAGCGGCACGTCGACGCCGGTTGCGCACTGGATCGAACTGGTCGAGCACATGCTGTCCGTATAATCGGGGCATCGACTTTATCGACCCATCGACCTTTGGTCCGCTCCGGTTCGTTCCATGCCCGATCTGATTCATAACCTCGAAGCGGTGCAGCAACGCATCGCCCTCGCCGCGCACGTGGCGAGACGCGACGCGCGTTCCATCGCGTTGCTTGCCGTCTCCAAGACCTTTCCCGCCGAAGACGTGCGCGCGGCCCATGCCGCCGGTCAACGCGCATTCGGCGAAAACTACGTGCAGGAAGCGCTCACGAAAATCGAAGTGCTCGCCGATTTGCGCAGCACGCTCGAATGGCATTTCATCGGCCCGTTGCAGTCGAACAAGACGCGGCCGGTGGCCGAACAGTTCGACTGGGTGCATTCGGTGGATCGCCTGAAGATCGCGCAACGGCTTTCCGAGCAGCGGCCGGAAACGCTGCCGCCGCTGAACGTGTGCTTGCAGGTCAACATTAGCGGCGAGGCGTCGAAAAGCGGCGTCAGCGTCGACGAAGCCGTGCAAGTCGCGAAAGACATCGCCGCGCTGCCGCGGCTCAGGTTGCGCGGCCTGATGGCGATACCCGAGCCGGCCGGCAGTATCGACGACCAACGCGTGCCGCATCGCCGCTTACGCGAACTGTTCGAGCGTCTTGTCGGCGAGGGGCTCGAACTCGATACGTTATCGATGGGTATGTCGAGCGACCTCGAGGCCGCCGTGCTCGAAGGCGCGACCATTGTGCGCGTGGGCACGGCCATCTTCGGCGCGCGCGATTATTCGCACTAGCGTTGCGATTAACGTTGCATTAACGGGCGCACACGCGGTTTCACAAGCTCCATCCAACCTTCGCGGAACATCATGAAAATTGCTTTTATCGGCGGCGGCAACATGGCTGCGGCGTTGATCGGCGGCCTTATCAAGCGCGGTGTCGCGCCCGCCGATCTCTACGCGATCGATCCCAACGAAGACGCGCGCAAGCGCAATGAAGCGCAGTTCGGCATCAAGACCGGAGCGGCCGCGGACGCCGCGCTCGGCACCTATGACGCCGTCGTACTCGCGGTGAAGCCGCAGATCCTGAAGAGCGTCGCCGAAGCGCTCGCGCCGCATCTGAAGGCGTCGCAACTCGCGATCAGCATCGTCGCCGGCATTCGCATGGATGACATGTCGCGCTGGCTCAACGGCCATACGCGCATCGTGCGGGTCATGCCGAACACGCCGGCGTTAATCGGCATGGGCGTCGCCGGCTTGACCGCGACCGCGAGCGTCGACGATGCGGGCCGCACGCTCGCATCGCAGGTGCTGGGCGCGGTGGGCGAAACGGTATGGTTCGACGACGAAGCGAAGATCGACGCCGTCACCGCGATTTCGGGCAGCGGGCCGGCCTACGTCTTTTACTTCATCGAAGCATTGCAGGAAGCCGCACGCCAACTCGGCATGGACGAAGCACAAGGCCGCGCGCTCGCCGTCGCGACTTTCACGGGCGCCGCGCAACTGGCCGCGAATTCCGACGAGCCGCCGGCCGTGTTGCGTGAGCGCGTGACGTCGAAGGGCGGCACGACCGCCGCGGCGCTTGCATCGTTCGACGCGAGCGGCATCAAGGAAGCCATCGTGCGCGGCGCGCTGGCCGCCGATGCGCGCGCGAAAGAAATGGGCGATGAATTCGGCAAGCAGTGAGCGGTTGTTGCTTGCTGAAACGTGACAAGCCGTGGAGCGCGGAGTCTTTATTCAATAAAGCCGGCGCCTCACGACACGAGGCCAACCGTCCACCCACGCCGCGCTAAAAACTAAAACGAAGCCACCGCATAATGCGCGGCAATGCCGACGAACAACGCGCCGCCGAGCCAGTTGTTATGCAGGAACGCCTTGAAGCACGGCATCCGTTCGCGGTGGCGGATCAGCGTGTAGTGATAGATCGCGCAGCCCGCCGCAGCCGCCCAGCCCAACCAGTACAGCACGCCAAAGCCGAGCATCACGCCGATGCCGACGTAGATGCCGAGCGTGGCCGCATAGCAGAGCATGATCGCCGCCACGTCGAAGCGGCCGAACGTGAGCGCCGACGTGCGAATGCCGATCCGGATGTCGTCGTCGCGATCGACCATCGCATATTCGGTGTCGTACGCGACGGACCAGAACACGTTGGCGAGCAGCATGACCCACGCGAGCATCGGCACCTGATTCTGCACGGCCGCGAACGCCATCGGAATGCCGAAGCCGAACGCAATGCCGAGATACGCCTGCGGGATCGCAAAGAAACGCTTCGTGAACGGATACGAGCCCGCGACGAACAGCGCCGCCACCGACAATTCCTTCGTCAGCGTGTTCAGCGGCAGAATCAGCAGAAAGGCCAGCAACGACAGCCCGGCCGCGAGCGCGACCGCTTCCCACGCCTTGATCTTGCCGGACGTGATCGGACGATTCTCGGTGCGCTTCACATAACGGTCGAAATCGCGATCCGCGTAGTCATTGATGGCGCAGCCCGCCGAGCGCATCAATATCGTGCCCACCGCGAAGATGACGAGGAGCGGCCAGGACGGATGACCGTCGGACGCGATCCACAGCGCGTTAAGCGTCGGCCACAGCAGCAGCAGACTGCCAATAGGCTTGTCCATGCGCACGAGGCGCAGATACAGGGGAAGTCGGGCGAACATGGCGGACTCGTTGAATGCAGACAAAGTGCGAGGACGGTGCCGTTATTTTACGGGATGCGGACGGCGTGGCGCGTCGGTGCGAACTACTACTGACGAAAGCAGATGGCAATGGCGACCCCGCCACAGCGTTCTCACAAACGGCGCGCAAAAAACAAAGCCTCCCGCGAAGGGAGGCTTTGCATCGTGCCACGTTACATCCGGCCATTCGGCTTCTGCGAAACGAACGCGAACAGCAACCGCAACCGATTCAAACCATCAAGCCAGCATCGAGCGCAGCATCCACGCGGTCTTTTCATGCGTCTGCATGCGCTGTGTCAGCAGGTCGGCGGTCGGCTCGTCGTTGGCGGCTTCCGTCGACGGGAAAATCGCGCGCGCGGTGCGCACCACGGCTTCCTGCCCTTCCACCAGCTGACGGATCATCTCTTCGGCGGCAGGCACGCCGTCCGCTTCGGGAATCGACGACAGCTTCGCAAAATCTTTATAGCTGCCCGGCGCATGCACGCCCAGCGCGCGAATCCGTTCAGCGATCGAATCGACGGCGAGCGCCAGTTCGTTGTATTGCGTTTCGAACATCAGATGCAGCGTGTTGAACATCGGACCCGTCACATTCCAGTGGAAGTTGTGGGTCTTCAGGTACAGCGTGTAGGTGTCCGCGAGCAGACGCGACAGACCTTCCGCGATCTTCTTGCGGTCCTTGTCGCTGATCCCGATATTGACGTGCTGTACAGCTTCTTTTTTGGCCATGATGACTCCTTCGAAGAGTGATACGAACCGGTGACGAAGTAACGCGTGCGAGCGGCCTGCCGGCAGCAGGCCCGGCAAAAACGAGCGTTCGACAGTTTATCTTAGAACGGCGAAATGTTCGTGTGAGGTGTCGCCGCTACGCTGCGCCGCTCAGCCGCCAAACGCGTGTTGCAGCATTTGCGCCGCGATCACCGCGAATCCGCTCGTCACGATGGCGAAGCCCACGGCTCTGCGCAAGTTGAGCGTCTGCTGCTGTTGCGCGCGATGCATGGCCGGCGATCTGCCGGCGGTGGCTTTCATCAACTCGATCATGAGCGTGCTCCCTGTTCGTATCGATACTCGCGGGGCACACGCGCAAGCAACATGCACGCGCGCCCCGCTTTACACACTGCGTTACTTCTTGCCTTCCGCGAGTTCGGCCATCGCGGCGATCACGCCTTCGGCATAAGCGGGATCGATGCGGCGGAAATGCTCGACCGCACGCGCGACGATGTCCTGCGGCACACCGTTGATATGCCGCGCGATGTTGCCGAACAAACGTTGGCGCTGCGCTGCATCGAAGAGCGCGAACAGCATGCCCGGCTGCGTGTAGTAGTCGTCATCCGCGCGATGGTCGTAGCGATCCACCGCACCCGCGGCAAGCGCCGGCTCCAACGCATTCGCATCCTGCGCGAAGTCGCCGAAACGATTCGGCTCGTAGTTCACGTTGCCACCCAGGTTGCCGTCCGTGCGCATCGCGCCGTCGCGATGGAACGAATGCGGGTTCGCAACGCGCGACGCGTTCACCGGAATCTGATGGTGATTGATGCCGAGGCGATAGCGCTGCGTGTCGCCATACGAGAACAAACGGCCCTGCAACAGACGGTCCGGCGAGAAGCCGATGCCCGGTACCACGTTGGCCGGCGTGAACGCAGCCTGCTCGACGTCCGCGAAATAGTTGGCCGCGTTGCGGTTCAACTCGATCGTGCCGACGTCGATCAGCGGATAGTCTTTCTGCGACCACACTTTCGTGATGTCGAACGGATTGAAGCGATACGCCGCGGCTTCCGCCTCCGGCATCACCTGAATCGCGAAGCGCCACTTCGGGAAATTGCCTTCGTCGATACTGCCAATCAGATCGCGCTGCGCGCTTTCGCGGTCTTGCGCAACCACTTGCGACGCTTCCGCATCGGTGAAATTTTCAATGCCTTGCTGCGACTTGAAATGGAATTTGACCCAGAAACGCTCGTTGTTCGCGTTGATGAACGAGTACGTGTGCGAACCGAAGCCGTGCATCTGACGGTAGTTCTTCGGAATGCCGCGATCGCTCATCAGGATCGTGACCTGATGCATCGACTCCGGATGGCGCGTCCAGAAATCCCACGCGGCAATGTTGTTGCGCAGGTTCGTGTACGGATCACGCTTTTGCGTGTGAATGAAGTCCGGAAACTTCAGCGGATCGCGGATAAAAAACACCGGCGTGTTGTTGCCCACCACGTCCCAGTTGCCTTCTTCCGTATAGAACTTGATCGAGAAGCCGCGCACGTCGCGCTCGGCGTCGGCCGCGCCGCGCTCGCCCGCCACCGTCGAAAAGCGCATGAAAAGCGGCGTTTCCTTGCCGACTTGCGCGAACACTTTCGCCTTCGTGTAGCGCGAGATGTCGTGCGTGACCTTCAGCGTGCCGAATGCACCGGAGCCTTTCGCGTGAACGCGGCGCTCGGGAATCACCTCGCGATCGAAGTGCGCGAGCTTTTCGAGCAGCCATACGTCTTGCAGGACGACCGGGCCGCGCACGCCGGCCGTCATCGAATTCTGGTTATCGGCGACGGGCGCGCCGGCGGCATTGGTGAGCTTCTGTTCGGACATGCGGGACTCCTGGATGGTTTTCGTTCAAAACGGATTGGGGGGAGAAGCGCGGCAAGGCAATGCCGAAAGCTTAGACGAACAATTAGCGGACTACGCGGACAAAGCGCGGTCGACCAGCAACGAAAACGCGGCCGTGCGCATGCCGAGCATGGCCGCCGCCAAGCCGGCATTGGCGCTGGCCGGTTCAGCGGCGAAGGTCTGAGTTTGCGGCACGTTCGATTGCGTCATGATGTCCTCCGGGTTTTTGTCATCGGGCGATGTATGAGGAAGACTATATCAAGACTATCGAAATCGCGTGTTTTATAAATTTAATCTATGCCATAGGCGCAAGGCGGGCGCGAGTTGGGCCCCGCCTGCGGCTGCTGTTGCTGTTGCTTCCGCGCTCAACGCGCGTCAGTTCACCGCGACCGGCAAATCCAGCTTCTTCACGCCCGGCAGGTCGCAGGCGTTGATGGCGTCGCAGATCGCGTCGATGGCGGGCATCCGCGTAAAACTTTTGCGCCACGCGAGCACGACGCGGCGATCGGGCACCGGCTCGCCGAACGCGACATAGGACAGCAGGCCCGAGTCGATGCCGCCCGCGTGCGGCTTCACCTCATGCACCGACATGCGCGGCAGCACGGTAATGCCGACGCCGCTCGCCACCATATGGCGGATCGTTTCCAGCGACGACCCCTCGAACGTTTTCTGGATGCCGTCGGCGTTCTGCGAGAAACGCATCAGCTCCGGACACACGCCGAGCACGTGGTCACGGAAGCAGTGACCGCTGCCGAGCAGCAGCATGGTTTCCTGCTTGAGATCGTCGGCGTCGATTTTCGGACGGTTTTCCCACGCGTGACCGGACGGCAGCGCGACGACAAACGGCTCGTCGTAGAGCGGACGCAGCATCAGGCCGGTTTCCGGGAACGGCAGCGCCATGATCGCGACGTCGATCTCGCCCTGCTTCAGCAGTTCGATCAGCTTGAGCGTGTAGTTTTCCTGCAGCATCAACGGCATTTGCGGCACGCGCTTGATCATCTGCTTGACGAGCGTGGGCAGCAGGTACGGCCCGATCGTATAGATCACGCCAAGGCGCAGCGGCCCGACAAGCGGATCTTTGCCCTGCTTGGCGATTTCCTTGATGGCGAGCGTCTGTTCCAGCACCCGCTGAGCTTGCGTGACGATCTGCTCGCCGATCGGCGTGACACTGACTTCGCTGGTGCCGCGCTCGAAAATCTGCACGTTGAGCTCGTCCTCGAGCTTCTTGATAGCGACGGACAACGTCGGCTGGCTGACGAAACACGCTTCGGCGGCCCGGCCAAAGTGCCGCTCGCGGGCAACGGCGACGATGTACTTCAATTCGGTGAGCGTCATTGGGGGACCAATCAGTGCGGTGGATTCGATAGGTTCTAGTTATACACCCATAGGGTCGGTTCGCCAACCGGGTTCGCCGGTTTTCAATATCGGCGAAATACGCCATGCCGCGGCGCCGCCAACAGCAGCGTGTTCAAGCCTTCAGATACTGTTCGCGCGCGCCGAGCCAGCGCGCCAGATGCTGGGCGACGACTTCCGGATATTGCTCGAGCAGCGCCGCGGCCGCCTCGCGCGCGGGCTCGATCAGCCATTGATCGTTTTGCAGGTCGGCGAACCGCAGCATCGCCGCGCCCGATTGCCGCGCGCCGAGAAACTCGCCGGGGCCGCGAATCTCCAGATCGCGGCGCGCGATTTCGAAGCCGTCGGTCGTCTCCCGCATGGTTTGCAGGCGCGCGCGGGCGGTCATCGACAGCGGGCCGGTGTAGAGCAGCACGCACACCGACGCCGCGCTGCCGCGCCCCACGCGTCCGCGCAACTGGTGCAATTGCGCGAGGCCGAAGCGCTCGGCGTGCTCGATCACCATCAGCGACGCGTTCGGCACGTCGACGCCCACTTCGATCACCGTGGTCGCGACCAGCAATTGCACTTCGTTGCGCGTGAAGGCGTCCATCACCGCAGCTTTTTCAGCCGGCGCGAGACGCCCGTGCACGAGGCCCACCTTCAATTCGGGCAACGCCGCGACGAGGGTTTCGTAAGTCTCGACGGCGGTCTGCAATTGCAGCGTCTCGCTTTCCTCGATCAGCGGACACACCCAGTAGACCTGACGCCCCGTCAGCGCGGCTTCGCGCACGCGGCCTATCACCTCTTCGCGGCGCGCGTCGGACACGAGCTTGGTGAGAATCGGCGTGCGTCCGGGCGGCAATTCGTCGATGGTCGAGACGTCGAGATCCGCGTAATACGTCATGGCGAGCGTGCGCGGAATCGGCGTGGCCGACATCATCAGTTGATGCGGCTGAAAATCGCGCGCGCCGTCGGCGGCGTTCTGCGCCTTCGCGCGCAACGCGAGCCGCTGCGCGACGCCGAAGCGATGCTGTTCGTCGACGATCACGAGCCCGAGCCGCGCGAACTCCACCGTGTCCTGAATGATCGCGTGCGTGCCGATCACGAGTTGCGCGGTGCCGAGCGCGGCCGCTTCGATCGCCGCGCGCTTTTCCTTCGCCTTCAGACTGCCCGCGAGCCACGCGACGCTCACGCCGAGCGGCTCGAGCCAGCCGCGCAGCTTGCGCGCGTGCTGCTCCGCGAGGATTTCGGTGGGCGCCATTAGCGCGGCCTGATAACCGGCGTCGATTGCCTGCGCGGCCGCGAGCGCGGCGACAATCGTCTTGCCGCTGCCGACGTCGCCTTGCAAGAGCCGCTGCATCGGATGCGGCTGCGTGAGGTCGAGCGCAATCTCGCCGCCGACGCGCTCCTGCGCCTTCGTCAGCGAAAACGGCAGCGCTTTGAGCAAACGCGCGACCAGCGCGGATTCGTCGCCGAGCTTGCGGCGCGGCATGGCCGGCGCGGCGCGCGTGCGGCGCTCGTCGTGCGCGCGCTTGAGCGACATCTGCTGCGCGAGCAGTTCCTCGAACTTGATGCGCACCCACGCCGGATGCGTGCCGTCGATCAACGCCGTTTCGTCCGATTGCGCGTCCGGATGATGCAGCGTGCGCACCGCGTCCATCAGCGAGGGCACGCCAAGCGGCTGCAACCATTGACGCGCGACGGCCTCGGGCAACAGTTCGGGCAGCGACGTGCGCGACAACGCGTTGTCGATGGACTTGCGCAAATACGCCTGCGTCACGCCCGCGGTGCTCGGATAAACCGGCGTGAGCGCTTGCGGCAGCGGCGTGTCTTCGTCGACGACGCGCACGGCCGGATGCACCATCTCCATGCCGAAAAAGCCGCCGCGCACGTCGCCGCGCACGCGCAGCCGTGCGCCGATCGCCATCTGCTTGACCTGCGAGCCGTAGAAATTGAGAAAACGCAGCACGAGTTCGTCGCCGGCGTCGTCGCGCAGTTTGACGAGCAACTGGCGGCGCGGCCGATAGGCGATCTCGTTGTCGAACACGACGCCCTCGGTTTGCGCGATGCCGCCCGGCAGCAGATGGCCGATCGGCGTGAGGGAGGTTTCGTCCTCGTAGCGCATCGGCAGATGCAGCACGAGGTCGATGTCGCGCGTGAGGCCTAGCTTGGCGAGTTTGTCGACGGGCTTGTCGGCAGCTTTGGCTGCGGGCCTGGCTGCCGATTTGGCTGCCGATTTCTCGGCGGCTTTGGCAGAGCCCGTTCGCGCCGTCCGTTTGCCTTGCGCCGCCGCGCCGCCGCGCGCGACGCCGGGTGCCGGCTCGGCGCTCGCATCATCGGTAGCGGAAGGCAATCGGCGGTCGGACAAAGGCATGGGCTGCTTCGCAAGTACAATATCGGCTGTCAAAAGTATCGAAGGCCGCGCGGCTGTTCGCGGGCTGCGCAAGCGCGCGGGCTCGCGGGCCGCCGCGGCGTCCCGCAATCATAGCCGCCCGGCTCAGGCTTCGGCTCAATTCAGTTTCCATTCGCTTCCAGTCGTTCGCATGTTTACGCTTTCCGATTTCGATTTCGATCTGCCGCCCGAGCTGATCGCGCAAGTCGCGCTGCCCGAGCGCAGCGCGAGCCGGCTGCTTCAGGTGGACAACGCGGCCGACGCCGATCGCGCCGCGCGCCTCATCGACCGCCGCTTCGCCGAATTGCCCGACTGCATTGCGCCCGGCGATCTGCTGGTCTTCAACGATACCAAAGTCCTGAAGGCGCGCTTCCTCGGCCAGAAGGCCAGTGGCGGCAAGATCGAGGTGCTGGTCGAACGCCTGACCGGCGAGCGCACGGCGCTCGCGCAAATCCGCGCGAGCAAGAGCCCGCAGCCGGGCACCACGATCCGTCTTGCCGATGCGTTCGACGTCACCGTCGGCGAGCGCGTCGAGCCGTTCTACACGCTGCATTTTCCCGCCGACTGCCTGACGCTGATCGAGCAGTTCGGGCGGCTGCCGCTGCCGCCGTACATCGAGCACGACCCCGACTCGATCGACGAAGCCCGTTATCAGACCGTGTACGCACAAAATCCCGGCGCGGTCGCGGCGCCCACGGCGGGCCTGCATTTCGACGACGCGCTGTTCGCGCGGCTCGACGCGCACGGCGTGGAGCGCGCGACGCTGACGCTGCACGTCGGCGCGGGCACGTTCCAGCCGGTGCGCGTCGAGAATCTCGCCGAGCACAAGATGCATAGCGAGTGGTATCACCTGCCGCAATCGCTCGCCGACAAGATCGCCGCGACCAAAGCGCGCGGCAATCGCGTGATCGCGGTGGGCACGACGTCGATGCGCGCGCTCGAAGCCGCCGCGCGCGATGCCGAAGCCGCCGGCCGCCCGCTTGCCGCGACGAGCACGGAAACCGATATTTTCATCACGCCGGGCTACCGCTTCCGCGTGGTCGATCGGCTGGTGACGAATTTTCATTTGCCGAAGTCGACGTTGCTGATGCTGGTGTCGGCGTTCGCCGGCGTGGAGACGATCCGCGCCGCTTATCGTCATGCAATCGAACAGCGCTATCGTTTTTTCAGCTACGGCGACGCGATGCTTCTGACGCGGCGCGACGGTTGAGCTAACCCGGCGCTTCTTGTTTTCGTCGTTCCCTGAAGCCGCTGCGAACACTCGCGGCGGCGTTTTCTTATCGCGCCGGACTGTTTTCCGGTAGCACAGGAGTCATTTCAATGACCATCGGTCATCAAACGCAACAGCCCGCGGACGGCCTCAAGTTCGAACTGCTCGGCACCGACGGCCAGGCGCGGCGCGGCCGCGTCACGCTGAATCACGGCGTGGTCGAAACGCCGATCTTCATGCCGGTCGGCACGTATGGCACGGTCAAGGCGGTGCAGCCGCGCGAACTCGAGGAAATGCACGCGCAGATCATCCTCGGCAATACGTTTCACCTCTGGCTGCGGCCTGGGCTCGAAACCATCGGCGCGCATGGCGGCCTGCACGGCTTCATGGGCTGGAAAAAGCCGATCCTCACCGACTCGGGCGGCTTCCAGGTGTTCTCGCTCGGCGACCTGCGCAAGATCACTGAAGACGGCGTGACGTTCGCGTCGCCGATCAACGGGGACAAGCTGTTTCTGTCGCCGGAAGTGTCGATGCAGATCCAGAAGGTGCTGAACTCGGACATCGTGATGCAGTTCGACGAATGCACGCCGTACGCGACCAACAACGTGCCGACCTCGCACAAGGAAGCCGCGGATTCCATGCGCATGTCGATGCGCTGGGCGCAGCGTTCAATCGACGAATTCCGGCGCCTGGGCAATCCGAACGCGCTGTTCGGCATCGTGCAGGGCGGCATGTTCGAAGACCTGCGCGACGAGTCGCTCGCGGGTCTCGCGGAGAAGGATTTTCACGGTCTCGCGATCGGCGGTCTGTCGGTCGGCGAGCCGAAAGAAGACATGATGCGCGTGCTGAATCACATCGGCCCGAAGCTGCCGGCCAACAAGCCGCACTATCTGATGGGCGTCGGCACGCCAGAAGATCTGGTCGCGGGCGTCGCGGCCGGCGTCGACATGTTCGACTGCGTGATGCCGACCCGCAACGCGCGCAATGGCTGGCTCTTCACGCGCTTTGGCGACATCAAGATCCGCAATGCCGCGCACAAGAATTCGCTGCGTCCGCTCGACGAGCAATGCGGCTGCTATACATGCAGAAATTTCACTCGCGGCTATCTGCATCATCTGCATCGTGTGGGGGAAATTCTCGGCGCGCAGTTGAATACGATCCACAACCTGCACTACTACCTGGAACTCATGCAGGAAATGCGCGATGCAATCGACGCGAAAATGTTCGAGCCGTTCCGCAAGCGCTTTCACGAGAACCGCGCGCGCGGCATCGACGACGCGCCATGACGGCGAACGCAATCTGATTGCGGACAAGAATCATCAGACAGCGAGCGAAAAACCTTACAATCCACTTTCGCGGACGGCAAAAATCGGCTTTAAGCGGTTGATCGCAAAGCCGAAACGCCGCGCCGACGCGCGCAATGCCGGTGGTAGAATAACCGGCTGATTTTTTTGATTGAATTGATCTATAACGGAGAGACCAACGTGTCGTTCATTTCCAATGCCTTCGCCCAAGGCACGGCCACAGGTGGTGGCATCGAATCAAACCTGATGAGCTTCCTGCCGCTGATCCTCATGTTCGGCGTGCTGTACTTCATCATGATTCGCCCGCAAATGAAGCGCCAGAAGGAACACCGCAACATGCTCGCCGCCATGGCCAAGGGCGACGAAGTGGTGACGAATGGCGGCATCGTCGGCAAGGTCACCAAGGTGGGCGAGGCTTACGTCGGCGTCGAAATCTCGGAAGGCACGGAAATCACCGTGCAGAAAGCGTCGGTCACGACGATTCTCCCGAAGGGCACGATCAAGTCGCTGTAAGGCCTGCTCTCTCGCGTCCGGCGCGGCCTCGCCGGCGATCCACGCATACCTGACCGGATCGCCCGCGCTCATCGCCGGGCGCATCGCTTTCAAGCCAACCTTCCGTTGGACCACTCATGAATCGTTACCCCCTCTGGAAATATGCCGTGATGCTGGTGGCTTTGGTCATCGGCCTCGTGTACACGCTGCCCAATCTGTTCGGCGAAGCGCCGGCGGTGCAGGTGTCGAGCGGCAAGGCAACGGTCAAGCTCGACTCGACCACGCTCTCGGCAGTCGAAGCCGCGCTCGCAGCCAATCAGATCAAGCCGGAAGACGTCACGTTCGACAACACGTCGGCCAACGCGAACATCCGCGTGCGCCTTGTCGACACCGACATGCAACTGCGCGTGAAAGACCTGCTGCAAAAGTCGCTGAACACCGATCCGAACGACCCGCAGTTCATCGTGGCGCTGAACCTGCAAAGCGCGTCGCCGCGCTGGCTGACCGCGTTGCACGCGCTGCCCATGTATCTCGGTCTGGATCTGCGCGGCGGTGTGCACTTCCTGCTGCAAGTGGACATGGCGGGCGCGCTGAACAAGAAGCTCGACTCCGACGCGTCGGACGCCCGCACGCTCCTGCGCGACAACAATATCCGCGACGGCGGCGTGAACCGCGTCAACCAGACGGTGGTGATCAATTTCGCCGACCAGGCGACGGCAGATGCGGCGGCGAAGCAACTGGGCCGCGGCATCGGCGAGTTGCAATGGGCGTCGCAAAACAGTCCGGACGGCTCGGTGCAACTCGTCGGCACGTTCACGCCGACGGTGCAGAAAGCCGTGCAGGACGCCGCGCTCAAGCAGAACATCACCACACTGCATAACCGCGTGAACGAACTCGGCGTGGCCGAGCCTGTGATCCAGCAGCAAGGCACCGACCGGATCGTGGTCGAACTGCCGGGCGTGCAGGACACGGCGAAGGCGAAGGACATCATCGGCCGCACGGCGACGCTCGAAGCGCGCCTCGCCGATCCGGTCAACACGCATCCGAATCCGTCCGATCCGGTGCCGCCAGGCGACGAACTGTTCACGCAAGGCAACCAGACGCCGGTGCTGCTGAGAAAGCAGATCATCTTCACGGGCGACCGGATTATCGACGCGTCGGCGGGCTTCGACGAACATCAGCGTCCGTCCGTCAACATTCGCCTCGACTCGGCCGGCGGCCGCGCGGTGCGCAGTGTGTCGCGCGACAACATCGGCAAGCCGATGGCGATGGTGCTGTTCGAAAAGGGCAAGGGCGAAGTGCTGACGGTGGCGACCATCCAGTCGGAACTGGGCGACCGCTTCCAGATCACCGGCCAGGCCACGCCGCAAGGCGCCGCCGACCTCGCGCTGCTGCTGCGCGCCGGTTCGCTGGCCGCGCCAATGGACATCATCGAGGAACGCACCATCGGCCCGAGCCTCGGCGCCGACAACATCAAGAAGGGCTTCCACTCGGTCGTGTGGGGCTTCGCGGCCATCGCCGTCTTCATGATTGCGTACTACATGCTGTTCGGCGTGATCTCCATGATCGGCCTGTCCGTGAACCTCTTGCTGCTGGTCGCGGTGCTGTCGATGTTGCAGGCCACGCTCACGTTGCCGGGCATCGCGGCTATCGCGCTCGCGCTCGGTATGGCGATCGACGCCAACGTGCTGATCAACGAACGCGTGCGTGAAGAACTGCGCAACGGCGCGCCGCCGCAACTGGCGATCCAGAACGGCTACGCGCATGCGTGGGCGACGATTCTCGACTCGAACGTCACCACGCTGATCGCCGGTGTCGCGCTGCTCGCCTTCGGCTCCGGTCCGGTGCGCGGTTTTGCAATCGTCCACTGTATCGGCATTCTCACGTCGATGTTCTCGGCGGTGTTCTTCTCGCGCGGTATCGTGAACCTCTGGTACGGCGGCAAGAAGAAGCTGAAGTCGCTGGCCATCGGCCAGGTGTGGCGTCCGGAAACCGCGGCTGCGGGCTCGGGTGCTTACTTGGGTAACGACCTCACAGCAGACGACGCTGCAACCGACACCGCGCAAGCCATGCGCGCGGCAAGCGCAGCCGCCGCCGCGAAGCAGAAAGCGCCGGCCGCAGCCGCGCAGTCGCGCGCGGGCAAGCCGACCGTGCGTCGCCGCAACGCGCCGGGCACGCCGAGCTCGTCGCAGAAACCGGGTTCATCCCGCTGAGTCCCGGAGAACAAGACCATGGAATTTTTCCGCTTTCGCAAAGACATTCCGTTCATGCAGCGTGCGTTGATCTTCAACGCCATTTCGCTGCTGACGTTCCTCGCCGCCGTGTTCTTTCTCGTGCATCGCGGGCTGCATCTGTCGGTGGAGTTCACCGGCGGCACGGTCATCGAAGTACAGTATCCGGGCGCGGCGCCGCTCGACCCGGTGCGCGGCACGCTGAACAAGCTCGGCTATGGCGACGCGCAGGTGCAGAACTTCGGCACCTCGCGCGACGTGCTGATCCGTTTGCCGCTCAAGCAAGGGCTGACGTCCGCGCAGCAGAGCGACCAGGTGATGAGCGCGCTCAAGACCGATACGCCGCAGGTGCAGTTGCAGCGCGTCGAGTTCGTCGGCCCGCAGGTCGGCAAGGAACTCGCCACCGACGGTCTGCTGGCGCTCGCCTGCGTGGTCGTGGGCATCGTGATCTATCTGTCGTTCCGCTTCGAATGGAAGTACGCGGTGGCCGGTGTGATCGCGAACTTGCACGACGTCGTGATCATTCTCGGCTTCTTCGCGTTCTTCCAGTGGGAGTTCTCGCTGTCGGTGCTGGCGGCCGTGCTCGCGGTGCTGGGTTATTCGGTGAACGAATCGGTGGTTATCTTCGACCGGATTCGCGAGACCTTCCGCCGCGAACGCAAGATGACGGTGATCGAAGTCATCAACCACGCGATTACGAGCACGATGTCGCGAACCGTCATCACGCACGGCTGTACGCAGATGATGGTGCTGTCGATGTTCCTGTTCGGCGGCCCGACGCTGCACTACTTCGCGCTGGCGCTGACGGTCGGTATTCTGTTCGGTATCTACTCGTCGGTGTTCGTCGCGGCGGCGCTCGCGATGTGGTTCGGCGTGAAGCGCGAGGATCTGGTGAAGGACAAGAAAGAACGCGTTGATCCGAACGATCCGAATGCGGGTGCGCAGGTGTGATGGCTTATCGGTAACGCGCAGTCCACTGTTGTAATGCAAAAGGCCGGTTCATCGACGAACCGGCCTTTTGCGTTTACCGCGCGATGTCCGCTTACGAGCCTACCGGAACCCCAACTTCCGCCGCGCCGCCACCAGCGACGCCAGGCTCAACAGCGCGGCGAAAATCAGGTAATAACTCGGCGCCGCTTTCGAGCCGGTAAAGCTGATCAGCCACGCGATGATGAACGGCCCGAAGCCGCCGAACACCGTGACCGCGATGTTATAGGCGAGCGACATGCCGGTCGTGCGCGTTTGCACCGGAAACATCTCCGACAGCAAGCCCGGCAGCGCCGCGAAATAGCCGGTCATCAGGAAACCGAGCAGGATTTGCAGCGCGATCAGCGTGCCGAACGTAGGATGCGCGACCAGATAGACGAACGCCGGATAGATCAGCACGAGCAGCAGCACGCCGGAGATCAGCATGATCGTCGTGCGTCCGTGCCGGTCCGACAGATGCCCGACGAGCGGCGCAAACACCATCTGGATCAGGCCGGTCAGTGCGATCGCCGAAAACGCGACCGATGGCGCGAGCCCCAGTTGCTTCACGCCGAAGGTCGGCATGAACAGCACCAGGTAAGTCGACACCGTGCCGAGCACGACCGCGCCGATTGCGATCAGGAGCCGCAGCTTCTGGCTCGTGAAGGTATCGCGCAGCGGCGTCGTAGTGGTTTCCGCGGCGAGAAACTCAGGCGTTTCGTCGAGCTTCGTGCGAATGTACCAGGCAACCGGTCCGATCAGCAGCCCGAAGAAAAACGGCACGCGCCACCCCCAGGCCGCCATCTGCTCCGGCGTCAGATTGCCCGTCAGCACGACGCCGAAACCGGCCGCGAGCAGCGTCGTGAGCCCCTGGCTCGCGACCTGCCAGCTTGCGAAAAAGCCGCGCCGCGCCGGCACATGCTCCGCGAGAAACGCCGTCGCGCTGCCGAATTCGCCGCCGGCCGAGAAGCCCTGCATCAAACGCGCGATGACGAGAATCACCGGCGCCGCAATGCCGATGCTTCGGTAGGTCGGCAAAATCGCGATGATCAGCGTGCCGCCCATCATCAGCAGGATGGACAGCGTGAGCGCCGCCTTGCGTCCGGCGCGGTCGGCGTACGCACCGATCACGATGGCCCCGAGCGGCCGCATGAAGAACGACACGCCGAACGTGCCGAGCGTGAGCAGCAGCGACACGGTGTCGTTGCCGGCCGGAAAAAACAGCTTCGCGATCACCACGGCAAAAAAGCCGTAGACCACGAGATCGAACCATTCCAGCGCGTTGCCGATGGACGCGGCGATCACCGCCCGCCACGAATTTCGCCGGCTTCCCGCAAGGCTTGCTGCAGTCGTTGCGTTCATGCAGATCTCCAGTTCGCGCGAATATTATGGATGCGAGCCGACGCCCGATCTCGCCGCATTGGATGCGCGCACAACCAATGCGGTGCCAGCGCTCTATGTACCCGAAAAATTAAAGCGGCGCGAGTGCGAAATGTCGAACCGGCCTCACATAACGCCTCGATCGCCTTCGATTTCCGGCGACGCCATGAAAAAGCCGCTTCGTCGCGAAAGCGACGAAGCGGCCGGAACAGCGGTAAAACGCGCGGTGAAACGGACCGTTTGCTTTTTGATGCGCCGCGACCGCGGCATCATCTCAAGCGCAACCGCAAGCGGCAGGCGCAAGCGGGCAGGCGCCCGCTGCGCCCTCACCAGCGCTTATTGCTTGATGCCCTCAGCCTGGATATGCAGCTTCGTCTCCATGCTGAAGCCGTACTTGCTGCCGAAATCCATGCCGTAATCCGCGCGATTGAATTGCGCGCTCGCCTCGACGCCGCACACTTCGCGCTTGAGCACCGGGTGCTGCATGCACTTGAACGACTCCACCTTCAGATTCAGCGGCTTCGTCACGCCGTGCAGCGTCAGGCTGCCGACCACTTCCGACGGCTTGTCGCCGTCGAACTTGATGTCGGTGCCTTTGTACGTCGCGGCGGGAAACTTAGCGACGTCGAAGAACTCCGCCGTCTTCAGGTGATCGTCCAGCTTGCCGTTGCCGGTGGAAATCGACGCCGCATCGACGTTCACTTCGACTGTGCCGGTCTTGGCCGCGCGGTCGAGCGTGACCGTGCCCGAGCTTTTCGTGAACTTGCCGCGCCACACCGACAGGCCGCCGAAGTGGTCCGCCTCGAAACTCGGATAGGTGTGAGTCGGGTCGAGCTGATAGGTGTCGGCGGCGGCGAATGCGCCAAGCGAAACGCAGGAGGCCAATGCACCGGCGGCGATCAACGTGGATGTCTTCAATTCATGCTCCCAGTCAGGTAAGAACGGCTGCGCTCAACGCGCAGCGCAAGTCACTTGCGTGCGGCTACGATATGAAACTTGATGACGACGTCGTCGGCAACCACGGACGTGTCTTTCCACTCGCCCGTGCCGATGTCGAATTGCGAACGCTTGATCGGCAACGAGCCGTCGAACGCCTGCGTCGCGCCCTGCTGCGTCACGGTAACGGGCACCACGACCGTCTGCGATTTGCCCTTGATGGTCAGCTTGCCCGTCACCTTGTACTGATTGCCGCCGGCCGGCGCAATCGCGCTCGAAACGAAGGTCGCGCTCGGATAGGTCTTCGCGTCGAACCATTCCTTGCCGCGGACCTGATCGTTATAGCTCTCGTCGCCGAGATCGTAGCTCGCCACGTCGATGTTCAGTTGCGCGCTGCCCTCGGCGGGCTTGGCCGGATCGAACTTGACCTGCGCGGTGAATTTGCCGAACTTGCCTTCGACCGGCACGTTCATCTGCTTCGAGGTAGCCGTCACCGAACTCTTCGCGGTGTCGACCTGGGCCAGCGCGCCGCCGGCCGCGGTCAGCGAGGCTGCGGCAAACGCCGCCAGCATGTAGCGATAAAACGAGACCTTCATGGTGGTCCTTATTTGAGGAAGGGAATCATGCGCGACAGCAGCCCGTCGCGGTCCAGCCACTGATGCTTGAGCGCCGCCGCGACGTGCATCGCGACCAGCGCCAGCAACGTGTAATTCAACACGATGTGGACGTTCTTGAGCAGTTCCTTCAGATGCGGGTCCGGCGCGATCAGCCGCGGCAGCGGAATCAGCCCGAGATAGACGACCGGCACGTTCGCCGCCGAGCTATACAGATAACCGGAGACGGGAATCGCAATCATCAACGCATACAGCAGCAGATGCACGAGATGGGCGGCGCCGCGCTGCCAGGCGGGCATGCGGCGCGGCATCGCCGGGGCGCCGTGCGTCGCGCGCCACAGAATGCGCACGACAGCGAGCGCGAACACGGTCACGCCGATCCACTTATGCCACGAAAAATAGCGCAGCTTGGTCGGCGTGAAACCGGGAATGTCGGTCATCACCCAGCCGAGCGCGAAGCCGCAAACGATCAGCAGCGCGATCAGCCAATGAATCGCAATGGCGGTCCGCGTGTACGACTCCCGGCCGCCGAATGAAGGATTGTGTGCCATGACAGGTCAACGCTTGCTAAGAGAGGTTAACGGCGCGGCACCCCCGGCTATTCCCCGCCGATGTAAAGTCCATCGCCAAAGTGCCGGGCGCCGCGGCCTTCGAGACGCACCAGGCCGCCATGCTACCCGAAGCGCAAAAAGCTGGCTGCGGCAAAGCGAAATTGACCGAAGGACGCCTTCACGTTCCCGGATCAGCCGGTTGAACAATTGGGGACGGACGCTGTCAGAACCGTTGCCCGCCAAGCGTTTCGCGCTCACCGGCGCGGCGCGGCAATGCCTTTTGGTACTATTGCTCCACGAATTTTTACAGACCCGCCGAATCGGCTACATTGCGACCCGCATTGCAACCAGTATTGCCACCGAAATTGCGACCGGCATTGCACGCTCACTTACATATCGTTGGCCCGCTGCCGCATGGAACATGACAACCTGATCGCGTGCCATGAATGCGATACGCTGTTCCGCAAGCCACGGCTTGTCGGGCGCAAAGTCGCCCGCTGTCCGCGCTGCGGCGCCACGCTCTACGCGGGCGTATCGCGCAAGCTCGACGGCATCAGCGCCATGACGCTCGCCGCGCTGATCACGTTCCTGATCGCGCAGGGCTTCCCCATCGTCGAGCTGGAGACTAACGGCATTACCTCGCAGACCACGCTGTTCGGTGCGCTCGTCGCGCTGTGGAACGAGAACATGCAGATCGTCGCCGTCATGGTGTTCTGCTCGACGATTCTCTTTCCGCTCACCGAACTCGTCGCGCTGCTCTACGTGCTGGTACCGCTGCGCGCCGGCTATGTGCCGGGAGGCTTTAACCGCGTGTTGCGCGCGATCCAGTTCGTGCGGCCCTGGGGCATGATCGAAGTGTTCATGCTCGGCGTGCTCATCACGATCGTGAAGATGGTCAGTCTCGCGCGCGTGATTCCGGAAGCGGCGCTCTTCGCGTTCGGCGCGCTCACGCTGATGTTCGCCGTGGTCGTCACGTTCGATCCGCGCATTCTGTGGGATCTCGCCGACGAACTCGGCGCGCGCGGCCAGCGGCCGCTGCCGCGCACGTCGGCCGACAGCGCGGCAGCCGCGCTCGGCTCGATGGCCGGCCCGCCCGCGCCGCCGCTGCTGCAAGCCGGCGACGAAGCCGACTCCAGCCGCGACACACGCAGCGACCCAGGCCGCGGCACAAGTCCCGGCGCCCCGCCGGCCTCCAATCGAGGATGACCCGCGCGATGAAATACGTCACCGCAAAACGCGCGGGGCTCGTGGCCTGCCATGCGTGCGGACGCGTCGAGCCGCGCATCCGCTCGGTCACACCGCAGCACTGCGGGCGCTGCGGCGCGCATCTGCACTCGCGCAATCCCGACAGCCTGATGCGAACCTGGGCGCTGCTGATCGCCGCGGCCTTGCTGTATATTCCGGCAAATTTGTTGCCGGTCATGCACACGTCGTCGCTGCTCGGTTCCGAAGACGACACCATCATGAGCGGCGTCGTTTATTTCTGGACCTCCGGCGACTGGCCGCTCGCGGTGATCGTGTTCATCGCCAGCATCATGGTGCCGATGCTGAAGCTGAGCGTGCTCGTGCTGCTCACCGTCACCGCGCAGCGACGCTCGCGCTGGCGGCCGGAGCAGCGCACGACGCTCTATCGGATGGTCGAGCGGATCGGCCGCTGGTCGATGCTCGACGTGTTCGTCGTCACGCTGACCGTGGCGCTCGTGCGTTTCAAATCGCTTGCCGTGATCACGGCCGGCCCCGGCGCGATTGCGTTCGGCTCGGTAGTGATCCTGACGATGATGGCCTCCATGCAATTCGATCCACGGCTCATCTGGGACCACGTGGACGGCAGTACCCAAAAACCTCAGGACCTCGAACATGACTAGCCCGCCAGGACCGACGCCCGCCTCCGATGCGCCGCGCAACGATTCGAACGGACCGAAGCTGCCGCCCCAACTGCCCGACCCCGACATCGAGCCGCGCAGCCGCTGGCTGCCGTCGCTCGTCTGGGTGATCCCTCTGATTGCCGCGCTGATCGGCATTGCGCTCGTCATCAAGTCGGTGACGGAAAAAGGCCCGACCATCACGATCAGTTTCATCAGCGCGGAAGGGCTCGAGCCTGGCAAGACCAAGGTCAAGTACAAGGACGTCGACGTCGGCGCGGTCAAGTCGATCACGTTGTCGAAGGATCTTTCGCACGTGCTCGTGCAGGTGCAGTTGACGAAGGAAGGCGAAGACTTCGCGGTCAAGGATTCGCGCTTCTGGGTCGTGCGGCCGCGCGTGGGCGCGAGCGGCGTGTCGGGCCTCACCACACTGCTCTCCGGCGCCTATATCGGCGCGGACGCCGGTCATTCGCCGGACAGCGAGAAGAACTTCGTCGGCCTCGAGACGCCGCCGCCGATTACCGGCGACCAGAAGGGTCATCAGTTCATTCTGCATGGCGATTCGCTCGGCTCCATCGACATCGGCTCGCCGATTTTTTATCGCCGCGTGCAGGTCGGCCAGGTGGTCGGCTTTTCGCTCGACAAGGACGGCACCGGCGTGACCATGCAGGTGTTCGTGTCCGCGCCGTTCGACCAGTACGTCGGCACCAATTCGCGCTGGTGGCATGCGAGCGGCGTCGATCTGCGGCTCGATTCGAGCGGCTTCAAGCTGAACACGCAGTCGCTCGCGACGGTGATCGTCGGCGGCTTGTCGTTCCAGTCGCCGCCGGGCCAGGGCGTGGGCGCGCAGGCGCCGAACAACATGACGTTCCGCCTCGGTTCCGACGAAGGCGACGCGATGCGCGAGCCGGACGGCGTGCCGCTGCGCGTCGTGATGAACTTCAACCAGTCGCTGCGCGGTCTGTCGGTCGGCGCGCCGGTCGATTTCCGCGGCATCGTGCTCGGTCAGGTGACCAACATCGGCATCGACTACGATCCGAAGACGCGCAGCTTCACGATGCCGGTGACGATGAACATCTACCCTGACCGCCTCGGCAAGCGCTTCCGCGAAACCGCGCCGACGCCGGGCAGCCTCGCCGGTCAGACGCTGCTGCAACAACTCGTCAAGCACGGACTGCGCGGCCAGTTGCGCACGGGCAATCTGATCACGAGCCAGTTGTACGTCGCGCTCGATATTTTCCCGAAGGCGCCGCCGGCCACCGTCGACGTAGCCAGCGACCCGCTCGAATTGCCGACCATTCCGAACACGCTCGACGAGCTGCAATTGCAGGTCGCCGACATCGCGAAGAAGCTCGACAAGGTGCCGTTCGATCAGATCGGCAACAACCTGAACAGCGCGCTGAAGAATGCCGATCAGCTCTTCAAGCGACTGGACACGGAAGTCGTGCCGCAAGCCCGCGACACGCTGGCCGCCGCGAAGCAGACCTTCGGCTCGGCGGAGGCGACGTTGCAGCAGGACTCGCCGTTGCAGTCGGATGTGCATCAGGCGTTGCAGGAATTGACGCGCACGTTGCAGTCGCTGAATGCGCTGTCGGATTATCTCGAGCGCCACCCGGAATCGTTGTTGCGCGGTAAAGCAGGAGACAAGCCATGATGTTCGTTCGACTCCCCCGTTTGTCGCGCGTAGTGGCGCGCAGCGCTGTTCGTGCCGGTGCGCTCGCCGCGGTGCTGGCGGTCGCGGCGTGTGCGTCGCCGAGTAGCCGGTTTTATACGTTGGGCGATGTGAATGGCGCTGCGTCCGCTGCGGCTTCAGACTCACGGACGTCGGCGGCGCCTGCGTGGCTGATCGAAGTCGCGCCTATCGATGTGCCGCCGCAAGTCGCGAAGACTCAGCTCGTCGTGCAGACGGGACCGACGCAGGTCAAGGTGCTGGAAGAAGATCGCTGGGCGTCGCTGCCCGGCGATGAATTGCGCCGCGCGTTGTCGACCAGTCTCACTCAGCAACTCAATACGATCGATGTGTACGGGACGGCTTATTCCGATGCGACGCCGGTGTATCGCGTGAGCATGAATGTGCAGCGGTTTGAGTCGTGGCCTGGGTCGCATGCGCTGATCGATGCGGTGTGGAGTGTGCGGGCGGTGCGCAGTACTGCTGTGATGACTTGCAGGAGTGTTGTTAGTGAGCCTGTCGGTGGTGGGTATGATGCGCTTGTTGATGGGCATCGGCGGGCTTTGATGCGCGTTTCTGGGCAGGTGGCTGCTGCGTTGCAGGCTATGGCTGCTGCTGCGGGTTCTGCTTCTGCTTCGCAGGGGGGGAAGGCGAGTGCTCGCGGTAGTGTGCCGGGGTGTCCTGCTTTGGATGCGGGTGTTGCTGGGCGGTGATTGGTTTTTGTGCTTTTCACGTTGGTTTTTTTGCTTTCTTTTTTTGCCTTTCCTTGAATTCGTTGTGGTCTATTCGTGTTGCCCCTGTGCGGGGCGGCACTTACTTTCTTTGCCGCCGCAAAGAAAGTAAGCAAAGAAAGCGGGCTTACACCGCTAGCTTATAAATGGAGCCCCTTGCTCGGCGTGGGCAGTGGTGCGCCTTACATCCGTGCTCTCGCGCACTCCGCACTTGTGACAAGGCAGTCATGCTTCCCGACTCGCACTCGTGCTCGTCGGAAGGGTTCGCTGTGGTGTCTGTTTCGCTCTTCGCTCTTCGCTCTTCGCTCTTCGCTTTTCGCTTTTCGCTTTTCGCTCTATTGAAGGGTCAGCGCTCGCTCATTGCGTTGGTTGCTTTGGGTCGGGGCCGAAGCGGTTTTGGCCTCGCGTTCCCTCGAAGCAGGCAAACACCAGGTTGGCGACGGGGCAAAGGGCCCACCAACCGCTTCGGTTGGAATCGTGCATGCGACGAACCAGCGCCGCCAGGCCCGGAAGGAACACCAGCAAGGGATAAAGGTTGCGCCAGAACCTGGACTCTTCCAGATCGAGGATGACCAGCACGACTCCGTAGGCAATCCCGATGATTACGTTGAACAGCAGGAACATCCAGTATTCCTTGCGACGCGCTCGTCCACTGAATTCAACGTACTTCGAAAGCACTAGCAGATACCATTTCATGTTTTTCTCTTTCTGATAGAAACGACCGAAAAAACCGCGCGCCGTGACGGACGCCACGCGATAGATGCCATTAAGACCGTGGAAACGTGTGCAGCACTGGTTGCGACGGCTGTGCAGCTCTGACCAGACTTCCACGTGGCACCCAATACAAGACTACGCCGGCGAGAACGGGATAGGCGCGGGACATTTCGCAAGACAACAGGCGCGATTTCCGGTCGTGCGCGAAGCGGCGTGCGCGCCGGAAGCAACCCTCCCGGCGAGCACGCAGTGCGAGGCGGGAAGAATGACTGCCTTGTCACGGGCGTCGAATGTGCGAGGGCACGGATGTCAGGCGCACCACTGCCGCCTCAGAACTGGGGGAGCCATCTATAAGCTAGCGGTGTGAGCCCGCTTTCTTTGCTTACTTTCTTTGCGGCGGCAAAGAAAGTAAGTGCCGCCCCGCACAGGGGCAACGCCGATAGACCACCGAGAAAACAAGGAAAGGCCAAAGCAAGCCAGGTGCAACACAAATAGACCACCGACAAAAAACAAGAAAAGGCCAAAGGGCCAAAAAGCACCCCCCACACCCCACCGCGTACAATACCCCCTTACCCACAGCCCACCGGCTAGCCCCTCCATGTCCTTCGATTTCTTCCTCCCCTGCCCGCGCGGTCTCGAAGCCGCGCTCGCCTCCGAACTCGCCGAGATCGCCGCGAAGCATCTGCACGGCGCGCCGTTCGCACCCGGCTCGCAAGTCCCCGGCGGCGTGCATTTTCGCGGCGGCTGGGCAGCCGGCATGGCGGCCAATCTGCATTCGCGCCTCGCGAGCCGCGTGCTGCTGAAAATCGCGCATCGTCCGTATCGCAGCGAGCAGGACATCTACGCACTCGCCGTCGAACAACGCTGGGAGCAATGGTTCTCCGCGAACGAAACGCTGCGCGTCGACGTCACCGCGATCAAGTCGCCGCTGCGCAGCCTCGAATTCACCACGCTGCGCGTGAAGGACGCGATCTGCGACCGTCTGCGCGAAGTCAGCGGCGCGCGCCCGAACATCGACACCGCGACGCCCGACGTGCGCGTGTTCGCGTTTCTCACCGCGACCGACTGCACGCTTTACCTCGACACCTCCGGCGACCCGCTCTTCAAGCGCGGCTGGCGCCTCGACAAGGGCGCGGCGCCGCTGCGCGAAAATCTCGCGGCGGGCATTCTGCGGCTGACGGGCTGGAGCGCCGGCACGCCGCTATACGACCCGATGTGCGGCAGCGGCACGTTCCTCGCCGAAGCCGCGCAGGTCGCGCTCGACATCGCGCCCGGCGCCGAACGCCGCTTCGGCTTCGAGAAGCTCAAGCAGTACGACAGCAAAACCTGGCAGACGCTGAAGGCCGCCGCGCTCGACGCCAAACACGCCGCCCGCAACTCGCGCGCCGACTTGCAGATTTTCGGCAGCGACATTTCCGGCGACATGCTCGACAAGGCGCGCGCGAATTTCCAGCGCGCCGGCTTGCCGACCATTCCGCTCAAACAGGTCGACGCGCGCGGCATGACGCCGCCGACATCGGCGCCGGGCATTCTCGTCGCCAATCCGCCGTATGGTGAGCGGATCGAAGTGCGCGGACGCAACGCGCGCGGCGAAATCCGCGAAGGACGTGAAGGACGCAGCCGCGACAACCGCGAGGACGACAGCTTTCGCCGCGCCCAGGAAGAAGCGCCCGACAGCGAGTTCTTCCAGTCGCTCGGCGACGCGCTCAAGCAGCGCTTCACCGGCTGGCACGCATTCATCCTGACGTCGGATCGCAAGCTGCCGGGCCAGTTGCGCCTGCGCGAATCGACGAAGACACCGCTCTTTAACGGAGCGCTCGAATGCCGGCTGTTCCGCTTCGATCTGATCGCGGGCAGCGTGCGTCAGCGGCCGCAAGGCGATACGCCTGCCGGTTAAGACAAGCGGCAAGCGACAAACAACAAGCGCCAAGCAAACGCAGCCAGAAACAAACCGCGGCCACACACAGTGCCGCGGTTTTTTCTCACCTCGCCCATCCGCACGATCGCACGACCCAGCCCGACCGCCCCACCCTACTGACACCACGCTGTCAGCAGCACCCCCGCACACTCCTCCTCACGCCATCCGGCGATTTATCCGGCCTACCGCCATCCACAGGAGAGTGTCATGTCCGCATCGTCCAAAGTTGTTGCATGGTTCGAAATCCCGTCCGTCGATTTCGACCGCGCCGTGCGCTTTTATGAAGTCGCGCTCGACGTGAAGCTGAACCGCCAGGAAATCGGCGGCCAGCCCATCGCCGTGTTCGGCTACGAAGAACCGGCGACGGGCGGCGCGATCGTCCACAGCCCGTCGATGACCCCGAACGGCGACGGCGTGCTCGTCTACCTGAACGCGCAGCCGACCGTCGACGCTGCGCTCGCCCGCATCGAAGAAGCCGGCGGCAAGACCGATGGACCGGTCATCAAGCTGCCGCAGGACATCGGCTATATCGCGTTTTTCATCGACAGCGAAGGCAATCGCCTCGGCCTGCATTCGCGCACCAACGGCTAACCGCGCTGCGGACAGCGGCCATCGAACGGGTAACGCCCGCGCGGGCGACACACGCATCGAACCCGCCGTCCGAACGCTCACCTGAGCATCCACTCAAACGCTCGCGCGAACGCACACCCAAGCGCTGAACCCAACGCTAACCCGAACGCTGACCGGAGCGCGGCATGCGGCGCTATCATCGCGGGACTGTCCCTGTCCTCTTCTACAAGACGCCCACGATGACGCGCCGCGCCGACCGTCTGTTCCAGATCGCCGAATTGCTGCGCGGCCGGCGTTTGACCACCGCGCAGCAACTCGCCGACTGGCTCAACATCTCGCTGCGCACCGTCTATCGCGACGTTCGCGACCTGCAGCTATCCGGCGTGCCGATCGAAGGCGAGGCCGGCATCGGCTACCGGCTGAGCCGCAGCGCGAGCCTTCCGCCGCTCACCTTCACCGCCGATGAACTCGCGGCGCTCGCCGCCGGCGCGCGCATGCTCGAATCGTGGGGCGGCGCCGGCTTCGCGAGCGGAGCGCGCGGCGCACTGGCCAAGATTGCGTCGGCCATGCCCGCAGACAAGCGCGCGTCCCTTGAAAGGCTCGCGATCTTCGCGCCGTCGTTCCACATCAAAAGCGATTTTTCGACGCAGCTCGACACGCTGCACCGCGCGATCGACGCGCGGCATGTGGTGAGCTTTGCGTACACGGATGCCAACGGCGCGGCGACGGAGCGGCGCGTGTGGCCGCTCGCACTCGCCTATTGGGGCGCGCGCTGGACGCTTGGCGCGTGGTGTGAATTGCGCGGCGATTTCCGCAACTTCGGGCTCGAGAAGATCCAGCAACTCGAAGTGCGCGAGCCGTATCCCGATCAGGAAGGCCGACGGCTCGCGGATCTGCTACGGCATGTGAACGCCAAACCGAAACAGAAGTGAGCATTACGCGGCGCAGACCTTCGCGCGCCGCGCAATTTATCGCGTGTTATTCGACCGCCTTGACCATGTCCTCGATCACTTTCTTTGCGTCGCCGAACACCATCATCGTCTTGTCCATGTAGAACAGATCGTTGTCGAGCCCCGCGTAACCCGCCGCCATCGACCGCTTGTTGACGATCACCGTGCGCGCTTTATAAGCCTCGATGATCGGCATGCCCGCAATCGGCGACTTCGGATCGTTCTTCGCGGCCGGGTTCACGACGTCGTTGGCGCCGAGCACGAGCACCACGTCGACCTGACCGAACTCGCCGTTGATGTCGTCCATTTCGAACACCATGTCGTACGGCACTTCGGCTTCGGCGAGCAGCACGTTCATGTGACCCGGCATGCGTCCCGCGACCGGGTGAATCGCGTACTTCACCTCGATGCCTTTCTCCACGAGCTTGTCGGTCAACTCCTTCAACGCATGCTGCGCGCGCGCAACGGCAAGGCCATAACCCGGCACGATGACGACGGTTTCTGCGTTGCCGAGCATGAACGATGCGTCATCGGCAGAACCCGATTTCACCGGACGCTGCTCAGCCGATCCGCCCGCCGCAGCCGCGCCCGGCTCGTTGCCGAAGCCGCCGAGAATCACGTTGAAGAACGAGCGGTTCATCGCGCGGCACATGATGTACGACAGAATCGCGCCCGACGAGCCCACCAAAGAGCCCGCGATGATCAGCATCGGATTGTTCAGCGAGAAGCCGATGCCCGCCGCCGCCCAGCCCGAATACGAATTGAGCATGGACACGACGACCGGCATGTCCGCGCCGCCGATCGGAATAATGATCAGCACGCCGAGCACGAACGCGATCAGCGTCATGATGATGAACGGCAGCCACGACTGCGTGAAAAAGAAGATCACGCCGAAGCCGAGCATCGCAATCGCGAGCATCAGGTTGATCAGATGCTGACCCGCATAGACGACCGGCGCGCCCTGGAATAACCGGAACTTGTACTTGCCCGACAGCTTGCCGAACGCGATCACCGAGCCGCTAAAAGTAATTGCGCCGACGAACGTGCCGATGAACAACTCGACGCGATTGCCATAAGGCAGAAAGCCCGGCACCGGATTCTCGGGATCGATCAATCCGAATGCCGCCGGCTCCGACACCACCGCATACGCGATGCACACCGCCGCGAGACCGATCAGCGA
>NZ_JBFUPM010000013.1:0-209802 GCF_041355255.1 Paraburkholderia sp. RCC_158 | reverse complement strand
CACTTCGTTCGCTGTGGTCAACTCACGATGGGACTTGCACCCACAAGATTGCGCCCATGCTGGGCGCACAAAGAAAAAACCCCGCTGAGGAAGCGGGGTTTTGCTGGCTTTGCGCTACGGGCCGATCAGAACGGAATATCGTCATCCATCTCATCGAACCCACCGCCGGCCGGCGCGCTCGGACGGCTGGAACCACCACCGCCGCCGCCAGCACCAGCGCCACCGCCGCTGCCGCCACGCGAACCGCCGCCCGACATCGCACGGCCGCCGCCACCGCCACCACCGCTGCGCTCCGACGGCTCGCCGCGGCTATAGCCGCCTTCATCGCCGCCGCCCATCGAGCCGCCGCGGCCGCCGAGCATTTGCATCTGCTCGGCGACGATTTCCGTCGAGTAACGGTCGGTGCCGTCCTGCGCCTGCCACTTGCGGGTGCGAATACGTCCTTCCAGATAGACCGACGAGCCTTTCTTCAAATATTCGGACACGATCTCCGCGAGGCGGCCGAAGAACGACACGCGATGCCATTCGGTGGCTTCCTTCATCTCGCCGGATGCCTTGTCCTTGTACCGATCCGTCGTGGCAAGGCGGATATTCGCCACTGCGTCGCCGCTCGGAAGATAACGGACTTCCGGATCGGCTCCGAGATTGCCGACGAGAATGACCTTGTTCACGGATGCCATGAGTTTCTCCTGTTGATTCCATGTCGGGCGGCGCGGCAATTCGCGGTTCGCGTCTCATGGCCTGCGGGCCGTGGATCGGAATGCGCCTCTGCCCGCCGCCGGGTGAGTTCTGGGTGATGCCGGGATAGGCCCCGAATGTGCTGCGTGCGCCGCGAAATTCTTCAGGCCTTGCGCGGCGGCTGTTTCATCTTTGCGGCGATTATAAGCCAGCATAAGACGAGCCCCGAGCACGCAAAAAACACCGTGCTGGGGCCATCCACTTTCAACAGCCAGCCGCCGATCATGCCGCCCAACGCGAGACCGATGGACTGCGTCGTGTTGTACACGCCGGCAGCCGCGCCCTTGCGGTTGCCCGGCGCCAGTTTCGACACCAGCGAAGGCTGCGACGCCTCGAGAATATTGAAGCCGAGAAAGTACACAAAGAGGATGGCCGCCACACTCAGAATCGTATGCGGAGCGACGCCCAATAACAACTGTCCGAACAGGATAAGAGCGATCGCAGAGAGCAGCACGGTTTTCATCTGTCCGCGCTTTTCCGCGGCGATGATCGCCGGCACCATCATCACGAACGAGAGTCCCATGACGGGCAAATACACCTTCCAGTGCGACGCGACCGGCAGGCCGCCCGCTTCGAGAATGCGCGGCACCACGAGGAACAATGCCGTTTGAGTGGCGTGCAAAACGAGCACGCCGAAATTCAGGCGCAGCAGTTCGACGTTGTGCAGCACTTCGGCGAACGGCGCGCGCACATGCACGGGCTTCGGCGCATCGGGCACGACCCACAGCACGACGCCCACGGCCAGGATCGAAAACACGCCGACCAGCGTGAACAGCCCGCTCATGCCGACCCAATGAAAGACGATCGGCGCGCCGACAATCGCCACCGCGAACGACATGCCGATGCTGCCGCCGACCATCGCCATCGCCTTCGTGCGGTGCTCTTCCGCGGTGAGGTCGGCAATAAAAGCAATCACCGCCGACGACACCGCGCCCATGCCCTGAATCACCCGGCCGACGATGATCCACGTCATGTCGTGCGCGCCCGCCGCGACGAAGCTGCCGAGCGCGAAGATCAGGAGCCCCGTCGCGATGACCGGCTTGCGGCCCACCTTGTCGGAGACCCAGCCGTAGAAGATATACAGCATCGACTGCGTGACGCCGTACGCGCCGAGCGCGATGCCGACGAGCAGCACGTTGTCACCGCCGGGAATCGTCTTCGCGTAGATGGAGAACACCGGCATGATCATGAAGAGACCGAGCATGCGCAGCGCGAAGATGGCGGCAAGCGACACGGTCGCGCGCAGTTCAGGCGCGCTCATGCGTGAAGATGTGGCGGACGGATTGGACATCGGAAGCGTTCTTTGAATGAGCTGGTCGCGGACCGGGCAGCACGGCCGGACGGCTTTCCCGGGAGACGCCTTGCACTGACGGAAAACGGCCCCAGTTAGATTTTTGCCGCAGCGCCTGGCCGCAGTCTTACAGCACGCCTAAGGCCTTGTTGAGGCCGTCAGGAAGCCGTAACGGCGGCCTTGAAAAGTCGTTATAGTAGCAGGTTTAGCCTCTTCCTCTTTCCGCAGTTCATGGAATAAATCCGTGGAACAAATCCGTATTCGTGGGGCTCGCACCCACAACCTGAAGAACGTCAATCTCGACCTACCACGTCACAAGCTCGTCGTTATTACCGGTCTTTCCGGCTCGGGGAAATCGTCGCTCGCGTTCGACACGCTCTACGCGGAAGGACAGCGGCGCTACGTCGAAAGCCTGTCGGCCTACGCGCGTCAATTCCTGCAATTGATGGAAAAGCCCGATGTCGATCTGATCGAGGGCCTGTCGCCGGCCATCTCGATCGAGCAGAAGGCTACCTCGCATAACCCGCGTTCGACGGTCGGCACCGTCACCGAGATTCACGACTACCTGCGGCTATTGTTCGCACGCGTCGGCACGCCCTATTGCCCGGACCACGAAATCCCGCTCGAGGCGCAAAGCGTGTCGCAAATGGTCGACGCGGCGCTCGCGTTGCCCGACGAAACGAAGCTGATGATCCTCGCGCCGGTCGTGGCCGACCGCAAGGGCGAGCACGTCGAACTGTTCGAGGAAATGCAGGCGCAGGGCTTCATCCGTTTCCGTGTGCGCTCGGGCGGCGGCACGGCCAACGAAGGCGCCGCGAAGATCTACGACGTCGACTCGCTGCCGAAGCTGAAGAAGAACGACAAGCACACCATCGACGTGGTCGTGGACCGCCTGAAGGTGCGTCCCGACATGAAGCAGCGTCTCGCGGAATCGTTCGAAACCGCGCTGCGTCTCGCCGACGGCCGCGCGATCGCGCTCGAAATGGACACGGACAAGCAGCATCTGTTCAGTTCCAAGTTCGCGTGCCCGATCTGCTCGTATTCGCTTCAGGAACTGGAGCCGCGGCTCTTCTCGTTCAACAATCCGATGGGCGCGTGCCCCGAATGCGACGGCCTCGGCCAGATTACTTTCTTCGATCCGAAGCGGGTGGTCGCGCATCCGTCGCTGTCGCTCGCGGCGGGCGCGGTGAAGGGCTGGGACCGGCGCAACCAGTTCTACTTCCAGATGCTGCAAAGCCTCGCGGCGTTCTACGATTTCGACATCGACACCGCCGTCGAAGACCTGCCGGAAAAGGTCCGCAAGATCCTGCTGTTCGGCTCGGGCAAGCAGGAAATTCCGTTCTCGTACATCAACGAGCGCGGGCGCGCGTCGGTCCGCGAGCACGTGTTCGAAGGCATCATTCCGAATCTCGAACGGCGTTACCGCGAAACGGATTCAGCCGCGGTGCGCGAGGAACTCGCCAAGTACCAGAACAATCAGCCCTGCCCCGCGTGCGCGGGCACGCGGCTGCGCCGCGAAGCGCGCTTCGTGCGGATCGGCGCGGACGGCGACGCGCGCGGCATCTACGAAATCAGCGGCTGGCCGTTGCGCGATGCGCTCGGCTACTTCCAGACGCTGCGCCTCGAAGGCTCGAAGCGCGAGATCGCCGACAAGGTCATCAAGGAAATCGTCGCGCGGCTCATGTTCCTGAACAACGTCGGGCTCGATTATCTGTCGCTCGAACGCAGCGCCGAAACGCTGTCGGGCGGCGAGGCGCAACGCATTCGCCTCGCGTCGCAGATCGGCTCCGGCCTTACCGGCGTGATGTACGTGCTCGACGAGCCGTCCATCGGACTGCATCAGCGCGACAACGACCGGCTGATCTCCACGCTCAAGCATCTGCGCGATCTGGGCAACTCGGTGATCGTGGTCGAGCACGACGAAGACATGATCCGCATGGCCGACTACGTGGTCGACATGGGTCCGGGCGCGGGCGAGCATGGCGGCATGGTGATCGCCGAGGGCACGCCCAAGCAGGTGCAGGCCAACGCGGCTTCGATGACGGGGCAGTACATGTCCGGCGCGCGCACCATCGAGTATCCGGACGAGCGCAAGGACCCGGACGAGCGGCATCTGCGCATCGTCGAGGCGCACGGCAACAATCTGCGGCACGTCACGCTCGATCTGCCGGTCGGGCTGCTGACGTGCGTGACCGGCGTATCCGGCTCGGGCAAATCCACGCTCATCAACGACACGCTGTATCAGGCGGTCGCGCATCACCTTTACGGGTCGTCCACGGAGCCCGCGCCGTACGAGTCGATCGAGGGACTGGAGCATTTCGACAAGGTGATCAACGTCGACCAGTCGCCGATCGGCCGCACGCCGCGCTCCAATCCGGCCACTTACACGGGCCTCTTCACGCCGATCCGCGAACTGTTCGCGGGCGTCCCCGCCGCCAAGGAGCGCGGCTACGACCCGGGGCGTTTCTCGTTCAACGTGAAGGGCGGGCGCTGCGAGTCCTGTCAGGGCGATGGCGTGCTGAAGGTCGAAATGCACTTTCTGCCGGACGTGTACGTGCCTTGCGACGTCTGCCACGGCAAGCGCTACAACCGCGAAACGCTCGACGTGCAGTACAAAGGCAAGAACATCAGCGAAGTGCTCGACATGACCGTCGAGCATGCGTACGAGTTCTTCAGGCCGGTGCCGGTCGTCGCGCGCAAGCTGAAAACCTTGCTCGACGTGGGCCTCGGCTATATCCGGCTGGGGCAGTCGGCGACCACGCTGTCGGGCGGCGAGGCGCAGCGCGTCAAACTATCTCTGGAACTGAGCAAGCGTGATACCGGTCGCACGCTATACATTCTCGACGAACCCACGACCGGGTTGCACTTTCATGACATTGCGCTGCTGCTGGAAGTTATTCATCGGTTACGCGACCAGGGTAATACCGTCGTGATCATCGAGCATAATCTCGATGTAATCAAAACTGCCGACTGGGTCATCGACATGGGTCCGGAAGGCGGCGCGGGCGGCGGCCAGATCATCGCGCAAGGCACGCCCGAGCAGATCGCGAAGTCCAAAGCAAGTTTTACCGGTAGATACCTGGCGCCTTTGCTGAAACGCGCGGCCAGTAAAAAGTAACGCTGCACAACACGGGTTGGAGACGGATAAGCCATGGCCAAGCGGAATCAGGCGAGCGAAGAAGGGCAAGTGCAGGACCTGCGCCCACGCCCGGTCAGGCTGACCAGCAATATGAGCCTGCCGAAACTCTCGGCGGTCGAGATCGGCAGCTATGTGCTGATGCTGTTCGGCATGTGGGCGGTGATCCAGCTCCGGCTGCTCGGCGCGCTGCTCGCCGGGCTGCTGGTGTTCCAGCTCGTGCATACCATCGCGCCGCGCATCGAGCGGCATATGTCGAGCGGGCGGGCGCGCTGGCTGGCGGTCGTGATTCTCTCGACGGTGATCGTCGGCGCGCTCACGGGCCTCACGCTCGGCGTCATCGAGCACTTCGAGAACGACGTGCCGAGCGTGCAGAAGCTGCTCGACCAGGCGATGCAACTGATCGATCAGGCGCGCGGCCGGATTCCGCAATTCATCGCGAGCTCTCTGCCGGTCGACACCGAGCAGATGAAAGCCAAGGCCGGCGAGCTGATGCAGACGCACGCGAACATGCTCCAGCAAAGCGGCAAGACGGCGGCGCGCGCGTTCACGCACATCCTGATCGGCATGATCATCGGCGCGATTATCGCGGTCAGCGCGCAGAAGCATATGCAGCGGCTGCCGCTGTCCACGGCGTTCGTCACGCGCGTGACGCGTTTCGCCGACGCGTTTCGCCGCATTGTTTTCGCGCAAGTGAAAATCTCCGCGATCAACGCGGTATTCACCGGCATCTTCCTGCTGGTCGTGCTGCCCATGTTTCACGACCAGTTGCCGCTGTCGAAAACGCTGGTGCTGATCACGTTCATCGTCGGCTTGCTGCCGGTCATCGGCAATCTGATTTCGAACACGATTATCGTGGCGGTCGCGCTGTCGGTCAGCTTTCCTGCCGCGGTCATGTCGCTCGCGTTTCTGATCCTGATCCACAAGCTCGAGTACTTCCTGAACGCGCGGATCGTCGGCGGACAGATCGAGGCGCGCGCGTGGGAACTGCTCGTGGCGATGCTGGTCATGGAAGCCGCGTTCGGTCTACCGGGCGTGGTCGCCGCCCCGATCTTCTATGCGTATATCAAGCGTGAGCTGATTTATCTGAGGCTGGTTTAGGTTCGTTGCGCGCCGCTCGGCTCGCAGGCAAGGAAAACGGCACCGCGGTGCCGTTTTTTTTTTCATCGTCAGAAGTCGATGCGCGCGTTCAGTGACAGCGTGCGCGGATCGCCCGGCGTCACGTAATCCGCGTACTGGTATTCCCAGTAACGGCGGTTGAGCAGGTTGTCGATGGCCGCGCGGAACGTCACGTCGTAGCCGCCTATTCGCGTCGCGTAGCTCGCGCCGAGGTTCACGAGCATATAGCCCGGCGCGTTCAGATTCGACGACGGCCGCACGTTCGTATTGCCCGTGAACTTGGCGTCCGCGCCGATGCGCAGACCCGGCACGTACGGCACCGAGTAAGTCGCATGACCGGCGACGACGAACTGCGGCGCACCCGCCACGCGATTGCCGTTGTTGGCCGCGCCGCGCTCGTACTTCGTATTGATCCACATGAGATCGCCGCCGACATTCCAGTGGCTGCCGAGACGCACGTCGCCGCCCATCTCGATGCCCTGGAAGATCGACTCGCCGTCCTGCGTGTAGACGTTCGCGCTGTTCGCGTAAGCCGCGCCGCGTTCGATGCGGAACAGCGCGGCCGTCGCGCTCCAGCGTCCCTGCTCCGTCTTGATGCCGACTTCGTACTGCTTGCTGCGCAACGGCTTGAGCAGCTCGCCGCGGTTTGCATACGTGTCGCCGACCACCGTGCCCGCTTCCAGTGACTCGACGTAGCTCGTGTAAAGCGTCGTGGTCGGCGCGAGCTTGAACATGACCGCGACGGTCGGCGTGACCACGCCGTTCTGGCTGTACGTCGACGTCGTGGCGCCGCTGGTCGAGTAGCCGTGCTGCTCGTAGTTCGTGTACCGCACACCGCCGAGCACCGACCAACGCTGCGTCAACTGGATGGTGTCGCTCGCGAACAGCGCCTTCTGCGTGATGTCGCTGTCGCGATACGTGTAGTAGTTCGACGCGCCGCCGAACGTATTCGTATTCGGCTGGTAGATGTTGCCCGTGCCGATCTGCCCGAAGAAGCTGTTCGCGCCGTAGTCGTTCGTCTGCCGCTGATACGCGGCGCCGAATACGAGTTGATGCTGCAGCGGTCCGGTCTTCACCTGGCCTTCCGCCGACACCTGCCACAAGCTCAACTGATGCCCTTCCTTGCCGGCGAAACGGCTGTCGGTGTAATCGCCCGCGCCGTTCAGCAGGTAGTACGTGCTTTCGTTGCGATCGCGCGAGCTCTTGCTGTAGCTGTAGCTCGCATTGAGCGTCCAGTTCTCGCCGAGGTTGTACTGAAGCCCCGCCGTGTACAGCTGCAGGTTCGTATTCAGATGCTGGTCGGGACCGGACAGGTCGCCGGTGCCGCCGCTGATCGTATGCGGGAGCGACGTGCCGGTGTATTGCGCCGTCGAAATCGAACCGGTGATGCCGGTGGAATGGCGCTCCTGATACAGCGCGCCGAAGGTGGCCTTGAGGTCGCGCGTGATGCGGGCGTCGAGCGCGACCGAAACCGAATCGCGCCGCACGTTGCCGTCGTTATAGGTTTTGCCTTCCTCGTGCGTCGCGTTCAGGCGATAGCCGAACATGCCGTTGGGGCCGACGCGGCCGCCGAGGTCCGCGTGCTCGGTCCAGACGCCGTCCGTGTAATAGCCGACGTCGACGCTGCGCACGGGCGTCGTCGAGACCGGCGGCTTCTTCGTCACGTAGTTGACGACGCCGCCCGGCGCGCCGAAGCCGTACATGAAGCCGGTCAGGCCTTTCAGCAACTCGACTTTTTCGAGCTGCTCGTACGGCATCGTGATGCCGTAGCTGTTGAACGGCATGCCGTCGATTTTGAAACCCGACTGCCAGTCGAGCTGCATGCCGCGCACCGTCAGATACGTGGCCCACGCGTTGTACGCGTTGCCGTTGTCGGACACGGAGGCGTCGGTGGCGAACACGTCGCCGAGTTTCGACGGCTGGCGATCCTGCAACTCCTCGCTCGTCACGACGGTCGTCGAAAACGGCGTATCGAGTTGCGAACGCGTGCCGAGCGCTCCGCTGCCGACGTCCTCTTTCAGATGCTGCGTGGTGTCCTGCGCCGCAGTGACTTTGACCGTCGGCAGCGCCTTGTCTTCGCTATCCGCCGATGCCGATGGCGACGCTGGTGTCGACGCCGGCGGCACTGACTGTGCGAGCGCCGCCTGAGTGGCCGTCAGCGCCAGGCACGCGGCCCAGTGCAATCGACGCTTCGTGCGCGTTTTCTGTGGACGCGCTTCCCCGTTATGTTTGTTCATTCCCTTTCCCGTCGTCGGTGATTCACTTAACGAATGAGAATCATTCCCATTACACGGGACGGGATGATGCCGAAAAACTATGCGGATTGTAAGCCCCTTCATGCGACATTTTGCCGCACTTGGCACGCGCGGACGGTGGGCCAAGCCTTATGCAGTGGGACTTCAACGGGTTTTGACGCGTCGCAGCAACTATCGCCTTAGCAAACCTTTCAGAGAACTTGCCGCCGACAACGTGCGTCGCTTAAGATGCGAACAATTCCCATTTACGCGCCGACTCTCGCAGTGACACGTCCCCCGGATTTTTTCTTGCTTTCGTTGGCCCGCTCATGAGGCGCCAGTTCGTTCGCCTGCATCGCTGGTTCGGCGTGGCCACGGCGCTGTTTCTGATCGTCGCGGGATTGACCGGCGCGGTGATCGCGTGGGATCACGAACTCGACGCCGCGCTCAACCCGTCCTTCTTCGAGGCGCGCACGCCAGGGCCGGCGTTGTCGGGGCTGGAACTGGCGCGGCGCGTCGAGGCCGCCGATCCGCGCGTGCAAGTGACGTATCTGCCGCTCGCGGCCGAGCCCGGTCATACGTTGCAGATGATGGTGCTTCCGCGCATCGAGCCGGCCACGCGAGCGCCGTACAAGCTGGACTTCAACCAGATCGCCGTCGATCCCGCCACCGGCGACGTGCAGGGGCGCCGCGAATGGGGCGCCTTTTCCCTGTCGCGCATCAACCTGATTCCGTTCATTTACAAGCTGCACTACACGCTGCATTTGCCGTTTACCGGCGGCGTCGATGTCGGCGTCTGGCTGATGGGCGTGGTCGGCATCGTCTGGCTGTTCGACAGCATCATTGCGCTCGGCCTGTCGTTTCCGAGTCTCAAGGCGTGGCGCAAGTCGCTCGCGTTCCGCTTCGGGCGCGGCGGCTATGCGCTCACATTCGACCTGCATCGCTCAGGCGGCGTGTGGATCTGGGGCCTGCTCATGATCGTCGCGCTGACGTCGGTGTCGATGAATCTCGCCGCACCCGTTGTGCGCCCCATCGTGTCGATGTTTTCGACGCTCACGCCGGACCCGATCAACAATCCCGAGATCGTCCGCGCGCCCAAGCCCGGCGACGGCGTGCTCAGTCGCGAGCGCATCGTGCAGCTCGCCGAAGAAGCCGGCAAGGCGCAGCACATCGCCGTGCCGCCGGGCGGCATCTACTACGCGGAGTTCCTGCACACCTACGGCGTCGGCTTCTACGAGACGGGCAACGATCACGGCGACATGGGCCTCGGCAACCCGTGGATGTACTGGGACGCGGCCACCGGCAAACTGCTCGGCAAGCAGATTCCCGGCAAGGGCACGGCCGGCGACATCTTCATGCAGGTTCAATTTCCGCTGCATTCGGGTCGTATTCTCGGTGTCGGCGGGCGGATACTGATTAGCGCGGTCGGGGTCGCAGTGGCCATGCTGAGCGCGACTGGATTGCTGATCTGGCTAAGGAAGCTGAATGCGCGCCGAGGGGCGGCGGTGAAGGCGAGGAAGGCTCAGAGCGTGGAGGAAACTCAGAGAGCGCCAGTCGCGCGCAACGCCGACCGGATGCCGGAGCGGTCACGAGAAGAAGTGGCGTCGGAATAAGGCGGCGGGAGGAGAGCAATTCATCGCGGCGGCATCTTCAAGCGCCACGCCTTGGCAGTGCGCATCGTTAACACGTTCGTACGCATTGTGCGAAACGCACCGGCTTCACATCAACTACAACGAAGGTGCGCCGCCGCGACGCTCAACATCACGCCGAGCCGCGGCCGCGGCCCCAACCTCCTACCGAAACACCACCGTCTTACTCCCGTTCAACACCACCCGATGCTCGACGTGCCACTTCACCGCGCGCGCGAGCGTCACGCATTCGACGTCGCGGCCAATCGCCGTCAACTGCTCCGGCGTCATGCTGTGGTCCACGCGCTCCACTTCCTGCTCGATGATCGGACCTTCGTCCAGATCGGTCGTCACGTAGTGCGCGGTTGCGCCGATCAGCTTCACGCCGCGGTCGAACGCCTGGTAATACGGCTTCGCGCCCTTGAAGCTCGGCAGGAACGAGTGATGAATATTGATCGCGCGTCCGGCGAGCGCTTCGCACAGCTTCGGCGACAAAATCTGCATGTAGCGCGCGAGCACGACGAGATCCGCCTGATGCTCGTCGATCACTTCGAGCACGCGCGCTTCCTGCGCCGCCTTGGCCTCGGGCGTGCCGCCCAGCAGCGGAAAATGATGGAACGGAATGTCGTAGCTCGCGGCGAGCTGATAGAACTCCTTGTGGTTCGAAATGATCGCCGGAATCTCGATGTTCAACTGACCGGTGCGGTAGCGGAACAGCAGGTCGTTCAGGCAATGGCCGATCTTCGACACCATGATCACGACGCGCGGCTTCACCGATGCATCGTGCAACTCCCAGTTCATGCCGAACTGCTCGGCGAGCGTCGCAAACGACACGCGCAGTGCGTCGAGCCCCGGATCGCCGCCCACCTGCTGGAAATGCACGCGCATGAAGAACTCGCCGGTGCGGCTGTCGCCGAACTGCGCGGAGTCGAGAATATTGCTGCCGCGCTCGAACAGAAAGCCCGACACGGCGTGGACGATGCCGGGCCGATCGGCGCACGACAGTTTGAGGATAAAGCTGTGATCGGTCGACATGACCTGGGTGACTCCCTTCTTCAATGCGTGGTTTGTTCGGTGTCGCTGGTTTCAACGCCAGGCGTCTCGCGCCGCGCTGCTGTCAACCCATTATGGGCGGCGTAAACAGCGCCTCTATTCCCTGGCATGCCTCTTCGTCGATCCAGCGGCGACGCAGCAGGCAGTCGAGCGTGGCGAGACTCGCGTCGACGGTCATTGCACCTTCCTCGATCCAGCGCGCCACTTCGTCGATGCGGGCAAGGCGATGCTCACCGACTTCGCCGTCCTGATTACGCGGCGCAAAATCGGCCGGCAGCGCGAGGTCGTAGATGAAAATCTGCTCGGCCTGTGTGCCTTCCGGCAACGATTGCAGCACATAAGCGGTGCGCCCCGCCACGGCGCGCACGGCGATTTCCTCGGGAATGCCGGCTTCTTCCCAGCATTCCTTGACGATCGTCGTCTCGACGCTGAAACCCCAGCCGATTCCGCCCGCCACGACATTGTCGAGCATGCCGGGATCGGTCGCCTTGGTGTCGCTGCGGCGCGCGATCCACAATCCCGGCGCGCCGCCGTCCGCATATTCTACGACGCCGTTCAGATGCACCGCGTACGTCATCGTGCCGAAGAAGCGCGACGCCGCGCGCTCGATGTACGCAAGCGGCCGCGCGTCGAACGCATTGCGGATCGCGTAGGTCTCGTTGCGCCAGCCTGGAATGCGCCCGTCGGCGGCAAGCGCGCCGATCACCGAACCGAGCGCCGCGCTGCGCAGATCGACTGTGTTGAAGGCCGGCGCGAGCTTCACGCGCGCATCGTCGATCTCGAACACGTCGGGCCAGCGCGCGAGCAAACGTACGTCGTCCGAACGAATCCAGCCGACCTGCTCTGCGTCGATCCAGAACGGCAGATGCGCGTGAGCATCGAAGCGGCGCGCGGCAACGAGGCAAGGCAAACTCATTCGACACTCCACATTTTTCCAGCGAGGCTGGACGACAAGTGCGGCACGTCGTCAGCCGCGTAGCTGATTAGTCGCGCAGCGCGACGCGAATGCCGAGCGCGATAAAGGTCGCGCCCGCAAGACGGTCGAGCCACACGCCCACGCGCGGCCGGCGCCTCAACCATCCGCCGATCATTCCCGCGCACACGCCGAACAGCGAAAACACCACAAGCGTCTGCAACATGAAAAGCGCGCCGAGTTCCAGCATCTGCACCGTGACGCTTTGTGCACCGCCGGTCTGCACGAATTGCGGCAGGAACACGACAAAGAACAGCGTCACTTTCGGATTGAGCAGATTGCCGAGCACGCTTTGACGGAACACGGTCATCAACGGTTGCGGCGCGCGTTCGTGAGCGGTCGCGAGGCCCTGGCTGCGCAGCGCCTTGATGCCGATCCACACGAGATACGCGGCGCCGGCCAGTTTGATGGCCTCAAACGCGAGCGGCGACGAGCGCAGCAACGCAGCCACGCCGAGCGCGGCCAGTGTCGTGTGGAACGTGATGCCCGTCGCAAAGCCGAGCGCCGCGACGAGACCCGCGGCGCGGCCCTGCGAGATGCCGCGCGCGAGCACTTGCAGATTGTCGGGACCGGGCGCCATCGTGATCGCAATCGACGTGGCGAGGAACAAGGCGAAGTTGGGCATCGTTCTTACCTACCTTTCTTTATGCGGACAGCAAGGCGCACACAGCGGCGTGGCGCCGCGCTCAATGACCGTCGAAACTCGTCACGGTATAAAGCGGCAGACCGCCGCCCGCGAGCAGCTTCGAGCCGCCAAGCTCGGGCAAGTCGATAATCGCCGCGCCTTCAACGACGACCGCGCCGAGCCGCTCGAGCAGAATCTTGCCGGCCATCATCGTGCCGCCGGTCGCGATCAGATCGTCGACGATCAACACGCGGTCGCCCGGCTTGCACGCGTCCTCGTGAATTTCCACGGTGGCCGTGCCGTATTCGAGCTCGTACGATTGCGACGCGCGCTTGTAGGGCAGTTTGCCCTCCTTACGGATCGGAATGAAGCCGAGGTTCAGCTCATAGGCGAGAATCGGCCCGATGATGAACCCACGCGCGTCAAGCCCCGCGATGTAGTCGAGCTTGGCGTCGATATAACGCTGCACGAACAGGTCGATCAGCACACGCAGCGACCTCGGCTCGCGCAACAGCGGCGTGATGTCGCGAAACTGCACGCCGGCCTGCGGCCAGTCCTGAACCGTGCGAATGTGGCTCTTGATGTAGTCGGCCGCGTCGAGCGGCGCGCTCGCAAGCGCGTTTGACATGATGTCTCCGGATGGACCGCGTAAGGCCCAATGAAAAGCTGAATCGATGCTGAACGCGCGGACCGTGCCGCGCATTCGCTATGCCGCGGCGGCGCCCGCGCGGCGGTGTTTCGAGAGCCGCTCCTCGGCCTGCGCCAGTTGCTCCGGCAAGCCGCGCAACACGACGATGTCGCTCGCGCGCAGCTTGGTCGACGGATCGGGCTCCACACCGCGAATGCCGTGCCGGCGAATCGCCGTGACTTCGACACCGAGTTCGTAAAGGCCCAGCTCCGCCAGCGTGCGGCCGACCGCGTCGGCATTTGTATCGACCGGGACCGATTGTAGCCGCACCTGTTCGTGACCGTCGTCGTCGTCCATGTCGTCGGCGCCGTGGAAATAGCCGCGCAGCAGCGCATAGCGCTCGTCGCGCATTTCCTCGACGCGGCGCACCACGCGGCGCATCGGCACGCCCATCACCACCAGCGTGTGCGATGCGAGCATCAGGCTGCCTTCGACAATCTCCGGAATCACCTCGGTTGCGCCTGCGGCCAGCAGCTTTTCCAGATCGGCGTCGTCGACGGTACGAACGATGACCGGCAAGGTCGGCTCGAGTTCATGAATGTTGTGCAGCACGCGCAATGCCGACGGCGTGTTCGCATACGTGATCGCGATCGCCGCGGCGCGGTGAATGCCGGCCGCAAGCAGCGACTCGCGCCGCCCGGCATCGCCGAACACGACCGATTCGCCCGCCGTCGCGGCCGCTTGCACGCGATCCGGGTCGAGGTCCAGCGCGACGTACGACAGACCTTCATGTTCGAGCATGCGCGCAAGGTTCTGCCCGGCGCGGCCGTAGCCGCAAATGATCACGTGGCCGCTTTGCTTCAGGCTCTGCGTGGCGATGCGCGTCATCTGCAGCGACTGCATCATCCATTCGGTCGAAGACAGGCGCAGCACGATACGGTCCGCGTTCTGGATCAGGAACGGCGCGGCGAGCATCGAGAGCAGCATCGCGGCGAGAATGGCCTGCAACAGCGTGGCGTCGACGAGATGTTTGTCGAGAATCAGATTCAGCAGCACGAAGCCGAATTCGCCGGCTTGCGCGAGGCCGAGACCCGTGCGCATGGCGACGCCCGGCGACGCGCCGAACAGACGCGAAAGCCCCGTGATCATCACCGCCTTCAGCAAGGTCGGCCCGATCAGGAAGCCGAGCACGATCAACGGATGCTCCCAGATCACGCGCGGATTCAGCAGCATGCCGGTCGTGACGAAGAAAAGCCCGAGCAGCACGTCGCGAAACGGCTTGATGTCTTCTTCCACCTGATGACGATACGGCGTCTCCGCGATCAGCATGCCGGCGATAAACGCGCCGAGCGCGAGCGAAAGACCGAACTTGTCGGTGATGAACGCCGAGCCGAGCGTGACGAGCAACAGATTGAGAATGAACAATTCCTGCGAGCGCCGCCGCGCGACCACGTTGAACCAGCGCGTCATAAACTTCTGACCGACGATCAACAGCAGCGACAACGCGACGACGATCTTGATCGCCGCGATGCCGAGCGCGTTCATCAGGTCTTTCGAATCGCCGCCCAGCGCCGAGATGATGATGAGGAGCGGCACCACCGCGAGATCCTGAAACAGCAGCACGCCGAAGATATTGCGGCCGTGCTCGGTCTCGATCTCGAGGCGCTCCGCGAGCATCTTGCTGACAATGGCCGTCGACGACATCGCGAGCGCGCCGCCGAGTGCAATGCTCGCCTGCCACTTGATATGCACCCAGCGCTCGAACGCGAAACCGAGCGAGACCGCGACCACGATCGTGCCGAGCACCTGCAACAGGCCGAGCCCGAAGACGAGGCGGCGCATCGAGCGCAGCTTCGCAAGCGAGAACTCGAGGCCGATGGAAAACATCAGGAACACGACGCCGAATTCGGCGAGATTCTGCGCGCCGACCGAATCGGGAACGAGACCGAGCGCATTCGGCCCGACAAGAATGCCGACGGTCAGATAGCCGAGCATCGGCGGAAGATTCAGAAAGCGAAAAACCACCACGCCCGCCACTGATGCCAGCAGCAGGAACAGCGTCATCTCCAGCGGGGAAATCATCGGCAAAAACGCATGGGTAAAGCGTCCTCGTTCGTCAGCGGAACCGCGCACGGAACACGCCGTGCGACAAGGTTGAGGGGCCGTTATACAGGGCGATAAAGCGGGCAATGGAGGCAGCGGCTTTGCACAGCAGGCCCGGCGCGGCGAACAGGCGCCTTTGCTATACTTCGCGAATGATAGCGAAAATCAATGGCGACCGGGCACTCGCGCTCGCTCGCGACGTGCTCGACATCGAAGCGGACGCCGTGCGCGCGCTTCGCGATCAGCTCGACGACGCGTTCGTCGGCGCGGTCGACTTCATCCTGGGTTGCCGTGGGCGCGTGGTGGTCTCGGGCATCGGCAAGTCGGGACATGTGGCGCGCAAGCTCGCGGCCACGCTCGCGAGCACGGGTACGCCGGCTTTCTTCGTGCATCCGGCAGAAGCAAGCCACGGCGATCTCGGCATGGTCACCGCCGACGACGTCTTCCTCGCGCTGTCCAATTCCGGTGAAACCGAAGAACTCGTGGCGATTCTGCCGCTCATCAAACGGATCGGCGCGAAGCTGATTGCGATGACCGGCCGGCCGTCGTCGAGTCTGGCGAAACTGGCCGACGTGCATCTGAATTCCGGCGTCGCGAAAGAAGCGTGTCCGATGAATCTTGCGCCCACCGCGAGCACCACCGCAGCGCTTGCGCTCGGCGACGCGCTCGCCGTCGCGGTGCTCGACGCGCGGGGTTTCGGCCGCGACGATTTCGCGCGCTCGCATCCGGGCGGCGCGCTCGGCCGCCGCCTGCTCACGTATGTCAGCGACGTCATGCGCACCGGCGACCAGGTGCCGAAGGTCACGCCTGAAGCCACCGTGCGCGACGCGCTGTTCCAGTTGACCGCGAAGCGCATGGGCATGACCGCGATTGTCGATCAGGAAGACCGCGTAAAAGGCATTTTCACCGACGGCGATTTGCGCCGCGTGCTGGAGCGCGACGGCGATTTCCGCGCGCTGTCCATCGCCGCCGTCATGACCGCCGATCCGCGCACCATCGGTCCAGATCATCTCGCGGTCGAAGCCGTGGAACTGATGGAGCGCCATCGCATCAATCAGATGCTGGTCGTCGACGAAGCGGGCAAGCTGATCGGCGCGCTCAACATGCACGACCTGTTCTCGAAGAAGGTGATCTGATGGCCGTCGCGCCCCCTACCGCTACCGAACGCGCGAGCCGCGTGAAGCTGATGATTTTCGACGTCGACGGCGTGCTGACCGACGGCGGCCTGCTCTTCACGGCGGAAGGCGACACGATGAAAGCCTTCAATTCCATGGACGGCCACGGCATGAAGCTGCTGCGCCAGGCCGGCATTGAAACCGCGATCATCACCGGCCGCAAGTCGGGCATCGTCGCGGCGCGCGCGAAGGAAATGCACATCACGCATGTGTATCAGGGCATCGACAACAAGCCGCAGGCATTCGCCGATCTGCTCGAAGCAACCGGCATGAGCGCCGACGAATGCGGCTACATGGGCGACGACTGGGTCGATCTCGGCGTGATGCTGAAGGTCGGCTTCGCGGCGGCGCCCGCCAATTCGCATCCTGAAGTGATCGCGCGGGCGCATTGGGTCAGCGAGGCGCGCGGCGGTCACGGCGCGGCACGCGAAGTCTGCGACACGCTGCTGCGCGCCCAGCACAAGTACGAGGCGCTGCTCGCGGCCGCCTGTAGCGGCGAAACGCGAGGCCTCGTGGGATGAACAACCAGTTTCGCCTGACTTCGCTGATTCCGCTCGTCGCGATGGCCGCGCTCGCGGGCATCACGTGGTGGCTTTTGCAGGCCACGTTGCCGCGGCAAAACGAAGGCGTGGTGCGTCCCAAGGAGCACACGCCGGACTACTTCGCCGACAACTTCTCGGTGTCCGAACTCGACCAGTCGGGCTCGACGCAATATCGCCTGACCGCGCAGTCGCTGATTCATTACGAAGACGACGAACTGAGCGATCTCGTGAAGCCCGCGATGCGCGCGTTCCAGCCCGGCAAGCCGGTTGTGACCGCGACCGGCGACACGGGCAAGGTGAACGGCGACGCGTCCATCGTCGATCTGTACGGCAACGCCCGCATTCTGCGCTCCGCAGGCTACGGCGATCCGCAGATGCAGGCCGATTCCGAGCATTTCCGCGTGCTCGTCAACGACGATGTGATCGAGACAGAAAAGCCGGTTAAACTTCAGCGCGGCGTGTCCGTCATGACCGCCAGCGGCATGAACTACAACAACGTCACCCGGGTGATGAAGCTCTTCGGCAACGTAAAAGGCGCGATCGCCGCGTCCGACGCCGGCGGCAGCTCGCCCAAGCAACCCGGGTAAATCCATTCCAGGCGTGACTGCATGAACGAATCGTTCCCCCGTTTTGATACCGGCCGCTCGCGCGCCGTGTCGGCGTGCCGCGCCGGACTCGCTGCGCTCCTGGTCGCCTTGCCGCTCGCCGGCTTCGCGCCGCTCGCGCACGCGGACCGCGCCGACAAGGACAAGCCGCTCAACATCGAAGCGGACAACATGACTTACGACGACCTGAAGCAGGTCAACATCTTCACCGGCCATGTGGTCGCCACCAAGGGCACGATCGTGATCAAGGCCGATCGCGTCGAAGTGACGCAAGACCCGCAGGGCTATCAGTACGCGACCGGCACGTCGAGCGGCGGCAATCTGTCGTACTTCCGCCAGAAGCGCGAAGGTCTCGACGAATACATCGAAGGCACGGCTATTCGTATCGACTACGACGGCAAGCAGGATCTGACCACGCTTACCACGAATGCGACCGTCAAGCGCCTGCAGGGTCTGTCCACCGTGATCGATCAGGTGCACGGCAGCGTCATCACGTATGACGGCCAGAAAGACTTCTATACCGCGAAGGCGGGCAAGGACGTCGCCGGCCCGGGCAATCCGAGCGGCCGCGTGCGCGCGATGCTGTCGCCGCGCAACGGCGGCGCTGCGCCGCTGAACGGCGCATCGGCCACGCTCGCGCCGTCCACCACGATTCAGGGAGCGCCGAATCAGTGAGCACCTCCGCGTCCCTACCCAATCGCAAGCCCGCAGGTACGAGTAGTTCGCTGGTCGTACGGAATCTGAAAAAGCGCTACGGTTCGCGCACGGTCGTCAAAGACGTTTCGCTCGATGTGAAAAGCGGCGAAGTGGTCGGCCTGCTCGGTCCGAACGGCGCGGGCAAGACCACGTCGTTCTATATGATCGTCGGCCTCGTGCCGCTCGATGCCGGCGAAATCGACCTCGACGGCAAATCGATCAGCCTCTTGCCGATTCACAAGCGCGCTTCGCTGGGGCTGTCGTATTTGCCGCAGGAAGCCTCGGTGTTCCGCAAGCTTTCCGTCGAGGAAAACATTCGCGCGGTGCTCGAACTGCAGCACGAGGACAACGGCAAGCGCCTGTCCAAAGACGCCATCACGAACCGCACCGAAGCGCTGCTGGACGAACTGCAAATCGCGCATTTGCGTGAAAATCCGGCGCTTTCACTGTCGGGCGGCGAGCGCCGCCGCGTGGAAATCGCGCGGGCGCTCGCCACGAATCCGAGCTTTATTCTGCTCGATGAACCGTTCGCGGGCGTCGACCCGATTGCGGTGCTGGAAATCCAGAAGATCGTTAAATTTCTGAAGCAGCGCAATATTGGCGTGCTAATCACCGATCACAACGTGCGTGAAACGCTCGGCATCTGCGACCACGCTTACATCATCAGCGACGGCAGCGTGCTCGCCGCCGGCGCGCCAAGCGAAATCATCGAAAACGAAAGCGTGCGGCGCGTCTATCTGGGCGAGCATTTCCGCATGTAAAGGCGCAGGGAAACGGCGGCGCTGCGTGCGCCGCCGAGCCCTTGCCTTTGTTTCCTGCTCCTTTTCGAGCTGGGCGGCTCGCGTCGGGCGCCGTCGAAAGCGGACGCATTGGTAATTGCGAATTCGCAAGGTATCGCGGTCGTGGCAAACTCTCTACAATGAATCTGAACTTGCCATGAAAGCCAGCCTCCAACTCCGCCTATCGCAGCATCTTGCGTTGACCCCGCAACTGCAGCAGTCCATCCGGCTGCTTCAGCTGTCCACGCTCGAACTGCAGCAGGAAGTGGCAACGGCGATCTCGCAGAATCCGCTCCTCGAGAACGAGGACGACTGGATCGCGAGCCCGCTGCGCGTGGCGTCCGACGGCTCGCTGATCACGCAGGCGCCCAGTTCGTCCGCGCCGCCCGAGCAGATGGGCGGCAATGGCTCGTCGTCGAGCAGCAGTGAGCGCTCGGAGAACGGCGAGCCGCAAGGCGTGGACGAATACAACGGCCTCTCGGGCGACGGCAACGGCGACGCGTCGCAATGGAATCTCGACGACTACGGCCGCTCCGGCAACGCCTCCGACGACGACGATTTGCCGCCGCTGCAAATTCACGAATCGAGTACTTCGCTGCGCGATCACCTGATGGCGCAACTGCGTGTCACGCAGGCCGGTCAGCGCGACCGCGCGCTCGTCACCTTCCTGATCGAGTCGCTCGACGACGACGGCTATCTTGCCGCCACGCTTGAAGAAGTGCTCGCGGACCTGCCCGAAGAACTCGAAGTCGATCTGGACGAAATGAATGCGGCGCTCGCGCTGCTGCACAGTTTCGACCCTGCGGGCGTCGGCGCGCGTTCCGCGTCGGAATGCCTGAAGCTGCAATTGTTGCGGCTCGAACCCTCGCCTACGCGGGCGCTTGCGCTCGACATCGTCAGCCATTATCTGGAACTGCTTGCGGCGCGCGATTTCACGCGTCTGCGCAAGCATCTGAAGGCAAACGACGACGATCTGCGCGACGCGCACATGCTGATCCGCTCGCTCGAACCGTTTCCCGGCGCAGCGTATGGCAAGGCCGAAGCGGATTACGTGGTGCCGGACATCATGGTGCGCAAAACCGCCCAGGGCTGGCAGGCCGAACTCAATCCCGAGGTCGTGCCGAAGCTGCGCATCAACCACCTGTACGCCAACATTTTGCGCAATAACCGGGGCGATCCGGGCAGCGGTTCGTTGCGCCAGCAACTGCAGGAAGCGCGCTGGCTGATCAAGAATATCCAGCAGCGTTTCGAGACGATCCTGCGGGTCGCGCAAGCCATTGTCGAGCGTCAAAAGAGCTTTTTTGTGCACGGCGAAATTGCCATGCGCCCCTTGGTTTTGCGGGAAATTGCTGATACGCTGGGCCTACACGAGTCGACTGTCTCGCGTGTGACAACCGGTAAGTACATGCTCACCCCGTTCGGGACGCTCGAGTTCAAATACTTCTTCGGTTCGCATGTTTCGACAGATACGGGCGGCGCGGCGTCTTCAACCGCCATTCGCGCGCTCATCAAGCAACTGATAGGAGCGGAAAACGCAAAAACGCCTCTCTCAGACAGCCGCATAGCCGAACTGCTGGCGGAACAGGGCTTCGTGGTCGCACGGCGCACCGTGGCGAAATATCGCGAAGCGCTCAGAATCCCGGCAGTCAACCTGCGCAAGTCTCTGTAGCCCGTCGCCTTCCGTGGCGGGCATTTACCGGCCGCTCCGCAAGTTGGCGGACAGGCCGGCCGATGCGACCTGCCAGAAGTCAGTCACCGGGGGGCGACTCAGGCAAGCCGACAGATCGACCGGACCTACGTCATCGTGCGGACCAAGCGGCCACTAGCTTGGAGAAGCACTATGAATCTGCAGATCAGTGGACACCACCTCGAAGTTACGCCTGCGTTGCGCGAATACGTGATCTCCAAATTGGATAGGGTGCTAAGACATTTCGATCAGGTCATCGACGGCAGTGTGGTCCTCTCGGTCGACAACCACAAGGAAAAGGAAAAGCGGCAAAAGGTTGAAATCAACCTGCATCTGAAGGGCAAGGACATTTTTGTCGAGAGCTGTGACAGCGACCTTTACGCTGCGATCGATCTGATGATCGACAAGCTCGACCGGCAAGTGATACGCCACAAGGATCGCCTGCAAGGCCATCAGCACGAAGCGATCAAGTATCAACCGGCACCGCAACTGGACGTGCCGCCGCAGTAAGCGAATCCGCAAGCACTGCTTCAGTTCGCTCACCGAAACCGCCCGCAATCGGGCGGTTTTTTGTTGGGGCTTTGGTTGCGTTGTTCGTTGGGTTTTTCATTGCATTTTTCGTTTGCACCCACGCCGGCCAATCCGAAGAAAGAACCTATTGCGCATTGATGGCGCGCCGCACCATACGCTGCTACCCTGTTCTATAATGTTCCGGTTACCATCGGGGTCTAGCTCGCATGCAGGCGGTGTGCCGGAGTCCTGTGCTTTCGGACTCCAACGTACGTCGCCGTGAGCATCAAACGAATGGAACACCAATCAATCGCCCCAGCGAGGAGAACCCAGGCCACGTTTTCGCCTGTCAACATGAATCGTTTAGCCAAATTTCTTCCCCTCGAGAACGTCGTCGTCGGACTATCGGTCACCAGCAAAAAGCGCGTGTTCGAGCAAGCGGGCCTCATCTTCGAGAACCAGAACGGCATCGCCCGCAGCACGGTCACAGACAATCTGTTTGCGCGCGAGCGCCTCGGATCGACGGGGCTCGGCGAAGGCGTCGCGATTCCGCACGGCCGGATCAAAGGACTCAAGCAGCCGCTCGCCGCGTTCGTCCGCCTGGCCGAGGCCATTCCTTTCGAGTCGCCCGACGGTCAGCCGGTCTCTCTGCTCATCTTCCTGCTCGTGCCCGAACAGGCCACGCAGCAGCACCTCGAAATTCTTTCGGAAATCGCGCAACTGCTGTCCGACCGCGAGGCACGCGAGCGCCTGCACACGGAAGAAGACCGCGAATCATTGCATCGTCTGCTCACTCAGTGGCAACCTTGATGCAGCGGCGGTCATCCGCACGCCGCCTATCCGCACGCCCAACCGCCCGCGTGCGGATATCGCCAGGCCCGGCTCACGGCGCGCGTTAGCGCGGCCCGCGCTGTGCCCGGCAAGCGGCCAACACTGGAGTCACTGACTCATGGACACGTCCAGCATCAACGCCCAGAGCATTTTCGACGATAACGCCGCCACGCTGAAACTGAGCTGGCTGACAGGGCATGAAGGCTGGGAACGCGGCTTTTCTTCGGAATCGGTCGCGAATGCCACGTCGAGCGCCGACCTCGTCGGCCACTTGAACCTGATCCATCCGAACCGGATCCAGGTGCTCGGCGACGCCGAAATCGACTACTACAAACGCCAGACCGACGAAGACCGCTCGCGCCACATGGCCGAGCTGATCGCGTTGGAACCGCCGTTCCTCGTGGTGGCGGGCGGCGTTGCCGCGCCGCCGGAACTGGTGCTGCGCTGCACGCGCTCGTCCACGCCGCTTTTCACCACGCCGATGTCGGCGGCCGCGGTAATCGACAGCCTGCGCCTTTACATGTCACGCATTCTTGCGCCGCGCGCCACGTTGCACGGCGTGTTCATGGACATCCTCGGCATGGGCGTGCTGCTCACCGGCGATTCGGGCCTCGGCAAGAGCGAGCTTGGCCTCGAACTGATCAGCCGCGGCCACGGCCTCGTCGCTGACGACGCAGTGGATTTCGTGCGCCTCGGCCCGGACTTCGTCGAAGGACGCTGCCCGCCGCTTTTGCAGAATCTGCTGGAAGTGCGCGGCCTGGGCCTGCTCGACATCAAGACGATTTTCGGCGAAACCGCCGTGCGCCGCAAAATGAAGCTGAAGCTCATCGTGCAACTGGTACGCCGTCCTGACGGCGAGTTCCAGCGGTTGCCGCTGGAAAGCCAAACCGTCGACGTGCTCGGCCTGCCGATCAGCAAGGTGACGATCCAGGTGGCGGCCGGCCGCAACCTGGCGGTGCTGGTCGAAGCGGCCGTGCGCAACACGATCCTGCAACTGCGCGGCATTGACACGTTGCGCGATTTCATGGACCGCCAGCGTCTCGCCATGCAGGACCCGGATAGCCAGTTTCCCGGCAAACTGATCTGAGTCGGCGGAGCATGTCGAACCCGCCGATCCCGTCGCCCGCGGCTGTCCGCGGGTACGCGCGAAAGGGCTCAGATGCTATGATGAAACGGACCGATTTCACGACTCCATGCGCATAATCCTCATCACCGGCATATCCGGCTCAGGCAAATCCGTCGCGCTAAACGCGCTTGAAGACGCAGGTTATTACTGCGTCGATAATCTGCCGCCGCGCTTTCTGCCCGAGCTCGCCTCTTACCTCGCCGAAGACGGACACGACCGCCTCGCGGTCGCGATCGACGCGCGTTCGAGCGCGTCGCTCGACGACATGCCCGCGATGATCCGCGATCTGTCGCGCGCTCACGACGTGCGCGTGCTGTTCCTCAACGCGAGCACGCAGTCGCTGATTCAGCGCTTTTCCGAAACGCGCCGCCGCCATCCGCTGTCGGGCTCCACCGCGCATGATGCCGACGTCGGTTTGCTGACGTCGCTCGCCGAAGCGATCGAGCGCGAGCGTGAACTCGTCGCGGGCCTCGCCGAGTTCGGCCATCAGATCGACACGAGCAATCTGCGCGCGAACGTGCTGCGCCAATGGGTCAAGCGCTTTATCGAGCAGGAGCATGCGGGACTCGTGCTGATGTTCGAGTCGTTCGGCTTCAAACGCGGCGTGCCGCTCGACGCCGATCTGGTGTTCGACGTCCGCACGCTGCCGAACCCGTACTACGATCATGAACTGCGCCCGCTTACGGGCCTGGACAAACCGGTGATCGATTTTCTGGACGCGCTGCCGGTCGTGCATGAAATGATCGACGACATTGAGAAGTTTCTCGCTAAATGGCTCCCGCATTTCCGCGACGACAACCGTAGTTATCTGACAGTCGCGATTGGTTGCACGGGTGGCCAGCACCGCTCGGTGTTCATTGCCGAGACGCTCGCCGCGCGTCTCGCCAATGCAGCGAATGTAATCGTGCGGCACCGCGACGCACCGGTCGACGCCGGCGCGTCTTCGAAGTTAGTGGCTTAACCGGCCGCATCGCGCGGCCTTAACTCGAAGCGTTGCGCCATGTCCTCTACTTCCACTGTGCTCGCCGATGTGCCGCTGTTCCCGTTGCACACGGTTCTGTTTCCCGGCGGAATTCTGCCGCTGAAAATCTTCGAAGCGCGCTACCTCGACATGGCGCGCGACTGTCTGCGCGAAAAGACGCCGTTCGGCGTGTGTCTGCTGAAAAGCGGCGCCGAAGTCGCGCGGGAAAATGAGCCTTCGGTACCCGAATCAATTGGCTGTCTCGCCGAAATCGACGAATGCGACGTCGAAGCGTTCGGCATGCTGCTGATCCGCGCACGCGGCACGCGGCGCTTCCGGCTGCTGTCGCATCGCGTGGAAAGCAGCGGTTTGCTGGTCGGCATGGCCGAGCCGCTCGGGGAAGACGAGCCGCTCGAAGGCAATCAGCAGTTGGCAAAATTCGGCGCGTGCGCGGAGGTGCTCGAACGGATCATCGCGACAATCCGCGAACGCGATCCGGAAAGCTTGCCGTTTGCCGAGCCGTTCCGACTCGAGGACCCGTCATGGGTGTCGAACCGTCTCGCCGAAGTACTGCCGATCGCGCTGCGTGCGCGCCAGAAACTGATGGAGATGCAGGACGCCGGCGCGCGCATCGAAGTGGTTCATCGCTATATGCAGCAGCATCAACTGCTCTAGCCGTTACCGGCGACACGCCGACGCAATTCGTCAGATCAGCGAACCTTGCAGACCATCCAGCAGTTTCCGCACGGGCGCGGGCACGCCGAACGAATCGAGATCGCTTAATGCGACCCAGGCGGTGTCCGCATCGCCCAACGCGGCGAGCGCGCCGACGCCTCGCTCCAGTTCCGCAAGCCGCGGCTCAATGTCCAGCTTGAAGTGTGTGAAAACGTGCGTGAGCGGTGCAAGCGGCGCAAGCGATGAAACACCGGCGCCGCCGCCGAACTCGCGCGCACGAGTCGCGAGCGCGGCTTCGTCAGCCGCTTCCGGCAAGCTCCACAAACCGCCCCAGATACCCGAGGGCGGACGCTTTTCGAGCATCACCGCATTGCCGTCGCGCAGCACGAGCATCCATGTGCGGCGGGTCGGCACGGCTTTCTTCGGGCGCGCTGTCGGCAGTTCACGCTGACGCCCCGTCACGTTGGCGACGCAATCGGCGGCGAACGGACAGCGCAAGCAGTCGGGCTTGCCGCGCACGCACAATGTGGCGCCGAGGTCCATTAACCCTTGCGTGTACGCGCTGACTTCGTCGTCCGATGCATTCGACGGCAATAGCGATTCCGCCAGCGTCCACATTGCATTCTCGACCTTCTTCTCGCCCGGAAAACCTTCGACGCCGAACACGCGCGCGAGCACGCGCTTCACGTTGCCGTCGAGAATCGTCGCGCGCGCGCCGAATGCAAACGACGCAATCGCCGCCGCCGTCGAGCGGCCAATGCCTGGCAATTCCGCGAGTTCGTCGACGGAAGCCGGGAACGCGCCGCCATGCTGCTCGACCACCACCTGCGCGCAGCGGTGCAAATTGCGCGCGCGCGTGTAATAGCCGAGGCCGGCCCATAAGGCCATGACGTCATCGACGGGCGCGGCGGCCAGTGCGGCGACATCCGGAAAACGCGCGAGAAACTTCGCGTAGTACGGAATCACCGTCGACACCTGCGTCTGCTGCAACATGATTTCCGACAGCCAGATCCGATACGCATCGCGCGTGTTCTGCCACGGCAGGTCATGGCGGCCATGCTTGCGCTGCCACGCGACCAGCCGCGAGGAAAAATCGGACGTGAGCGAAGAGGCGGATGCTGCGGGCGCGGCCGACGGCGACGAACGCTCGGCGGAGCGCGGAGTTAAGCGGGAGGGCATTGAAATTTAGCGCTGGCAGGTGGGACAAAAGTAAGTGGAGCGCTGACCTTGCACGATCTGTCTGATCGGCGTACCGCACACGCGGCAAGGCTGCCCCGCGCGATCATAGACGAAGTAATCGAGCTGAAAGTAGCCGCTTTCGCCGTTGCTGCCGACAAAATCGCGCAGCGTGCTGCCGCCTTTTTCGATCGCCGCGGCAAGCGTGACGCGCACGGCGTCGGCCAGCAGTCCATAGCGCACGAGCGAAACGCGGCCCGCTGCGGTCGTCGGCCGAATGCCCGCGCGAAAAAGGCTCTCCGATGCATAGATATTTCCCACGCCGACCACGATTTCGCCCGCCAGCAGCGCCTGCTTCACCGAGACCTTGCGCCCGCGCGTGAGCCGGTGCATCAGCGCGCCGGAGAAGGCCGGCGAGAACGGCTCGACGCCGAGGCTCGCGAGCAGCGGATGCCCGAGCACGTCGCCGGCTTCACGCGGATGCCACAGCACCGCGCCGAAGCGCCGCGGATCGCGAAAGCGCAAAATGAACTCGTCGAAGATCCAGTCGACGTGGTCGTGCTTCGCCGCGGCCGGCGGATGCGGCACGTGACGCAGCACGCGCAGTGTGCCGGTCATGCCAAGATGCACGATGAACCACCCTGCGTCGGTTTCGAACAGCAGATACTTGCCGCGCCGCTCGACGTTGCGCACCACATGACCGCGCAAAGTCTTCGCGAGATCCGCCGGAATCGGCCACCGCAGCGCGGGCGTGCGGACATCGACGCGCTCGACCTTGCGGCCGGACACATACGGTTCGATTCCTCGTCGGGTAACCTCTACTTCTGGCAACTCTGGCATGTCTGACTGGTCTGCAACTTGCGTGAGTGGTTGTGCGCGTATTGTAGCGAGCGCGTTACAATCGTCCGAAACATTGAACGGATTTCCATGAACTTGTCCTTCGTGAAGCTGTTTTTGAAGCGCCCGGCTAGCGCATTGCGTGTGCCGCAGGCAGTGTCCGCCCGGCGCGTGCTCGGTGCTGCCGCGCTCGCGCTGTGGGCGTTCGCCGCGGCGCCCGCGCACGCGCAGGACCCGTCGCCCGACTCGGACGATACCTCCGTCACGCTGAGCGATCCGCTCGGGCCGCCATCGGCGGAAGAACAGAAATCGCTGCCGAGCGTGCAGCTGACGAGCCAGATCGTATTCCAGGTACTCGCCGCCGAAGTCGCGCTGCAACGCAATCAGCCGGCGCCCGCGTATCAGACGTACCTCGCGCTCGCGCGTGACACACATGATCCGCGCATGGCGCAGCGCGCCACCGAAATCGCGCTGGCTGCGCAAAGTCCATCGGACGCACTGGCCGCCGCGCAATTGTGGCAGCAGTATGCGCCGAGTTCGGAGCGGGCCGCGCAGCTGGACGCGTCGCTGCTCGTGCTGTCGGGCAAGCCGGACGACGCGCAGCCGCTGCTCGAGCGCGAACTCGCGAAGGTGCCGGCGGACAATCGCGGCAACGCGATCCTCGCGCTGCAGTTGCTGCTCTCGCGCGGACCGAACCGGATCGGCGGCCTGCATGTGTTGCAGGAGATGTTGAAGAACGACATGAACCGGCCGGAAGCGCAACTGGCCGTCGCACGTCAGCAACTGGTCGCGAACGACGCACCCGGCGCACGCAAGTCGCTCGAACAGGCGCTGGCGCTCAAGCCCGACTATTTGCCGGCCGCGCTGACGCTGTCGCAGATGGGCCCGGAAGAGCGCAAGGAAGGCATCGCGTCGCTCGAGAAATACGTGCAGCAGAATCCGAAGTCGCATGACGCGCGTCTCGCGCTCGCGCAAATGTATCTGGCGAGCGACCGTCTGGACGACGCGCAAAAGCAGTTCGAGATCATGCACAAGGCGAACGCGAACGACCTGACGCCGCTCATGGCGCTCGCGCTCATCAGAATCCAGCAGAAGAGTTTCAACGACGCGCAGGCTTACCTCACGCAATACGCGCAGCAAGCCGAGAAAACGCCCGGCGCCGATCCTGGCCAGGCGTACATCTACCTTGCGCAGTTGTCGCTCGAACAGAAGAACGAAGCGGCTGCCGCCGACTGGCTCGACAAGATTTCGCCGTCCAGCCAGCAGTACTTGCCGGCGCAGATTACGCGCGCGCAACTGCTCGCCAAGCAGGGCAAGCCCGACGACGCGCGCCGGCAGCTCGCCAGGCTGCGCCCCGCCGATCCGCGCGATCAGGCGGTGGTTGTGCGCACCGACGCCGCGATTCTGTTCGACGCGAAGCGCTATGGCGAAGCCGAAACGCGCCTGCAGGAAGCCACGGCGGCGTTCCCGGACGACCCCGATCTGACGTATGACTACGCGATGGCCGCCGAAAAAAACGGCCACTTCGACACGATGGAAGCGCAATTGCGCAAGCTGATCCAGACGCAGCCGGACAATCCGCAGGCGTATAACGCGCTCGGCTATTCGCTGGCCGATCGCAATCAGCGTCTCGCGGAAGCCGACAAGCTGGTCGAGAAGGCATCGTCGCTCGCGCCGAACGACGCCTTCATCATGGACAGCGTCGGCTGGGTCAAGTACCGCATGGGCGACACGACAGACGCGATCAAGGTGCTGCGCAAGGCGTACGACATTCAGCCGAACGCCGAAATCGGCGCGCACCTCGGCGAAGTGCTGTGGAAATCCGGCAATCAGGACCAGGCTCGCGCCGCTTTCCGCGAAGCGCGCAAGCTCGAACCGGACAACGAAACGCTCGTCAAAACGCTGCAACGTCTTCAGGTAAACGATCTTTGATGCGTCTTTCCCGTCTTGATACTCGCTCCCTTGCGCCGCGTCGTGCGGCGCTCGGGCTCGCGGCGGCAGCCGTCGTCGTACTCGCCGGCTGCGCGTCGGTGAAACCGCAAGGGCCGTCCACGTCGAATGCCGCGACCGCGGTGACCGCGCAAACCAGCCGCGCTTACCAGGGCCGCTTCGCCGTCCAGTACAACGATCAGAATGGCCAGCAGCGCAATGCGTACGGCAATTTCTCGTGGCAGGAAACCGGCGACACCGTCACGCTGCAGTTGCGCAATCCGTTTGGCCAGACGCTCGCAATCGTGACGTCGTCGCCGGCTTCGGCGACGCTCGAACTGCCGAACCGCCAGCCGCTCACCGCGGACAACGTGTCAACGCTGATGCAGAATGCGCTGGGCTTCGCGTTGCCCGTCGAAGGCTTGCGCTACTGGCTGCAGCCTTCGCCCGCGCCGACTTCGCGCGCGAAGACTGAAAAGGATCCGGAGCAACCGTCGCGCTTCAAGGAGATCACCCAGGACGGCTGGACGATCGACTATCTGGCCTACGCCGACGCGCCGGCCACCGGCGTGAAGCGTGTGAATCTGACGCGTTCGGAACCTCCGCTCGACATCAAGCTCGTGCTGGACCAGTAACCGACGGCGTGCCTTGCGCGCTGTTGTTTCGCATGCACTTGCCGCTTATTCGGCGCCTGTTTGGCGCATGTAGCCCCGTAGCCCCGACCCATGATCGAAACGACCCACTCGCTGCGCGATTGCCTCGCGCCAGCGAAGCTCAATCTCTTCCTGCACATCACCGGGCGCCGGCCGGACGGCTATCACACGCTGCAAACCGTCTTTCAGCTACTCGACTGGGGCGACACGCTGCACTTTACGCGGCGTGACGACGGGCTCGTGACGCGCAGCACCGAAATCGCCGACGTGGCGCCGGAACACGACCTCACCGTGCGCGCAGCCAATCTGCTGAAAGCGCATACGGGCTCGCCGGAAGGCGTCGACATCGAGATCGAAAAGCGCCTGCCGATGGGCGCGGGGCTCGGCGGCGGCAGTTCCGACGCGGCGACCACGCTGCTCGCGCTAAACCGTCTGTGGAAGCTGAAGCTGCCGCGGCTCGAATTGCAGGCGCTGGCACTGAAACTCGGCGCCGACGTGCCGTTCTTCGTCTTCGGAAAAAATGCGTTCGCCCAGGGTGTTGGAGAAACGTTAGACGTTGTACAATTGCCGCCGCGTCATTTCCTGGTAGTGACGCCGAGGGTTCATGTGCCGACTGCAGCGATTTTTTCCGAAAAAGCGTTGACAAGAGATTCAAAAGCCCTCACAATTACGGACTTTCCTGCAGAACTTAGCTGCAACACTGAATGGCCAGACAGTTTTGGCCGCAATGACATGCAGCCGGTTGTCGTAGGAAAGTACGCGGAAGTAGCGCAAGTGCTGCGATGGTTTGAAAATATCGCGCCGGCGCGGATGTCCGGATCTGGTGCAAGTGTCTTTGCAGCGTTCCGTAGCAAAGCTGAAGCAGAAGCGGCACAAGCCAAACTGCCGAGCGAATGGAACAGCGCAGTGGCCGCCAGTCTGGCGCAGCATCCACTCTTTGCTTTCGCGTCATAGGTTTTGCATCGTCGAACGAAACTCCACGTTCGGCGGGGCTCAAAGTTAGTGTAGGGGAGTCGCCAAGCTGGTTAAGGCACCGGATTTTGATTCCGGCATGCAAAGGTTCGAATCCTTTCTCCCCTGCCAAAAATTCTCGCATTTCCCCTCGCCCCCAGCCTGAAGCAGGTGCACGATGAGCAGCCATGACGGCCTGATGGTTTTTACTGGCAACGCAAATCCCGCGCTTGCACAGGAAGTCGTCAAAATCCTCGGTATTCCCCTCGGCAAAGCAATGGTGAGCCGTTTCTCGGACGGTGAAATCCAGGTCGAGATTCAGGAAAACGTGCGCGGCAAAGACGTCTTTGTTCTGCAGTCCACGTGCGCACCGGCGAACGACAACCTGATGGAACTGATGATCATGGTCGACGCGCTCAAGCGCGCATCGGCCGGCCGGATCACCGCAGCCATCCCCTACTTCGGTTATGCACGCCAGGATCGCCGCCCTCGTTCGGCGCGCGTCGCCATCTCGGCGAAAATCGTGGCGAACATGCTGGAAATCGCGGGCGTCGAGCGGATCATCACGATGGATCTGCACGCTGACCAGATTCAAGGCTTCTTCGACATCCCCGTCGACAACATCTACGCTACGCCCGTGCTGCTCGGCGATCTGCGCAAGCAGAACTACGAGAACCTGCTGGTCGTTTCGCCGGACGTCGGCGGCGTGGTGCGTGCCCGGGCTTTGGCGAAGCAGCTCAACTGCGACCTCGCAATCATCGACAAACGCCGCCCGAAGGCGAACGTTGCCGAAGTGATGAACATCATCGGTGAAGTCGAAGGCCGGACCTGCGTGATCATGGACGACATGGTCGACACCGCCGGCACGCTTTGCAAGGCAGCACAGGTTTTGAAGGAACGTGGCGCGAAGCAGGTCTTCGCTTACGCCACGCACCCGGTTCTGTCGGGCGGCGCGGGCGAGCGTATCGCCGCATCCGCGCTCGACGAACTGGTCGTCACGGACACGATCCCGCTCGGTGAAGAAGCCCGCTCGTGCGCGAAGATCCGTTCGCTGACGAGCGCGGGCCTGCTGGCCGAAACGTTCTCGCGCATCCGCCGCGGCGATTCGGTCATGTCGCTGTTCGCTGAAAGTTAAGTATTTGCGAAGGCGCGGCGCATTGCTACAAGGCAACGCCGCGCTTTTGCACAATCGGCGTGAACGAACGAAGGTTCATGCCGCAGCTCTGGGGCCTCAGCCATAACGGCTTGCGGGCCCCGTTTTTACTGCCTGGTCGCGGGCAGTGCATTGGAGATTCAAGATGAAAGTTGTCGCTTTCGAGCGTTCTTTGCAAGGTACGGGTGCGAGCCGCCGCCTGCGTAACTCGGGCAAGACCCCGGGCATCGTATATGGCGCTGGTGCTGAAACGCAATTGGTCGAACTGGACCACAACGCGCTGTGGCACGCGCTGAAGAAAGAAGTTTTCCACTCGTCGATTCTCGATCTGGAAGTCGGTGGCAAGTCGCAACAGGTTCTGCTGCGCGACGTGCAATACCATCCGTTCCGTCAGCTCGTGCTGCACGTGGACTTCCAGCGTGTCGACGCAACGAAGAAGCTGCACACCAAGGTGCCGCTGCACTTCATGAACCAGGAATCGAACCCGGCAGTCAAGCTGGCGAGCGCGGTGATCTCGCACGTCATCAATGAAATCGAAGTCGAGTGCCTGCCGTCGGCACTGCCCGAATTCATCGAAGTCGATCTGGCGAAGATCGAAGCGGGTCAATCGGTTCACGCGAAAGATATTCCGCTGCCGGCAGGCGTGTCGCTGGTTGCTCACGTCGACGCTGAAAACCCGGTCGTCGCTTCGGCAACGATCCCGGCTGGCGCAGTGTCGGAAAGCGACGCTGCTTCCGCTGAAGGCGAAACGCCGGCTGCTTAAGCGCCGTTCGCGCATTGAGCAAGCAATCCTCTCGATCCGTTTCCATGAAACGGTCGACGTGACCCGCCGAGGTTCGCCCCGGCGGGTTTTTTTTCGGTTTTTTTCGGCTCGGCCGCGCGCTGCTTCCGGGCCAGATGGACCCACGCAATCATGATCAAGCTGATCGTCGGGCTCGGCAATCCGGGCGCCGAATACACCGCGACGCGCCACAACGCAGGTTTCTGGCTGGTCGATCAACTGGCGCGCGACGCAGGCACGAACCTTCGCGACGAGCGACGCTTCCACGGCTTTTACGCGAAGGCACGGCTTCACGGCGAGGAAGTGCATCTGCTCGAGCCGCAGACTTATATGAACCGCTCGGGTCAGTCGGTCGTCGCGGTGGCGCAGTTCTTCAAGATTCTTCCCGACGAGATTCTCGTCGCGCACGACGAACTCGACATGCCGCCCGGCAGTGTCAAGCTGAAGCTCGGCGGCGGTAGCGGCGGGCATAATGGTTTGAAGGACATCACCGCGCATCTGTCGTCGCAGCAGTATTGGCGGCTGCGCATCGGCATCGGCCATCCGCGGGATTTGATTCCCGAAAGCGCGCGCGCCAGCGCGAAGCCCGACGTCGCCAACTACGTGCTGAAACCGCCGCGCCGCGAAGAGCAGGACGCGATCGACGCGGCCATGGAGCGTGGGCTGGCAGTGATGCCGCAGATCATCAAAGGCGAGCTTGAACGCGCGATGATGCAACTGCATCGGAATTCGTAAGCGCAATTCGTAAGCGCTGTTGTTTTGCGCGGGACGGCCCCGCTGCGTTGCGTGCAACCGGCGCGTTCTGCCGGCCGTGCGCTTAACAACACAAGCTGATCATCGCATTGACTTAGAACCCGCCGCGCCAGATCGACCGCTTTGCATCGGAGAACCCTTTGAGCCGCTATTGGAGTGACATCGTTCACCGTCTGACGCCGTATGTGCCGGGCGAACAGCCCGCGCTCGCGCATCCGGTGAAGCTGAATACCAACGAGAATCCCTACCCGCCTTCGCCGCGCGTGCTCGAGGCAATCCGCGAGGAACTGGGCGATGCCGGCGAATCGTTGCGCCGCTACCCGGACCCGACCGCGCTCAAGCTGCGTGAAACCGTGGCCGCGTACCACGGCATCCGCGCCGATCAGGTTTTCGCCGGCAATGGCTCCGATGAGGTGCTCGCGCTCACCTTCCAGGCCTTGCTCAAGCACGACAAGCCGCTGCTGTTTCCTGACATCACGTATAGCTTTTACCCGACTTACGCGCGGCTTTTCGACGTTGACTATCGGACGATTCCGCTCGACGACGCCTTTGCGATCCACATCGACGACTACGCGGTTCCCAACGGCGGCATCCTGTTTCCGAATCCGAACGCGCCGACGGGACGTCCGCTGCCGCTTGCGGACATCGAGCGCCTCGTCGCAAGAAACGCGGATTCAGTCGTGGTGATCGACGAAGCGTATGTGGATTTCGGCGCGGAATCGGCGATCGGGCTGATTGACCGCTATCCGAACCTGCTCGTCGTGCAGACGGTGTCGAAGTCGCGCTCGCTGGCGGGCATGCGCGTCGGCTTCGCGTTTGGCAACGCGGAACTGATCGGCGCGCTCAATCGCGTGAAAGACAGCTTCAACTCGTATCCGCTGGACCGCCTCGCGCAAGCCGCGGCCCGCGCGGCGTATCAGGACGAAGCGTGGTTCCGCGACACCTGCGCCAAAGTGATCGCGAGCCGCGAACGGCTGGCTGCGGGCCTGACGGCGCTGGGTTTCGATGTCGTGCCGTCGGCGGCCGATCTGCTGTTCGCGCGCCACCCCGGATACGACGCGGCGGCGCTGGTGTCACGGCTTCGTGAGAAGGAAATTTTCGTGCGCCACTTCAAGGCGCCGAGAATCGATCAGCACCTGCGCATCTCGGTCGGAACCGACGCCGAGTGCGACGTGCTGCTCGACGCCTTGCGCGACATCTTCAGCGCCTACGTGAGCTAGTCAGCTAATCAGCTAGTCGGGGCGCAGCAAAAAAAACGGCGAGGCCCGCGCCTCGCCGTTTTCAATTCCATTGACCACAACTTCACGCGCTCTTTGCCGCCTGTAACGCGTGATACTTCGCCATCAGGCCTTCCGGCGTTTCCAGATGCTCGGGATCGCGCGGAATGCACTCGACGGGACACACCTGAATGCACTGCGGCTCGTCGAAATGGCCGACGCACTCCGTGCACTTTTTCGGGTCGATCACATAGATTTCCGGGCCCATCGAAATCGCGTCGTTCGGGCACTCGGGCTCGCACACGTCGCAATTGATGCACTCGTCGGTAATCATCAAGGCCATACTTCTCTCACTTCATGCCGGCCGCAGCCAGCTTCGTTCCGTCAAACCGATAGTTTACGCCGGTTACGGCTGCGCCGCCGAAGCGCCGTTGTCCGCGTCCAATGCCGCGACCTTTTCCTTCAGCCATTTTTCGACCGACGGGAACACGAACTTGCTGACGTCGCCGCCCAGTTGCGCGATCTCCCGGACAATCGTGCCCGAAATGAACTGGTACTGATCGGACGGCGTCATGAACATGGTCTCCACGTCCGGCAACAGATAGCGGTTCATGCCAGCCATCTGGAACTCGTATTCGAAGTCCGACACGGCGCGCAGCCCGCGCACGATCACCCGTGCGTTATTGGTCCGTACGAAGTCCTTCAGCAGCCCCTTGAAGCTCATGACCTGCACGTTCGGATAATGGCCGAGCACCTCATGAGCGATGTCGAGACGCTCTTTCAGCGTGAAAAACGGCTTCTTGTTGCGGCTGTCGGCAACGCCGACCACCAGCGTGTCGAAGATGCTCGACGCGCGCCGAACGAGGTCTTCGTGACCGCGTGTGAGCGGATCGAACGTGCCCGGATACACGGCGACTACCATGAGATTTCTCCTCTCTTCAGACAGATGGGCACGTCAAAGCGTCCACGCGACGCATTTGGCACCGGCCGCGCGCGTGACGTGAAATCGTCCGGCGCTTGTTATGGAAGGCGCATTATTCCTCATTTTCGCGCTGCAGCAAATGGAAGTGGACAGCGCCGGCTTTCCCTTCCCGCACGATTTTCCACCCGGCCAGCGCTTCGTTTGCGTCGACGTCCAGAGCCGCGCCGGCCTCCACATACAGAAACCCGTCTTCGCTGACGAGCGGCGCGGCCAGCGCGAGCGCTTTGTCCAGCAGATCGTCGCCGAAAGGCGGGTCGAGAAACACCACGTCGAACGAAGCGGGCGGCAGGCTTGCAGCAAGCCGCAAGCCGTCGGCCTCGGCAATTTCGATCGTGCGTGCGGCGAGGCGCTCCTGATTCGCCCGCAACTGGGCGGCCGCTCGCGCGTTGCGCTCGACCATCAGCACGCGCGCGGCGCCGCGCGACGCTGCCTCGAAACCGAGCGCGCCGCTGCCCGCGAACAGATCGAGACAGCGCTCGCCGTCCAGACGTTGCCCAAGCCAGTTGAACAGCGTCTCGCGGACGCGGTCCGGCGTCGGCCGCAGACCGTCGAGGTCGAGCACCGGCAGCGGCGTGCGTTTCCAGTCGCCGCCGATAATCCGGATCGCGTGCGGCTTGCCGCTTTTGGACGAAGCGCCGTGGGCGCGTGAAGGAGCAGAACGGGGCATGCAGTTTCGATTACGTTTGTGGAAAGCGTCCGCCACATCGACGCGAAGCGCCACGCGAGCGGACTGGAGCGCCAACGTTACCACAGGGGCGCCGCGCGTCCACCCTGGCCATTCGGCCGATACGACGCACGACGGCGCGCCTGATAAAATGTGCGGCTTCCAGCGCCCTGCATCCCGCATTGCAACGCTGCCTGCCGCTCCCGCCGGCGCTGTGCCGGCTGCGCGCTTCGGCGCGCGCTCTCACCACGCCAGATCATGTTCAGCTTTTTCAAACGATTCAAGGGTTCGAAAGAGTCCGAAAACGCGCCAGACGAATCGCAGACCGCGCCTGACGATCTTCTCGACGAGCCGCCTGCGGTAGAAGCACCGGCCGCGCCGCGTGCCGATGCCGATGCCGATGCCGATGCCCGTGCCGATGCCCGTGCCGATGCGCCGGGCAGCATCGCCACACCGCCCGCAGCCGCTGAGCCGCAATTTGCGCCGCAAGCCCAGCCTGAAACCGATATCGAAGAAGCGTCGTTCGAAACGGTAGAGATCGTGCCGCCGCCGGTTCCGGACGAGAGCGCGAAACGCTCATGGCTGACTCGCCTCAAGACCGGTTTGTCGAAGACGAGTTCGAGCATCACCGGCATTTTCGTCGGCGCAAAGATCGACGAAGATCTTTACGAAGAGCTCGAAACCGCGCTGCTGATGTCGGACGCAGGCGTCGACGCCACCGAATTCCTGCTCGAAGCGCTGCGCGAGAAAGTGCGCGCTGAGCGTCTCACGGAGCCGCAGCAGGTCAAGACCGCGCTGCGCACGCTGCTCGTCGATCTTCTGAAGCCGCTCGAAAAATCGCTGATGCTCGGGCGAGCCAAGCCGCTCGTCATGATGATCGCCGGCGTCAACGGCGCGGGCAAAACGACCAGCATCGGCAAGCTCGCCAAGCATCTGCAGAGCTTCGACCAGTCGGTGCTGCTGGCCGCCGGCGACACGTTCCGCGCGGCCGCGCGCGAGCAGTTGGCCATCTGGGGCCAGCGCAACAACGTGACCGTAGTCGCGCAGGAAAGCGGCGACCCTGCCGCCGTGATTTTCGACGCGGTCGGCGCCGCGCGGGCGCGCAAGATCGACGTGATGATGGCCGACACGGCCGGCCGTCTGCCGACCCAACTGCATCTGATGGAAGAGCTGCGCAAGGTCAAGCGCGTGATTGGCAAGGCGCAGGACGGCGCGCCGCACGAGGTACTGCTCGTGATCGATGCCAATACCGGGCAGAACGCGCTCGCACAGGTCAAGGCTTTCGACGACGCGCTCGGCCTCACCGGTCTCATCGTCACCAAGCTCGACGGCACGGCGAAGGGCGGCATTCTCGCGGCAATCGCGCGGCAAAGGCCGATTCCGGTTTACTTCATCGGCGTCGGCGAGAAGGTCGAGGATTTGCAGCCCTTCAGCGCCGAGGAGTTTTCGGACGCGTTGCTCGGCGGCTGAGCGCCGGCACAGGCAGACGAAGGGAAACGAAGGGAAACGAAGCCAAACGAAAAAGGGCACTCCGCGGAGTGCCCTTTTCGCATTCACCGCCGTCACTTCATTCAGCGTCCGGCTGCGCGCCCGGCGCCGCACGCGCGAACGCATCGATTTGCATCGCGTGATCGTAGATGCGCTGGATCGTCGGAAACTTCGCCGTATCGACCTTGAAGCGCTGAGCGTTGAAGACCTGCGGAATCAGGCAGGCGTCGGCGAGCGTCGGCACGTCGCCGAAGCAAAGCTTGCCCGTGCGTGCGTCGCTCGCGAGGTGCGTCTCGAGCGCCGCAAAGCCGGCTTCCACCCAATGCCGATACCACGCGTCTTTGGCATCGTCGTCGACACAAAGCGTGTGTTTCAGATACCTGAGCACCCGCAGATTGTTCAGCGGATGAATTTCGCACGCCACCTGCAACGCCACCGAACGCACATACGCGCGATCGAGCGGCGCCTTGGGCAGAAGCGGCGGCTCCGGATGCGTTTCCTCCAGATACTCGATGATCGCGAGCGATTGCGGCATGACCTCGTGGCCGTCCACCAGAGTCGGCACGATGCCGTCGGCGTTCAGCTTGCGGTACTCGGGCTTCAACTGCTCGCCGCCGTCCCGCACGAGATGCACGGGCGCATACTCGTACGGCAGGTTCTTCACGTTGAGCGCGATGCGCACGCGATACGACGCCGAACTGCGGAAATAGCTGTAGAGCTTCATGTTGTTGTCTCCTCCCCATCCCCGCGTCAGACGACGCGCACGCTCAACTCGCCGAGCCGATCCACGCCGCCTTTCATCAGATCGCCGCGCACGACCGCGCCGACACCTTCCGGCGTGCCCGTGAAGATGAGATCGCCGGGTTGCAGCGCGAAGAGCGTCGACAGATAAGCGATAGTTTCGCCCACCGACCAGATGAGCTGCGACACGTCCGAACGCTGCTTGTCCTCACCGTTGACGGACAACCAGATCGCGCCTTCTCCGACGTGGCCGACCGTAGAAACCGGATGGATCGGCCCGAGCGGCGCCGAGTGATCGAAGCCCTTTGCGGTATCCCACGGACGCCCGAGCTTCTTCGCCTCGGCCTGCAGATCGCGGCGCGTCATATCGAGGCCGAGCGCGTAGCCGTAGACGTGATCCAGCGCGCGGTCGGCCGGAATGTCCTTGCCGCCTTTGCCGATGGCCGCGACCAGTTCCATTTCGAAGTGCACGTTTTTCGACTGCGACGGATACGGGAATTCGCCCGTCTCGCCCGGCGGCACATACAGAACGGCATCCGCGGGCTTGGCGAAGAAAAACGGCGGTTCGCGATCCGGATCGTGTCCCATCTCACGGGCATGCGCCTCGTAATTGCGGCCGACGCAGTAAATGCGACGCACAGGGAACTGCTCGCTAGACCCGACAACCGGCACTGCAACTACCGGTGCCGGTGCAAATACGTAACTCATCCGGTTCTCCGTTGTTTGATAGACACGAGCCGCGGCGCGGCGATAGACAGACAAACAGACAGCCAGTTTAACGCGCGGCAACAGGCGGCGCGCGTCAGTCCGGCAGCCGTTCGCGACAGCGCCGCGCCATTGCCACGCCGTTGCCAGGATCTCGCCGCAGCGCCATAGATGCGATACTCACACCAGACAACGTCCCTTGAATACCGTGGCGGCCGGCTCAAAATCGGCGCGCCAGCAAGTCCATTGCCCTCATGACAGACTCCGCCGACACCGCCAACCCGTTCCCGTGCGCCCGCTTCATCAAGGAGATCGGCCGCGGGCCGAACGGCGCCCGCGCGCTCACCGCCGACGACACCCGCGCGCTCTACACCGCCATGCTCGACGGCCGCGTCGGCGAACTCGAGCTCGGCGCGATCCTGCTCGCCTACCGCGTGAAAGGCGAAACCGCCGACGAACTCGCCGCGATGCTCGCCGGCGCTCATGCGTCGTTCGAGCCGGTTCATCTGCCGCCGGGCGAGTTCAGCCCGGTGTCGATCCCGAGCTACAACGGCGCGCGCAAGCAGCCGAATCTCGTGCCGCTCCTCGCACTGCTGCTCGCGCGCGAGGGCGTGCCGGTTCTCGTGCACGGCGTCACCGACGATCCCGGCCGCGTGACGAGCGCCGAAATTTTCACGCATCTGCGGATTCCGCACGCAAGCTCGCACGACGATATCGAAGACGGCCTCGCCGAGCGGCGCGTGGCCTTTGCGTCCATCGATGTTCTCGCGCCGAAGCTCGCGCATCTGCTCGCGCTGCGTCGGCGCATGGGCGTGCGCAACTCGACGCACACGCTGGTGAAAATTCTCCAGCCGTTCGCGCCCGCCGGACTGCGGCTCGTGAACTACACGCATCCGCCGTATCGGGACAGCCTGACGGAACTCTTCAGCGCGCATCCCGAGGCGGCGCAGGGCGGCGCGCTGCTCGCGCGCGGCACCGAAGGCGAAGCAGTGGCCGACACGCGGCGTCAGGTGCAGATCGACTGGCTGCACGACGGCATCCGCGAGACGCGCGTGCCGCATGAGCGCTCGTCGCGCGACGCGCCGGAGGTCGAATTACCCGAAGCGCGCGACGCCGCGACGACCGCGGCGTGGATCAGCGCCGTGCTGCGCGGCGAGGCGCCGGTGCCCGGCGCGATCGAGCGGCAAGTCGAACTGATCGTGGATGTCGCCAGAACGCCGTCGTAAGCTCACTCGATTGCGCAGCGCGTTGCCTGCCACGCAATGAGGCGCCACTGGCCCTCTTCCTGCGTGTGGATCGCCGTGTAGGCAATGGGGAAAAGCAGCGCGCCGTTATTCGCTTCCATCTCGATCAGCGCGCGGCCCGTCACGACGCAGGTTTCCCGCCCGACCGGCAGCACGTCCTGCGTCTGCACTTCGATCTGTCGGTAGCGGCGGCGTCCGCCCGTAATGCCGTCGATGAACTGCTGCTTCGTTTCGCGCTTGCCGTTCGTGTGGACGTAGCTCAGGTTGTCGGCGAGCAGCGCGTCGAGCGACTGCCCGTCGCCGTCGACCATTGCGCGAAAGCGTTCCCGCTCCAGCCCGCGAATCGCCTCGATTGTCTTTGCCGCCATTGCTCAGCCCCTTGTACCGGTGAGCCGTAGCGGCCACGGTCAGAAGTTATATTGCAGATATAGCTGGTGGAAATTTATACCAGGATTCGGCTCTTTGATACCGCCGTTCGACACATGCTGGAAGCGGTAGCCGGCCTGGTACTGCTGACGGCCGCCGAATTGCACGCCGACGCCGGCCATATCGGCGAACTGGAACGCCGTGGAAAGCGTGAAGGTCGAAGAGATTCTCGGGCTCGTGAGGAGCCGCACGCCCGCGCCGGCCTCGACGAAAGGCCGGATCGTTCCCGATCCTTTGATGAAGCGAATGATAGGCGTCACACCGATTTCGCCGATGTTCTCGTGCACATTGCCTTCGTTCGTATGCCACCAGGCCACGTGCGCCTCGCCGATCAGCGCGAAATGCCAGTCGCCGATCTGCCACCACGTGAGATTCGGGTCCCACACAAAGCCGAGATCCAGCTTCTTGACATGGTGATCGCCGAGGCCGCCGGCGACCTGGATGCCGAACTGATCCGCTGCGGCGACGCCTGAAAGGCCAAACAGCAGGGCCGCGCAGACGCTTTTTAGAGCCAGTCCACGCACGACATTCTTTTTGTTGTTCATCTGACACCCGAGCTCAACAGGTTGAACGATCTGTAACAGTCTTGCTTATTCTAAAGAGAATCCGAAGTCGGCGGATCATCTTAAGAAACTTAAATTTTCGCAATTACTGACGTTAAAAAGTGAAAAAATCGGTCGAAAGTGATAAATGAAGGCGCTTTGTCAGGTAATTAATACGTCTCTGCATTGCGCTTTGAAGGGGCGTATCATGGCTATTGAATCTTTGATGTCGATAGGAATTTACGGAACTTGGAAGCCCCTACGGCCTCTAAGTATTAGCACTCGGAAAACGAGAGTGCTAACATCCAACGCTGGAGTCGTTACCTGAACAAGCTTTTGCCTGATTCCAAAGGAGTTTTCCACGTGAGCCATGCATTGACCCTTCCGAGTACTCTGAGCCCGTCGTCGGCTAAGGCCGCTCCGGCAGGTGCGCTGGCGCTCTCGCATTCCTCCCTGCTGCCCGGTCAACTGGGCAACATCGACGCCTACATCCAGGCCGTAAATCGGATTCCGATGCTGACGCCGGCAGAAGAACGCCAGTTCGCCACAGAATTCCGCGAGCACGACAACCTCGAGGCCGCGCGCCGGCTCGTGCTGTCGCACCTGCGGCTGGTCGTTTCGATCGCGCGCAACTATCTCGGCTACGGGCTGCCGCACGCCGACCTGATCCAGGAAGGCAACATCGGCCTGATGAAGGCCGTGAAGCGCTTCGATCCCGAACAGAACGTGCGTCTGGTGTCGTACGCGATGCACTGGATCAAGGCCGAGATCCACGAATACATTCTGCGCAACTGGCGCATGGTGAAGGTCGCCACGACCAAGGCGCAGCGCAAGCTGTTCTTCAATCTGCGCAGCCACAAGCAGGGCCTGGGCTCGTTCACGCCGGACGAGATCGAAGGTCTCGCCAAGGAACTGAACGTCAAGCGCGAAGAAGTAGCCGAAATGGAAACGCGCCTGTCGGGCGGTGACATCGCGCTGGAAGGCCAGGTTGAAGACGGCGAAGAGTCGTACGCGCCCATTGCGTATCTCGCCGACTCGCACAGCGAGCCGACCGCCGTGCTGGCCTCGCGTCAGCGCGACAAGCTGCAGAGCGACGGTATCGCGACGGCACTGGAGGCACTCGATGCCCGCAGCCGCCGCATCATCGAAGCCCGCTGGCTGAAGGTGCAGGACGATGGTTCGGGCGGCTCGACGCTGCACGAACTGGCGGACGAGTTCGGCGTGTCGGCGGAACGCATTCGCCAGATCGAAGCCAGCGCGATGAAGAAGATGCGCGGCGCGCTGACCGAGTACGCGTAACGTTCATTTCGAATAACCGCTGTAAGTGAAAAACCCTGCCGTCTCACGACGGCAGGGTTTTTTTATACGCGCTGTGATCTCTCAGCGCGAAGTGAGCGGCGGCAGCCTGGCTGCCGCCGTCATCCAATCACGCTGGCAAAGGCGCCGCGCCGCCGCTCGCCGGCATGCGGGTCGCCAGCGTTTCGGCGTAACGCCGCGCAGCATCGCCGACGACGATATGGAACGTGTCCGCCGACACCCACGCGGTATCGAGCGTGGCGAGACGCTGACGATCCACCGCCGACGGATCGCGCACGACGATACGCAGACGCGTCGCCGCGACGGCATCGAGCGACACCACATTGCCCGCGCCGCCAAACACCGCGAGCCAGCGCAACGGATCGGGATCGAGCGGACCGTTCGCCGCGCCAGTTGCAACGGCCACGCCTGCAGCCGCAGCCGAAGCAGCCGGCTTTGCCGCAACCGCGTCACCGCCGCCCTGCCCGATCACCGTGCGAATTTCATCCGCGATGATGTCCGCTTCCGGTCCGATGATTACCTGCACGTTCGTCGCGCCGCGCTTGAGCACGCCGCGCGCGCCGATCGTCTTCAGTTCGCTCTCGGAGACCTTGTTCGAATCGACGACGGACAGACGCAGACGCGTCGTGCACGCATCCACCACCGACAGATTCGCCGCACCGCCCAACGCCGCGATATAGCGCTGCGCACGCGGCACGGCCGCGCCGGCAGCCGGCGAAACGAAGCCGCCAGCCGTGAACGATTCGACCTGCTCGTCGGCAGCGGCCGGTTCGCGGCCCGGCGTCGCCATGTTGAACTTGCGGATGAAGAAGCGGAACAGCCCGTAGTACACCACCGAATACGCGATGCCAACCGGAATCGCCAGCCAGCCCTTGGTGGACAGACCGTAGTTCAGCACGTAGTCGATGGCGCCCGCGGAGAACGTGAAGCCGAGGTGAATGCCGAGCGCCGAGCAGATCGCGAGCGCGAGACCCGTCAGCAACGCGTGGATCACGTACAGCACCGGCGCGAGGAACATGAAGCTGAATTCGATCGGCTCGGTCACGCCCGTGAGGAACGACGTGAGCGCCATCGAGAACAGCAAGCCGCCCACCACCGCACGGCGCTCCTTCGGTGCTTCATGGAACATCGCGAGACACGCGGCCGGCAGGCCGAACATCATCACCGGGAAGAAGCCCGTCATGAACGTTCCGGCAGTCGGGTCGCCCGCGAAGAAGCGATGCAGGTCGCCCGTCACCGCCGCGCCGCCCGGCGGCGTGAAGCTGCCGAACACGAACCACGTCAGCGAATTGAGGATGTGATGCAAACCCGTCACGAGCAGCAGCCGGTTCAGCACGCCGAACACGAATGCGCCGAACGCGCCCGCCGTGGTCAGCCAATGGCCGGCCGTATCGATCACGCCCTGCACCGGCTGCCACACGTAGCCGAACACAATGCCGAGCGCGAGACAGACCACGCCCGTGACAATCGGCACGAAGCGTTTCCCTCCGAAGAACGCGAGGTAATCCGGCAGCTTGATGTCCTTGTACCGGTTGTACAGCAGTCCCGCGACGACGCCCGCCACGATCCCCGACAACACGCCCATGTTGAGCTTGTCGTTGATGTCCTTCATCACCGCGACTTCGATCAGGTAACCGATCGCGCCCGCGAGACCCGCGACGCCGTTGTTGTCCTTCGCAAAACCAACGGCCACGCCGATCGCAAACAGCAGCGGCAGGTTATCGAAGATCGCGCCGCCGGCGTCGGCGATCATCTTGATGTTGAACACATCGGGCTGGCCGAGGCGCAGCAGCAGGCCGGCAACCGGCAGCACCGCGATAGGCAGCATCAGCGCGCGTCCCAGGCGCTGTATCTTCAGAAACGGATTCCCATCCATTGATTACCTCCAATCCTTGTCTCGTTGTCGACGGACGTCGTTGAGTTATGTAGCGATGCAAGCCGTGCGGAGTTCAGTCCAACGGCCAGGTTTCGCGGCTGACTGCTCTTACCGCCTGCGCCGATTCGAGCGCCAGTGCATCCTGGGCGCGCTGGCGGCACAGTTGATAATCGAGGTTGCGCACACGCGCCTTGATGCCCGGCACCGACACCGGATCCACCGAAAGCTCGGTCACGCCGAGGCCGACAAGCAGCGGCATCGCAAGCGGATCGCCCGCAAGCGCGCCGCACACGCCGACCCATTTGCCATGCTTGTTCGCGCCCTGCACCGTGGCCGCGATCAGACGCAGCACAGCCGGATGCAGACCGTCGGCCTGCGCGGCCAGATCGGCCTGACAGCGGTCCATCGCGAGCGTGTATTGCGTGAGGTCGTTGGTGCCGATCGACAGGAAGTCCGCGTGTTGCGCGAGCTGATCCGCGAGCAGCGCCGCCGACGGCACTTCGACCATCACGCCCACTTCGATCGGCTCGGTGCGGCCAAGCTCGCGAGCGAACTCGTCGATACGTTTGCGGATGCGGATCAGTTCGCCGACGTCGGTCACCATCGGCAGAAGAATGCGCACGGCGCCGAACGGCTTGACCGCGAGCAGGCCGCGCAACTGATCGTCGAGCAGGTCGGGGCGCACCTGCGCGAGGCGAATGCCGCGCAAGCCGAGCGCCGGGTTCGGCTCCGGCGGCAGCGTGAGGTAATCCACTTCCTTGTCGGCGCCCACGTCGAGCGTGCGGATGATCGCGGTTCGCCCGCCGAGTGCATCGGCAATGCCCTGATAACTCTGCCGATGCTCGTCCGTGGTCGGCGCGGCGGCGCGGTGAATGAACAGCAGCTCGGTGCGCAACAGGCCAACCGAGTCGGCGCCGTTTTCCACAGCCGTCTTTGCGTCGTCGAGCGTGGCGATGTTCGCGGCCACTTCGATCGCGCGGCCATCCGCGGTGACTGCCGCTTGCTGCGACATGCGGCGGTTCGCTTCGCGCACACCCGCGAGGCGACTGCGCTCAAGGCGCGCGCGCTCGACATCGAGCTCAGTCGGCGCAAACTCGAGACGGCCGTTCGTCGCGTTCACCACGACCTGCGCGCCCTCAGGAATCGCATGCAGCGCGTCGCCGACGGCGACCATCGCCGGAATGCCCGCCTGGCGCGCGAGAATGGCCGCGTGCGAAGTTGCGCCGCCGCGCGCCATCACGAGCGCCGTGACACGCGAGCGGTCGAGAGACGACAGATCGGACGGCGTGAATTCGTCGGCGGCGAGCACGGCTTCATCCGGCAACGTGCGCGCGGCCGCGTTCGTATAACCGAGCGCGCGCAGCACGCGCTTTTCGATGTCGCGCAGATCGGCAGCGCGTTCGGCGAGCAACGCGTCTTCGACATTGTTCAGGATGCCTATCTGTGCCCGGATCGCTTCGCGCCACGCGAAGCCCGCGCTCTTGCCGAGGCTGATCAGATCGCGCGCGGCGTCGAGCAGCGTCGGATCTTCGAGCAGCACGCGATGCACCGCGAAAATGCCCGCCTCGCCGACCGCGCCGCGTTGCGACGCGTCGCGCACTGTCGTGCCGAGATCGGCGTCGACGGTCGCGATCGCCTTGTCGAGCAGGCGGCTTTCCGCAGCGGACGTGCCGCTCGCCTGTTCCGGCGGATCGAGGTCCGCGTCGTCCCAGCGCACCAGCTTGCCGACAGCAACGCCCGGCGACGCGCACACGCCCGCGAGCGTATTCGGCGCGAGCGCTTCGCCGGCGGCAGGCGCCGCCGTTTGCGGCGCCGGCGAACTTTGCCGCGCCGGCTTCTCTTCCACTTCGCCGTGGGCCTCGCGCGTCAGTTCGTGAGCGATTGCGTCGACTGCGGCTTTGGCTTGCGGGCCGACGCCGAGCAGTTCGACGGTCGCGCCCTGGCCCGCGCCGAGCCCAAGCAGACCAACCACGCTTTCGATTGCCGCCTTGCGTCCTTCATAACGCACTTCGACGCGCGCATCGAACGCACGCGCCGCTTCGCGGGCGCGCGCCGCCGGCCGTGCATGCAGGCCGCCCGCGTGGACCAGCGTGATCTGCGCACGCGCTTCCTCGGTCACGCCGGTCGCGCTCAACTGACGCGACGCCGCAGCCGCCGCGCCGTCGCGGGCGCGCAGCAGCAACAGCGGCGTTTCGCCCGCCTTCAGCATGCCGCCTTGCGCGCGCTCGACAATTTCGAACGCATCCGAATTGGCGATGGCGATCACCGAGACGAGGCTCGGCGCACGCAGCGCCACCTGATCCTGATCGAACTCGATCAGCACATCGCCGGCACGCACCTTGGCGCCTTGCTCGACCATCGGCGCAAAGCCCTTGCCGTTCAGCTCGACCGTGTCGATGCCGATATGCAGCAGAATCTCCGCGCCTTCCGCGGTCGCCAGCGTCACCGCGTGACCGGTGCGCGCGAGATGCGTGACGGTTGCGTCGCACGGTGCGACGAGCCGGCCCTCGAGCGGATCGACGCCGATGCCGTCGCCGAACATGCCGCCCGAAAACACCGGATCGGGCACGTTCGCGAGCGGCACGACCGGACCGGTCATCGGCGCGAGCAAAACAATATGGCCTTCAGAATGGCTCATTAAACGGGACTCCTCGACACGTCGCATCTGATTTCTCGTCAGTGAGTTTCGGTGACTTTGTTGAGATGGCGCGGCGCATCGGGATTGCGCCCGCGCGCGGCCGCAAGGCCCGCTGCCATCACGTAAAAGGACAGGATCGCGGCGATCGGATCGAGCGCCGCCTGAGCGGTGGTGGCGAGCGGCAGCGTGGCTTCGGGCACGTCGGACGGCGCGGCCAGCAGCACGCGTGCGCCGCGCGCCTGCATATCGCGCGCGAGTTGCAGCAGGCCTGCCTGCTCCGGTCCGCGCGGCGCGAATACGAGCAGCGGATAGTCGCGGTCGATCAGTTCCATCGGACCGTGACGCACTTCCGCGCTCGAGAACGCTTCGGCCTGAATGCCGGAGGTTTCTTTGAGCTTCAACGCGGCTTCCTGCGCGATCGCGAGACCCAGACCACGGCCGATCACGATCATGCGTTCGATGCCGCGCAGTTCGTCCACTGCCTTCGACCAGTCGAGCTTGCCCGCATCTTGCAGCGCATCCGGCAGCGTGTTCAGCGCGCCGAGCAGCGCCGCGTCGTTCTGCCAGTGCGCGACCAGTTGCGCGGAGATCGACAGCATCGCGATATAGCTTTTAGTAGCCGCGACGCTCAACTCGGGACCGGCGACGAGCGGCAGATGCCATTCGCAGGCATCCGCGAGCGGCGAGCTGGGCGCGTTCACGGCGGCAACGGTCAACGCGCCGGCCGCGCGCAGCGCCTGCATCGTACCGACGAGATCGGGACTCTTGCCCGATTGCGAAAACGCGAGCGCGAGTTGATCGCGCACCTGAAGCGGCGCCTGCTGCAGCGTCGCGACCGACATCGGCAGCGAGGCAACCGGCACGCCAAGGCGGCTCATGGTTAGCGATGCGAAGTAACTCGCCGCGTGATCCGAACTGCCGCGCGCGACCGTGAGCGCGACATGGCGCGGCTTTTCTGCGAGCCGCGCGGCCAGCGCCTCGACGCGCGAGGTGTCCGTGAGTTGCGCGGCGACCGTTTCAGCGGACGCCAGCGCCTCTTTAAGCATATTCGACAATTGCTTCTCCTTCGACGTAAGTCGCGCTCAACGCCAGTTCACGATCGAACACGACGACGTCGGCCCACGCGCCGCGCGCGATACGGCCACGGTCTTCGATGCCGAGATAGTCGGCGGCGTAGCGCGACAAACGGTTTGATACATCGGCGATCGGCAGACCGATCGACACCAGATTGCGCAGCGCCTGATCCATCGTCAGGGTGCTGCCGGCAAGCGTACCGTCGGCAAGACGCACGCCGCCGAGACACTTCGTCACGTGTTGGCTGCCGAGGCGATATTCGCCGTCGGGCATGCCGGTCGCCGACGTGCTGTCCGTGACCACGTAGAGGCGCGGAATCGCGCGCAACGCGGCGCGGATCGCGCCCGGATGGACGTGCAGCAGGTCGGGAATGATTTCGGCGAATTCGGCGTGCGCGAGCGCGGCGCCGACGAGGCCTGGATTGCGGTGATGCAGCGGCGACATCGCGTTGAACAGATGCGTGAAGCCGCACGCGCCGTGCTTGAGCGCGGCGACGGCGTCATCGTAAGTGCCGAGCGAATGGCCGAGCTGCACGCGCACGCCGCGCGCCGCCATCGCCGAGATGATGTCCATGTGCCCGGCAATCTCCGGCGCGAGCGTCACCACGCGGATCGGCGCAATGGACAGGTACTTCAGCACCTCGTCCATCACGGCGGACACGGCTGCGTCGGGCTGCGCGCCGAGCTTGCCGGGGTTGATGTACGGCCCTTCCAGATGCACGCCCAACACGCGCGCGCAGCCCGGCGTGCGCACCCGCGCGACGTCGCCGAGACCGGCGACCACGCTCATCAGCTCGTCGCGCGGCGCGGTCATCGTGGTGGCGAGCAGGCTCGTCGTGCCGTAGCGCGCATGCGTGCGGGTGATGGTCTGGATCGCGTCGCCGGCTTCCATCACGTCCGCTCCGCCGCCGCCGTGCACATGCAGGTCGATGAAGCCAGGCAGGATGTACGGCGCATCGTTCGTCGCCGGATCGACGCGCTCGCCGGTGAGCGCGGTGATGCGGCCGTTTTCGAATTCGAGCGTGCCGTGAATCCACCCTTCGGTGGTGAGTATGTTTCCGGTCAGCATGAGTCTCTCTTGCAAGGCGTGATACGGGGCATGGCTGAACTGGTCGGCGGCGCCGCTTAGGTCCGCAGTTCAGCGACGAAGTCGTAGTAGTCGTCGCGGCAATAGGTGTCGGTCAATTCGATTGCGCGCTGGTCGGCGCTGTAACCGATACGGGTAATGACCAGCAGCGCCGAGCGCGGTTCGATGTCCATGAGTGAAGCGATCTCGCTCGAAGCGTTGACCGCGCGAAAGTGCTGCAACGCGCGCACGACTGCCGCGCCGCGTTGCTCGAGATAGCTATAAAGCGAGACGCCGATGGCGAGCGGATCGGGAACGATTGCAACCGGCAGCGCCGAATGTTCGACCGCCATCACGATGCCGTCGGCGCGGCGCAAGCGACGCAGGCTGGCGACCGCGGCGCCCGGCGACAAGCCCAGGTGCACCAGCTCCTCGCGATTGGCGGCGCGAATATCGCGCTCGAGCCAGACGGAGTCGGGACGAAAGCCGCGCTGCTGCATCTTCTTCGTGAAACCGGTGAGCCTGGACAGCGGGTCTTCGACACGTGGCGTGATGAAGCTGCCCGCACCACGCGCCCGCCGGATCAGACCTTGCTCGACCAGCAGTTCGATTGCCTTGCGCGCGGTGATGCGCGACACGCCGATTGCGTCCGACAGCGTGCGCTCCGAAGGCAGCGCCTCGCCCGCGGACCACACGCCGCAGTGGATCGCCGTCGCCAGATTGCGCGCGAGCTGCAAGTACAGCGGCGTGACGTTGCGAGCGTCAGGCATGAGTGCGGACCAGCGAGTTTCCATGGCGCTCCGGCGGCCTTCGACCAGGTTCGGCCTGCAAAAATGAGAGCCCATTATATAACCAACATAATACCAATCAACGAACTGGTTATAGGCCGGTATGTTCTGCCGCAAAGCCTTGCCGCATAAGCGTTTGGCGGCGGTCAACGCGCGCTCGCGGCCCCTTTCTACGCCCCAGGATTTACCCGTATTCGAGTCGTTTGGGACGCGCAAGTGACCAGTTGCAGACCAATTGCGCGGGCACGCGCGCCGCAGCTTCATACCGCCTTGATACCAGTCGATTCCCGCCTGCCGGACACGCGGCTTTGTTAATGAGGGCGCGTTCCAATATAGTGATAGCGAACGCATAAAAATCCGGAGATCAGCATTTGACCGATTCCGAGGCGCTGCGGCGGGCTCAGGCAGTCCGCCGCTTCAATCGCTTTTACACGCGGCTTATCGGCGCTCTGCACGAGCATCTGGCTCACAGCACTTTCTCGCTGACCGAGGTGCGCGTCCTGCACGAGCTGTCGCGCGGGCGCGAGCAAACCGCGTCGGTGCTCGGCCGCGCGCTTGGACTGGACAGCGGTTATCTGAGCCGTCTGCTGACCAATTTCGAACGACGCAATCTCATCACGCGACGACCGTCCGAGACCGACGCGCGTCAGTCGCTGATCGCGTTGACGGATAACGGCCACGCTGCGTACGCGCCGCTCGACGCTGCCGCCAGCCAGGAAGTGCTCGACCTGCTGGGGCGGCTCACCGCGGGCTCGCAGGAGCAGTTGATTGCCGCGATGAACATCGTCGAAAGGCTGCTTGGCGACAAGCCTCGGCCGGACACGGCGGAACTGCGCGCGCCGCGCCCCGGCGAATGCGGGTGGCTTGTGCATCGGCAGGCGCAGTGGTTCGCGGCGCAATACGGTTGGGACGAATCGTTCGAGGGACTGCTCGCGCGCGTGGTCGCCGACTACACGCAGCGCAACGATACGGTTCGCGAACGGTGCATCGTCGCCGATCAGCACGGCATGGTGGCGGGTGCGGTGTGCGTCGTCGCGGTGTCGACGACGGTAGCGGGCCTGCGGCTCTTGTGGGTCGAACCGGATTTGCAGCGCCTCGGCATCGGCACGCGGTTGATCGCCGAAGCGACGCGCTTCGCGCGGCGCGCCGGCTATACGAGATTGACGCTGACCACGGCCAGCGCTTTGGAGGAACCGCGGCGCCTGTGCAAGCGCGCCGGTTTCGAACTGGTCAGCGCGGCGCCGGAGCGCCGTTTCGGCAAGGACCTGATCGTCGAGCGCTGGGAGCTCGGCTTATAGACGGCCGCGTCAGAACGACGGCACCACCGAACCCTTGAACTGCGTCTTGATGAACTGGCGCACGTCTTCCGATTGATACGCGGCAACCAGCTTCTTCACCCACGGCTTGTCCTTGTCCTGCGTGCGCACGGCGATCAGGTTCGCGTACGGGCTGTGGACGTCCTCGAGCGCGATCGCGTCCTTGGTCGGCTGCAGGCCCGCGGCCAGTGCGAAGTTGGTGTTGATCGCGGCCGCGTCGACATCGGCGAGCGAGCGCGGCAATTGCGCGGCATCCAGTTCGACCAGCTTGATCTTCTTCGGATTCTCCGCGACGTCGAGCGCCGTCGCGTTATTGCCGTTCGTGCCCGCGCCGGCCTTCAGCTTGATCACGCCTTGCGCTTGCAAAAGCAGCAGCGCGCGGTTCTCGTTCGACGGGTCGTTCGGCACCGCGACCTTCGCGCCTTGCTGCAAGTCCTTCACCGACTTCAGCTTCTTCGAATAGATGCCGAGCGGCGAGATATACGTGAGACCCGCGCTGACGATCTTGTAGCCGCGCTGCTTGATCTGGCTGTCGAGATACGGCTGATGCTGGAAGCTGTTGGCGTCGAGATCGCCGGCGTCGAGCGCGGCGTTCGGCTGCACGTAGTCGTTGAATTCGACGACCTTCACGTTCAGCCCTTCACGCTTGGCGACCTTGGTGACGACTTCCCAGATCTGCGCATCGGGGCCGCTGATCGTGCCGACCTTGATGGCTTTGTCGTCGGCGTGCGCGCCGAAGCTGGCGACGATCGCCGCGCCGGCGACTACTGCGGAGAGGGCTTTGATGATAATTCTGCGCTGCATGTCATTCTCTCTGTTTCTGGTCGAATCCATTTGCAAGGGACTCGGGTGATAGCCGAAGACAGACGCTGACGACACGCGCGTCACCGCGCAATGAAGGACGTCGCCGGCTGGACCGTAAATCGTCTCATATGCGCTGCAAGATGGGAAATACCGCAATCGCATATGAGTATGCAGCGCGCGGCTCGCGGCTCGCGGCGAAAGGTCACGCCGTGACGGATAATCCGAAACGTTGCCGCGAGTGTGCGCGGCATGTTCACTTGCGTGTGAGGACGCCTATCCATGTATGTCATCAACCTGATCTACACCGCTTCGCTCGAAAGGATCGACGACGCGCTCGAAGCGCATCGCGCCTTTCTCGCGGAGCAATTCGAAGCAGGCGTGTTCGTGGCTGCGGGGCCGAAAGTGCCGCGCGACGGCGGGATCATTCTGGCGGTGCGCATCGAGCGCGACAAGCTGGATGCGATCCTTGCGACCGATCCGTTCGCCGTGCAAAAGCTCGCGCGTTATGAGGTGACGGAGTTCAAGACCACGCGGCTCGCGCCGGGATTGAATCTGCCGATGCCGGCTTGAGGTTGTCGCGGGTTGGTGTGGTCGCTACGTGCTTTTGACCTGGGTTTCGCTGCATCAATCCAGCAGCAGCTTGATGTCGTGCACCCAGGGCGCGGCGCCCTGGCCGTCGCGTGCGAAGAGGCGCAGCTTGCCGTCGGTGTCGAACACATAGCTCGCCGCGGTATGGTCCATCGTGTAGCTGTCGGGCGTCTTGCCCGGCACCTTCGCGTAGTAGACGCGGAAGTCTTTCGTCACCTTCTTGACCTGCGCGTCGTCGGCGGGACGCAGACCGACGAAGCTCGGATTGAACGCCGGCACGTATTGTCCGAGCAACGCGGCAGTGTCGCGCTCGGGATCGACGGTGACGAACAGCACCTGCACACGCTTGGCATAGTCGGGACCGAGTTGCTGCAGCGCTTGCGAGAGCTCGGCCATCGTGGTCGGGCAAACGTCCGGGCAATGCGTATAGCCGAAGAACAGCACGACCACCTTGCCCTTGTAATCCGCCATCGTGCGAATCTTGCCGGACGTGTCGGGCAGCGAGAAGTTGCTGCCGAATTGCGTGTTGCCGGTAATGTCGAGATTCTGGAATGCCGGCTGCTCTTTGCCGCAGCCCGCGACAAACAACGCGCCGCCGAGCGCACAGGCGATCACAGCAGCACGCGCGGCGCGCGCGAAGCGGATATTGAGCATGGGTTATTACACGCCGATCAGGACGCGCACATAGTGGTCGACCAGCAGCGCGGCGAACAGCAGCGACAGATAGACGATCGAATAACGGAAGGTTCGGCGCGCCAGATCGTCCGAATACTCGAGGTAGATCTTCCACGCGTAGGCGAGAAACAGCGCGCCGAGCAGCACGGCCGCGGCAAGGTACACCACGCCGCTCATGCCGGAGATGAACGGCATCATCGTGACGGCGAACAGGATCACCGTGTAAAGCAGAATGTGCAGCCGCGTGTACTTCTCGCCGTGAGTGTTCGGCAGCATCGGCAGGCCGGCGTTTTCATAATCTTTGCGGCGATACAGCGCGAGCGCCCAGAAGTGCGGCGGCGTCCACACGAAAATGATCAGCACGAGAATCCACGCGTCGCCGGGTACATGGCCGGTGACCGCAGCCCAGCCGAGCGCGGGCGGCATGGCGCCCGACGCGCCGCCGATCACGATGTTCTGCGGCGTGGCAGGCTTCAGCAGCAGCGTATAGATGACCGCATAGCCGACGAAAGTGGCAACCGTGAGCCACATGGTGAGCGGATTGGCGAACGTGTAGAGCGTCCACATGCCGAGGCCGCCGAGCACGGCCGAGAACAGCAGGATCTGCGACGTGGTGATTTCGCCGCGCGCCGACGGACGCCACGACGTGCGCCGCATCTTCGCGTCGATCTTCTGTTCGACGAGGCAATTGATTGCGAACGCCGCGCCGGCCAGCAGCCAGATGCCGACCGTGCCGCCGATCAGAACGGTCCACGGCACCATGCCCGGCGTCGACAGAAACATGCCGATGACCGCGCAGAACACCGCGAGTTGCGTGACGCGCGGCTTGGTGAGCGCGATGTACTGCGACATCCTGCTGCCGGGCGTTTGGGGAAGTGTTGTGCTGTCCATGTGGAGTCACGCTGGCGCGGCATCGTGCGCGGGCAATACGGCACGGCCGGGACGGCTATAAGCGATTCGAAAGTTTAGCATAACGAGCAGGAGCAGCAGGACCGCCGCGCCGCCGTTATGAGCTACCGCAATAGGCAAAGGCCATTGTAGGACGATGTTCGACAATCCCGTGATGAACTGGATCAACACCACCAGCAATACGCCGTTCGCCGGACGCCGCAGCGACTCGAAGCGGCGCAGCTTGAGCGCAAACCACACGAGGTAGGCAATCACCACGAACGCAAACGTGCGATGCGTCCAATGGATCGCCACGAGCGCCTCCTGCGTGATCATGTCGCCGTCGCCCGTCATGCCGAGCGCGCGCCACAGGTGGAAGCCGTGAGCGAAGTCCATCGGCGGGAGCCATTGGCCGTTGCAGGTCGGGAAGTCGGTGCAGGCGAGCACCGCATAGTTCGTGCTGACCCAGCCGCCCAACGCGATCTGCGCGATCAGCAACGCGAGACCCGCGAGCGCCGCCGTGCGCCAGCGTGCGGCTTCCGGCTCGTAGGCCGGCAGCGGCGTTTGCCGCGCGGCGAGCCAGCCGAGCATGCCGAGCAACGCGAGGCCGAGCAGCAGATGCGTCGTCACGATGACCGGCTGCAGTTTCAGCGTAACCGTCCACGCGCCGAACGCGCCTTGCACGAGGATCAGCAGCAGCAGCGACGTCGGCCACCACGGCGACACATGCAGCGGGCGGCGCTTGATGCGCGCGACCCACGCGATGACCGTCTGCGCGACGATCAGCACGCCGATGGCCATTGCGAAATAGCGATGGACCATCTCGATCCAGGCCTTCGTCATGCTGACGGGGCCGGTCGGCATCGCCTGATGCGCGGCCGTGATGGCCGCATGCGCGATAAACGGCGACGACGTGCCGTAGCAGCCCGGCCAGTCCGGACAGCCGAGCCCGGAATCGGTGAGACGCGTGAAGCCGCCGAACATCACGAGGTCGAGCGTGAGGAACGTGGTGAACCAGACGAGCTTGCGGAATTTGTTGTCGTCGGCCTTGACCCACACGTAGGACAGCGGCAACAACGCGATACACAAACCGATCAGGCCCAATTGCAATACGAACATCTTGATTACCCTGGTTGCGGCATCAGCCGATGCGGGACCACTTGAGCAGCTTGGTCAGGTCGCCCTTGATCTTGCTCGGGTCGGGATCTTTCGGGAAACGCATCATCAGATTGCCGTTCGGATCGACCATATAGAGGTGGTCGGTCACTCGAGTGCCCTTGTCGACGGGCAGCCATGCCGACACTTGCGCCGGATCGGCAATCAGCATGTTGGTGTCGGGATACGCTTTTTGTATCACGTCAGCGACGTTGCCCGCATCCGTGCGCAGCCACACTTCTACTACACGCTCGCGTTCCGGGCCCTGGGCCGCGCGGATTTGCCGCATGAAGTACAGCTTCGTGACGCAGGCTTTGTCGCAGGCGCTGTTGTCGACGGAAACCAGCAGCCAGTGGCCGCGCAGCGTGGCGAGCTTGAGCGGCTTGCCGTCTTCGCCGGTCACGACGAGCGACTCGGGAATCGGCCGTTGCGGTTCGACGAGCGTGCCGTAGCTCGTCGAACCGCCCGTCGGCTTGACGACGTAGTACATGAAGTAGGAGATGGCGATCGGCGCGCCGCAGACGATGGCCAGCAGCAGCAGCATCCAGCGGCCGCGCTGCCACGAGCCGCGGCCGTTCGGTTGGCCGGGCATTGGTTTCGCTGCAGCGCGTTGGGCGGCGGCGAGGTTCGCGTTGCCAGGTTTCGCGTTGGACTGTCCGTTGGATTTGCCGCCGGATTTGCTGCTTTCAGGCGAACGGGGAGATTGCGTCGACACTACGTGACCTCTCTCAATGATTGTGCGGCTCGCGTCGAACTCACATGGAGCGGCGCGAAGCACGCTGCGTCACACGCCGGGCGCGTGCTCTTTTCTGGCGGCGCGGCGCGCGGCGTAAAGGCCGAAGGCCACCGCCGCCGCCGCCATGCCCCACCACTGGAACATGTAGCCGTAATTGCGCTCGACGCCGCTGGTCGGAGCCGGCCAGTCGCGCACGAGCTTGTCGCCATCGTCGCTCAATTGCTGGATCACGAACGGCTGCAAAGGCAGTCCGGTTTCAGCGGCGTAAGCGGCGATATCCAGGTTCTGGCGAATCGGCTGATGCGCGGCCGAACCGCCCTGCCCGAGTTCGTAAGCACGCGACGCATCAGCGCGCGCTATGCCTTCGATCTCGATCTCACCCTGCGGCGTGACGTACGGCGCGATCGTCTCGCGATTGCTCATATTGCGCGGCAACCATCCGCGATTGATCAGCACATAACCGCCGTCCGCGAGTTTAAAAGGCATCACGACGTAAAAGCCCGGCTGATCGTTATACGGACGATTATCCAGGTACACGACCTTGTCCGCGACAAACGTGCCGCGCGCCTTCACACGATGAAATTCGATGTCCTTCAATGCCACCGGCGCGCGGGTCACGGGCTGAGCGGGCGCGTTTTCGAACTGCGTGATGCGCGCCTCGAGCGCTTCTTTCTGATGCGCGCGGTCACGCTGCCAGAAGCCGAGCCGCATAGTGACCGCGACCACCAGCAGGATCAATAACGCGGGCACGAGCCGGAATTTCATCGACGATACTCCCTGCCTGCATTGAGCGCCGCGGGGAACGCAGGGCAAACGCCGACGCGCGGTGAGATAATAAACGTCTCGCCTTTGCGCTTTTCCGTTTCAGCAGATTCCATGCACATTCTCGTCCCCATTGCCTTCGCACTGATCATCGCCAGCATGGTGTCGGCGCTGTACTTCATGATGCATGACAAGGGCAAAACCAAGCGGATGGTCTGGTCGCTCGCCACGCGAGTCGGACTGTCGATCTCGCTGTTCCTCTTCATCCTGTTTGCTTACTGGATGGGCTGGATTCACTCGACGGGCATTCCGTACGGGCGCTGAATCCGGCAAGAGGTTTTACCGCTCTAAACAAAACGCCGCCCTGACAGGGTCGAGGGCGGCGCTGCATCAAACCGGTATGCCTGCTTCTGCGTACTGCTGATTGCGTACAGCCTGAGCGCCCGCCGAAAAACACGTTGGGCAACAGCCCGCGCAGTTCCGGCAAGCGCCGGCCCGCGCGGACAGTTCAACCCTACAGCCAGTACACGACGACGTACAGTCCGAGCCAGACCACGTCCACGAAGTGCCAGTACCAGGCCGCGCCTTCGAACGCGAAATGGTGCTCCGCCGTGAAGTGGCCGCGGATCATGCGCGCCAGCACCACCGCCAGCATCGTGCCGCCGAGGAACACGTGGAAACCGTGGAAGCCGGTCAGCAGGAAGAACGTCGAGCCATACACGCCCGAAGCCAGCGTCAGGTTCAGTTCGTTGTACGCGTGGAAATATTCGAAGCCCTGCAGGAACAGGAAGCAGACGCCGAGCACCAGCGTAGCCGCCAGCCAGATGATCGCCTTCTTGCGATGATCTTCGCGCAGCGCGTGGTGCGAGACCGTCAGCGTCGCGCCCGACGACAGCAACAGCGCGGTATTGATAGTCGGCACCGGCCACGGCGTCATCGACTTGAAGGTCGACACGAGCGCCGCAGGACCGTTGTTCGGCCACACCGCCGAGAAGTCCGGCCAGATCAGCTTGTAGTCGAGGCTCGACAGTTCATGCAGCGCGATGGCGCGTGCGTAGAACAGCGCGCCGAAGAACGCGCCGAAGAACATGACTTCGGAGAAGATGAACCAGCTCATGCTCCAGCGATACGACTTGTCGACGTTCTTGCCGTACATGCCGCCTTCGGACTCGGCAATCGCGTCGCCGAACCAGTGCCACAACGTAAAGAGCAGCCACAGCAGACCGACGACAACCCCGATCGGCGCCAGTTCATGTTCGTTGATCCAGGCCGCCAGCGATCCGAGCATGATCAGCAAGCCAACCGCGGCGGTGATCGGATGCCGCGACGGATGCGGTACGAAATAGTACGGGCTCTCGTTTTGACCGCTCATTCTTGATTCTCCACTTCAGTCCAGTTGTTCCGGAAGCTCCGGCTGTATCTTCGACGGCGCGTGGCTACCGCACCGCTTCACTCTAATCCCTGGGCGCTGCGGCGCCCGGTCCTTCCTGCATCGTCACGCTGCGCGAGCCGTCTTGACCGTCTCAGCCGACCACCGCGCGAACCACCAGAACCAGCACGCCGATGAAAATAGCCGTGCTGATCAGCGCCGCGATAATCACATGCAGCGGGTTCAGTTGCGTCGCGTCGCTTTCAAGATCGCGCCGCTTGCGCACGCCGAAAAACGACCAGAACACCGCCCGCATCGACTGGCCAAAGCTGCTCTTGCGCGGGCCGCCGCTGTTATCGCTCATTGCTGTCTTCCTTCGCCTGGGCCTGCGCCTTGGCCTGGGTTTCGGCCCTTACCATCAGGCGGGATTGGCGGCCGTGGCCCCCGTCTCAGCCGGAAGCGCCGCGCTTCCAACCTTCGCCGTTGCCGGCGTGTTCAACTCGAAAAACGTGTACGACAACGTGATCGTTTTCACATCCTTCGGCAGCTTCGGATCGACGACGAACACCACCGGCATCCGCTTCGTTTCGTTCGCCTTCAACGTTTGCTGCGTAAAGCAAAAACACTCGATCTTCTTGAAGTACTCGGTCGCCTGCTTCGGCGCGTAGCTCGGAATGGCTTGCGCCTGGATCGAGCGCGCCTGTTCGTTGCTCACCTCGTACATCACCGTGGTCACTTCGCCCGGATGCACGTCGAGGCTGCGCTGCTCCGGCTTGAAACCGAGCGGGCCGCGCGCGTTCGCATCCAGTTCGATCGAAATCGTGCGGCTCATGTCGACTTGCGTGTTCTTCGCCTCGCGCACCGTCGCGTCGCGCTGCACCAGGTTGTTGATCCCGGTGATCTGGCAGATCGCGCGGTACATGGGCACCAGCGCAAAACCAAAGCCGAACATCATCAACGCGACGACGAACAGCTTGATCAGCATCGAACGGTTAAAAGAGCGATCGGCCTGAGCCGGCGGCTGCGTCGACATCTCAATCCTTAACAAACCTGCAAACCAGAGTTACCGCCTGGTCAGGAAAACCAGCCCTGATTGATGATGACGGCGGTGAAAAAAACCGCTGCGATGGCAAGCAGCACGAGACCTAACCGCCTGTTGCTCGCGCGAATCTGCTCCGGGGTACGTCTTTCCTGTGGATTGCGCGTCATGCTCGAGTTTCTGAATACCTTGCTGCTGCTTTTGTCACTGCGGTTGCCGCTTCGGCGGCTGCCCGGTTCCGATGACGGCACAACCATCATGCCGCCGCCGGAACCGGCCGTCTCGCCCAACGCCGATTATTCGACGGTCGGCGGGTGTTCGAACGTATGGAACGGAGCCGGGCTCGGCACAGTCCATTCCAGGCCCGTTGCGCCGTCCCACGGCTTGTCGGCCGCTTTTTCGTGCTCGCCGCCGCCGCGATACGCCGGCAGCGCGACCGCGAACAGGAAGTAGACCTGCGCGAGACCAAAGCCGAATGCGCCGATCGAGATCACCTGGTTCCAGTCGGTGAACTGCGCCGGGTAGTCGGCATAACGACGCGGCATGCCGGCGAGACCCACGAAGTGCATCGGCAGGAACGCGAGGTTGAAGAAGAACATCGACGCCCAGAAGTGGATCTTGCCGCGCGTCTCGTTGTACATCCAGCCGGTCCACTTCGGCGCCCAGTAGTACCAGCCGGAGAACAGCGCGAACAGCGAACCCGCCACCAGCACGTAGTGGAAGTGCGCCACCACGAAGTAAGTGCCGTGGTACTGAATGTCGAGCGGCGCCATTGCCAGCATCAGGCCCGACAGACCGCCGAACGTGAACACCAGCAGGAAGCCGACTGCGAACAGCATGGGCGTTTCGAACGACAGCGAACCGCGCCACATCGTCGCAACCCAGTTGAACACCTTCACGCCGGTCGGCACTGCGATCAGCATCGTGGCGTACATGAAGAAGAGCTGACCCGTAACCGGCATGCCGGTTGCGAACATGTGGTGCGCCCAGACCATGAACGACAGAATCGCGATCGACGACGTTGCGTACACCATCGAGCTATAGCCGAACAGCGGCTTGCGCGAGAACGCCGGGATCACCTGCGACACGATGCCGAACGCCGGCAAGATCATGATGTACACCTCGGGGTGCCCGAAGAACCAGAAGATGTGCTGGTACATGACCGGGTCGCCGCCGCCTGCCGCATTGAAGAACGACGTGCCGAAGTGGCGATCGAACAGCACCATCGTGATCGCGCCTGCCAGAACCGGCATCACGGCAATCAGCAGATACGCGGTGATCAGCCAGGTCCAGACGAACATCGGCATCTTCATCAGCGTGAGGCCCGGTGCGCGCATGTTCAGGATCGTCACGACGATGTTGATCCCGCCCATGATCGACGAAGCGCCCATCAGGTGGACCGCGAAAATCGCGAAGTCCATGCCCGGGCCCATCTGCGTGGAGAGCGGCGCGTACAGCGTCCAGCCCGCGGCGGTCGCGCCGCCCGGCGAGAAGAACGAACCGACCAGCAGAACAGCCGCGACCGGCAGAAGCCAGAAGCTGAAGTTGTTCATGCGGGCGAAAGCCATGTCCGATGCGCCGATCTGCAGCGGCACCATCCAGTTCGCGAAGCCGACGAAGGCCGGCATGATCGCGCCGAACACCATGATCAGGCCGTGCATGGTGGTCAACTGGTTGAAGAACTCGGGACGCATGATCTGCAGACCCGGTTCGAACAGTTCGGCACGGATCATCAGCGCCATCACGCCCCCGGAGAGGAACATGGTGAACGAGAAGATCAGGTACAGCGTACCGATGTCCTTGTGGTTGGTTGCGAACAGCCAACGACGCCAGCCGTGCGGCGTTTCGTGGGCATGGTCGCCGTGCACGTGCTCGTGGCCCGCGACTACATCGTGTCCGATGCTAGACATGACAATCTCCTAAAGCGAATACTGCGGTGCGATCATGAACACGTCAGGCAGCCGGACTTGCAGCCGCACTAATTTCAACACGTCGGGCTTCTTTCGCGTCGCCGCCGCCCGTGATCGTTTCCGGCTTTTTCAAAATGATATGGTCTTCGGCGATGCCGGCTGCTTTCAACGCGTCGCGCACGGCTTCGGCGCGGCTCTTTGCGAGCTTCGCGTTGGTGTCGGCGGAACCGGATGCGTCGGTGAAGCCCGACAGCGTGAACTTCGCGTCCGGATGCGCTTTGGCATAAGCCGAGGCTGCCTCGACTGCCGCTTTCGCGTCGGCCGGCAGCGTGCTCTTGCCGGTATCGAAGTAGACGCTGGCGGGCAGCGCAGCTTGCGATGCGCCCGCGCTTTCCGAACCCGCTGAAGCTGCCTGTGCACCCGCTGCCTGTGCACCCGATGCTTCCGAAGCCGCGGCGCCCGAAGCAGCAGCGCCGCTTGCGGCCGCGCCCGTGTCGGCCAGATGATTGCCGCCTTCGGGCAGCTTGCCGTTGCGGGCGTCCGCGACCTGCTTCGGCTGGAGAATGTCGCCGGTATGGTTGCCCCACGAGTTACGCTCGAACGTGACAACCGATGCGATCTCCACGTCGTTCAGCGTAGGCGCCCACGAAGGCATGGCGTTCTTGCCCTTCAGCACGATGCTGACATGCTCGGCGATCGCGCCGTTGGCGACCTTGCTGCCGTCGAGCGCTGGAAACGCGCCCGCGCCCTTGCCCGTCGGCTGGTGGCAGACCGCGCAGTTCGCCGCGTAGACCTTGCCGCCGCGTTCCATCAGTTCCGCCATGGTGTACGTCTTGTTCGGATCGTCCTGACCCGCGGCCATTTTCTTCTTCTGCGCGTCGACCCACTTCGCGTAGTCGTCGGTGGAGAGCACTTCGACGACGACCGGCATGAACGCGTGTTCCTTGCCGCACAGTTCGGTACAGAAGCCGCGGAACGTGCCGACCTTCTCGGCCTTGAACCACGTGTCGCGCACGAAGCCCGGAATCGCGTCCTGCTTCACGCCGAAAGCCGGCACGTACCAGGAGTGGACCACGTCGTTCGCGGTGGTGATGATGCGAATTTTCTTGCCGACCGGCACGACGAGCGGATTGTCGACTTCCTGCAGATACGTGGTGGAAATCGGCTGACGGCCGTCGGTTTCCGAACGCGGCGTGGCGAGCGTGGAGAGGAAGCTGATGCCCTCGCCCGGACCCTTCACGTAGTCGTAGCCCCACTTCCACTGGTAGCCGGTGACCTTGATGGTGACGTCGGCATTGGTCGTGTCCTTCATCGCGACGACCGTCTTGGTGGCCGGCAGCGCCATCAACACGACGATGATGAACGGCACGATCGTCCAGATGATTTCGACGGTGGTGCTTTCGTGGAAATTCGAAGCCTTATGTCCTTTCGACTTGCGGTGAGCGAAGATCGAATAGAACATCACAGCGAACACGCCGATGAAAATCACCGTGCACAGAATCAGCATTAGCGTGTGGAGGCTGTAGAGCTCCTCAGCGATTTTCGTCGCAGGCGGCTGGAGATTGATCTCGTTGACGGCGGGGCCGCCCGGAACATCGCCCACTGCCAGGGCGGCACCGGCGAAAAGCAGTCCGCTCATCGCCAGCACGCCCATGAGCGCTCGCTTGATTGTTTTCATAGCTTCCTTACCCAAAATTTCCATTCAAACCTTCGACCCCGCCGGCCCGCTCGCCCCGATCACCCGCTGCTCCGCTGCGGCGAACGCCGCATGCCCCGACGCGACTAACAACGCGCGAGCCATCTGCGCAATTCGCCGGCAAACTGCGCGCGCCGGTGCTGCGCGAGGTGCTGCCCGATCATGATCGTCTCGCCGCGCGAGACCAGTCTGATCTGATCACGCGGTGTTGCGCCAGCCTCGATCCGCACCCAGCGCGGATTGAACTCGAACTGCGTGACCTGCTCGGCGCTCACCTGTTCGATCACGAGCCGGTTCGGAAACAGCCGGATGCGTTCGTAATCGACAGCATGACGCGCATAGATGGCAAACGCGACGCCCACCGCCAGCAATTCGATACCGGTGAACGGCAACACCAGCCAGGCGCCGACCAGAACCAGCATGAAAGCAATTGCCAACGAGAACAACGCAAGCGACACGTAGAAACATACGAACTGCCGCGGCGACATGGAACAGTTGCGCTTCATCGTCCAGTCTTTAAGGACCGGTTCCGAATCCGCCAGCAGATCAGATGCTTCCATCGCTGCCTCCTGCCGATCGTCCCAAAGGCCCGCTATCGACCTCTATTCACCACTACCGCGCCAACCAGTCTTGCTGCCCTGTGCCTCGGGCCTGCCGCCCCAAATGTGGGAACTCCGGGCGACAAACTGACGCATTATAGGCGCGATCCATAGCATCCACAAGCAAGCCCCGGCTGCCTCACAAGCCAGGCGCGACAAGCCTCCGCGCCGTTTTGCCGCACGTTTTGCGCGTGTCTGGAAACGGTAATTTCAGACATAACAGATGTCCTCTTTACCGCTTCAGCGATTCCTTGACGAGCCTCGTCCAATGTCCTCGATTCGCACGATGCCATGCCCTTCGGCCGTCGTGCGCGGCACCGCTTTCCATGCGTGTCCGTAGATCACCTCGAAGGTCAGCGCGATCGTGCCGTCGCCGCGCCGGCGCGCTTCGAGCGCCGCCAGCAATGCCTTGTGCAACCGCCGTGCCGCCGCACCCGACGACGCTTCGCGCTCGAACGGATACGCGCCCCAACGGCGCACGTCCGCGAGCAGCGACTCGGGTGACTTATAGGTGATTGTGATAGTTTCCTGGTCCATCACGGGAATCTCGAAACCGCTTTCGACCAGCATGTCGCCAAGATCGTGCATGTCGACGAAGTCGATCACGTGCTTGCGCGAGCCGACGCCATGCGCCGCTTCGACTTCGGCATAGGCGCCGCGCAACTCCTTCAGCGTGTCGGGGCCGAGCGTGCTGAACATCAGCAGGCCGTTCACCTTCAAGACGCGCTGCCATTCCGGGAAGACGAGATCCGGGCGCGAGTGCCAGTGAAGCGCGAGATTGGACCAGATGAATTCGAACGCGCCCGCGGCGAAAGGCAGCGCGGCAAAGTCCGCTTGCGCGAAGCGCGGACCGCGTGCGCCGAGCGCCTTGCCGAGCGTGGCCGGCAAGAAACGCCGCCAACTGGTATCGCCGGAATCGTGGCGCAGCGCGCGCGTGAGCATGCCGCGCGACAGGTCCGTGCCGAACACCGGTGCTTCGGGAAAGCGCTCGCGCAATGCGGGGATGTCCTCGCCTGCACCGCAACCCGCGTCGAGCACGGCCGCCGGCGCGACCTTGATGTAATCGAGACGCTCGCGCATGCGCTGCGAAATTTCGCGCGGAAGGAAGGCGACGTCGTCGAAAGTCGCTGCGCGGCGGTCGAAAATCCGCCGCAGGCGCCGGGAGTCATAGGCCGGACGGCCAGATTGAGGGGGCGTTGGGGACATGGGTGTCGTGCTGGCGTGGAGCCCGAAGTATACTCGTTCGCTTCCTTCGATTCAGCGCCAAAGGCCTTTGCGGCCGCCCATGCATGCCATTCCGAGCCCGTTTTCCGTCTTCACGAAGCCCCTTCACGCGATTCGCGCGCGGCTTTCGCTCGGCGTGGCCGCATGCGATGCAGGCGATACTGCCTAACGCATGCGCGTTATGCGGCAATTTGTCGCATAACGCGCTGTGCGGCTTTTGCGACGAATCCTATTGGAATGAAGGCGCTTTGCGATGCTGCGTTTGCGCGGTTCCGTTGCCTGTCACATATCGGGGGCGTCGAGCGTCATATTGCTGTGGAGATTGCATCGCCGAAAAGCCGCCGTTCGACGCCACCTTCGCGCTCGCCGACTATCGTGCGCCGCTCGACACGCTCGCCGTCGGCCTCAAGTTTCGTGCGCAGCTCGTGCTTGCGCGGGAATTCGCGCGGCGCCTCGCGCTTCTCGCGCACGATGCCTGGCAAGATCCGTCGGAGTGTCCCGACGTGATCGCTCCTGTGCCGCTTGCGGACCGGCGTCTGCGAAAGCGCGGCTATAACCAGGCATGGCAGATCGCCAAACCGCTGGCTCGCGCGTTGCATGTGCCGCACGACGCGACGCTGCTGCGCCGCGTGATCGATACGGCGCCACAGTCGCGGCTCGATCTCGATGCGCGCCGAATGAACGTCGGGCGCGCATTCGAGGTTGCCGACAACGTGCAAGGGCTGCACGTCGGAATCGTCGACGATGTCATGACGACCGGCGCAACCCTCGAAGCGCTGGCTCGCACACTGAAAGCAGCGGGTGCGCGGCGCGTTACCAACTTCGTCGCGCTGCGCACACCGAAAAACTAGTCTCTACCTGGTCACCTTATGTTCAATGTCGTTCTTGTCGAACCGGAAATTCCGCCGAACACCGGCAACGTCATCCGCCTGTGTGCGAACACCGGCGCACGTCTGCATCTGATCGAGCCGCTCGGCTTTCCGCTCGACGACGCCAAGCTGCGCCGCGCCGGCCTCGACTATCACGAGTACGCGCAAATGAACGTGCATGCCGATTGGGCCGCGTTTGTCGCGAAGGAATCGCCTGATCCCTCGCGCATGTTCGCGTTCACCACGCGCGGCTCGGGCCGCTTTCACGAGCACGCGTTTCAGGAGGGTGACTGGTTTGTGTTCGGCGCGGAAACGCGCGGCCTGCCCGACTCGGTGCTCGAGCAATTCGCCGGCGAGCAGCGCGTGCGCCTGCCGATGCGTCCGGGCAACCGCAGCCTGAATCTGTCTAATACGGTGGCAATCGTAGTGTTCGAAGCGTGGCGTCAAATGGGATTCGAAGGCGGCGCCTGACGGCTTTTCAATTCGGACTGATAGCGCTCCAACATCGCGTCGTCGAAGCAGGCGAAGATCACGCTGCGCAGTTGCGGCATGCGCGGCAGATTTTCCAGTACGGTGTCGACCGCAATGCGGACTGCCTGATCGGCGGGAAAACGGTAGATGCCGCAACTGATCGCGGGGAACGCAATGCTCGCGCAATTCGCCTCGCGCGCCACTTCGAGCGAGCGCTGATAGCACGAGGCCAGCAAGTCGGCCTCGCCGTGCGTGCCGCCTCGCCATACGGGGCCCACCGCGTGGATCACATAACGCGCGGGCAAACGGTAGCCGCGCGTGAGTTTCGCGTCGCCGGTTGCGCAGCCGCCGAGTGCTTCGCATTCGCGCAGCAATTCGTTGCCGGCCGCGCGGTGGATCGCGCCATCCACACCGCCGCCGCCGAGCAACGAAGTATTGGCTGCGTTGACAATGGCATCCACGTCAAGCGTGGTGATGTCGGCCACGCGTGCTTCCAGCGTGCAACGATCGATACTGAGCATGTGAACCTCGCTGATCCGAAGCGTCGATAGACAGTGGACAGCGAGAGCAGACAGCCGTTCAGCGTTTTACACACCGAACGGCTGATTGAAACGGCTCAAGGAAGAACCGCAAGACGGCTTTTTCCTGCTTGTTCCAGCTTATTCGGCCTTGGAATCGCGCCGCAACAGAGCGCTGACGGCGTCGCGGGGCGCCACGCCGTCGAACAGCACGGCACAGACGGCCTGTGTGATCGGCATTTCAATTGCATGAGCGCGTGCGATCGCGAGAACCGCTTGCGCGCAGCGCACGCCTTCGGCCACATGCCCGAGGCCGCCGAGAATATCGGCAAGCGAGCGGCCTGCCGCGAGTTGCACACCCACCGTGCGGTTGCGCGACAGATCGCCGGTCGCGGTCAGAATCAGATCGCCAAGACCGGTCAAGCCGGTGAACGTCTCCGCCCGTCCGCCCAACGTCACGCCGAGGCGCGACATTTCGGCGAGACCACGCGTGATCAACGCGGCGCGCGCGTTCAGGCCGAGACCGAGGCCGTCCGCGATACCCGTCGCGATAGCCAGCACGTTCTTCACCGCGCCGCCTACTTCGACGCCGACAACATCGTCGCCGGTATAAATGCGCATCGCGCCGTGATGGAACGCGGCGACCGTGCGTTCGCGGCACGCCGCCGAAGCGCTCGCGATGGTCAGCGCGACCGGCAAGCCCTGGCCCACTTCGCGCGCGAAGCTCGGCCCCGACAGCACGCCGTTGCTGCCGTGCTCCGGCAATTCGGCCGCGACGACCTGGTGCGGCAGCAACTGCGAGTCGGCCTCGAAGCCTTTGCAAAGCCACACGACATGCGCCGGCACTTTGCCGGCATCGCGCATCGACTGGATGAGACTGCGCAGTCCGGCGACGGGCGTCGCGACGACGCATAACGCGTCGTCGGCGAGCGCGTGGTCGAGCGCTGCGTTGAGATCCGCTTCGTAGCGAAGCGCCGCAGGCAAAGCAACGCCCGCCAGATAGCGGGCGTTTTCATGCGAAGCGGCGAGATCCGTAACGAGCGCAGGTTCGCGCGCCCACAGCACCGTGTCGTGCCGAACGGCCAGATGGCCGGCGAGGGCTGTGCCCCACGCGCCGGCTCCGAGGACAGCAACCTTCATAGCCGGCACTGCCTGGGACACTTAATGCGTGACGCCGTTTTGCGCCGCGCCGTTCTCGCCGCCCATCTGCGCGAGGCGTTGCTCGTACAGCGCCTGGAAGTTGATTTCGGCGAGGTGGATCGGCGGGAAGCCGGCGCGCGTGATCGCGTCCGCGATGTTCGAACGCAGATACGGGAACAGGATCGTCGGGCATGCAATGCCGACGAGCGGATCGACCTGCTCAGCCGGAATATTGCGGATGTCGAAAATGCCCGCTTGCTTCGCTTCGATCAGGAACGCAACCTTGTCCGCGACCTTGGCCGTAACGGTGCCTGTCACGAGGATTTCGAAGACGGTGTCGGCGAGACGCTCGGCCTTCACGTCGACTTCCACTTCGACCGACGGCATATCCTGCTCGAGGAAAATGCCGGGCGAATTCGGCTGCTCGAGCGACATGTCCTTCAGATAGATGCGCTGGATGTTGAAGAACGGCTGGTTATTCTCGTCGGACATGATGGTGTGATTCCCTGATAGATATGCGTAGCGGCGGCCCCTGAGTCTCAAGGGCCGCCAGATAGTTGCGGCGCGCCGTCCGCCCCTTTCAGGAGCAACGATGCGCCGGCTTGTGTTTCACCCGCCGACACGCGCGCGCAACAGGCGCGCGAATTCAGGCGGCTTCGAGCAGAGGCGTCAGACCGCCCGCGCGATCCAGCGCGGAAAGGTCGTCGTACCCGCCGACATGCTTCTCGCCGATGAACACCTGCGGCACCGTGCGACGACCGGTCCTGGTCATCATTTCCTCACGACGGGCCGGGTCCTTGTCGATCAGTACTTTTTCGATATTCTCGACGCCGCGCGACTTTAAAAGACGTTCGGCCATCTGGCAATACGGGCACACCTGCGTGCTGTACATGATCACTTTGTTCACTTGGCTACTCCTTGTTTCACAACCGGCATGCCGGCTTTCTGCCAGGCGTCGACGCCGCCTTCCAGAACGTGGACTTCCGCATATCCTGCGTCCTGCACGATACGCGCTGCCTTGTTCGACTGCTGGCCGGTCTGGCAGACCAGCAGCACGGGGTTGTTCTTATTCTTCACCAGTTGCGCGACCTTTGCTTGCAACTCGGCGAATTCGAGGTGCCGCGCCGCGGGCAAATGGCCCTTGGCGAAGTCGGCCGACGGACGCAGGTCGATAACGGCCGCGTTGCGCCGGTTGATCAGTTGCGTGGCTTCGGCGGCCGACAGGCCACCGCGGCCGCGCCGGCTGATGGTCGGCCACAGCAGCAACCCACCGGAGATGAGGACGATCGCGATCAGGACAAGGTTTGTGTAATCAGTGAAAAACTTCACGGAAAATCCGCCGAAAAAGAGAGAAATCGGAAAGGGCAATCCGCCCATTATAAAATAAGCGTCTGACGCGATGGCGGCGCTCCTCGGCGGGCGCTTCGCAGCGCTTTACCGCTTCCTCACTACCGACCGGCAATCTTATGTACAAACTCGTTCTCATCCGCCACGGCGAATCGACGTGGAACAAGGAAAACCGCTTCACGGGCTGGGTCGACGTCGACCTGACCGAACAGGGCAACCGTGAAGCGCAGCAGGCGGGCGTGCTGCTGAAGGAAAACGGCTATACGTTCGACATCGCGTACACGTCGGTGCTCAAGCGCGCCGTTCGCACGCTGTGGCACGTGCAGGATCAGATGGATCAGATGTATATCCCCGTCGTCCATTCGTGGCGTCTGAACGAGCGCCACTACGGCGCGCTGTCGGGTCTGAACAAGGCCGAAACCGCAGCCAAGTTCGGCGACGAACAGGTGCTCGTCTGGCGCCGCAGCTACGACACACCGCCGCCGGCGCTCGAGCCGACCGACGAGCGCGCGCCGTACAACGACCCGCGCTACGCGAAGGTGCCGCGCGAGCAACTGCCTCTCACCGAGTGTCTGAAAGACACGGTCGCGCGCGTGCTGCCGCTGTGGAACGAGTCGATCGCGCCGGCCATCAAGTCGGGCCGCAAGGTGCTGATCGCCGCGCACGGCAACTCGATCCGCGCGCTGGTGAAGTACCTCGACAACATTTCGGACGACGACATCGTCGGGCTGAATATTCCGAACGGCGTGCCGCTCGTCTATGAACTCGATGAAAACCTGAAGCCTATCAAGCACTACTATCTGGGCGACCAGGAAGCGATCGCGAAGGCGCAGGCGGCCGTCGCCAAGCAGGGCAAAGCCGGCTAAGGTTGGCCGGCATGGCGTGCTCATTGGCCGCCACTCTTTGTTAAACAAGGTGACGAGAAACGCAGCAGTGCGTCGCCAGCGGACCACGCCGACCGGCAAGACGTACCGGTTAGCGCGGTCCGTTTCTTTTGAGCGCGCCATTCTGGCCGCCGTCTTCCGTTACGGCACATTACTTCGCAGCCGCGCGCACATTGCGCCGAACCCGGCACGCATCCCGCTGTCGAATCACGATTGCCTACCCCGCGCCCTCTGTTGGCGGGTGTGCAGTTATACTTGTCCGTCCCCATCTCTATCGACGCTGCCACGCGCTTCCGACCGCAACAGACTCTATGCGAAAGAACCTGAAAAATATCGGCCTGATCGCCGCGGGCCTTGCTACCGGTGTATTTGCCACCCTGCAACTTTCGGCTTCGGCGCAGCAGCCCGCCAGCGCCGCCGCCGCGCCCTTGCCGCTGGACCAGCTCAGGCTCTTTGCCGAAGTGTTCGGTCAGATCAAGCACGAATACGTCGAACCCGTCGACGATAAAAAGCTCCTCACCGCCGCGATCAAGGGCATGGTGTCGAGCCTCGACCCGCATTCGTCCTACCTCGACAAGACCGATTACGAGGAACTGCAGGAGCAGACCAAAGGTCGCTTCGCGGGCCTCGGCATCGAAATCTCGTCGGAAGACGGCCTGATTAAAGTCATTTCGCCGATCGAAGACACGCCTGCGTTCCGCGCCGGCATTCGTCCGGGCGACCTGATCACGCGCATCAACGACAAGCCGGTGCGCGGCATGACGCTCGACCAGGCCGTCAAGCAGATGCGCGGCGAGCCGGGCACCAAGGTCACGCTCACCATCTTCCGCAAGACCGACGACCGCACGTTCCCGCTCACCGTGACGCGCGCCGTCATCAAGGTGCAGTCGGTGAAGATGAAGATTCTTGCGCCGGGCTACGCGTATGTGCGTATCACGAGCTTCCAGGAACGCACCACGCCTGACCTCGCGGCGAAGCTGCAGGACATCGCGCGTCAGCAGCCGAACCTGAAGGGCCTCGTGCTCGACCTGCGCAACAACGGCGGCGGTCTGCTGCAAAGCGCGGTCGGCGTCGCCGGCGCGTTCCTGCCGCCGAACTCCGTCGTGGTGTCCACCAACGGGCAGATTCCCGATTCGAAGCAGGTTTATCGCGACACTTACGACAACTACCGTCTGCAATCTTTCGACAGCGATCCGCTGAAGGACGAAGCGCCGATCTTCAAGACGGTGCCGATGGTCGTGCTGACCAACGCGTATTCGGCGTCGGCGTCGGAGATCGTCGCGGGTGCGTTGCAGGATCAGCATCGCGCGTTGATCGTCGGCAAGACGACCTTTGGCAAGGGCTCGGTGCAGACCGTGCGCCCCATGACCGCCGACACCGCATTGCGTCTGACCACGGCGTATTACTACACGCCGAGCGGCCGCTCGATCCAGAACAAGGGCATCCGTCCTGACATCGCGGTCGATCAATACGCGGAAGGCGATCCGGACGACGCACTCGTCACGCGCGAGGTCGACTACTCGAACCACCTTGCCAACACGCAAGATCCGAACGAGAAGAAGGAAGCCGAGAAGCGCGAGCAGGATCGCATGGACCAGTTGCGTCAGCTCGAAGAGCAGAACGACAAGAAGACGCCGGAACAGCGTCAGAAAGATCGTGAGCGCAAGCCGGTCGAATTCGGTTCCGCCGACGACTTCATGCTGACGCAGGCGCTGAACAAGCTCGAAGGCAAGCCGGTGCAGGAGTCGAAGTCGGTAACCGAACGGCGTCTCGCGCAGAACAAGCCGGCTACGTCGGCGTCCGCGCCGGTTGCTGTGAAGCCGACGCAACCGGTGCCCGGCGCGTCGGGTCCGGCTCCGGCGTCGGCTCCGGCCACGCAAGGCAAGTAGTCGCGCAAGCAACCTCACGTGTCTTCGCGGTCAATGCGCCGCGAAGACACGCCGGCTCCCGCCATGAACGACGATCAACTCCTTCGCTATTCCCGCCACATTCTCGTCGACGAAATCGGCATCGAGGCGCAGCAGCGTTTTCTCGATGCGCACGCGATCATCGTCGGCGCGGGCGGGCTGGGTTCGCCTGCCGCGATGTACCTCGCGGCGGCGGGCGTCGGACGCTTGACGCTGGTCGATGCCGATACGGTCGACCTCACCAACCTGCAACGGCAGATCCTGCATGTGAGCGCGTCGGTCGGACGCAAGAAGGTCGAGTCCGGCCGCGACACGCTCGCGCAGATCAATCCCGAAGTGCATGTGAACGCGGTGGCCGAACGCGTCGACGATACTTGGCTCGATCGGCAAGTGCCGGGCGCCACGGTCGTGCTCGATTGCACGGACAACTTCGCGACTCGTCATGCGATCAATCGCGCCTGCGTGAAGCACGGCGTGCCGCTCGTGTCGGGCGCGGCGTTGCGCTTCGACGGCCAGATCAGCACATTCGATTTCCGCGACGAAGCATCGCCGTGTTACGCGTGCGTGTTCCCCGAAGACCAGCCGTTCGAAGAAGTTGCGTGTTCCACGATGGGCGTGTTTGCGCCTACGGTCGGCATCATCGGCTCGATGCAGGCGGCGGAGGCACTGAAGGTGATCGGCGGAATCGGAACGTCGCTCGCCGGGCGGCTGACCATGCTCGATTCGCTGCGAATGGAATGGACCACGATGCGCATTGCGCGTCAGCCGGACTGCCCCGTCTGCGGAAAACGCCACGGCCACTGAGCACGAGCACGAGCGGGACCGCGAGGTAAGCCACAACGACAAACGCCGCACATGTGCGGCGTTTGTCATTCACGCGTGTGTGTGATCAATCAATCAGGCTTGCGCGACCCGCTTCAGCGCAGCCTGCACCTCTTCCGGTTCAAACGATGCAAGCACATCGGCCACCGGCTTCTCCAGCGTCTTCAGATGCGAGCGCAACACTTCCTGCTTGACCTCGAGCAACTGGCTCGGATGCATCGAAAACTCAGTGAGCCCCATGCCGAGCAATAGACGCGTCAACGTCGGATCGCCGGCCATCTCACCGCAGACCGACACAGGCACGCCCGCCCGCTTCGCCTCGCGCAACGTGAACGCGATCAGATGCAGCACCGCCGGATGCAACGGGTCGTACAGATGCGCGACGGAATTGTCCGCGCGGTCGATAGCGAGCGTGTACTGGATCAGATCGTTGGTGCCGATCGACAGGAAATCGAGCCGCTTCAGAAAGAGCGGCAGCGCAATCGCGGCGGCCGGAATCTCGATCATCGCGCCGACTTGCACGTTCGGGTTGTACGCGATCCCTGCGTCGTCGAGTTGACGCTTCGCTTCGCGAATCAGGTCGAGCGTCTGATCGATTTCCTGCGCATGCGCGAGCATGGGCACCAGAATCTTCACCGTGCCGAACGCCGATGCACGCAGAATCGCGCGCAATTGCGTGAGGAACATTTGCGGCTCGGACAGGCTCCAGCGAATCGCCCTAAGCCCGAGCGCCGGGTTGGGCGCGGTCTCGTAGCCGTCGCCGCCGCCCATCGAATCGAGCGGCTTGTCGGCGCCCACGTCGATCGTGCGAATCGTGACGGGCAGCCCGTTCATCAACTCGACCGCGCGCCGGTAGGCTTCGAACTGCTCCTCCTCCTCGGGCATGCGGTCTTTGTGATTCATGAACAGGAACTCGGTGCGGAACAGGCCGACGCCGGTCGCGCCCGCATCGAGCGCGGCGCGCGCGTCGTCCGGCAACTCGATGTTCGCGCACAGTTCGATGCGCGTGCCGCACAGCGTTTGCGTCGGCGAAAACTTGAGGCGCTGCAGCTTGCGTTGCTCGAGCGCCTTTTCGCTTTGCCGGTACGAGTACTCCTCCAGCACGATCGGCGCGGGATCGACGATCACAATGCCATGATCGCCGTCGACGATAATCAGGTCGTCCTGACGAATCAGCGCGCTCGCGTGCTGCACGCCGACCGCGGCAGGAATGCCAAGGCTGCGCGCGACGATCGCCGTATGCGACGTGCGGCCGCCGAGATCGGTGACGAAGCCCTGAAACGTTTGCGTTTTGAACTGCATCATGTCGGCCGGCGCGATGTCGTGCGCGACCACGATCATCTCGCTGCAGGCGCCGTGCACGCCGTCCACGAGCGTAGCCGACGCACCCGCCAGCGCCTTGAGCACGCGCTCCACCACTTGCTCGATATCGGCTTTGCGCTCGCGCAGATATTCGTCTTCGATGTCGTCGAAATGACGCGACAGCCGTTCGAGCTGCTCGGTCAGCGCCCACTCCACGTTGTAGCGGCGCGTGCGAATGAGGTCGATGGTTTCCTGAACGAGCATTGCATCGTTCAGGATCATTGAATGAACGTTGATGAACGCGCCCATTTCGCTAGGCGCGTCTGCGGCGAGGTCGGCGCGCAACGCGTCGAGCTCGACATGCACGCGTTGCTGGGCCGTGCGAAAGCGCTCGACCTCGCTCTCGATCTGCGCGGGTTCGATCAGATAGTGGTCTACGTCAAGTGCAGCCGGGGCGATCAGATAGGCCCGCCCGATGGCGATACCGCGTGACACGGGAATTCCATGCAGCGTGAACGACACGCGCACCTCCTCTAGTTGTGTGATGCCGCGGCAAACCGCTGCAATGCTCTCAGACTCTCGTCGTCATTATAAATTCCGCGCCGCCGCAGACGTACGCGAATGCTGTGTGCAGTGCAGCACGAAAGCGCGTAAGAGCGAGGCATAACGCCCGCGTAGTCATGCGCGTCCGCATATTGTCGCGCGCTAAAAAAAACGCCGCGGAGCGATAGCCGCGGCGTTCTTTTACATTGCACTGTCGATTCGCCAGCTCACTGGCCTTCGCCGAATTTATCCGCGATCAGTTTCAACAATGCGTCCATGGCTTCTTTTTCGTCGGCGCCCTCGGTTTCGATCAGCACCGTGCTGCCGATGCCCGCAGCCAGCATCATCACGCCCATGATGCTTTTCGCATTGATGCGGCGGCCGTTGCGGCTCATCCAGATTTCCGACTGATAGTTGCCTGCGAGTTGCGTCAACTTGGCCGACGCGCGCGCGTGCAGCCCCAGCTTGTTCACGATAGTCGTTTCCTGTTGCAGCATGTGTTGGTCCGAAGCGCGGGTAAGTGTTGTTGTGAAAAGTAGAACTGCGAATCAGGGTGTACTGCGAAGGTTGCACTGCAAGCTTGCACTGCGAGCGACTATAAACCGGCCGGCCCGGTCTTCTGTGCGAGGTCCGCATCGGCCGGCAACGCGGGCAGACAGTCGGCGGTGACAGCCGCGGCCTCGGCGGGCGCGGGTGCTGCCGGGCCGATCGCGTGAATGCCCTTGGTCGCGCCGGCGAGCGCTTTGTCCACCAGCGTGTCGAGCGGCGTCGCGCGATAACACACCGCGCGCACGAGCATCGGCAGATTGACGCCGCACAGCACGCGCACGTCGGGCACGGAAGCCAGCCGCCCGGCGATATTGGCGGGCGTGGCGCCGAACATGTCGGTGAGCACTAGAGCGCCGTTCTCTTCTTTGAGGCGCGCAATCTCGGACTCGGCGAAGGAAACCATTTGCGCGGGATCGCAGTCGGGCGATACGTCCATCACGCCGATGCGAGCCGGCAAACCGCCGTAAATATGCGAAATACAGTCGCGCAACGCGGTGGCGAACGGTGCGTGCGCAATGATCAGAATGCCTGCCATGTCAGCCTACTGCAAAAAGACGGCCCCAAACGTGGATCGGAACGCTGTCCGAAACGCTCGCGCCCTCGGCCGGCCGTTGGCCATGAGAGCCGGAAATACGCCTTTCGCGAACAGAACCTCGAATGCGACGCCGCAGCGGCGCCCACCGAACCTGCCCGTTTCAAGGCTCCGCCGTGCATGCGATGACTCCTTGCGGAGCGCATCGCTACAAATCGACGCGGAGAGCGGGCATTGTAGCAGGCCCGTTTTTCGGGCCCGCGCCGCCGTTCCGCCCGCAGCGGACATGATGCTGATCCTGTCTGTCAGTTTGGGGGCCGCCGCCCGGTTTCAAGACGGCCGCTCAACCCGCCGCGCGCTCCAGCGCGTCCACGAACATGGCGGCGACGTCGAAGCCCGTCTGATCCATGATCTCGCGGAAGCACGTCGGGCTCGTCACGTTCACTTCGGTCAGCCAGTCGCCAATGGCGTCCAACCCCACCAGCAGCAGACCGCGTGCCGCCAGCACGGGCGCGAGCGTATCGGCGATCTTGCGGTCATGGTCGGTCAGCGGACGCGCCACGCCCAAACCGCCCGCGGCCAGATTGCCGCGCACCTCGTTGCCTTGTGGAATCCGCGCGAGCGAATACGGCACAGCTTCGCCGCCGATCAGCAGAATGCGCTTGTCGCCGTCCTTGATTTCGGGGATGAACTTTTGCGCCATCACTGAGCGCGCGCCGTCGTGGCTCAGCATTTCGACGATCGAGCCCAGGTTCATGCCGTCCGGCTTCACGCGGAATACGCCCATGCCGCCCATGCCGTCGAGCGGCTTCAGAATCACGTCGCCATGCTGCTCGTGAAACGCCCTGAGTCGCGCCGGATCGCGCGTGACCAGCGTGGGCGCGACGAACTCCGGGAACTCGCCGATAGCGAGCTTTTCGGAATGATCGCGAATCGCCTGCGGCTTGTTGAAGATGCGTGCACCCGCGCGCTCGGCCAGTTCGAGCAGCCACGTGGACGTCACGTATTCCATGTCGAACGGCGGGTCCTTGCGCATCACCACGGCGCTGAAGTCCTTCAGCGAGCGCGGCGCGGCGGCTTCTGCCACATACCATTCGTCGCGGTGCAGATCGGTCACGTCGCCGGTGATCCCAAAACGCCGCACGTTGGCTTCGACGTCGCCGCCCGTCCACGCGAGATGCTTCGGCTCGCAGAAGTACAGCGTATGGCCGCGGCGCGCGGCCTCGGCCATCATCGCGTAAGTGGAGTCCTTGTAGATCTTGAACTGCGTCAGCGGATCGGCGATGAAAAGAATGTCCATGAAGGTCCCGTTGCGCCCTGAAGGGCCTGGCGTTGATCGTGAATCGAGCGTGTATTACGCGTGAATGCGGCGTGAACATCGTCGATGAAAACGGCGCGGGGCGGCCTACGCGCTGCCCGTGCCCCGCAATCTCACACGGCTGCGTTCAAACCTGAATGGCTTCCGGATCGGTCTTTTCCAGTTCGACCGACGCAGCCAGCAAGCCGAGCCGCGCCACCACGCCGTACATGTAGAAGCGGTTCGGCGGCGCGGCGCCCGGCTTCGCGTGCGCGTCCGGCAGCGCGGTATGCTCGAAGCCGAGCGGCACGAAGTGCATGCCCGGCGCGTTCAGGTTCTGGTCGCGCTCGCGGCTGCCATGCACACGGTAGAAGCCGCCCACCACATACCGGTCGATCATATAGACGACCGGCTCGGCCACTTCCTCGCCGATGCGCTCGAACGTGTACACGCCTTCCTGCACGATCACGTCGTGCACTTCGAGGCCGTCTTTCGTCGCCGCCATCTTCGCGCGTTCGCGTTTCGTGAGCGCGGCCACTTCCGACGCGTCGTGCACCGTCATCACGCCCATGCCGTACGTGCCCGCATCCGACTTGATGACGACATACGGCTTTTCGGAGATGCCGTACTCGCGATACTTTTTCGCGATCTTCTTCAGCACGCCGTCGATCGCGTCGGCCAGCGCCTGCTCGCCGGTGCGCTCCTGGAAATCCACGCCTTCCACATGCGCGAAGTACGGATTGATCATCCACGGATCGATCTCGACCATCTTCGCAAATTTCTTCGCGACGTCGTCATAGCACGAGAAGTGCGTCGATTTGCGGCGCACGGCCCAGCCGGCATGCAGCGGCGGCAGCAGATACTGCTCGTGCAGATTTTCCAGCACGGGCGGAATGCCGCCCGACAGATCGTTATTCAACAGAATCGAGCAGGGATCGAAATTCTTCAGCCCGAGGCGCCGCTGCGAACGCTCGAGCGGTTCGAGCACGAGTTTCTGGCCGTCGGACAGCGCAATGGTGACGGGCCCGTTGATGCTTTCGTCGAGCGTGCCGAAACGCACGTTCAAGCCGGCCTGGCGCATGATCGCGGCGAGCCGGGCGACGTTCTCCAGATAAAACGCGTTGCGTGTGTGGCGCTCGGGAATGACGAGCAGATTCTTCGCGTCCGGGCAGATTTTTTCGATGGACGCCATTGCCGCCTGGACGGCAAGCGGCAGCACTTCCTGCGGCAGATTATTGAACGCGCCGGGAAACAGATTGGTGTCGACGGGCGCGAGCTTGAAACCCGCATTGCGCAGGTCGACCGAGCAATAGAACGGCGGCGTGTGCTCCTGCCACTCGAGCCGGAACCAGCGTTCGATTGCGGGAGTAGCGTCGAGGATCTTCCGCTCGAGATCGAGCAGCGGGCCGTTTAACGCCGTAACTAGGTGCGGAACCATTGATCACTCGCAGACTGGAGAAAAAAGATTGTAGAGCAAATGCTTTGCCCATTTGGGGATGGTTTCTCCATTCGCAAGCCAGCCGGAATGCATTCTCCCTATCGCAATGATAGGCAGGGGAAACTGTCGTGAACAAGAAGGCCAGCAAGAAAAAAGCCCGCCATGAAGGCGGGCCAAATCGCTGCGCTTGTTGCTACCTGTTGCTGCCTGTTGCTACCTTTATGAGCCGGTGAGGCTCGGCGAGCCCGGGAGCGCGGGCTCGTGAAACGCCTTCGTTATTCGACGTGTTCGCCGTGCAGGCTCACGTCCAGACCTTCGCGTTCCTGTTCTTCCGTCACGCGGATGCCCATCGTCATGTCGATGACCTTCAGCAGGATGAAGCTCACCACGCCGCTGTAGACCAGCGTCGTCACGACGCCCTTGGCTTGCAGCAGCACGCTGCCGTCGAAGCCGCCGATGTCCTTCACCGCGAACACGCCGGTCAGCAGCGCACCGACGATACCGCCGACGCAGTGCACGCCGAACGCGTCGAGCGAATCGTCGTAACCGAGCTTGTGCTTGAGCCACGTTGCCGACCAGAAGCAGACCACGCCCGCCACGATGCCGATCACGAGCGAACCCGTCATGCCGACGAAGCCCGAAGCCGGCGTGATGGCGACCAGACCCGCCACTGCGCCCGACACGATACCGAGCACCGAAGGCTTACCCTTCGCGGCCCATTCGGCGAACATCCATGCGAGCGCTGCCGCTGCGGTTGCCACTTGCGTTGCGAACATCGCGAAACCGGCACGGCCGTCTGCCGCCACTGCCGAACCCGCGTTGAAGCCGAACCAGCCCACCCACAGCATCGCGGCGCCGACCAGCGTCAGCGTGAGGTTGTGCGGAGCCATCGCTTCCTTGCCGTAGCCGACACGCTTGCCGAGCACGAGGCAGCAGACCAGACCGGCGATACCGGCGTTGATGTGCACCACCGTGCCGCCCGCGAAGTCGAGGATGCCCGCGGTCGCCAGCCAGCCGGTCGGTTCCCAGACCATGTGCGCGATCGGCGAGTAGACGATGATCGACCACAGGCTCATGAAGACGAGCATCGCCGAGAACTTCATGCGGTCGGCAAATGCGCCGGTGATCAGCGCCGGCGTGATGATCGCGAACGTCATCTGATAGACGAAGTAGACCGTTTCCGGGATCGTCTGCGCGAGGTGGCTGACGGTCAGCGTCGTGGCCTTGTCGCCCTTGATGTAGTTCATGCCCGACATGAAGAAGCGCGAGAAGCCGCCGATGAACGAGCCGCCCGGCGTGAACGCGAGGCTGTAGCCCACGACCGCCCAGATGATCGTCACGAGGCAGGTGATCGCGAAGCTTTGCATCAGCGTCGCGAGCACGTTCTTCTTGCGGACCATGCCGCCGTAGAAGAGCGCGAGGCCCGGGATCGTCATGAACAGCACGAGCGCGGTGGAGGTCAGCATCCAGGCGGTGTCGCCCGAATTGATTTTCGACGAGTCGACCGAGAACGGCGCGGTGGGCGCAGCCGGAGCGGCGTCCGATGCGGCGGGGGCGGCCGCGGCGGCGCTTGCTGCAGGTGCAGCCGAGGCGTCGGCGGCGGGCGCCGATGCTGCTGCGGCCGCCGAAGCGTCCGCTGCCGGCGCGCTTGCCGCCGTATCGGATGCAGCGGCCGAGGCGGCTACGGGGGCGGAAGCGTCGTCCGCGAGGGCGGCGCCGATACCGCCCGCAAGCAGCGAACCGGCCATCAGCAAGGACATCAATAATTTGCGCATCTTTCGTTTCCTCTTGTCGCTATCTGTGTCGCTATCTTTTGGTGTTACAGAGCATCCGCGCCGGTCTCTCCGGTGCGAATCCGGATGACCTGCTCGATCGGCGTGACGAAAATCTTGCCGTCGCCGATCTTGCCGGTGCGCGCCGCGCGTTCCAGCGCCTCGATGGCCTGATCGACGATGTCGTCCGAGACAGCCGCCTCGATCTTCACTTTCGGCAGGAAATCGACGACGTACTCCGCGCCGCGATACAGCTCCGTATGGCCCTTCTGACGGCCGAACCCCTTGACCTCGGTTACCGTGATGCCGGAGACGCCGATCGCCGACAAGGCTTCGCGCGCCTCATCGAGCTTGAACGGCTTGATGATTGCGGTGATGAGTTTCATGAAATCCCTCGCTTAGTTGCCAAAAACCGTTGCTAACCCGTTTGCGTAACCGCCGCGGAACCGCTGCGTAACCGTCTCGTAAGCTGCCTGTAGCCCGCTCGCGCAAGCCTGGTGGTACTCGTTGCCCTTTCGCCTGGTCTCGTTGCCCTGCCGGAAATTCGTGCCGGCAGAACGCGCGGGGCAGTAAGAGCAACTCGTATGCCATGTTGTGTCAGACTGCCGCCGGTGCACGCCCGGCAAGGGGCGCAGCCGCCCTTGTCCAGATGGCCAACGCGCGCGCTGCGCTGTGGCGCGCCGCCTGGATCATTGCTAGAGTGTCCGCAGGGTCTGCAAGCGCCGACGCGCACCAAACGGGCTCACGCGGCGAAGCACAGCCGGCGTGCACGCACCAACGCAGCGCATCGTCAGACGCGAGGCACAGACGTAACGAAACACTGCACATTTTTTGTGCATCAAGGGGAACACCATGAAACAACCAAACGACGTTTTCAACGACATCCAGGCGCGCATGAGCGAGCTGTTCAAGAACTCGCCGGCCAAAGGCGTCGAACGCAATGTGAAAGCGATGCTGTCGCAAGGCTTCTCGAAGCTCGATCTGGTCACGCGCGAGGAATTCGATACGCAGACCCAGGTGCTGGTGCGCACGCGTGCGCGCCTCGAAGAACTGGAGCGCCGCGTCGCGGAACTCGAACAGAAGCTGCCCGTCACGACGCAAACGCTCTGACGGTTTCACAAGCAGCGCGTTAGCTGCATCGAGCTGCACATCACAGGCAAGCGAGCCGTGACGTCATCAGCGTATTAAGGGGACCGCAGCGCGCCACTTGCGCGCGGTCCGACGGGAGAAAACATGTCGCTTGCCGTGGTGCGCAGTCGCGCGCCGGCCGCCGGCCGCGCGCCCGAAGTAACCGTCGAGGTTCACCTCGCCAACGGGCTACCCTCTTTTTCGATCGTCGGACTTCCCGATCTGGAAGTCCGCGAAAGCCGCGAGCGCGTGCGCGCAGCGCTGCAAAACTGCGGCTTCGATTTTCCCGTGCGGCGCATCACGGTCAACCTCGCTCCCGCCGATCTGCCGAAGGAATCCGGCCGCTTCGATCTGCCGATTGCCTTGGGCATTCTCGCGGCGAGCGGGCAAATCCCGGCCGAATCGCTCGTCAACCGCGAATTTGCCGGCGAGCTTTCCTTAACCGGCGCGCTGCGTCCGATGCGCGGCGCCTTCGCGATGGCTTGCGGCACCGCGCGCGGCGCGGCGGTTTGCGCGGCGGCTCCTGGTCTCGCCGAAACCGCGGCCGGGCACGCGCCGCCCGAGCGTAATCCGCAGCTCTATCTTCCCGCGGCCAGCGCGGCGGAAGCCGCGCTCGTCCCCGGCGTGGATGTGTACGGCGCGAGCGATCTGCCGTCGCTATGCGCGCATCTCGCCGATGCGCCCGACGCCCGCCTCTATCCGGTCGCCGCGCCAAACCTGGCCGATACGCGCCCTGCCGCCGTGCCCGACATGGGCGACGTGATCGGCCAACGCGGCGCGCGCCGCGCGCTCGAAGTCGCCGCGGCCGGCGGGCACCATGTACTGCTGATCGGCCCGCCGGGCGCGGGCAAGTCGATGCTCGCCGCCCGCTTGCCCGGTCTGCTGCCGCCGATGACCGACGACGAGGCGCTCAGCTCGGCCGCGTTGCTGTCGGCGAGCCGCGCCGGTTTCACGCCGGCGCAATGGCGGCAGCGGCCGTTCCGGGCGCCGCATCATTCGTCGAGCGCGGCGGCGCTGGTGGGCGGGCGCAATCCTCCGCAACCGGGCGAGATCACGCTCGCGCACCTGGGCGTGCTTTTCCTCGATGAACTGCCGGAGTTCGACCGCCACGTGCTCGAAACACTGCGCGAGCCGCTCGAAGCCGGGCGAATCACGATTTCGCGCGCGGCGCTGCAGGCGGACTTTCCGGCGGCGTGCCAACTGATCGCGGCGATGAATCCGTGTCCCTGTGGATGGCGCGGCGACCCGAATGGGCGTTGTCGCTGCACGCCGGAGATTGCGGCGCGTTATCTGCGCAAATTATCCGGCCCGCTGCTGGACCGGATCGATATTCAGCTAGAAGTGCCGGCGCTGACGTCGGCGGAATTGTCCGCGCGAGCGCACGCCGCCGGAGAAACGAGCGCGGCCATCGCGCGGCGGGTGCTCGCCGCGCGCGAACGGCAATTGGCTCGGCAAGGCAAAACCAACCGTGAGTTGACGGGCAAAGAAGTCGACGAAGTCTGCCGTCCGGACGCGGCCGGGGAGGCGCTGCTGCGGGAAGCAGGCGAGCGTTTCGGCTGGTCGGCGCGCGCATATTACCGCGTCCTGAAAGTCGCACGAACGATTGCTGACCTCGCAGGCGCGAGCATGCCGAGCGCCGCGCAGATCGGCGAGGCGGTTCAGTACCGACGGGCTTTTGGCTCTGGTTGAGGAGAAAAAAATGCTGTCAAGACTTGACTTATGCACATGCCCGCGTTCCAGATAGATTTAGAAACATCTGAAAGGTACTTAGAAAGTCAGATCCAAACGGCATTGATTTCAAAGGATTTTTTCTTCTGCACCAACTACATTCAGACTGACGGAATGCCCACGGCGCGGGCATCTGCGGCAAAAAAAGCGGACTTCTCAACAGAGTTATCCACAGGACGCCCGGCGAGGTGGAAAACTTCAACGTAAACCGCGAATTAGCGCCGAAAGCTGCGAAGGAACTTTCAGTACGTCCGCGCGTCGCTTCGGCGTCAGGTCGGCCCCGAGTCGGCCAAATCTACCGGTTCAATAGAGTTGGAACGACGAGAAAAATTGGTCCACCTGTTCCTGGGGCAGCGGCCCTGACGCGATGATCGCGGCCTGATACGCGTGCCGGCCACGCGCCACGAGGCGCGCATAGACGGTCCGCTTTTCATGGCTGGAGCCGGCCTCGCCGCTCAGCGTCATCTCGAGCCCCAAAACTTTGCCGCCTGCCGCGAGCGGAATTTGCACCGCGCGCGCCTCTGGCGTCACGCCCACGTTTCGCGCGAGGCCGGTGCGCAGGAACTCGAGCGCCTTGCGCTGTGTCGCTTCGCTGTCGTCCGGCAGCATGATCGTGCCGACCGCGAACACGGCGTCGCCGGCTTCGGCCGTCTGCATGGCCATCTGCATCGGCGTGCCGTCGACCTGGACCGCGCGCTGATCGTTGCCGGGCTTGGCAGGCAAGTCGATGCTGTAGCCGTTGTCGTTATTCATGACGGTGCGCCAGTCGAAGGTCGGCGAGCAGCCGCTCAGCGCGACGCCCATAGCAAGCGCGCAAACCGCCGCGCGGGTCATCGACTGCGCGCGTGGCTGGCCGCGCAGCATGCGAGCCGCGGCATTGCCATGGAAGACGAGGCTGGAAAACAGACGCGAGGGAATTCGAAGGAACAGGGAATAGATGCGGAAAACTATCTGGAACATGAGCAAGAGAGACCGTGAAGCGGTGAAGTTGACGCGAAGCGCAAAACGCCATTATCCGCTGCAAGCTGATGGAGCGCGCGGAAGCGGCCAAGCGGCCAAGCGCCCGTTTGGCTGTGCCGGCGCAACGCGGGTTGCGGGTTGCGCTCCCTGCCCCGCATCCCGAATAGGACTACAATATCAACGCTCCGTTGCGGCACGCTCCAAGCCCCAGCCGACGCACTGTCCTGCGCCCTTGCGCGACTTCCGAGGTTCCGCTCATGAGTTCCATCGCATCGACCAGCGCCGTCAAGCGCACGAATCCGCTTCGCTATCTGATCATCGCCGCGGTGGCGATTGCGATCGGCGTCGCCGGCTATTTCGCGTTTGCCGGCCAGCAGCGCGTGCCCGACGCGACCTTCACGCTGCTGTCGGGCCAGAAAGTCACGACCGCCGACCTCAAAGGCAAGGTCTACCTCGTCAACTTCTGGGCGACGAGCTGCGACACCTGCATGAAGGAAATGCCGCAGATGGTGCAGACGTATAACCGCTTCAAAGGCAAAGGGCTCGAATTCGTCGCGGTGGCCATGAGCTACGACGCGCCGATGTACGTGACCAATTACACGCAAACGCGCCAGTTGCCCTTCAAGGTCGCCATGGACGACGGCTCGGCCGCCAAACAGTTTGGCAACGTGCAGCTCACGCCGACCACCTTCCTCGTCGACAAAGACGGCAAGATTCTGAAGCGCTACGTCGGCGAACCGCAGTTCGCGGAACTCGATCAGTTGCTGGAGAAGGCGCTCAACGCGGCTTAACAGTCGCGAAGCAAAGGCAAGCCAACCCAGGCCAGCCCAGGCCACGCCACCGCAAGCTCAAACAAAAACGCCGGCACTCCCACTTGCCGGCGTTTCTATTTCACCTCTCCCCATCGCCCTTGGCCGCGAGGCCATACCGCTTGATCTTCTCGTAGAGCGTCGCCTTGCCGAGCTGAAGCCGGTCGGCGGCGACCGCCACCACGCCGCCGCACTGCTCGAGCGCTTCCGCGATCACCGCGCGCTCGAACTGCTCGACGCGCTCCTTCAGCGGCTGCGCCTGCCCGCTTTCGTCGCCGAAAGACATCACGGGATCGTCGGCGACACCGAGCACGAAGCGGTCCGCGGCGTTGCGCAGTTCCCGCACGTTGCCCGGCCAGTCGCGCTGCATCAGGCTCGCGCGCTGACGGTCGGTGAGGATCGGCGCGGGCCGCTGATAACGCACGGCCGCGTCGAGCAGAAAGTGTTCGAAAAGCGGCACGATGTCCTCGCGCCGCTCGCCGAGCGGCGGCAATGCGATCGTGACCACATTCAACCGGTACAGCAGATCGCGGCGGAACGAGCCGTCCGCGACGTGTTCCGCCATATCGCCTTTCGCCGCCGCGACCACGCGGCAATTCACGCGAATCGGCTGATTGGAACCGAGCCGCTCGAGCACGCCGTCCTGCAACACGCGCAACAGCTTGACCTGCAGCGCGAGCGGCATGCTTTCGATTTCGTCGAGAAACAGCGTGCCGCCCGACGCATGTTCGAGCTTGCCGATCCGGCGTTTCGCCGCGCCCGTAAACGCGCCGGGCTCGTAGCCGAACATCTCGGACTCGAACATCGGCTCGGGCAGCGCGCCGCAATTCACCGCGATAAACGGCTTGTCGCGCCGCGGCGACAACTCGTGCAAACTGCGCGCGATCAGTTCCTTGCCCGCGCCGGTATCGCCGTTGATGAGCACCGACGCATCGGTCGGCGCGACGTTCGCGATGAGCCGCCGCACCTGCTCGATCGCCGGACTGCGGCCGATGATCCGCGGCGCCACCGTGTTCTGCCCCGCGAGTTCGCGGCGCAGCGCGAGGTTTTCGAGCACGAGCTTGCGCCGCTCCAGCGCGCGCCGCACGGTCTCGATCAGACGCTCGGAGGCGAACGGCTTTTCGATGAAGTCGTACGCGCCGTCGCGCATCGCCTGCACGGCCATCGAAATATCGCCGTGACCGGTGACGAGAATCACGGGCACATCGGGCGCGCGTTCGTGGCACTGCGCGAGCAACTCGAGACCGCTCGCGCCAGGCAGCCGAATATCGCTGACGATCACGCCGGAAAAATCCGCACTGATCGACTTCGCCGCCGATTCCGCCGACGCATGGCCGACCACATCGAAGCCCGCCAGTTGCAAACTCTGCACGCTCGCGCGCCGCACCAGTTCGTCGTCTTCGATATACAGCACTTGCAAGCCGTCGTTCAGCATGTCGTTCTCATCGGAATCAGGAACCCGTGGTGAGCGGGTCCGCGGTAGGGCTCGTCTGCACGCGGGCGCGGCGCAGCGTCAACACGAAGAGTGCACCGCCTTGCGGCGCGTTGCGCGCCACCAGCGTGCCGCCGCAATCGCGTGCGATCGACGATGAAATCGCGAGCCCGAGACCGAGTCCCTGGCCCATTTCCTTGGTGGTGAAGAAAGGTTCGAACAGGCGCGGCAGCACGTCTTCGGCGATGCCTGGACCGTTGTCGCCCACCGCGAACGAGAGATTGTCCGAAGCCACCTCGATATGCACCGAAATGCGCGGCGCGCTCATGCCGGCGGTGGCGTCGAGCGCATTGCCGAGCAAATTGATCAGCACCTGTTCGAGACGCAGATCGTCGCAATGCGCGATCAGGTCGGGATGATCGTCGGCAAGATCGAGCGGCGTGCGCGTACCGCTTTCGACATCGAATAGCGCAAGCTGCAGTTCGACGCCCTGAAAGCGCTTCTGCAACAGCGCGAGCGCATTGCGCAGCGCGCGCACTGCCGACGCGCGCGCGCTGCGCGGCCGCGCCCTTCCGACGAACAGCTTCAACTGGTTCGTGATCTTGCCCATGCGCTCGGTGAGCGCCGCGATCGCTTCGAGATTTTCACGCGCCGACGCCTGATCGCCGCGCTCGAGCAGCACGCGCGTGTTGTCGGAAAAACCGCGCAACGCAGCAAGCGGCTGATTCAGTTCATGCGTGATGCCGGCCGCCATCTGACCGAGCGCGGCGAGCTTGCTGGCCTGGATCAACTCGTCGTGCGCGGCGCGCAGTTCCTGCTCGGCGCGCGTGCGCTCGGCGACTTCCTTCTGCAACTGCTCGTTCGCCTGCGACAGATCGGCGGTGCGTTCCGCGACGCGCTGATTCAGTTCGGCATACGCCTTTTGCAGCAGCGTACGGCTGCGCATCACCTCGCGCACGCGCGAGCGGCGCATCCTCCAGTAGAACGCGAGCAGCACGAGCGACACATAGCCAAAACCCGTGACGATGGTCGCGTTGCGCGCGTCGGCATCGACGGGGCTCACGGGCGCCATCGTGATCAGATGCCAATCGGGTTCGCCCATGCCGCGCCGCGACGCGAGATAACGCGGCGCATAGCGGCCGCCGCCCACGCGCACAATCTGCGCGTCGCCTTCCAGCTTGCGCTCGATCGTCACCGGCAGCGGCGCGATCGGCTGCTGTGCGTATTGACGCGCCTGGTAAATCGAATCGGCGACCTGGCCCGACAGCGGCCGTATCGTGTGGTATTTCCACGCGGGCACCGACGACAGAAAGATCACGCCATGATCGTCGGTGACGAGCAACGGCTCGGACGCGTCCGAGCCCTGAAACCATTCGAGATCGAGTTTGACGACCGCCGCGCCGACAATCTTGCCGTCGCGCCGCACCGGCTGCGAAATGTAATAGCCCGGCGCCTGCGAGATCGTGCCGATGCCGAAGAAGCGGCCCACGCCGCCCTTGATTGCATCGACGAAATACGGCCGGAACTGATAGCCCGCGCCGATGAAACTTCCTGGCCCCTGCCAGTTGCTCGCGGCCACGCAGTAGCCGTCGAGCGGAATGATGTAGGTGACCGTCGCGCGCGCGTGGCGGTTCAGGTCTTCAAGATAGAGATTCGCGCGCTCGACGTTGGCGGGCGACGGATCGACCAGCACGTCCTGCACGATCGGATGTTCCGCGAGCAGATACGGCAGCGATTCGTAGCGCTCGAGCGTGCTCTTGAGCGAACTCGCGGTTCGGTCGACGCGCCCCGCCGCATTCAACCGCAAGCTGTCGATGCCGCTTTGCCACGCGATGCTGTACGTGAGCCCGCACGCCGCAACGAGCCCGGCGACGAGCGCGAAGAGAATCAGCAGGCGGCGGGTCACGTTGGCACTATCCGGTCGGGTGGGATCGGATATTGTGGCATAAGGAGAAGCGCCGTCGGCCTGCGCTTCCTCGGCCGACGGCACTGGGGTTGGGCGCGCGTTCACCGGTTGCATGGGCTGGTGTCCGCGGCCGCAAACATCACGCTATTTCAGGCGATGCCCGACGACGTCCGGCTTAGACGCTGGCCGGTTCGTCGACCGGCACGTCGCCGCGCAGCGCCGCTTCCAGCTTGCTGCGGTCCAGTTCCTTTTCCCATGCCGACACCACGACGGTCGCCACGCCATTGCCGACGATGTTGGTCAGCGCACGGCATTCGCTCATGAAGCGGTCGATGCCGAGAATCAGCACCATGCCCGACAGCGGAATGGTCGGCACCACCGCCAGCGTCGCGGCCAGCGTGATGAAGCCCGCGCCGGTCACGCCGCTCGCGCCCTTCGAGGTCAGCATCGTCACCGCGAGCAGCGTGAGCTGCTGCGTCCACGTAAGGTCGGTGTTCGTCGCCTGGGCGATGAACAGCACGGCCATCGTCATGTAGATGTTGGTGCCGTCGAGGTTGAACGAATAACCGGTCGGCACGACGAGGCCCACCACCGAACGCGAACAGCCGAGCTTTTCGAGCTTCAGCATGAGTTGCGGCAACGCGGCTTCGGACGAGCTCGTGCCGAGCACGATCAGCATCTCTTCCTTGATGTACGCGATGAAGCGCAGGATATTGAAGCCCACCGCACGCGCAATCGCGCCGAGCACCACCACCACGAACACGATCGCGGTCAGATAGAACGTGCCGATCAGCTTGAGCATCGGCAGCAGCGAGCCGATGCCGTACTTGCCGATGGTGAACGCCATCGCGCCGAATGCGCCGATCGGCGCGAGCTTCGTGATGATGCCGACCATGCCGAAGAGGATGCTCGACAGGCTTTCGATAAAGCTCGTCACCGGCTTGCCGCGTTCGCCGATGTGCGCGAGCACCGCCCCGAACAGCAGCGCGATCAGCAGGATCTGCAGGATTTCGCCTTGCGAGAATGCCGACACGAGCGTGTCCGGAATGATGTGCATCAGGAAGTCGACGGTCGTCTGACCGTGCGCCTTCGCGGCATACGATGCGACTTCCTTGCCGTTCAGCGTAGCCGGATCGACGTTGAAGCCGACGCCCGGCCGCAGCAGGTGCGTCGCCGCGAGGCCGAGCAGCAGTGCGAACGTCGAGACGATTTCGAAGTACAGCAGCGCCTTGCCGCCGACGCGCCCGACCTTCTTCATGTCTTCCATGCCGGCGATGCCGGTCACGACCGTACAGAAGATGATCGGTCCGATCACCATCTTGATGAGCTTGATGAACGCATCGCCGAGCGGCTTCATGTCGACGGCGAAGGTCGGATAGAAATGGCCGAGCGCGATACCGATGATGATCGCCACGATCACCTGGACGTACAGCACTTTGTGGATAGGTTTCTTCACGATGTTTCCTGCGATGTGGGTGAGCCCATGGCCTGCCACGCTGCGCATCATGCGAACGAATGAACGTCGCCTCTGCACGGCATTAGGCCGCGACAAGACGACGAATTCAGAAATACCGGGAAGGGAAATCAGACATCGTTGTCTCCTTGCTTTAGTTGTCGGACCGTTGCGGCCGCGTTATCTATTTTGCAAGGTCGATGCCAGCTTGATGCCTAAGACATACCCTTGATTCTTATGGGTTTGCGCGTAAGACCTGGCGCGCGCCTTCCGGGATTCCGGAAATCCGGACGAGCGGCGTCGGGAAACCCGGATTCGCCGCCGCGCAAACCCTCGGGAAAACCCGAGGCCTTTGCGGGCGGGCTTCGGCGGGCTTTGGCGGGCTTTGGCGGATTGTCAGGCGTTGCCTTCCTCGAGCACCAGCAGGTTGTCGTGCGAAAAGCCGAGCGACACCGGCTGCCCTCTTTCGGGTAAACCGCGATTCGGGTCGTTGAATACGTCGAGCGAAATCACTGCGTCTTTTACACGCGTTCTGATGCGCACTACCGCGCCGAGAAAATTCACTTCTTCGACGGTCGCATTCAGCGTGTTGCGGCCGGGCGCCGCAGGTTCGAGCACGATCGCTTCGGGACGCAGCGCGAGCAGGCGCTTCTTGCCGGCATCGGCGGAAGGAAGTTGCTGCGTGGTGATGAGCTCCTGACCGTCCACGGCCATCTTGCCCGTCGCCGGATCGATCACATGCCCGGCCAGAATATTCAGCGTGCCGACGAACGACGCGACAAAACGCGTGCGCGGATAGTTGTAGATTTCCGATGGCGAGCCGATCTGTTCGACGCGCCCCTCGTTCATCACGACGATGCGGTCGGAAATGGACAACGCCTCTTCCTGATCGTGCGTGACGAAGATCGACGTGATGCCGAGTTCGCGTTGCAACGCGCGAATGTCCTGCCGCAACGAGATGCGGATTTTCGCGTCGAGCGCGGACAGCGGCTCGTCGAGCAGCAACACCTGCGGCTTGCCCGCGAGCGCGCGAGCGAGTGCCACGCGCTGCTGCTGACCGCCCGACAGTTGCCACGGATAACGGCCGCCGAGCTGCGGCAGCTTGATCAGATGCAGCATCTCCTCGACGCGTTGATTGATCTCTGCCTGCGGCCGATGCGTGATCTTCAGCCCGAAGCCGATGTTCTCGGCCACCGTCATGTTTGGAAAGAGCGCATACGACTGGAACACCATGCCGACCTTGCGCTGCCGCGTGCGCAGATGCGTGACGTCCTTGTTGTCGAGCCGGATAATGCCGCGCGTCGGCGTCTCGAATCCGGCGATCATGCGCAGCACGGTCGTCTTGCCGCAACCGGACGGTCCGAGGAACGTGACGAACTCGCCGCGCTCGATCTTCATGTCGAAGTGATGCAGCGCGATGTTCGACGCGAAGGACTTGTGCAGATTTTCTATCTCGAGAAATGCCATGGTTCGCTGCCTCAGTGCGTCAGATTTTCTGGCCGCTCAACGCGCGGGCCGAGCCGAACACCTGGATCAATCCCATCGACGCCCACGTAATCATGAACGCGATAATCGCCAGCGCCGAGGGCTCATACGCGCGGTTCGCGCCGATCAGTTGCAGATACGGACCGAATGCGGGACGGTCGAGCAGGCTCGCGAGCGTGAACTCGCCGATCACGACCGCAAAGGTGAGAAAGGCGCCGGACAGAATGCCCGAGCGGATATTCGGAAAGATCACCTTGAACAGAATGGTCGGCCAGTTCGCGCCGAGACATTCGGCGGCTTCGGTGAGCGAGCGGACGTCCACGGCGCGCAGGCCCGCATCGACCGCGCGGTACATGTAGGGCAAGGAGAGCGTCACGTAGCCGAATACGAGCAGCAGATCGGTCGCGCGCTCGTTGCCCGTGAGCGGCAGAATCGAACTGCTGTTGTAGATGCGCAGATAGCCGAACACGATCACGATAGCCGGCACGACGAGCGGCAGCAGCGTGATGAATTCGACGACCGGCCGCAGCCTCGGCAAACGCAATTGCACCCAGTAAGCGGTCGGCACCACCAGCAATATGCCGACGACGATGGTCAGCAGCGCCATCAGGATCGAATAGCCGAACGAGGCCTGAAAGCGCGGATCGCTCAGCACGACGCTATACGCCTCGAAGCTGTAGGTGCCGCGTTTCATCCGCAAGCTGAATTCGAACGTGGCGATCAGCGGAATCAGGAAGTACAGCGAACCGATCACCGTCGCGGTCCATGCTCCGACGCGAGATTGGCTTTTCATCGACGGCCCCTTTCGGCGCGCGAACGCAGCCAGATGTAGCCGCCATTCGACAGCCCGGTCACGAGCACCATGCCGAGCGCGAGCGCGTAGCCGAGGTTCTGGTTATGCATGACGTCCCCGCGTATTTGTGCAAACAGCAGGATCGGCACGATGTTCAGCGAGCTGCCCGTCAGCGCGTAAGCCGTGGCCACCGCACCGAACGCATTGGCAAAGAGCAGCAGCGTCGCGCCCAGCACGCTAGGCCACAACACGGGCAACGCGACGTGGCGCCAGTATTGATACGCGGTGCCGCCGAGGCAATCGCATGCTTCGCGCCATTCGCGTTTCAGGCCGTCGAGCGCGGGGGTGACGATCAGCACCATCAACGGAATCTGGAAGTAGAGGTAAGTGAGCGTGAGCCCCGAAAAGCTCAAGATGCTGAAGCCCGTCGAGTAAAGATTGAAGCCGAGGTATTTCTTCAGCAGCACGGTGACGAGCCCGACGCGCCCCAGCGTGCAGATGAACGCGAACGCGAGCGGCACACCCGCGAAGTTCGACGCGACGCCCGAGAATGTCATCAACGTCGGACGAATCCAGCCGGGCAGCTTGCCCTGCACCGCCGCCCACGCGAGCAGCGAGCCGATCAGCGCGCCGCCCGCCGCGGACGCCGCGCTCACCTTGAAGCTGATCCAGTAGGCGTCGAGTATCGACGGCTGAAACAGATCGCGTAGATTGGCGAGCGTGAAGTGACCTTGCGCGTCCTGGAACGCGCCGATCATCAGAAAGCCGGTGGGCAGAATCAGGAACAGCAGCGCGAACGTGAAGAACGGCACGACGCCGATCCACGCCAGCATCTGCGACGCGCGGCCCGGACCGTCGACGCGCGGCGTCGGCGTGGGCACGGGCGGCACCAGCAGATCCGGCGGCACCGATCCAGCATCCGATGAAGCGCTCATAGCTCACCTTTGGGCTTGATGACTAACGCCGCAAATGCCGCTCTTTGCGAACGGCGCCGCGGCGCACACATGACTTCGCGCTTTCTAAAGCTGCGCTTACTTGACGTTCGCGCCGACCACTTCGTCCCAATGCTTCGTGATGGTTTCCTTGTACGCGTCCTGCTGCTGAAGCGTCGGGAACACCACGTTCTTATACGACGACGGCGGCGGCAATTTGTCGAGCAACGCTTGCGGCACTTTCTTCGCGGCCACGAGTTCGTTGTAGCGCATCGGATGGCAATAGCCGGCCAACCAGCCAAGCTGGCCTTCGTCGGAATAGAGGTACTCCATCCACAGCTTCGCTGCGTTCGGATGCGGCGCGTAGGCGCTAATTGCCTGAACATAGACGCCTGCGACGACGCCCGTTTTCGGAATCACGACCTGCACCTTCGGGTTGCCCTTCAGCGTATCGCGATCGGCCAACGCGTTGTAATCCCAACGGACGACGATCGGCGTCGTCCCTTGTGCAAGCGATGCCGCCTTGCCGATCACCGGCACGAAGTTGCCGCTCTTGTTCAGGTCGGCGAAGTACTTGAGGCCGGCTTTATCCGCCTTCGCCGCATCGCCCTTGCTTTGCGACAAGCCCGCCGCATAGACCGCCTGGATCGCCTGATTCGCCGAGCGCGGATCGCCCGCGAGCGACACGGCGTTCTTGTAATCGGACTTGAGCAGATCGCTCCAGTCGGACGGCGCCTTGTCGATCATGTCGGCGTTGACTTCGAACGCAAGCACGCCGTAGTAATCGCCGTACCAGTAGCCGTCCGGATCTTTCGACTCCTTCGGAATCGAGTTCCACGACGACACCTTGTACGGTTGCAGCAGGCCGTCGGCCTTCGCGGTCGGACCGAACGACAGGCCCACGTCGATCACGTCGGGCGCTTGCGGACCTTTGTTGCCTTTGTTCGCCTTGATGGCTTCCACTTCGTCGCCCGAGCCCGCGTCCGGATTCAGTTCGTTGATCTTGATGCCGTACTTCTTCTGAAAACCCGCGACGAGTTGCCCGTAGTTGCACCAGTCGTGCGGCAACGCGATCACGGTAAGCTGGCCTTCCTGCTTCGCGGCGGCGATCAGTGCGTCGAGCGGCGCGGCCGATGCGCTGCTCACGCCGGCGGCGGCGACACCCGCGACGGCCGACATCGAAAGTATCCGAGCTAACACGGTGCGGTTCATAGTTTTCCCCATCCTCTGCCGAAGTTGTTGCGTTTGGAAAGTTGCTGGTTCGACTTCAAGGGCACAGCTCGCTCGCACTCGTCCGCTGGTGCTTTCGTGCTTTCGTGCTTTCGTGCCCACGCCATGCCCGCGCCGGCTGCGGCGCTCAAAGCATGTCGTGCGACAGCTTATCGATGCGATCTGTACAAATCATGTCGACGCCCCATTGCGCGAGCAATTCGGCGCGCGCGGGATCGTTGACGGTGTAAGCGAGTACATGCAAGCCGGCCGCGCGAATTTCCGCGACGAGCGGTTCGGTCAGATAAAGATGGCTCGCGTGCAAGGACACGCAGTCCAGTTCGCGCACGATACGCAGCCAGTCCGCGGGCACTTCCTCGAACAGCATGCCGCGCCGCAATGAAGGCGCGGCATCGCGCGCGGCTGCGAGCGCGTCGAAAGAAAACGACGACAGCAGCGGCGGCGTCTGGTCTTTCCACAACTCGAGCGCGGCGCTCGCGACGAGCTGGCCGGTGATCTCATCGCGGCCAGGACAGGGCTTGATCTCGATGTTCGCCGCGATGCCATCGCGCGCGCAACGCGCGGTCGCATCGGCGAGCGTCGGCAGACGCGTGCCCGCGAATTGCGGCCCGTACCAGGCGCCGGCATCGAGCAACGCAAGCTGCGCCCATGTGTAGACCGCCGCCGCGCCATACCCGTTGGTGGTGCGCTCGAGCGTGTCGTCGTGCAGCAGGAAAAGCTGGTTGTCGACGGAAAGCTTGGCGTCGAATTCGACCATGCGGTAACCGTAACGCACGCAGGCGTCGAAGCCCGCTAACGTGTTCTCCGGCGCAAGCGTGCCGCCGCAGCGATGCGCGACGAGCGGCGGATACGGCCAGTCTGCAGGTGATGCACGATCGATCCCGTTTGCCACGTCCCGTCACCTTTCACTCAGAATAAGCGCGTTTCGCCGCGCGCCGACGCCAACGGTCTTGTCAAAAAACGCCATGACAAAGCGCGAAAGCACAGATTAACTTTCCCTTCGACGATTCGATGTTCGAATCAGGCGGCGCTTCGATTTGCGAAGGCTAAAGTCAAATACACAAACTTGCAAGCTACCAAAAAAATACAACACAATCCGGCTGAAGTAGTACGCTTGACATCGTCTCGACACACATTCATGTCCACGATGTCGTCAGTCGAAACACGTTGTGCGAGCGCCTTCGCATCCAAGGAAAATGCATGTGGCAGGAAGACCGTCATCAGAGAATACGCGCGTTATTGTCGACGCTCCATAGAGTGTCGACCGAACGGATCATGGCGGACCTGGGCGTGTCGCGCGAAACGGTGCGGCGCGACCTGCTCGATCTCGAAGCGCTCGGTGAACTGCGGCGTGTGCACGGCGGCGCGATCAAACCCGCCGACGAAGCGCCGATCGCCGAGCGCGCCCACATGCGCGTCAAATCGAAAACGGCCATTGCCAAAGCGGCAATCGGGTTGATTGCGAGCGGCCAGACGCTTTTTATCGACGCGGGCACGACCACCGCCGCGCTCGCCGAGGAACTCGCGAAGCTCGCGAATCTGACCATCGTCACAAATTCAATCGACGTCGCATTGAAAATGCGCGGCGCGGCCGAGCAGTCGGAAGCCGGCAACGAAGTGATTCTGCTCGGCGGCACGATTAGCGACCGCGCAATGGCGACCACCGGCGCGACCACCGTGCTCGACATTCAGCGGTATCGCGCGGACCTCGCGCTGCTGTCGCCGGTCGGCATCGACCACCGGCATGGCGCGACGAATTACGATCACGCCGAAACCGAAGTGGCGCGCGCGATGGTCGCGAATGCGGACCGTGTGGTGATCCTCGCCGACTACAGCAAGATCGGGCAACGCAGCCGGATTTCGTATTGCCCCGTTGAGCAGATCGACGTGCTCGTCACCAATAAGAAGGCCGCCGATGCGGCTGATTTCGGTGCGCTGAAAAAGAAGCTGGAAGAAGTGGTGCTGGCGTGAAGCGCGGAGCGTGAAGCTTCACGCGCATTGCCGCGCTTCGCGATTCATTCCTTCACATGCATCGTATCGAGCACACGCTTGCGCAAGCGCGTGTCGTGCAGCGCGCCCGCGGCATCCAGAACCGGATAAGCCGTCGAGCAAAACAGCGAATTGAGCCGCTTCATATCGCTGATCAGGTCGAGATGCAGCGCGCTGGTTTCGATGCTGCGCAGCGTCTGCCCGGCGAGCCGGTCCAGATGCCGGTACGAATACGCGCGCTCCAGATCGCGAAAGCGCTCTTTCTCGGCGAGAAGCCGCTCGGCGCAACGCAGATCGTTATTGAGGAACACTGACAGGCCAAGCTGCAGATTGCTGACGAGCCGCGTCTGCAAATCGTCCAGTTCGCCGAGTCCTTCTTCGGAAAACGACAGCCGGTGCGCGATCTTTTTCTCTTCGATGTCGCCCACGATCCGCTCGATGATGTCGCCCGCGTGCTCGAGGTTGATGGTCAGCGAAATGATGTCGGTCCAACGGCGGCTATCGGCTTCGTCAAGCTGCTCGCGTGAAATCAGCGTGAGGTAGTTCTTGACCGCGGCGTACAGTTCGTCGACGTCGTCGTCCATGCGAACCGTTTCGCGCGCCTTGTCGAGACGGTTGTGATGAATCAGCTCGGCCACATTGTCGAGCATGGTCCGCACGATGTCGCCGATACGCAGCACTTCGCGCGCCGCATTCGCAAGCGCGAGCGTCGGCGTGGACAGCGCGGCTGCATCGAGATGCAGTGGCCGCAGTTCGCCATTCGGCATCGGCCGGTCGGGCAGCACCCGCTCGCAGATACGCGCGACCGGATCGATCAGCGACAGGCATACGCCGCAGCGCAGCGCGTTGTAGATCAGGTGAAAGCCGACCGTGGCTTCGCGAGGATTGGCGATCAGCATCGGCAGCCAGCGCGCGAGCAAGGACGCGAACGGCAGGATCAGCAACGCGCCCGCGAGCTTGAACGTGAAGCTGCCGAGCGCAAGACGCCGCGCCGCCGAATTCTGCGCGGCCGCGCCGAGCAAGGCGACGAGGCCGCTGCCGAGATTCGCGCCGATCACGAGGCACAGCGCCACCTTCAACGAAATCACGCCGGACGATGCGAGCGTCGCCGTGAGCAGCACCGCTGCCAGGCTCGAGTACGACAGGACGGCGAACGCGGCGCCCACCAGCGCGTCGAGCATCGTGTCGCCCGTCAATGCGCCGAACATCACGCGCACGCCGGCGCCTTGCATCATCGGCTGCGCGGCCTCGACGATCAGATGCAGCGCGAGCAGGATCAACCCGAGACCGATCAGCGTACGGCCGACCTGGCCGGCGCGTGTTTGCTTGCGCGACAGAAAGAGCGGCACGCCGAACAGGATAAGGATGGGCGACAACCACGAGAGATCGAGTGTGAGAACCCGCGCCATTAGCGCCGTGCCGACGTCGGCGCCGAGCATGATGGCGAGCCCGCTGGTGAGCGGCAACAGCCCTTGGGCCGCGAACGACATGAGGATGACTGCGGTCGCGTTGCTGCTCTGTACGAGACTCGTCACGCCGACGCCGGACAGAAACGCGCGCCAGCGGTTGCGCGTGCTGCGCCCGAGCACGCCGCGCAGATCGGCGCCCAGCACGCGAAGGATGCCCGTGCGCACGATATGCGAGCCCCACACGAGCAGTGCCACGCCTGCGAGAAGGTTAAGGAGAATCAACATAAGGCACTGCGCACTCGTTCTCTGCTGCCGTAACCGGAACCGCATGCCGCGCACGGCATCCGGGGCGTATGACAGTAGTGTTGCACATTTTTGCCTTATTGTAATTTTGTGCTTTTAAATATACGCTCGCGCAACGATGTCGAGCGCGGCGTGGCGGCTTTTTGCTGCGCACGTCGTGCTCATATCAACCCTCCGCCGCTAACGCTTTGGTCACCTGATGACGAGGACAACCGGATGAGCCGCAATCTCGCGCTGTTCGACCTGGACCATACGCTGCTGCCGCTCGACAGCGATCAGGCATGGGCGCACTTCGTCGCCGGACTCGGAATAGAAGGCGCGGCGCGGCATGCGCAGGACATCGACGAGTATTACCGGCAATACGTGGCCGGCACGCTCGACATGGCGGCCTATCTGGAGCGCACCCTGGCGCCGCTCGCTCGCCATTCGCGCGAGCAACTCGACCTCTGGCACGCGCGCTTCATGCAGGAGGTGATCGCGCCCGCCATCCTGCCGGCCGCGCGCGAGCTCGTGCAACGTCACAGGGACGCGGGCGACCTGTGCTGCATCGTCACGGCGACGAATGTGTTCGTGACCGCGCCGATCGGCAAGGCGCTCGGCTTCGAGCATCTGCTTGGCATCGAGCTTGGCACGGAGGGCGGCGATCCGCTCGCGCGCTTCACGGGCGCGTCGGTCGGCATTCCGACTTTCCGCGAAGGCAAAATCACGCGCACCGAGAACTGGCTGGCGTCGCTCGGTCACTGTTTGCAGGACTTTCCGCAAAGCTGGTTTTATAGCGATTCGATCAACGACGTCCCCTTGCTCGAACGCGTGACGCATCCTGTCGCGACGAATCCCGATGCGCGCTTGCGCGCGATCGCGAATGAGCGGGGTTGGCCGGTGATTGAGCTTTTTGCATAGCGCACGCGGTAGCGCGCCATTCAACGCATATGCGGGGTTGTTAAGCCCGGCCCTTCCACGGCACGAGCCACCGCTCAAGCGCGCGCATACCCAGATCGAACACCCATGCGATCAAGCCGATCAGCACGATGCCCATCACCACGACATCGGTGCGCAGAAAGCTCGACGCGTTGAGCACCATCTGACCGAGGCCGGCCGTGGCCGCGACCATTTCGGCGGCAACCAGCGTCGTCCAGCCGAAGCCGATTGCAATCCGCAGACCGGTCAGAATCTCCGGCAGCGCAGCCGGCAATACGACGTGACGCACGACCTGACCGAAGCTGCCGCCGAGCGAATACGCCGCATGAATCTGCTCGGTCGTCGCACTGCGCACGCCGGCGCGCGCCGCCATCGCGATCGGTGCGAAGCAGGCAAGATAGATGACGACGATCTTCGCCGTTTCGTCTATACCAAACCAGATCACGACCAGCGGCAAATAAGCGAGTGGAGGAAGCGGTCGATAAAACTCGAGAGGCGGATCGAGCAGACCGCGCGCGACGCGGCTCACGCCCATCAAAATGCCAACCGGCACTGCCGTAAGCGCAGCCAGTGCGAACGCGCCGAACACGCGCAGCGCGCTCCACGCGAGATGCTGCGCGAGCGGCAAGCCGCCCTGAATGTGTCCGCGAGACGCATCGACGAAAGCCGCCCACACGGCTTCCGGTTTCGGCAGAAAGAGCGGAGGCAGCCAGTGCAGATGCGTGGCCACCCACCAGAGCGCCGCGAGCCCCGCCACCGACGCCGCGCTAAGCGCGGCAGTCGGCCCTTCGCCCGGCAGACGCCAGGCTTTCGGCGGCCGCGTTCGACGCCGCTCGCCTTGCGCGGCGTCGGCCAGCCGCACATCGGCCAATGAGTCGCGCGAAGCCGTCATGGACTCACCTCTTCCTCGTTGCGCCGATGCAGGTGCCGCACCAGCCGCTCGCGCCATTCGATGAATTCCGCCGACGACTTGACCGCGCGCGCATCGCGCGTCTTCAGAAAGCGCCGCGCGAACGGCAACTCGTAGCTCTCGGCGATGCGGCCGGGACCCGGCGTCATCACGACAAGACGCGTCGCGAGAAAAAGCGCTTCCTCCACGCTGTGCGTGATGAAGAACACCGTCTTGTGCGTGCGCCCCCACACGTCCAGCGCGAGTTCCTGCATCGACTCGCGCGTCATGGCGTCGAGCGCGCCCATCGGTTCGTCCATCAGCAGCACTTGCGGATCGCTCGCCAGCGCGCGAGCAATGCCCACGCGCTGCTGCATGCCGCCGGAGAGCGCATGAACGCGCGAATGCGCGTGCTTCTCGAGCCCGACCAACGCAAGCATGTCACGCGCGACGCGCTCGCGCTCCGCCTTCGGCACGCGCTGAAAACGCAGACCGAGCGCGACGTTGTCGAGCACGTCAAGCCACGGCATCAGCGCGTACTTCTGAAAGACCACGCCTCGATCCACGCCGGGTCCGACGACGCGCTCGCCGTTTAACCGCACCTCGCCTTGCGTCGGCGAAACGAAGCCGGCGATGCAGTTGAGCAAGGTCGTCTTGCCGCAACCGGACGCGCCCAATGCAACGACGAACTCGCCGCTTTCGATATGCAGATCGACGTCGTCGAGCGCGAGTTGCGGCGCCGCGCCGCGCGCGCCTTCGTAGGCGACGCGCAATCGGCGGATTTCAAGAGCGCTCATGGGCGGACCTCGTCATGCTCACGTGAAGCCTCATGCGGCGGTCATTGCGCCGCGCGCTGCACGAACCGCGGATCGACGCCAGCCGAATAATCGGCCAGCACGTTCTGAATCGTGCCCTGCGTTTTCAGGAACGCAGCCGTTGCCGCAAGCGACTTCGCCGCGCCCGATTGCGCGCCGCCGCCAAGCCACGCATTCGACGCCTGCTGCGCCGGCGTCGGAAACGCATAGAGCGCGAGGCTCGCCGGCACTTCCTGCGCGTTCGCGCCGGACTCTTTGGCGACGGCCTGGACTTGCGGCGAGGCCGCGGTCCACGCCGATGTGTGATCGCGATAACTCGCGTCGTTGGCGGCCAGCACCTTCACGAAGCGCGCCACGAACTCCGCGTTGTCCTTCGCGAACTTGCGATCGACGACGAATCCGTCGAACGTCGCCTTGCCGGTTTGCTGCGCGATCTGGCCCGAAGTAATGAGCACCTTGCCGTTCTTCTTGACCTTCGCGAGCACCGGGTCCCAGATATACGTTGCGTCGATGTCGCCACGCTCCCACGCGGCCGCGACTTCAGGCGGACGGAGATTGAGGATCTTCACATCCGACGGATTCACGCCCGCGCTTTGCAGCGCCACGAGCGTATGAAAATGCGACGTCGACACGAACGGCACGCCGATTTTCTTGCCCTTCAGGGCAGCGATGCTCGCGACGTTCGAGCCGTCGCGCGCGACGAGCGCTTCGGCGTCGTTGATGTTGTCCAGAATCCAGAACAACGAAATGTCGACACCTTGCGACAAGCCCGCCGCGATCGGGCTCGATCCGGCCTCGCCCAGTTGCACCGAGCCTGAGGCGAGCGCGCGAATCACGTCGGCGCCGCTGCCGAGTTTGCGATACGTGACCTTGTAGCCCGTCGCCTTTTCGACTTCACCCGTTGCCTGCGCATAGCGCCACGGCACCACCATGTCCTGATACGCAATCACGACTTCTTTCGCGTCGGCGCGCGCGGTGGATGCGAACAGCGCGGACAGGGCAAGCAGCGTCGTAAACGCGGCGAGCGGACGGTGGAGACGGTTCATCAAAAGCCCCTTGTAGCGGATGTTGTCTGGGAGGCTTTCGACTATAGGGAGTTTGCCCTTATGCGGTTCTAATAAATCCGCGATTGCAAATCAAGCTGTTCGAGCATTGCTTTTCACGTTACGTTGGTTGCGAGCCGCTGCTCGAACGCTCAGTGCGCCGGCTTCCGCACATGATGCGCGATTGCGATGCCTTAAAACAAGCTGGCCATTCGGCTGATTGACGCTTGTAGGATGCGTTCGGGATGATGCGTGCATCTCCATCGCCTGACCTCTTTCATGATCGAATTTCTTAGCCGCTCGAGCTGGCTTTTTTTCAATATCGGCGTGCCCGCGCTGGGTCCGATTGCGCTGCTGCCGCTTCTCAGTTTCTCGCGTTCGTATCGACAGACGTCGAAGGGAATTGCTGTCCGATCGATACGCGACGGACAACTTTTATGGGTCGTCATTTCGATGTGCGCGAGCGCCTGCTACGAGATTGGATGCGCACTGGGCGATGCACCGACGCGCGGCACACTTGCGCTGATGCTGGCGGGCTTGTTGTGGTACGTCGGCTTTATCGTCGTCGCGTCGATTCTGGTTTCGTTCGGCGCGGCGGATTCCACACGCCGCCCTGGCTATCGGCGCCGTGACGGCAAGCAGGAAGGAACGCTGATGTGGCCGTCACTCGTCATGACCGCTGTGGTCGCCGCGTCGTTCGCCGCATCTCATTATTCGTTAACCTAACTAAATTTAACGTGATCAGATATACTTTTTGCTCACGCTTACCGGAGAACTCACATGCCCAATCTCATCGACTACGTCATCGAAAATCCGGCTGTGCGCGACCGCTTTATCGCATTCACGATTCCGTTTTCGATCGTCGGCGGCACGCTCGCATCCGTTTGCATGTTGCTCGCGCGGTACTACCGGTAGCGCGCCGCAGTCGCCGCGCTCGCGGGCCGGCGTTTCGCGTTTTGCGTTTTGCCTACCGCGAATAAAAATGCCCGCAGCATGTGCGGGCATTCTTCAAACCGGCGGAGCAAAGCGCGAGGCGCTTACACCACGCCGGCTCCATGCGCCTGCAAATCGGCGTGGTAGCTGGAGCGCACCATCGCGCCCACTGCTGCGTGCGTGAAGCCCATCTTGTACGCTTCTTCCTCGTACATCTTAAAGGTGTCCGGGTGCACATAAGAACGCACCGGCAGATGGTGTTCGGAAGGCTGCAAATACTGACCGATGGTGAGCATATCCACGTCGTGCTCACGCAGATCGCGCATGACCTGCAAGATCTCTTCTTCGGTTTCGCCGAGGCCCACCATCAGACCTGACTTGGTTGCGACGTCCGGATGCAGTGCCTTGAAGTCCTTGAGCAGCTTCAGCGAATGCGCGTAGTCCGAACCCGGCCGCGCTTCCTTATACAGACGCGGCACGGTCTCGAGGTTGTGATTCATCACGTCGGGCGGAGCGGCGTTCAGAATGCCGAGCGCGCGGTCCAGACGTCCACGGAAATCCGGCGTCAGAATTTCGATGCGCGTGTCAGGCGACAGTTCGCGCGTCTGACGGATACATTCCACGAAGTGCGCCGCGCCGCCGTCGCGCAGATCGTCGCGATCCACGCTGGTGATCACGACGTACTTGAGCTTCAACGCGGCGATGGTGCGCGCGAGGTTCGCGGGCTCGTCCGCATCGAGCGGATCGGGACGGCCGTGTCCGACGTCGCAGAACGGGCAGCGCCGCGTGCACTTGTCGCCCATGATCATGAAGGTCGCAGTGCCCTTGCCGAAGCATTCGCCGATATTCGGGCAGCTCGCTTCCTCGCACACCGTATGCAAATTGTGCTCGCGCAAGATCTGCTTGATTTCGTAGAAGCGCGAGTTGCCGGTTGCCGCTTTGACGCGAATCCAGTCCGGTTTCTTCAGCTTTTCAATCGGAACAATCTTGATGGGAATACGGGCGGTTTTGGCTTGAGCCTTCTGCTTCGCCGTGGCGTCGTAGGCAGCAGCGGATGCCGGCACGCCTTCGGGCGCGGGAGAAGCTGCGAGGTTCGCGGTAACGTCAGTCATTCGTTCGATCCAGTCAGGCGGTGAGCGCACCGGCCTGCGGTTGGTCGACGGCCGCGGGACTGCCGTCGAGGTTTGCGGTGAGGCGTGCTGCAAGGGTGCGGGCCACGTCGTCCCAGCCGGCCGCAACGCCGAGCGTTGCCATGTCGACTGTTTCGAGCCCCGCGTAGCCGCAAGGGTTGATGGCCAGAAACGGCCGTAAATCCATTTTCACGTTCAGGCTGACGCCGTGATAGCTGCAGCCGTTGCGGATTTTGAGGCCCAGCGCGGCCATCTTCGCGCCGGCATGCAAGCCGGCCTGCGGCCCGGGCGCGACATAAATGCCGGGCGCGCCCGCCTTGCGTTCTCCGGCGAGATTATACGCCGCAAGGGTGTCGATCACGGCCTGCTCGATCCGCGTGACCATCTCGCGGACCATCAGTTTGCGGCGCCGCAGATCGAGCAGCAGATAGGCCACCACCTGGCCGGGGCCGTGGTACGTGATCTGGCCGCCGCGATCGACTTTCACGAGCGGAATGCCGCTGTCGGCAGCCAGCAGGTGCGCGGGATCGCCGGCCTGGCCAAGCGTGAAGACGGGCGGATGTTCGACCAGCCAGATTTCGTCGGATGTATCGGCGGTGCGCGCGTCGGTGAACGCGCGCATCGCTTCGAAACTGGCTTCGTAGGGTTCGTTGCCGCGCCAGCGCAGCGTGAGCGGCGCCGCGGCGGGCAATAGAGATGAAGAAACCGGAGAGGCGGACATGATCCCGGCAGTTTACCGAAATACGGCAATGCCCGCCCGACGTCGCCGCGGACACGCCGCGGCGTCCGCCGTCAAACGGTGCGCCAGCCTCCACGCATCCGCGCCGCGAGGCGCTCGCCGACGCGCGCAAACCAGTTCAGCGCGCGCTCGTCGCAACGCGTCGGCACCGAAAACGCGACCGTCGCGCGGGGCGTGCCCTCGGCGCTCAGCCACAGCCGTTCGCCGCGCCGCAACCTGAGCGTGTGGCCGGGTTGCAGCCAGTAGTCTTCGGTATCGTCGCTGCGCGTCACCCACACCGCGCCGCCACGCACGACCAGCTTGGTGCTGCGCGCCACCTTCAGGGGCAGCGTTTCGCCGCTATGAATTTCATACGCGATGCTAGAGGATATTTCTCGCATGATGCCCTCGCCAAAAGTCGTTTCATGGCTACAATCGTAGGCGTAGCAAGGGCTTACGCAAAACGATCAATTTTCACCTCTATGTGAGAAAAATTGCGATGGAACTGCGCCATCTTCCACCACTGAATGCGATCAAGGCCTTTGAGGCGGCCGCCCGCCACGAAAGCTTTTCGCGCGCCGCGGACGAGCTTTTCGTCACCCACGGCGCGGTCAGCCATCAGATCCGGGCGCTCGAGGCCGAGCTTGGCGTGTCGCTCTTTGCGCGCGACGGCAAGCGCGTGCGGCTCACCGAAACCGGCCGGCGCTACGCCAGCCACGTGCGCACGGCGCTCACCGCGCTGTCCGACGCCACGCGCGAAATTCGCGCGGGCGACCGCGAACGGCGGCTGGTGGTGTCGATGCTGTCGTCGTTTGCCGCGCGCTGGGTGACGCCGCGCATCGGCAGCTTTATCGAGGCGCATCCGCAGTGGGACCTGGAACTGCTGTCCACCAACGCGTTGACGGACTTCGCGCGCGACGACGTCGACGTGGCAATCCGTTTCGGCTACGGCAAATATGCGGGCCTGTATTCCGAGCTGCTGCTCGAGGAAATCTTCTTCCCGGCTTGCGCGCCGAATTTCAACGGCGGCAAGCTGCCCAAAACGCCGGCCGATCTGGCCAATCTGCCGCTACTGCGTTCCGACGACGAACTGTGGCGTCCGTGGTTCGACGCCGCCGGACTCACCGACTGGCCGGAGCCGAAACGCGGCGTGCTGTATCAGGATTCGTCGAATCTGTTGCAGGCGGCTATCGACGGTCAGGGCATCGCGCTCACACGCCGCTCGCTGGCGATGCACGAGATCGCCGCGGGCCGCCTCGTACGGCTTTTCGACGTGGATGGGCCGAGCCCGTGGCAGTACTACTTCATCTGCACGCCGCAGATGCTGGAAACAGCGAGGGTGAAGGCGTTCCGGGACTGGGTGTTCGGGGAGGTGGGGCGGTTCAAGCTGCTTTTCGACCAGGCCTGCGAGGCCGGGCCGGCGGCGCATGTCGCAAGCAAGAGCGCTGAAGGTGCCGCAAACGCAACAAGCACCGGCGGGACGGCGAACGCGAACGCATTGCGCGTCGCGCCCTAACGCGGCACAAACCGGCGCGTAAAAGTTAAAGCACCACCTTGACCATCGGATGTCCGGTCAGCGCGCGATAAATGTCGTCAAGCTGCGTGCGGCTGATCGCACGCACGGTCACCGTCAGTCCGGTGTAGTTGCCGCCGCTCGACGGACGCGTTTCGACGCGCGATGCGTCGACTTCGCTATCGAACTGCCGGACCACCGAGACAATCGTCTCGGCGAACTCGGGATGCGATTTACCCATGATCTTGATCGGGAAATCGCACGGATACTCAATAAGTGATTCTTCCGCCGGATTCATGGCTTGCTCCTTGCCGCTCACGCCTGTTCTGCCTTGGCTCGCTGATACGCCGCATACAGCGCCGCAAACACCGCGCCCGGCTTGCCGTCGCCGACCGGCTTGCCGTCGAGCTGCGTGACGGGCAGCACTTCCTTGGTCGCGGAACTGATCAGGATTTCGTCGGCAGCGCGCACCTCGGCTTCGGCGATCTCGCGCACTTCGAAGCGAATGCCGCATTGCGCCGCGAGTTCCTCGATCAGCCCATAACGAATGCCTTCGAGAATCTTGTGGCTGCGCGGCGGCGCGGCCAGCACGCCGTTCTTCACCACCCACACATTCGACGACGACCCTTCGGTCAGCACGCCATCGCGGAACTGGATGGTTTCGAGCGCATCGTTTTCGGCCGCGTATTGCGCCATCAGCACGTTGCCGAGCAGCGACACGGACTTGATGTCGCAATGAAGCCAGCGGCGATCCTCGGCGCTCACGCAGCGCACGCCCGCCGCGCGCTGTGCGGCGCCCGGCAGAGTGAGCGGCGTGACCATCACGAACACCGTCGGCTGGATGCCTGCGGGAAACGCGTGAGCGCGCTTCGCGACGCCGCGCGTGATCTGGATGTACGCAATCGCGTCCTGGTCGGCGGCGAGGCCGGCCTCGGCTTCGTTCGCCGCGGTCACGCGCTCGATCAGCGCGCGCCAGCCGGCATTGTCCAACGGATTGGCGATGCCGATCTTCTCGAGCGAACGCGCAAGGCGCGCCAGGTGATGCTCGAAGCGGAACGCCAAGCGGCCGCCCGCGCGCGCATACAGCGGCGCGACTTCGTAAATGCCGTCGCCGAAAATAAAGCCGCGGTCGAGAACCGGCACGCGCGCTTCGGACAAGGGCACCACTTCGCCGTTCAGATAAACGATCGGTTCGAGCGAAACATCGGGAAGAGCGGTCATCGCAGTGAGGTCTTTACTTTTTCTTGTTGAACATGAGCATCAGCGAATCCCACACGCGGCCCACCACGCCGGCCTGCGGCACGGCCTGCAATGCGACCACCGGGAATTGCGCGAGCACCTTGCCGTCGGCAACCAGCTTGGCGGTGCCGACCTGCTGACCGTTGGCGATCGGCGCGATCAGCGGATCGATCTGCTCGATCTGCGGCTTGACCTTGTCGGCCATGCCCTTCGGCACGGTGATGTACTGATCGCTCTTCACGCCGATCTGCACCGTATCCTGCGCGCCCTTGTAGACGCGCGGCGTGCCGACCACCTGATTCGCCTTGTAGAGGCGCGCCGTGTCGTACGCGGAGTAGCCGTAGTTCAGCATCTTCAGGCTGTCCTGCACGCGGTCGTGTTCCTTGGTCTCGCCCATCATCACGGAGACGAGCCGGCGCGATGCGTCCGGCGTGCCCGGCAGCGAACGCTTCGCGCTTGCGATGAGGCAGTAGCCGGCGGCCTGCGTGTGGCCGGTCTTCAGGCCGTCCACCGTCGGGTCGATCCACAAGAGACGATTGCGGTTCGGCTGCTTGATCTTGTTGTACGTGAAATCCTTGACCGAGAAGATGTTGTAGTAGTCAGGGAAGTCGCGAATCAGACGCGCCGACAGCACCGCGAGGTCGCCCGCGGTCGTGTAGTGCTGCGGGTCGGGCATGCCGTTCACGTCGGCGAAATGCGTGTGCTTCATGCCGAGGCGCTGCGCCTCGGTGTTCATCATGTTGACGAACTGCGACTCGCTGCCGCCGACCAGTTCGGCCAGCGCGATGGCTGCGTCGTTGCCCGACTGCACGATCATGCCGTACACCAGATCGTGCACAGTGACGGGCTTGTTCGCCTCGATGAACATGCGCGATTCGTCCGTGCGCACGCGGCGCACCGCTTCGCCCGGCGTCACCGTCTGGTCCATCGTGATCTTTTTCGTCTGCAATGCTTCGAAGACGAGATACGCGGTCATCAGCTTTGTGAGCGAAGCGGGTTCCACGCGCTCGTCGGGATTGCCCGACGCGAGCACCTGATTGCTGGTCGCGTCGACGAGCACCCACGAGCGCGCGTTCACCGCCGGCGGCGGCACTTGCGCGAACGCGGTGCTGGCCACGAGCGTTGCGGGCAGCACGACGCCGAGCGCGAATGCGCGGGCTGGCGTGGAAGGAACAAAGGATGCAACAGAGGGGAAAGACAGGCGGCCGGAGGTCGAAAAACGCATAGGGTCGGTTCGTGCAGAAAAATACAACGCGCAGGGCGCAGAGTGGGAAGAGCCGGTCGGCGAGCGTCGGGCCGCAACAACATCAAGCGTAACGGCGCGGGCGCCCATTGGACTTCCGGCCACGCGATCGGTTCGCGCAGCACACTTGCAGGCGGCACCGCTGCGCGCGTGAAAAGAAGCTACGCGTCGCGCGAACTGCCGCACAAGCCGTGCTGCGCCCAAAAAAGAGCGCCCATTATACGCGCGCTGCTCGGGTAACTTCGCGTAGTGGCAGGCGATTAATTGTGCGTTTTCGCGTACCTGTACCCCGGAAAACGCGCGGCGCCCGCCGCATCAACGCCATGCGTCGACGATGATCCGCTTCAGAATGTGCAGCTTGCGATGCAGGAAATGCTCGGCGCCCGGAATCACGACGACCGGCAATTCCTGCGGCCGCGCCCAGTCGTAAACCGATTGAATGGGAACGGTATCGTCGGTTTCGCCGTGAATCAGCAGCGTGTTTTCCGGCACCGGCGCGACTTCCCAGCGGCTCGCCGCGGTGCCCACGAACACCATGCGCTCGATGGCCTGGCCTTCGTCGCGCAGCTTCGCGGCCACGTGCGACAGCACGAACGTGCCGAACGAGAAACCCGCCAGCACGAGCGGCAGTTCTTCGTGCCCCGGCTGCGCGCGCATGTGATCGAGCACGGCGCGCAGATCGTCGCGCTCGCCGATGCCGGCGTCGTGTTCACCTTGCGTTTGCCCGACGCCGCGAAAATTCGAGCGATACGTCACGTAGTTCAACTGGACGAGCGTGCGCGCGAGCGTCTGCGCGACCTTGTTGTCCATCGTTCCGCCGAAGAGCGGATGCGGATGCGCGACGAGCGCAATGCCGCGCGGCGCGGCGCCGTTTTCGCGCGCTTCGTCGGGCAGGTCCAGCGCGACCTCGATCTTGCCGACCGGGCCGTCGATCAGATATTTCTTGGTGTGTACGTTCATGGCGGCGCTTATTGATCGATCTTCAGACGCTCTACGATTTTGCCGTTCGCGAGATGGGAGTCCACGATTTCGTCGATGTCGCTTTCATCCACGTACGTGTACCAGACGCCCTCCGGATAGACCACGAGCGTCGGACCCAGCTCGCATCGGTCGAGACAGCCGGCCTTGTTGATGCGCACCTGGCCGGGCCCCGCGAGGCCGAGTTTCTTGACGCGCTTTTTTGCGTGCTCCTGCATGGCCTGCGCGTTGCAATTCGCGCAACTCGGCCGCTCCGCGCCCGGCTCGCGCTGATTCAGGCAAAAGAAGACGTGATACTTGTAGAAGGAATCCATGATGTACGCAGAGGGAGACTGTCGGAAGGGCAATAGTGCAGCAGAACGCGGTTCGGCGCAGCGGCGCGAGGTTTTGTTCGCTGATCGTAGCGGCGGGCAATTGCTGTTGGGGTGCGGACGACCGAGCCGAGAGCCTCTTGCCGACCGCCCGTAGCAAACAATTATAGCGAGCGGGCAAGCCCCACCCCGCCACACGCATCCCGCCCCCGCCCTCAAGCGCGCCGCGTGCGCCGCCCCAACCACACGCGTTCGACGACAAACGCAAGCCACACCAGCGCCGCATACGGCCAGACCCACGCGAGCCAGCGCGCAAGGCCGTTGAAGTGCAGATACCGTCCTTGCCGCCAGTCGGCCAGCACGACGTCGAAATAAGGATTCACCGGCAGCAGATTGACGAACACCAGCGTCACGACGAGCGCACTGGCGGCCAGCCCCGCCCGCGCGCTGCGCGTCAGACGCAGCGCGGCAAGCCCGAGCAGCGCGCCGCAGCCGAGCCCCGCGAGCGCGCCGGGCGTCGCCCAATCGAACGCGAGGCCGGATTGCGATTGCAGAAACGTCGCGCCCGCCTTCACGCCCAAAGCCACGACGATGAACAGCAGCAGCAGCCGCACGCGCGGCGCATGCCGGCGCACCGTTAGCGACGCGAGCGCCAGCGCGGCGAACAGATTGAGCGTCGTGATGAGCGCTTCCCAGCCGTCGTCCGGCAACCACGCGGCGACCCACGCCGGCCATGTGCCGACGTGCCAGCCGGCCGGCGCCCATGCGAAGAGCGCGTCCTGCGTCGTCGAATCGAACCGTGTCCACAACGCACGCGGCCAGTTGCCGAGTCCGAACAGACGCGGCGACGGATACATCGTCGCAAACGGCCATGCCGTTACGAGACACGCGAGCGCCGCGCTGTCGCGCTCGAACCACATGAGCCGCAAACGCCGCAGCAAGCCGCGGTCGAGCAGCGCGCCGGTGGCGGGCGACATGATCGCCGCGCCGAGCAGCGCGCCGAGCGCGTTGGCCGCGAGATCGAGGTTGGAAGCGACGCGCGTCGGCAGATAGGTTTGCACGGCTTCCATCACGCCCGACAGCAGTCCGCCCAGCACGAATGCCAACGCAACCGCGAGCGGTCCGCGCCAGCGCGGATAAAGCGCGAGCACCATCAGCGCGCCGAACGGCATATAGCCGAGCACATTCGTGACGACGTCGAACGCGGTGAGGTACTGCGGCATCGGGTCCGACAGGTACGCCAACGGACCGAGGCCGAGCGAACGCCAGCCCGAAAACGGATACCACGAACCGTAGACGATCAGCGCGGTGTACAGCACCAACGCTTGCCGCGAAAGCACCGACGGGCGGCGCAGCCAGGATCGTTCGCTCATGCAGCGCTCCGTTGCGTGCGCTGCGCGGGCGTCATTGGGCGGCGACCAGCGCCTGGACGCCGAGCCACGCGCCGATTTGCGCGACGAGGTCGTCGCTGGCGGCGGCGAGCGCCTGCGCGCCGCCGGCGGCGTCGGCGGAACGGGACGGCGCACGCGAAATGAAAGTGCGCTGGCCGATCACCTTGCCGTTCTGCGTCAGCGTGGCGCGCGCGGTCACCGCCGCATGGCTTTGCGCCTGGCTGTCGAAAACCTGCTCGAACTCGTTCAGATCGACTTTCAGCACCGGCGCGGGGACACCGTCCGCGCCCGTCAGCACCGTGCCGCGCGAGCTGAGCGCGCCGCGCAGACGCTGCGTGAGCAGCTCGGATGGCGGCATCGTCCAATGGCTGTTCGCGTACGCGGCGACCTGCTGCGAGTCCGCATAGCCGATCCGGTACACGAGCTTGTCGGAGCGCAGCACTTCGGGCGCGCTCACGTCGAGCACTTTCACGGCCGGCTGCGTTCCCGCCGACGATGCCGGCTTCGGCGGACCGAAGTCATAACGGATGTCCGACAGCGCCGCCGGCGTGCTCGTGCAGCCCGCGGCCAGCAGACCGACGGCGACGAGCGCCGCGCACGCCGCACCCGCACGCGTGACGCGCGAGGACAACAACCGGTGAATGGAGCGTGACATGACAATCTTCCTTTCTTCAAACCTTCAGATTCATTTCCCGGCGCTCGTGGCGGGCCACGTAAAGCCGGCCTCGCCGGGCCCAGGCGCCGCAGTCGGTGCGCCGAAGAACACGCTGCGCGGACTGGTGCTGAACGTATCGGCGGCCCGGTCGACCGAGCGCGCCGCCGAGCGCACGTCCTCGGCGAGCGAATTGACGCGCGGCAGCGTGTCGTAACCGACTCGCGCCGACAGTTCCTGCAACGAGCCGTTCATCTGCGTCAGCGCGTCGCCCGCCTGCTGTGCGGCGGTGCCTACCTTGTTCAGGTTCATCTCGAACGGACCATCGGGGCGGTTCAAGCTCGTGATCAACTGGTTGGTCGAGACGAGCGTCCTGTCCAGCTTGTCGATGGTCGCGGGCAACTTGCCGGCCGCCGGCGCCATCTGCTGCGTGAGCGTGGCGACGCCGTCCGCGGCTTTCTGGATGCTGGCCGCCGTGCCGTGCAACTGGTCGACCATTTCCTGCGACAACAGATTGTCGACGTCGTCCGTGACTTTTTCGAGCTTCTTCAGCAGCACGTCGCCGCGTTGCTGCAACTGATCGAGCAAGCCCGGACGCATCGGCAACTGCGCAACCTGTTTCGACGACGAAGCGAGCGGCGACGGATCGCGCCCGGTATCGTCGAGCTGAATGAACGCAATGCCGGTCACGCCCTGAAAGCCGAGACTGCCGAACGTGGAATGCGTGATCGGCGCATGCGTGTCGACGAGAATGCGGATCACAATCTGCCCAGGATGAGCGCGGTCGAACTTGATGGACTGCACCTTGCCGACGTCGAGCCCGCGATAGCGCACGGCGGCGTCGGTAAACAGGCCCGTTACGTTGGTGCGCGCAATCAGATCGTACGGCACGCGCACCGCGCGGTCGACATTGAACAAAAATGTCGCCGTCGCAATCGCGCCGAGCAGCACGATCGTGAAGAGCCCAGCCCAGAACGCATGTGATTTGTTTTCCATTACCAGGTTCCCTGATTTACAGCGGCAATTTCACAGCGGCAATTCCGACGACGCCGGCTCGAGCGCCGCGCGCGGCAGCTTCGCGCGGCGCTCGGGCGGCAGCGCCTGCAACGCGCGGCGTCCGCGCAAGCCCAGAAAATATTCGCGGATAAACGGATGATCGACGCCCGCCGCTTCTTCAACGGGCGCGGCGACCAGCACCTTGCGGTCCGCGAGCACCGCGACGCGCGTGGACAGCGCGACCATCGTATCGAGGTCGTGCGTGACCATCACGACCGTCAGGCCGAGCGCGCGATGCAGCGCCGAGATCAGTTCGACGAACTCCTCGGACGCCTGAGGATCGAGGCCGGCCGTCGGTTCGTCGAGAAACAGCAGCTCCGGTTCGAGCGCGATGGCGCGCGCAATGCCGACGCGCTTGATCATGCCGCCCGACAGCGCCGACGGCATTTTCGACGCGTGCTTGCACGGCAGGCCGACCATCTCCAGCTTCAGCATCACGATGTCGCGCAGCAGGTCTTCGGGCACCTTGCCGAGTTCGCGCACCGGCTGCGCGACGTTGTCGAACACCGACAGCGACGAGAACAGCGCGCCTCGCTGAAACAGCATGCCGGAGCGGCTGCGCATCAGCAGCGCGGTTTCGGGCGAAATCGTCGCAAGGTCCTCGCCGAACAGCTTGATGGTTCCCGACGACGGCCGCTCCAGGCCGAGAATCTGCCGCACGAGCGTGGTCTTGCCCGATCCCGAACCGCCGACAATCGACAGGATTTCGCCGCGCCGCACGTCGAGATTCAGATGCTGATGCACGATGTTGCGGCCATAGCGCTTGGTGACGTCGATCACCTCGATCACCGGCTCGGCGATCGAAGGCATCGGCTGGCCGCGCACGGCCTGAGTGAGCGGCGCGATCATCCGAGCCCCACGTTCTGGAACAGGATGGCGAACACGGCGTCCGCGAGAATCACGATCGTGATCGACGTCACCACCGATGTCGTCGTGCCTTCGCCGAGGCTCTGCGAATTCGCCTTGATACGGAAGCCGAAATGACAGCCGGCAATCGCGATCAGCATGCCGAACGCGACGCCCTTGCCGAGCCCGATCCACAGATTCGCCACCGGCACGACGCCCGGCAACGCGCGCGCGAAGTAGCTCATGTCGATGCCGAGCACGATCTTCGCGGCGACTGCGCCGCCCGTCAGCGCGATGATGTCGGTCCACATCACGAGCAGCGGCATCGCCACGCCGAGCGCGATCACGCGCGGCAGAATCAGCCGCAAGCCGTGTGGAATGCCCATCACGCGCATCGCGTCGAGTTCCTCGGTCACGCGCATCACGCCGATCTGCGCGGTGATCGCCGAGCCCGAGCGGCCGGCCACCAGAATCGCCGACAGCACGGGGCCGAGTTCGCGAATCACCGAAAGCCCGAGAATATTGACGATGTACTGATTCGCGCCGAAGAGCCGCAGTTGCTGCGCCGACAGATAGCTCAACACGATGCCGATCAGGAACGCGACCAGCGCGGTGATCGGCAGCGCCTTCGTGCCGGCGTTGTAGATGTTCGCGGAGATTTCCGTCCACGGCGTGATGGCCGGCTTGCGAGCGATGGCGAGCAGATCGAGCACGACGCGCCCGAGCATCGCGACGCCGCCGTACAGATGCTCGAAGAACGAGAAAATCGCGAGTCCGAGCCGCGTAAACGGATCGAATCTGACGACCGGTTCAGCCGTCTCGCGAACCGTGTCGAGCAACGCGATGCGCTCGAAGATGTCGCGCTGCGTGTCGGTCAGCTCGGTGTCGGGCGGCATTCTGTGGCCCCACACGCGCCACAGCGCCTGGCCGCCCACATGGTCCATCCGGTCGATACGCGACAGGTCCCACTGGCCGATGCCTTCGGCGCCCTCCAGCGAGCGCAGTTGCGGGATCACGTGTCCGGTTGCGCGATCGCGCGCGAGCGCGAGCGCCGTCCACTGGCCCGAGAGCCGGACGATCTTGCCTTGGCTGCCGGCCGCGACTTCGAGGCCGGGCGGAGTGTCGTAGTTCAAGGATCGCTGCAATCTGGTTATCGGATTAGCGGCCATTGTAGCGAAGGCGCAGCGGAACGACCGTGCGGGCGGCCTCGCGCGGTTCGCTGTCGTTACAATATGGGACATGAACGCTTCCCGCACTCCGCCCCAAGGTCCAGCCGCTGCCGCGAACGCAGCTGACTGGCGCATCGACCGTGAACGCGCCGTCGCGCTTTTCGGCGCGCATGCGCATGACTGGCCAATCGAAATCGTCGAGGAAACCGGCTCGACCAATGCCGACCTCATGTCGCGCGTAAAGGCGCTGCCGCGCAAAGCGGGCGCGCTGCCGCGGCCGATCGTGCGGGTCGCTTATCTGCAGACCGCCGGGCGCGGCCGGCGCGGCCGTCCGTGGTACGCGGAGCCGGGCAATGCGCTGCTGTTTTCGGTGGCCTGTGTGCTGCCGCGTCCGCTCGAAGGGCTTGCGGGATTGAGCCTCGCGGTGGGTGTTGCGCTCGTCGACGGATTGCGTTCGTTGCCGGTCGCGGGCCCCGGCCAGATCGCACTGAAGTGGCCGAACGACGTACTGCTCGAAGGCGACAAGCTCGCGGGCATTCTGATCGAAACCGCGTGGAGCACGGAGCACGCGAGCGCGGTCGTGATCGGCATCGGCACGAACGTGAAGGGCGCCGACGAACTCGCCGCGAAGATCGGCGCGCTGAACGCCGACGCGCCGCCGCAGGCGCGCGGCACGGCGCCGACCGCGTTGCAGCGCGCGCTGCCGAACGCCAATCTCACCGATACGCTCGCCGCCGAACTCAATGCGCTCGAGCCCGCGTTGCAGCGCTTCGGCGCGGAAGGTTTCGCGCCCTTCCAGGCGCGCTGGAACGCGGTGCACGCGTACGCGGGCCGCGAGGTCGTGCTACTCGAGCAAGGCCAGGAAGTCACGCGCGGCGTGGCTGCGGGCGTCGATGAACGCGGTCAGTTGCTGCTCGATACGGCTGCCGGACGGCAAAGCATCGCGACCGGCGACGTGTCGCTGCGTCTCGCCGACGGTGCCGCATGACGCGCGGCGCGCCTCATCTTTTGATCGACGCGGGCAATAGCCGCGTCAAATGGGCGTTGGTGGCGGCGGACGGTGCGCAGATTGCGGCCGGGGCGCTTGCGCATGGGGATGGCGATTCGCCGGAGTGGTCAAAGCTGCCCGCGCCGGGCGGCGCGTGGTTATCGAATGTCGCCGGCGATGCGGTCGCGGCGCGCATCGCCGAACTCGTTCACACGCAGTGGCCGGGCTTGCCGCTCACCACGATCCGCGCACGCGAACGCCAATGCGGCGTGACCAACAGCTACACGACGCCGCATGCGCTCGGCAGCGACCGCTGGGCCGGCATGATAGGCGCGCATGCGGCGTTTCCCGGCGAGCATCTGCTGATCGCGACGTTCGGCACCGCGACCACGCTCGAGGCGTTGCGCGCGGACGGCTGCTTCGTCGGCGGACTGATTGCGCCGGGCTGGAGCTTGATGATGCGCTCGCTCGGCGAGCACACGGCGCAATTGCCGACGCTCGACGCGGACGCCGCGCGCGGCCTTCTCGACGACGACGCTCGCGGCACGCGGGACGCGGCCCGTCGCGGGCCGTCCTTTGCGACAGACACGCCGCGTTCGCTCTCTGCCGGTTGCACGCTCGCGCAAGCGGGTCTCGTCGAACGGATGTGGCGCGACTTGCAGGATGAATGGCAGGTGCCGGTGCGCCTTGTGATCGGCGGCGGCGCGGCGGACGAAGTGGCGAGCGCGTTGAAAGTGCCGCATACTCGCCACGATTCGCTGGTCTTGTTCGGGCTCGCATTGATCGCTTCGGAGCGCGCTTCGGATCACGGCGCTTGAAGCACGGTCGAATATCATCGGCACGGCTCGACGTCGTGGTCCAGCGGCGATACCGGCGGCTAAACTGACTCAGCTTATAGATGGGAAAATAAAACGATGCTGCGCTGGCTGATTGCCATTCTGTTTCTAGCCAACCTTCTGGCATTCGTCGCGGTGCGCGGCGTATTCGGTCCGACGCCCACCGCGAGCGGACGCGAACCCAATCATCTGAGCCGGGAAGTGCATCCCGATGGGCTGAAGGTGCGCCCGATCACTGCCGCCGAGGCGGGCGACCAGGCGGTAGTCGGCGCGCCGGCCCCGGCTGCGCCGATCGCGGCGTCAGCGTTACCGCAATAAAGCACGGTGAAACCGCGCGCCACATTCAACCCTGCGTGCGAACCTTGTTGAGCAGCGCCGTAGTCGAGCGATCGTGCTCGAACGGAATCGCCAACGCCTTACCGCCCCAGCCGCGCACGATGGCCGATTCCGGCAACGCATCCATGTCGTAATCGCCGCCCTTCACGAGCACGTCCGGGCGCACCGCCGAGATCAGATCGACCGGCGTCTTTTCCGTGAAGCAAACGACGTAATCGACGCTTTCCAGCGCCGCGAGCAACGCCATGCGGTCGGCTTCGTTGTTGATCGGACGGTCGTCGCCCTTGCCGAGCATGCGCACCGACGCGTCGCTATTCACGCCGACAATCAGGCAAGCGCCCTGGGCTTTGGCATCGGCGAGATAGGTCACATGCCCGCGATGCAGGATGTCGAACACGCCGTTCGTAAAGACGACCGGCGACTTCAGTGAAGGGCGCAATGCGACGAGTGCGTCGCGCGTGAGAATCTTGCGTTCGAAAATGGCAGCCATGAGGATGTGGAAGAGACAGAAGGAGCGCCGTCACGATACACCGCGAGCCGTATCGAGAACGCAAAACCGATCAAAAAGGACCTGACGAAGCCGCGCAGATAGAGCCGATCGAATTGGGTTATAAAACGCAACGGCCCGGCAAGCTTTTAGCTGCCGGGCCGTCTTTTTTACGAATCAGAAGCGTCGAACCGGAACTTACGAGCGCTCGGCCATTAAGCCGGCTGTTCCGCCGATTTCTGGTCGGCCTGCAGGCGCGCCACCACTTCCTTGCGATAGCGGTTCAGTTCCTGCGCGGTGTTGAACGTGCGTTCGAACAGCAGCGACAGATTGTGCAAAATGCGCTCGACGACCTTCTTTTCCCAACCGTCGTCGAAACGGATCTGCTCGTCGAGCCAGCGCTCGAGCCATTCGGGGTCGGGCAGACGCGACTGGATCGTGTCGCGCGGGAACAGCGCCTGATTGACGTGCAGATTCGTGGGATGCAGCGGCTTTTCGGTGCGGCGCGCCGACGCCATCAGGACGCCGATCTTCGCAAACGCAGCGCGCGCGATGTCGCCGGTTTGCACCATCGCCTTCTTCATGTAGCGCAGGTAGGCGCCGCCATGCCGCGCTTCGTCGCGCGAAATGGTTTCGTAGATGTGCTTGATGACCGGCTCGGTGTGCCATTCGGCCGCACGGCGATACCAGTGATTCAGGCGGATTTCGCCGCAGAAGTGCAGCATCAGCGTTTCGAGCGGCGGCGCCGGATCGAATTCGAAGCGCACGGCGTGCAGTTCTTCTTCGGTGGGGCACATTTCGGGCTTGAAGCGGCGCAGGTATTCCATCAGCACCAGCGAATGCTTTTGCTCTTCGAAGAACCACACGCTCATGAACGCGGAAAAATCGCTGTCGTGATGGTTGTCACGCAAGAACATTTCCGTGGCGGGCAGCGCCGACCATTCGGTGATCGCGTTCATCTTGATCGTCGCGGCCTGCTCGTCGGTCAATAGCGATGCATCGAACTTGTCCCAGGGAATGTCTTTCTCCATGTCCCATCGAACGGATTCGAGCGATTTATAAAGTTCCGGATAAAGCATGGTGTTCATAGTCCCACCCCTGTTCTGCACATACTGTGTGTGTCTGTCACTACTACGTGTAGCACTCTTGCTGACGACGAACCTGGTGCACCGGGCGTTGTGCCCGAATGCCGCGTCGTTCGCCGGCCAAGCCTTCAATTTTACGCGGTAACCGGCCGCCTGGATGCACGGGCAGCGAAGAAGTCCGGGCGCTTGCGCGAAGAGCGGCTAACGCAAAATTTGCATGCTCAACGTTACGCGCTGCGCGGCCAACCGTGGGTGAGGGATACCCTATGCCTGAGGTCGAGCCAGTCTGCGATGAAAACCGCACCGTCCAGCCCTGCGCCGGTCGTGCCGGCGGCGAATGGAGCAAGGGCGGCTGGATTGGTTGTTTTTCAGCGCACGCCCAAAAGCCAAACAAATACCTTCCAATGATAGCACGCTGATTTGCCCAAACCCGCGCGGGGACAGACGCAATTCCGGTGCCCGCTTGACGTGTCTCAATGAGGCGCGCAATCGGCGGAGTGTGACGGGCGGTCGGGGACAAAAGCGTGACAGTCGGCGATTTCCGTTGTTGTTTGCAGCCGACAGTCGATGCGCGCCGCCGTCCGGCGCGCGTGCTTACAGTGACTTTTTCGGCGCTTTCGACGCGTTGCTGCCGGTGCCGGCGGCGGTGCGCTTCGTCGCGGTCGGCGCTCGCTTCGCCGCGGGACGCTTGGCGGCAGACTCAGCGCTGCCGCTCGATCCACCGGACGCCGCGGCTGCCGCTGCAACGTCCGCCGGCGATGGACGCGGCACATCCGTCGCGCCGCCTACCGCTTCGCTCGCCTCGTCCAGGTGGTCTTCGGTCGAGTCCGCCTGCGCGCCGCCGCTCGTGGCACCGCCGGCAGCACCCGCTGCGCCGACCGCTGGCTGCGTCATCGCGAACTGGGCGATCTGATTGAATTGCGATTGCAGCAGATTCCACCATGCCGATGCATCGAAGCTCGGCGTGGCGGGCTCGGCTTGCTCATCGCTCGCAGATTCAGCGGCGCTCGCGCTTTCCGCGGAACTGGAAGCCGAAGCCGACGCTGGCGAATTCGGCCAGCCGCTCGCCGCCGACGGGCTCGGCGCGGGCGCCGGCGACTTCGCCTCGGCCGCCGCCGCAGGCTGCGCCATCGACTGTTGCGCGAACGCGCCGAACGCACGCAGCGTCGCAAGCGTCGCGCGCTGCACCTCGAGCGCCTGAATCGCGGACTGCAGCATGCTCAGGTTCAGCTTGAGCCACTGCTCGACGGCGCGCATGTCGGTGATGCGCTTGTCGAGTTCCTCGACATTGGTGAGCGGCGCCATCATGTCGGACATCATCGACAGCGATGGTCCGAGGCCCGCGCCCGGCTGCGCGCCCGAAAACGCGGAGCCGAACGGCGACAGGCGCATCATGCCCCACATGCTCTCGAGCATGTCGGCGGGCGGAAAACCAGGGAAGCCAGGAAACGGCGGCGTTGAGCCAGGTGTGTCGGTCATGCTTGTCGCCTCGGTGCATTAACTGAAAAAGCACGGAACAAAGAGCGCACAAACGCGCTGAGTACCGCGCACACGCATCTGAATCCGATCATACCGCGCGCGGCGTTGCCTGATCGCACCGTGGCTGTCGCCGTTTTCGCGACGCGCTGATGCCGCCAGATCGGGCCGCGGCTCACAGCGTACTCACCATGCGCAGGCTCTACCCCATCACGCCACGGCTCTCATGGTGAGCATCACGCGCACGAGCCGAGCCGTCAGAACGAGCCGCCGCCCTCACCGCCCTCACCGCTCGCGCCACGGATCGGCGCCGCCGAAATCCGGCGCGCGCCGCTCGCGCAACGAGTTCACGCCTTCGCGCACGTCGGGCCCCGCGAAGCCCATGAATTCCAGTGCGAGCGACGTATCGAACGCCGGGCCGGCCGAGCGCAGCCAGTTGTTCAACGCATACTTGGTCCAGCGGATCGCCGTTTGCGAGCCGTGCGCGAGCTTTTGCGCGACCTCGAACGCTTTGGGCAGCAGATCGTTTTCGTCGACGGCAAGCGAGACGAGGCCGATACGCTCCGCCTCCGCGCCGCTCACCGGCTCGCACAGCATCAGGTAGTACTTGGCCTTCGCCATGCCGCACAGAAGCGGCCAGACGATGGCCGCATGATCGCCGGCAGCGACACCGAGCCGCGTGTGCCCGTCGATGATGCGCGCCGTTTTCGACGCGATCGAAATATCCGCGAGCAACCCGGCGACAAGTCCCGCACCGACCGCCGGACCATGCATCGCCGAGACAATCGGTTTGCTGCAGTTGATCACGTTATAGACGAGGTCGCGAGCCTCGCGCCACACGCGTGCGCGCACATCGAAATCGGTCGCCATGTCTTCGACGAGTTGCAGATCGCCGCCCGCCGAAAAGCCCTTGCCCTCGCCGCGAATAATCGCAACGCGCGTGTCCGGGTCGCGGTCGATGTCGCGCCAGATTTCCGCAAGCTCGTAATGCATGCGCGCGTCCGCGGTGGCCAGCGCGCTTTTGTTCGCGCCCTCGCCGCTCATCACCACTTCAAGTACGCCGTGCTGATGGCGACGCAGTCGAAGCGACCGGTAGTGTGCGTAAAACGCGTCGTTGCTGTGAGCTTGCTCTGACATGGCGATCGATCCGTGTGTCGGTAAAGGCGCGCGTGGCGCGCGTCGTGAGTCGATTTAACGCTAACGCGGCTGATAAACCCACTTGCCGTTTCTGATCTCGACCATCACGCGTGCGCGTTGATCGAGACCGAGGTGGTCCGTGGGGCTCATGTTGACGACGCCGTTGGTGTCCGCGAGACCGTGCGTGGTTTCGAGCGCGTCGCGCAACGCGCGGCGGAATTCCGGCGTGCCCGGCGAGGCCGCCTTCAATGCGATCGGCACGGCATGATTGAGCAGCATGCCCGCGTCCCAGGTGTAGGAGCCGAACGCCGACACCGTGCCTGCGCCACGCAGCGCCTCGAAACGCGCGATGTAATCGAGTGCAAGACGCTTCGCCGGATGATCCGCCGGCAATTGCGCCGCCACCAGCACCGGGCTCGCAGGCAGGAACGTGCCGTTGCAATCGGCGCCGCACACGCGCAGGAAGTCGTTGTTGCCCACGCCGTGATTGTGATAGATCAGCCCTTTGTAGCCGCGCTCGCGCAGCGTCTTCGGCGGCAGTGCGGCGGGTGTGCCGGCCGCGCCGACCACGACGGCATCGGGATGCGTCGCGAGGATTTTCAGCACCTGGCCGGTCACGCTCGGGTCGGTGCGGTTAAAGCGCTCGCTCGCCACCATCTGCATGTGATGCAGTTGCGCGAACTTCGCGACTTCGTTGTAAAAAGTCTCGCCGAGCGCGTCCGCCTGGCCGATGAACGCGACCGTTTTAACGCCGCGCGTGCTCGCGTGCTCGGCAATCGCCGAGGCCATCATCGCGTCCGTTTGCGGGGTCTTGAATACCCAGTGGCGTTTCGCATCCACGGGCTCGATGATTTTCGCCGACGACGCCAGCGAGATCATCGGCGTCGTTCCGTCGGCGACCACGTCGATCATCGCGAGCGAATTCGGCGTGATCGAAGAACCGATAATCGCGTCGACGTGATTTTCGGAGATCAGCTTCTTCGTGTCCTGCACGGCCTGCGTGGTGTCAGAGGCATCGTCGAGCACGATGTATTCGACGCTCTGCCCGCCGATCTGTTTAGGCAGCAAGCTCGCCGTGTCGCGCGCGGGAATGCCGAGCGACGCGGCCGGTCCTGTCAGCGACAGCACGAGCCCGATCTTGACCTGAGCAAGCGCGACGGCAGGCGACAGTGCGGCAAGCGTCGCGAACAGTATCGCCGGGCGACGCACAAGAGGCATCAAGCGCAGAAACCAGGCAAACCGCTTCTCCCGTCGCGCAACCTGCTGCTCGAACCGCTCCCCGAACACGCGCCCTATGCCCGCGCGCGCAGGCTGCCTGCAAGCGCCCGCCATCCCCGCTTCCAACGATCCAGCTCGCCGCATGGTGTCTCCTCACATGAGTTTTTGTTCTGCTTCGTTCTAATCATCCGCCGATGCCGCCGCGCCAGTCAGTGTAGCGGCGCGCGATGGCAGCGGCATCGGGCGAAACCCTTTCGGACCGGCGCGCGTGCCGCGTCAGTCGAGCGGTGCGATGCTCTGCTCGATGGAACCGAAAATCGACTTACCCGCTTCGTCGAACATTTCAATTTTCACCGTGTCGCCGTACTTCATGAACTCGGTCTGCGGCGCGCCGTGCTCGATGGTCTCGAGGCAGCGCTTTTCGGCGATACAACAATAGCCGCGCTTCGCGTCCTTGTTCGACACCGTGCCCGAGCCGACAATTGCGCCCGCGCGCAAATTGCGCGTTTTCGCCGCGTGTGCGATCAGTTGGCCGAAGTGAAACACCATGTCGGTGCCGGCATCCGGCTGGCCGACTTTCTTGCCGTTCCAATGGACGATCATCGGCCGATGCACGCGGCCTTCGCGCCAATGCTCGCCGAGTTCGTCGGGCGTGACCGCAACCGGCGCAAACGACGTGGCCGGCTTGCTCTGGAAAAAGCCGAAGCCCTTCGCGAGTTCGGCGGGAATCAGATTGCGCAGCGAGACGTCGTTGACGAGCGTGATGAGGCGCACGCTTCTGAGCGCCTGGTCGGGCGTGGCGCCCATCGGCACGTCGCTCGTGATGACGGCAACTTCCGCCTCGAAGTCGATGCCGAACGCTTCGGACGCGCACACGACGTCGTCTTTCGGGCCGATGAAATCGTCGCTGCCGCCCTGGTACATCAGCGGATCGGTCCAGAATTCCGGCGGCATTTCCGCGCCGCGCGCGCGCCGCACGAGTTCGACATGATTCACATACGCGGAGCCGTCGGCCCATTGGAACGCGCGCGGCAGCGGCGCCATGCAGTCGCTCGCGTCGAACGAAAACGTGTTGCGCGCGCGGCCCTGATTGAGCGCGTCGTACAGGTCGAGCAATTGCGGCGCGTAGAAGGCCCAGTCGTCGAGCACGCGCTGCAACGTGGGCGCGATCGCGTCGGCAACGGCAGCGGTATGCAGATCGCGGGACACGACAATCAGTTGGCCGTCGCGCGTGCCGTCCTTCAGCGTGGCAAGTTTCATGGAGGAATGAACCGTGTTAGTGACGATAAGGGGAATCTATTCTACGATGGTGAATCGGCGCGGCCCAAGTCCGGTGCGCCCTGGCCGGCAAGACGCGCATTGCATGCGCGCCGCAGCCGGTTCTTCCTACATTGCTTTTGAACGCGCTTAGCGCCTTTTGCTCATGCCGCACACTGCCCGCTCCGGCGCCATTGCTCACGATGCTGACGCCGCAGCCGAACCGCTCGACGCATCGGAAGCGCCCGACACCGACGACGATACCGCCGACGCCGGCGAAGAAAAACTGCGCTCGGGAATCCAGTCGATCGAAGTCGGCTTCAGGCTGCTCGACGTGCTCACTCACGAGCCGCGCGCGATGATGTTGCGCGATCTCGCGCAGCGCGCGGGCATGAGTCCGGCGAAAGCGCACCGCTATCTCGTGAGCTTTTTGCGGCTCGGCGTCGTCGCGCAAGACCCGTTGTCGGGGCGCTATGAACTCGGCGGCTTCGCGTTGCAACTCGGACTCGCGCGGCTTGCGCGCGTCGACGGCGTGAAGCTCGCGCGCATCGCGCTCGCCGAATTGCGCGACCGCCTGGACCTGACGGTCGGCATCGCCGTGTGGGGCAACCAGGGGCCGACCATGGTTCACTGGATGGAGTCGAGTCATCCGGCAAAAGCGTCGCTTAAGCTCGGCGACGTGATGCCGCTCCTCAGTTCCGCGACCGGCTTGCTGTTCGCGGCCTATCTGCCCACAGGCAAAACCGCCGCGATGCTCGAGCGTGAGCTGGCCGACACGCGCCGCTCGTCGCATATCGGCGTGCCGCGCACGCGCGAGGAAGTCGAACGCGCGCTCGCGGAAGTGCGCGAGCATGAAGCGGCGCGCGTCGAAGGCATGCTGCTGCCGACCATCCACGCGTTCTGCATGCCGGTGTTCGACTCGACCGGCGAGCTTGCGCTCGGCCTCGTCGCGCTCGGTCACGAAGGCGCGTTCGACATTAGCTGGGGCGGCGAGATCGACACTGCCCTGCGCGAATGCGCGCGCAAGCTGTCGTACGAGCTGGGGTATAGTCCGACGCCTCGCTAAAGCGCACGCCGCTTTCCGTCCGCTCGCCCATTTTTCCGCCGATGGCCTTCCCTTCCGCCGCACGTTCCGCTGAAGCTACTGTCACGCCGCCCAATGAGCCGCGCGCCCCTTGGCGCATCTGGCGATGGATCGTCGTGCTGCTCGTCGTGGGCGTGCTTCACTGGATCGCCGCGCAATGGGTCGAGCGTCATCGCGCAACGCTGAATCCTTCGGATGACGAACACGTGCCCGTGCAGGTCGCGCTTCTGAAGCCCGAACGTATCGAGCGCAATCCGGCGGCCGTGCCGCCCGCGCCGGCCGCGCGGCCGGCGACGCGCAAGCCCGCCGCGAGCAAGCCGCGAGAACATGTGCTGACAGCAATGCAATCGGCCGAACGGGCGGCAATGCAAGCGGCGCGCGCCGCATCGGACGCCGCGGCGAGCGCGGCCGCCGCAAACGCGATGCCCGCGAGTTCCGCGAGTTCCGCGAGCGGCGCGTCGGCAAATGCATCGGCAAATGCATCGGCAAACGCAACCGCGCCGCAACCAGCTCCCGGCGCAAAGTTCTCTGTCCCGCCGTCCGGCGATCTTCAATACGACACGTTTTACAACGGCGTGCGCAATCAGCCCGGCACCATCCATTGGACGAGCAGCGGCGAGCGCTACGAAATGGTGGTTTCGGTGCCCTTACCTTTTGTCGGCACGTTCGTCTATTCGAGTCACGGCCGTATCGACGCATTCGGTCTCGCGCCGGAGCAATACGTGGAAAAACGCGGCCATCGCGCGGAAGACATTTCAATCTTCAACCGCGCCGACCGGAAAATCGCCTTCACGCGCACGCCGGCCACCTTGCCGCTGCCCGACGGCGCGCAGGACCGCTTCAGCATGGTGATGCAGTTGGCGAGTCTCGTGCGCGGCGACCCCACTGCGTACAAGCCGGGCGTCACGCGGCAGTTCTTCGTGGTGGACAGCGACAGCGGCGAGAACTGGCCGGTCGAGACCATCGGCGATGAAACCATCCGCACCGCGCAGGGCTACCTCGAAACGCGCCATTTCGAACGCCTGCCGCGTCGCGAGGGCGATCAGCGCCGCATCGACGTATGGCTCGCGCCTTCGCTCGGCTGGCTGCCCGCGCGGATCGTGCAGACGGAGCCGAACGGCACGCAGTTCGAGCTGGTGTGGCGCGGCAAGCTGAACGCGGAGAACGGCGCGGGCACCGATTCGCCGGATGGGTCCGCCAATACCTCGCCTTCCGCTGCGCCCGCAGCGGCACCCGAGCCAGCACCGCCCTCACCGGTCGACTCGACCGCTCCCGACGACACTTCCGGCAACATCAAGCCATAACGACATGCCATTCGGCTAAACGCGCAAAGGCAAGCGCCGCACCCGAATGGTGCCTCTGACATTCCGCGAAACTTCCGCCTGGCCGCCGACTCTTCATCATCTGATGCAATCGTTCGGCGGGCCGCTGCGCACAAACGCCAGGCAGCGACATGCAACAACAAGCGCCGACGGACTCTCCCACTGCATTCCCCTCGAAGGAGCTTGCATGCAAGTGAACATCAACGGTATCGAGACACGCTACGTGTTGAGCAATGAAGGTGGTGGCCCGTGGCTGACGTTCATTCATCAGCTCGGCGGCGATCTGTCGGTCTGGGACCAACTCGCCGGCTATTTCCGCGACGACTACACGGTTCTGCGCTACGACGTGCGCGGCCACGGCGAGACGGCGGTATCGAAGGAGCCGTTCACGATTGCCGATCTCGCCGGCGACCTCGCCACACTGCTCGATGCGCTCGGTGCACCGAGCACGCACCTCGTGGGCATGTCGATGGGCGGCATGATCGCCCAGCAGTTCGCGCTCGATCACCCTTCGCGCGTGGACACGCTCACCATTGCTGACAGCAGCGCGGCCAATCTCCCGGAAGCCCGCCCGCTATGGGATCAACGCGCCGCGAGCGCACGCCGGGACGGCATGGCCTCGCTCGCGCCCGCCACGCTCGAGCGCTGGCTGACGCCTGAGTTTCGCAGCGCGCATCCCGAAGCCGTCGAGCCGATCCGCGAGGCGCTCGTGCGCACGTTGCCGGAAGGCTACGCCCTGGCGTGCGAAGCGCTGCGCGATTTCGATGTACGGGGTAAGCTGGGAAGCATTCGCTGCGCAACCCTGGTGGTGGCTGGACGCCACGACACGGGCACGGCGCCTGCTGCTAGTCAGGCAATAGCAGATGCCATTGAAGGCGCGCAGTTCGAATTGCTCGACGCCGCTCATCTCGCGCCTGTCGAGCAGTCCCAACGGTTTGCCGCACTGCTTGAAACGTTTCTTGAAGGCCGGTCTAACCGGTAGGTTCGGAACTTTTACATGCGTCAATCCGGACCCACCCCTTGAATTCCAGACCACAAGCTCCACGTAAGGCGCAGGAACGGCCAGGAGCCAACGGAAATAAGGAGTGTCGCCATGCAAATGATCTACAACAGCCCCAACTATTGTGTCGTCGAATTTCCGCCGCAGGAAGGTCCGCTGGCCATGAAATCGGGTGGCTATGAGATCGTCGACAAGAACATGCAGCGCGAGATTTACATCGACGGTGCAATGGCGGCGCGGTTTCGCGAGAGCGTGCAAAAGCTGATCGAAGAGGAACCGTCGCTCGATGAGGTCGACGAATTCCTCGGCCAGTTCGACAGCCTGATGCATCAGCCGGTCATTCTTCACTAACCGCAAGGAGTGCAGGAAGCGCCAAGGTTTTTGGCGTTGCGAGCATCTCGACGTTGTTGGCGACATTTGCCGACGCCGCCGCCCGGCTTCACGGGCGCGCTTCACAAGGCGGTCGGTTTTAATGGAATCGGTTCAGCGGGCTTAAGGCGCGCTGGACCGTTTTCTTTTGCAAAGCGCGTTTCGCGCGGCCGGGCGCGCCGTATCGCCCCGCGCCGCCGCGTGCCGCCCAGTGCCGCGCCCGGCGCGATAGTCCGGCTGCGGCTACAATGACAGGTCCCAGAAAAGCCGGCCCAAGCCATCGTCAGCCATGAACCAGCCTGCCCAAACCGTCAAGCCTATCCGTCCCGAGCGCGATTACACGCGCGGCGCGACACTGCCCGCGCTGCTCAAGTCGCGCATCCTGATTCTGGACGGCGCGATGGGCACGATGATCCAGCGCTACAAGCTCGACGAAGCACGCTATCGCGGCGAGCGCTTTGCGGACTACGGACGCGACATCAAGGGCAACAACGAACTGCTGTCCATTACGCAGCCGCAGATCATCAGCGAGATTCACGAGCAGTATCTGGCTGCGGGCGCCGACATCATCGAAACCAATACGTTCGGCGCGACCACCGTCGCGCAGGCCGACTACGGAATGGAAGCGCTTGCAGTCGAGATGAATCTCGAGTCGGCGAAACTCGCGCGCGCCGCGTGCGACAAGTATTCGACGCCCGACAAACCGCGCTTTGTCGCCGGCGCAATCGGACCGACGCCGAAGACCGCGAGCATTTCGCCTGACGTGAACGATCCGGGCGCGCGCAATGTCACGTTCGACGAACTGCACGCCGCCTATTACCAGCAGGCGAAAGCGTTGCTCGACGGCGGCGCCGACCTGTTCCTCGTCGAAACGATCTTCGACACGCTCAATGCCAAAGCCGCGCTGTTCGCGCTCGACGAACTGTTCGAAGACACCGGCGAGCGTCTGCCCATCATGATTTCCGGCACGGTCACGGACGCCTCGGGGCGCATCCTGTCGGGACAGACCGTCGAGGCGTTCTGGAACTCGCTGCGCCACGCGAAGCCGCTTACGTTCGGCCTGAACTGCGCATTGGGCGCGGCGCTGATGCGCCCGTACATCGCCGAACTGGCGAAGCTGTGCGACACCTACGTGTCGTGCTATCCGAACGCGGGCTTGCCGAATCCGATGAGCGATACCGGCTTCGACGAATTGCCGGCTGATACATCGGGCTTGCTGAAGGAATTTGCCGAAGCCGGTCTCGTGAATATCGCCGGCGGCTGCTGCGGCACGACGCCGGAGCACATCGCGGCGATCGCCCGCGCGCTTGCCGAAGTGAAGCCGCGCAAGTGGCCGACGCAATATCGCGACGCCGCCTGAGCGGCATCGAAAAACAGCCGCCGCTCAAGCCGCATCAGACGCACCCAGGCCGCACCTAACGCACGCATTCGACTCGCACCTACGCCATGACCGATCACACCATGCGCCTTGCCGGCCTCGAGCCGTTCAACGTCACGTCCGGGACGCTTTTCATCAACGTTGGCGAACGTACCAACGTGACGGGCTCGAAAGCCTTCGCGCGAATGATTCTGAACGACCAGTTCGACGAGGCGATTGCCGTCGCGCGTCAACAGGTCGAGAACGGCGCGCAGGTGATCGACGTCAACATGGACGAGGCGATGCTCGATTCGAAAGCGGCGATGGTGCGCTTCATGAATCTGATCGCGTCGGAGCCGGACATTGCGCGCGTGCCGATCATGATCGATTCGTCGAAATGGGAAGTGATCGAAGCGGGCCTGAAATGCGTGCAAGGCAAGGCGATCGTCAACTCGATCTCGCTGAAGGAAGGCGAAGAGGCGTTCCGCCATCACGCGAAACTGATTCGCCGCTACGGCGCGGCAGCCGTGGTGATGGCCTTCGACGAGCAAGGCCAGGCCGACACGTTCGAGCGCAAGACGCAGATCTGCAAACGCTCGTATGACTTTCTCGTGAACGAAGTCGGCTTCCCGCCGGAAGACATCATCTTCGATCCGAACATCTTCGCGATTGCCACGGGTATCGAAGAGCACAACAACTACGCGGTCGACTTCATCAACGCGACGCGCTGGATCAAGCAGAACCTGCCGTACGCGAAGGTGAGCGGCGGCGTGTCGAACGTGTCGTTCTCGTTCCGCGGCAACGATCCGGTGCGCGAAGCGATTCACACCGTGTTCCTGTATCACGCGATTCAGGCCGGCATGGACATGGGCATCGTGAATGCGGGCCAGCTCGGCGTGTATGCGGATCTGGATGCGGAACTGCGCGAACGCGTCGAAGACGTCGTGCTGAATCGCCGCGCGGACGGCACCGATCGTCTGCTGGAAGTCGCCGACAAATACAAAACCGGCGCGGCGAAGAAAGAAGAAAACCTGGAGTGGCGCAATCAGCCGGTCGAGAAGCGTCTGTCGCATGCGCTCGTGCACGGCATCACGAACTTCATCGTCGAAGATACCGAGGAAGTGCGCGCGAAGATCGCGGCGCAAGGCGGCCGTCCGATCAATGTGATCGAAGGCCCGCTGATGGACGGCATGAACATCGTCGGCGATCTGTTCGGTCAGGGCAAGATGTTCCTGCCGCAAGTCGTCAAGTCGGCGCGCGTGATGAAGCAGGCGGTCGCGCATCTGATTCCGTTCATCGAAGAAGAAAAGAAGCAGCTCGCGGCCGCCGGCGGCGACGTGCGCGCGAAGGGCAAGATCGTGATCGCCACCGTGAAGGGCGACGTGCACGACATCGGCAAGAACATTGTGTCGGTGGTGCTTCAGTGCAATAACTTCGAAGTGGTCAACATGGGCGTGATGGTCCCGTGCAACGACATTCTCGCGAGGGCGAAAGTGGAAGGCGCGGACATCATCGGACTGTCGGGCTTGATCACGCCGAGTCTCGAGGAAATGGCCTACGTTGCGTCTGAAATGCAGCGCGACGACTACTTCCGCGTGAAGAAGATTCCGCTGCTGATCGGCGGCGCAACCACCTCGCGCGTGCATACGGCCGTGAAGATCGCGCCGCATTACGAAGGGCCGGTCGTGTATGTGCCGGACGCGTCGCGCTCGGTGTCGGTCGCATCGAGCCTCTTGTCCGACGAAGGCGCGGCCAAGTACCTCGACGAACTGAAGGCCGACTACGATCGCATTCGCAATCAGCACGCGAACAAGAAAGCGCTGCCGATGGTCACGCTCGCCGAAGCCCGCGCAAACAAGACGCCGATCGACTGGAAGAGCTATCAGCCGGTCAAGCCGAAGTTCATCGGCCGCCGCGTGTTCAAGAACTTCGATCTGAACGAACTCGCGAACTATATCGACTGGGGTCCGTTCTTCCAGACGTGGGATCTGGCCGGTCCCTACCCCGCGATTCTGAACGACGAGATCGTCGGCGAATCGGCGCGGCGCGTGTTTTCGGACGGCAAGTCGATGCTCGCGCGCCTGATCCAGGGCCGCTGGCTGCAAGCGAACGGCGTGATCGCGCTGCTGCCGGCCAACACCGTGAACGACGACGACATCGAAATCTATACCGACGATTCGCGCAGCGAAGTCGCGCTGACATGGCGCAATCTGCGGCAGCAAAGCGTGCGGCCGGTGGTCGACGGCGTGATGCGGCCGAACCGCTCGCTTGCCGACTTTATCGCGCCGAAAGATTCGGGCGTGGCCGACTACATCGGCATGTTCGCGGTCACGGCGGGTCTGGGCGTCGACGTGAAGGAAAAGCAGTTCGAGAAGGATCACGACGACTACAGCGCGATCATGCTGAAGGCGCTGGCCGACCGTTTCGCCGAAGCCTTCGCCGAAGCGCTGCATGCGCGCGTGCGACGCGACTTGTGGGGCTACGCGAGCAACGAGACGCTTGCGAACGACGAACTCATCGCCGAAAAGTATCGCGGCATTCGCCCGGCGCCCGGCTATCCGGCGTGCCCGGATCATCTGGTCAAGCGCGACATGTTCGACGTGCTGCAGGCGAATGAAATCGGCATGACCGTAACGGAATCGCTGGCGATGCTGCCTGCGGCGAGCGTCTCCGGTTTCTATCTCGCGCATCCGGACAGCACTTATTTCTCGGTGGGCAAGATCGGCCAGGACCAATTGGAAGATTACGCGCAGCGCATGTCGCTCTCGAAGGCGGATGCCGAACGCGCGTTGGCGCCGTTGCTATAAGCCGTTCCGGCAAGGCAGCGTTAAATGCATCGATGAGCCGAGCCGGCGTGGCGCGAAACCCACTATATCCGGCGAGAAAGACTGAATATTTGCGGCAACGTAATTTTCGGCTTTGTAGACTGAGGCGGCTTGACCCGCCAGACGCAACCAGAATGCGTCGGCTCATCTAATTGCAACCGTCAACGGAGAGAAAATCATATGAAGAAGCTGGCGCTGTTATTGACCGCTGTTTCGTTTGCCGTGGGCGCTTCGGCGGCGCTCGCACAAACCGCCGCTCCGGCCGCATCGAGTTCGGTCAGTTCGTATTCGCCGCCCACGACGAAACACGTCAAGAAGCCGAAGAAGCAGAAAATGAAAAAGGGCGCGTCAGCTCCCGCGGTTGCTCCGGAAGCCGCAAGCCAGTAAGCCGCTTTCGCGTTTCTGGCTTGCAAAGAAAATGAGCCCGCTTCGAGCGGGCTCATTTTTTGGCGGCATGCATTGATGGGACACGGCGACAGGCCGTGAGTCACAGCAAGTGCCGCGGCCACGATGGCCGTGTTGATCGCCCTGGCCACGACAGTCGCCGCGGCCGTCCCGGCGAACCTGCCTCGACTACAGCCCCCAGACGATGTCCGCGTTTTCCTTCTGCGCGGCGCGCAGCATGTCGAGGAACGGATACGCACGTTGCGCAAGACCCGGCGGAATCTCGTGATGCTCGTGGCCTTCTTCGCCTTCGTGGAAATGGCCGTCGTGTTCGGCGCGTTCCTGCTTGTCGAAGTTGATAGCCGCTTCGAGTTTGGCGATCGCTTCGCCGGTTTCGGCGTGCGTAATCACACCGCGCTCACCGAGGCGCTTGCCGACAATGCCGACCAGATACTGCGCCAGATTCTCGAGCATCATCACATCTGGACAAGCTCGGCATTTGAAAGTAATCAGCATGACAATTCCCTTTTTCGTTATGTTGGCTTCACGCGCAAGCGGAGCCGAAAGCGGCCTCTCGCATGTTCCGTTAGCCGCGCGAACAGACGCGGCGGCCACGGCCCTTGCTGGGCTTCTCATTGAACATATTAGCACCTGCTAAAATCCGTCTGGACGGAAAAGCGCGCCGCATTGCACCGCGCGCGGCAAGGCGCAGCGGCGCGGCCGGCCAGCCGGTTGCGGCCTGCATGCCGCAGCGGCCAAGCCTTCGCCTCGCGGCCGAACGGCGCGCTGATTGCATTGCAGGCAAAGTGCCCAACAGCTCGCCTCGTCATGCCGTTATGTCATGACAGACCGCGCCGCCGCGCAACCGCCGCTTTCCACGCTTCTGCCGAATCGGCCGCGCTCGAGGCGGCCGGCGCTTCCTCCGTATCACCGGATTGCCTCACTGGACTCGCAACAAGCATGCTGCCCGCACATAAACACACTCTGGAAACACTGCTCGCCGACACGGTGAAGCAGGTCGCTCTCGCCACGCAAGGCGCGACGGAAGCCGCCTTCGTGTCGCCCACCATCGCGCTGGAACGTCCGAAGGTCGCCGCGCACGGCGACGTCGCGTGCAATGTGGCGATGCAACTCGCCAAGCCGCTGCGCGCGAATCCGCGCCAGTTGGCGCAGCAAATCGTCGACACGCTGCTCGCGCAGCCGCAGGCACAAGGCCTGATTGAATCCGCCGAAGTCGCGGGCCCCGGCTTCATCAACCTGCGTCTTGCCGCTGCGGCGAAGCAGGCGGTGGTCAAGGCCGTGCTCGCGGAGAAAGACGTGTATGGCCGCTCGCAACGCGACGCGGGCAAGCACGTGTTGATCGAGTTCGTCTCCGCGAATCCGACCGGCCCGCTGCACGTCGGCCACGGCCGTCAGGCCGCGCTTGGCGACGCGCTGTCGAACGTGCTCGCGTCGCAAGGCTGGGACGTGCATCGCGAGTTCTATTACAACGACGCCGGCGTGCAGATCGGCACGCTCGCGCTATCCACCCAGGCGCGCGCCCGCGGCCTCGCTCCGGGCGACGCCGGCTGGCCCGCTTCCGCGTACAACGGCGAGTACATTGCCGACATCGCGAAAGACTATCTGAACGGCGTCACGGTATCGGCGAGCGACGGCGAGCCCGTCACCGGCGCGCGCGACGTCGAGAATCTCGACGCGATCCGCCGCTTCGCGGTTGCGTATCTGCGCCGCGAGCAGGACATGGACTTGCAGGCGTTCGGCGTGAAGTTCGACCAGTACTACCTGGAGTCGTCGCTTTACACCGAAGGCCGCGTCGAGAAGACGGTGCAGGCGCTCATCGCCGCGGGCAAGACCTACGAGCAGGAAGGCGCGCTGTGGCTGCGCACAACCGACGACGGCGACGACAAGGACCGCGTGATGCGCAAGACCGACGGCACCTACACGTACTTCGTGCCGGACGTCGCGTATCACGTCGCAAAGTGGGAGCGCGGCTTCACCAAGGTCATCAACATTCAGGGTTCCGACCACCACGGCACGATCGCGCGCGTGCGCGCCGGCCTGCAAGGTCTCGGCATCGGCATTCCGAAGGGCTATCCCGACTACGTGCTGCACAAGATGGTCACGGTCATGCGCAACGGCGAAGAGGTGAAAATCTCCAAGCGCGCGGGCAGCTACGTGACGGTGCGCGATCTGATCGAATGGTCGGGCGGCGCGCTGCCCGGCACCGAGGCAGCCGTCGATCAGATCGACGAAGAGACGATTCGCCGCGGCCGCGACGCCGTGCGTTTCTTCCTGATCTCGCGCAAGGCCGATACGGAGTTCGTCTTCGACATCGACCTCGCGTTGAAACAAAATGACGAAAACCCCGTGCACTACGTGCAATATGCGCATGCGCGGATCTGCTCGGTCATCGCCGAATGCAAAACTCGCTACGGCGCGGACGAAAGCACGCTTGACAGCGTGGACCTCGCGCCGCTGTCGAGCGAGCGCTCAATGGCCTTGCTGAACAAGCTCGCGGAGTTCCCGGACATGCTGCAACACGCCGCCGACGAACTCGCGCCGCACGCGGTCGCGTTCTATCTGCGCGACCTCGCCGGGGAATTCCACTCGTTCTACAATGACAGAGCCGAACGCGTGCTGGTCGACGATGCGGCCGAACGCAATGCACGCGTCGCGCTGCTCGCAGCCACGCGTCAGGTGCTCGCCAACGGTCTTGCGATCATCGGCGTCTCCGCTCCCGTCAAGATGTAAGTCCTCCGGCGCAACATGCATGCGGCCGTCGTTATAATCGGCGGCCGTTCCAGGATTCTTTTTGCAGGTGATTCATACGATGGCAAAACCACGCCGCACAACAAAGCAATCGAAACAAACCGGGGGTACTTTTCTCGGCATCGTGCTGGGCCTGATTGTCGGCCTCGCGATCGCGGTAGTGGTGGCGCTGTATATCACCCGTGCGCCTACGCCGTTCGTGTCGAAGGTCGCGCCGCCCGCGGCGTCCGAGTCGAGCGCGAGCCAGGCGCAATACGATCCGAACCGTCCGCTGCAAGGCAAGACGCCGGGTCAGCCGGTGCCGCAGGCCGCGCAACCCGCGCCGCCGAACACCGCGCCTGGCCAGACCAACTCGCAGACGCAGTCGGGCATGCTCGAGCAGCCGCAAATCATCGAAGTGCCGCCGACCCTCGGCGGGAACAATAATGCCGCGGGCAATGCCAATGGCACGGCAGTCGCGCCGAAGCCCGCGCCGGATAACGGCAGCAGCGCCACCGCCGCGGTGAAAAAGCCGCAAGCCACGAGCGCGCCGGCTGCGACCACAGCGGGTTCCGCGCCGAAGAGCACGTCGTCGGCGGCGGTCGCGAACGTCAAGCCGGGTTCGGGCGCAGCGCCCGCGCCGGGCGACGCGAACACGGGCTACTTCCTGCAAGTGGGCGCGTACAAAACCGCTGCGGACGCCGAACAGCAACGCGCGCGTCTCGCGTTCCAGGGCTTCGAGTCGAAGGTCACGCAGCGCGATGCGGGCGGGGTCACGTATTATCGCGTGCGTATCGGGCCGTTCTCGAAGTTCGAGGACATGAACGCGAGCCGTCAGCGTCTGTCGGACGCGGGCGTGGACACCGCCGTGATCCGCTTCACCAAACAATAAGCAGCGCGGGACCCGCAGGCAGGCGCCGCCGCCGAACTATCGGCGTGCGGCGCCTGTCACAGGAACCGCAAGCAAGATAAGCACAGTAAGCACGATTGAGCATGATTGAGCACGACGGCCGATAGAGCCGTCCAACGCCGATTTGAAAACGGTGACGGGCATTTGCGTGGCGCCACTGTTTTACGCCTACCTGGGTCAAGACAACATGAAAAAACTGCTGAGCATTCTGTTCCTCTCGTTGGGCCTCGTCGCGGCCTCGGCGCACGCATCGCCGACCGCGCCGGTCTCGGGCAAGGACTACACCGTGTTGCCGAGCGCGCAATCCACCGACGTGCCCGCCGGCAAGATCGAAGTCACCGAATTCTTCTGGTACGGCTGCCCGCACTGCAACGAATTCGACCCGTACCTCGAAGCATGGGTGAAGAAGCAGGGTCCGGACGTCGTGTTCAAGCGCGTGCCGGTTGCCTTCCGCGACGACTTCATTCCGCACTCGAAGATGTATCACGCGCTCGACGCGCTCGGTCTCGCCAACCAGCTCACGCCGAAGGTCTTCAACGAAATTCACGTCAACAAGAACTATCTGCTGACGCCGGAAGATCAGGCCAAATTCCTCGCGAAGAACGGCGTCGATCCGAAGAAGTACATGGACGCGTACAACTCATTCTCGACGCAAAGCGCGTTGCAGAAAGACAAGAAACTGCTCGAAGACTACAAGATCGACGGTGTGCCGACCATCGCCGTGCAAGGCAAGTACGAAACCGGCCCGGCTGCGACCAACAGCCTGCCTGGCACGGTCCAGGTGCTCGATTACCTGGTCCAGCAGGTTCGCGCGAAGAAGATGTAAAGCCCGAGGCGCCGGAATGAGCTCACCGTTGAAAGTTTTCATTACCGGCGCTTCGAGTGGAATTGGCCTCGCGCTCGCCGCCGAATACGCGCGGCGCGGCGCGACGCTCGGCCTCGTTGCCCGCCGCGGCGAAGCCCTCGCCGCCTTCAAGCGGTCTCATCCGCAAAACTCCATCTCCTGCTATAGCGTCGACGTGCGCGACGCCGAGGCGCTCGCCGAAGCGGCCGCGCAGTTCATCGCGGAACATGGCCAGCCGGACATCGTGATCGCCAATGCGGGCGTCAGCCGCGGCGCGGTCACCGGCGAAGGCGACCTGCGCACCTTCCGCGAAGTGATGGACATCAACTACTTTGGCATGGTCGCCACCTTCGAGCCGTTCGCGGCCGCGATGGTTGCCGCAAGACGCGGCACGCTCGTCGGCGTTGCGAGCGTCGCGGGCGTGCGCGGCTTGCCGGGCTCGGGCGCGTATAGCGCGTCGAAGTCGGCGGCGCTCAAGTATCTCGAAGCGTTGCGCGTCGAAATGCGCCCGCACGACGTGGGCGTTGTCACGATCGCGCCCGGCTATATCCGCACGCCGATGACCGCGCACAATCCCTACACCATGCCCTTTCTGATGGACGCCGACCGCTTCGCCGCGAAAGCCGCGCAGGCCATCGAGCGCCGCACCGCTTTCGCGGTGTTTCCGTGGCAGATGCGTGTCGTGGCGATGCTGCTGCACGTCGTGCCGCGCTGGCTCTACGACCGCGTGTTCGAACGCGCGCCGCGCAAGCCGCGCGCCGTCGTCGAGTAAATCATGTCTGCCTGTGCGGTCGATGCAGCCGGCGTCGCGCACGAAAAAATGGGTGCCGGCGCGCGCATCGTCTCGCTGGTGCCGAGCATCACCGAACTGCTGTTTGCGCTGGGTCTAGAACGCCAGGTCGTCGGGCGTACCGGTTTTTGCGTGCATCCCCGCGACAAGGTGCGCAATGTGCCCAAGGTCGGCGGCACGAAAGCCGTGAAGGTCGACGCCGTTCGCGCGCTGCGGCCTACTCACATGATCGTCAATATCGATGAGAACGAGCGCGATACCGTCGAGCAACTGCGCGCTTTCGTGCCGCATGTCGTCGTGACTCATCCGCTCACGCCGCACGACAATTTCTCGCTGTACGCGCTGCTGGGCGCGATTTTCGATCGCGACCACGAAGCGCAGCGTCTCGCCGATGCGTTGCAGGCGCGTCTGCATGACGCCGCCACGCATGCATTCGCTGCACAAAACGTGCTGTATCTGATCTGGCGCGAACCGTGGATGACCGTCGCGCGCGACACCTACATCTCCGCGATGCTGCGCGTCGTGAACTGGCAGACGCTGCCGGAGGTGCAAGGCGGCGCGACAGGCGCGGGCCGTTATCCATCGTTCGAATTCGACGACGCGGAGCACGCGCCGTGGCTTGCTAGCGTCGACCGCATTCTGCTTTCGAGCGAACCTTATCGCTTCACGCAGGCGCATTGCGATGCGCTGAAAAGCGATCCGCGCATGGCCGGCAAGCGCATCGAGTTGATCGACGGAGAGATGGTCTCGTGGTACGGCGTGCGCGCGATCGACGGCATCGCTTATCTGATGCAGCGTGCGAGCGCCGCGTGAAGCCAGCACGCGCACGGCACAGCCTCCATACGATCCCATATGGATATGCGGATTATGTTGTTGTCGCGCGAACTGCCCTTCGATAAGCTTTCGCGAAGGCCGGCGCGCACGTGAGTCCGCATTTTGGCGAGCATGCGCGAGCCCCGGAAAGGTATCAGAATGAAGTCGACGGCGAGGCCATAAACGTCGCTGTCGCTCGTCAACGGAATAACCACACAACCAGACGCACTGCCTGACTGCGCTTGTTATCGGAGATCTTATGCGCTTCAAACTGCTCGCAGCCGCCGTACTCTTCACGGCGCCCGCGCTCGTGCTCGCCAAACCGCTGACCGTCTGCACCGAGTCGAGCCCCGACGGCTTCGATGTCGTGCAGTTCAACTCGCTCGTCACGACCAATGCATCGGCGGATGTGATTTTCAATTCGCTCGTCTCCTACGATGAGGCCGCGAAGAAAGTGGTGCCGTCGCTGGCCGACAAGTGGGACGTGAGCGCGGACGGCCTCACGTACACGTTCCATCTGCGCCCGAACGTGCAGTTCCAGACCACCGACTACTTCAAGCCGACGCGGCCGCTGAATGCCGACGACGTCGTGTTCACGTTCGACCGCATGCTCAACGACAGCAACCCGTGGCACAAGGTGACGGGCGCGAGCGGCTTTCCGCATGCGCAGTCGATGGGCTTGCCCAAGCTCATCAAGGCGATCAGCAAGGTCGACGACAACACCGTCAAGTTCGAACTGAACGCGCCGGACGCAACCTTCGTATCGATCCTGACGATGGGCTTCGCGTCGATCTACTCGGCTGAATACGCGGACCAGTTGCTGAAGGCCGGCAAGCAGGTCGATCTGAATTCGAAGCCGGTCGGCACCGGCCCGTTCGAGTTGAAGAGCTACACGAAAGACGCGGTGATCCGCTACGACGTGAACCCGACCTACTGGGGCTCGAAACCGAAGATCGACCGTCTGATCTACGCAATCACGCCCGACGCCACCGTGCGCGCGCAAAAGGTGAAAGCCGGCGAATGCCAGATTGCGCTGTCGCCGAAACCGCAGGATCTCGCGGATGCGAAGAACGACAAGTCGCTCGCCATCGTGCAGACACCCGCGTTCATGACGGCGTTCGTCGCGTTGAACACGCAGAAGAAGCCGCTCGACAATCAGAAGGTGCGCGCCGCGCTGAACATGGCGTTCGACCGCGGCACGTATCTGAAGACCGTCTTCGACAACACCGCGACCGCAGCGGTGAATCCGTATCCGCCGAACACCTGGAGCTACGACAAGGCCGTGAAGGCCTGGCCGTACGATCCGGCCAAGGCAAAGAAACTGCTCGCCGATGCGGGCTACCCGAACGGCTTTGAAACGACCATCTGGGTGCGTCCGAACGGCAGCGTGCTGAATCCGAATCCGAAAGCGGGCGCCGAGCTGTTGCAAGCGGACTTCGCGAAGATCGGCGTGAAGGCTGACGTGAAGGTGATCGAATGGGGCGAGCTGATCAAGCAGGCCAAGCAAGGCCAGCACGACTCGCTATTCATGGGCTGGGCGGGCGACAACGGCGATCCGGACAACTACCTGTCGCCGCTCTTTAGCTGCAATGCGGTGAAGTCGGGCATCAACTTCGCGCGCTTCTGCGATCAGGATCTCGACAAGCTGATCGCCGACGGCAAGTCCACGGCGGACCAGGCCAAGCGCACGAAAGCGTATCAGGCTGCGCAGCAGATCATTCACGATCAGGCGCTGTGGATTCCGCTCGGTTATCCGACGGCGGCAGCTATCACGCGGACGAACGTGAGCGGTTATCACGTGAGCCCGTTTGGGCGGCAGAACTTCGGGGCGGTGTCGGTGCAGTAATACCGCACGAACATACCGCACGAACCCGAAGCAGCAGAAGCCCGGTCGCGCAATGCAGTGCAATGCAGTGCAAACGCGCGACCGGGCTTTTTTTTATGCGTAGGCCACCGACATCGAGCAAGGGCTCACGCCGAAAACCGCATCACGCCATCCGCATCGTGCGTGCGCTTTAACGCGCCCGCCAGCCACAGCATATGCAAGTGCGCGAGCGCCTCGCCCATCGCGAACGTCATCTGGTGAATATCCAGCGCGCGCTTGAACATGAGCGGCACGATGTCCGCCGCGCTTTGCGGCTTTTGCGCGCACGCCTCTCGCACTTCGGCGAGACGCGCGTCGTGATGCTCGCGCAACTGCTTCACGCGCGTACGCACGCCGCGAAACGGCTTGCCGTGCGACGGCAACACGAGCGTGTCCTCAGGCATCACCTCGTAGCGCGCGAGCGACTCGAGATAAAGCGCAAGCGGCGAGCCTTCGGGCTCCATCGCGAACACCGACACGTTCGTCGAAATGCGCGGCAGCACCATGTCGCCGGAAATCAGCACGCCCATCTCTTCGCAATGCAGCGCACAGTGCTCCGGTGAATGGCCGTAGCCCGTCACCACGCGCCACGTTTTTCTGCCGATCCGCACGCGGTCCGCTTCACGCAAACGCCGGTATTGATCGGGCACCGACGGCACCAGATTCGCGTAATAACTCTGCCGGCTGCGCAGTTTCTCGAGCGAGTCCTCGTCGGTGACGCCGTGCAGCGCGAAGTGCCGCGCCGCCGCTTCGCCGCCCGCGTTGGAGCCGTCGCCGGCCGCCATCACGCGAGCCTGCATGTATTCGCCGAGCGTCATCCACAGGCGCGCGTCCCAGCGCTTCTTGTCGCCGCCGCTGCAAACCCAATCCGCGAGACCGACGTGGTCAGGATGGCAATGCGTGACGATCACCCGCAGCACCGGCAAACCGTCGAGCACCGACTCAAATACCTTTTCCCAGTTCTCCCGGATCGCGTCCGACGCGATCCCGCAGTCGATCACCGTCCAGCCTTCCTCGCCGTCGATCTGATCGCGCAGCAGCCACAGATTGATATGGTCGAGCGCGAACGGCAACGGCATGCGCAGCCAGAACACACCGGGCGCGACTTCCTGCGCGTGGCCGGGCTCGGGCAGCGTGTCGTTGAACGGATAGTCGAGTTGATGTTCGAGTGCATTCATTCGGTGTCTTCCTCCACGCTTTCCGCGTACTTGCCGCAGGTTGCATTCAACCCAAGTTGACGATAACGTAAACGTCGATTCTATCGTTCAATCTGACTTTGTGCCCGGCCAGTGAATGCCCCGATGACCACTCAATACACGATCACCGAACTCGCGCGGGAATTCGACGTCACGCCGCGCGCCATACGTTTCTACGAAGACCAGGGTTTACTCTCGCCGAGCCGCGAAGGGTCGAGCGGCTTGCGGCGCGTCTATTCGGGCCGCGACCGCACGCGCCTGAAGCTCACGCTGCGCGGCAAGCGGCTCGGCTTCACGCTCTCCGAAATTCGCGATCTGCTGGACGTGTACGAATCGCCGACAGACACCGTCCCGCAACTGCACGCGTTTCTCGGCACGGTCGCGCGTCATCGCGAGGTGCTGGAGCGGCAACTGGAAGACCTGAACGCGACGCTCGAAGACCTCGCCCAATACGAAGCGCAGGCGCGCGCGCTGCTCGAAGGCGGCAAGCATGCGGCTTCCGAGGCACGCAAAGCGACGGAAGCGCAAGAAACGCAACAAGGGCGACGAGCGCGCGAAGCCAAGCCCGCATGACGAGACATGCGACCAGGTGAAGTCGTGAACGAAATTTTTCTTGCTGCAAATTGAGCCGTTTAACAACGCCGAACCAGGGCATTGAGCGCAGTTGCCCGGAAAAGTCCGCAAATGCCCGGCACCGCTCACACGGCGCCGGCGCACGAGCCGGTTGACGCAATGCGTCGCGAGCGCACCCGACGATACAATCACGGGTGTCTTCACGACACGAGACGAATGCACGGTCGACATGAATCACTTCCCCAAACTGTTGTCGTCGCAAATCGGCTTTGACGTCGCGCAAACCATGCTCGAAGGATTCAACCGGCACTACCGGATCTTTCGCGACGCGGCGATTCATGCCAAGACGCTGTTCGAGAACGGCGACTGGCATGGCCTGCAAAAGCTCGCGCGCGAGCGCATTACTTCATACGACGACCGCGTGCAGGAATGCGTCGAACTGCTCGAAGACGAGTACGACGCGGAGAACATCGACAGCGAAGTGTGGCAGCAGATCAAGCTGCACTACATTGGCCTTCTCACCACGCACCGTCAGCCCGAGTGCGCGGAAACGTTTTTCAATTCGGTGTGCTGCAAGATTTTGCACCGCTCGTATTTCAACAACGACTTCATTTTCGTGCGCCCGGCGATCTCGACCGAATACATCGAGAACGACGAGCCCGCGGCCAAGCCGACATATCGCGCGTACTATCCCGGCAAGGACGGCCTCGCCGCGACGCTCGAGCGCATCGTCACGAATTTTCAACTCGAGCCGCCGTTCGAAGATCTGACGCGCGACGTCGGCTGCGTTATGCAGGCGATTCACGACGCGTTCGGCACCTTCGACGAAGCGCCGAACTTCCAGATTCATGTGCTCTCGTCGCTGTTCTTTCGCAACAAGTCGGCGTATATCGTCGGGCGAATCATCAACGGCGACAGGCTGCTGCCGTTCGCCGTGCCGCTGCGTCACGTGAAGCCCGGCGTGCTCGCGCTCGACACGGTGCTGCTGACGCGCGAACAGTTGCTGATTATCTTCAGCTTCTCGCACTCGTACTTTCTTGTGGATATGGAAGTACCGTCGGCTTACGTCGAATTCCTCGGCATGATCATGCCGGGCAAGCCGAAGGCGGAAATCTACACGTCGGTCGGCTTGCAGAAGCAGGGCAAGAATCTGTTCTATCGCGATCTGCTGCATCACCTGTCGCATTCGAGCGATCAGTTCATCACCGCGCCCGGCATCAAGGGGCTCGTGATGCTGGTGTTCACGCTGCCCTCTTTTCCGTACGTGTTCAAGCTCATCAAGGACAACTTCCCGCCGCCGAAGGAAACCACGCGCGCGAAGATTCAGGAGAAGTATCAGCTCGTCAAACGACACGACCGCCTCGGCCGCATGGCTGACACGCTCGAATATTCGAGCGTCGCGCTGCCCATTTCGCGGCTCGACGAAGCGCTCATGCGTGAACTGGAGAAAGAAGTGCCGTCGCTGCTCGAGTACGACGGCGACAACGTGGTGATCCGCCATATGTATATCGAGCGCCGCATGGTGCCGCTGAATCTGTTCCTGCAAAACGGCAGCGACGACGACGTCGATCACGGCATCAAGGAATACGGCAACGCGGTGAAGGAATTGATGCAGGCGAACATCTTCCCCGGCGACATGCTGTACAAGAACTTCGGCGTGACGCGCCACGGCCGCGTGGTGTTCTACGATTACGACGAGATCGAATATCTGACCGACTGCAACGTGCGTGCAGTGCCCGCGCCGCGCAACGAAGAAGACGAGATGTCGGGCGAGCCGTGGTACTCGGTCGGACCGCACGACATTTTCCCGGAGACGTATGGCACTTTTCTGCTCGGCGACCCGCGCGTGCGCCGCGCGTTCATGCAGCATCACGCGGACTTCTTCGATCCGGCGCTGTGGCAAAAGCACAAGAATCATCTGCTGAAAGGCGAACTGCCCGACTTCTTTCCGTATGACAGCAGCGTGCGTTTTTGCATTCGCTATCCGGAGCGTTTTGTCGATGCAGAATCCGCGGAGTCGAACGCAGCAGATGCTATCAGCGCCGCTGAACCGCAGGCCGACGAGCGCAGCGTGAGAGTTGCCTAGCGCATGCATCACACCGAATCCAACGTAACGAAACCGGCCGCTGAAAGCGGTCGCTTAACCGCCAGATAACCACTGAATAACCGTCGATTAACCGCCAAGACGCATCATGAACATGAACGCTTCCAACCCCGCTCATCCGCTCGCGCATCTGTTCGACAACAACGACGCGTGGGTCACGCGCAAGTTGTCCGAAGATCCCGAGTACTTCTCGCGCCTCGCGCATCAGCAGACGCCCGAGTATCTGTGGATCGGCTGCTCCGATTCGCGCGTGCCCGCGAACCAGATCATCGGTCTGCCGCCGGGCGAAGTGTTCGTGCATAGAAACATCGCGAACGTGGTCGTGCATACGGATCTGAACTGCCTCTCGGTGATCCAGTTCGCCGTCGATCTGCTGAAGGTCAAGCACATCATGGTGGTCGGCCACTACGGCTGCTCGGGCGTGGCCGCGGCATTGCACGGCCGCCGCGTGGGTCTCGCGGATAACTGGCTGCATCACGTGCAGGACGTGCGCGCAAAACATGCCGCACTGATCGACGAGTGGCCCATTGGCGAGACACGTCACCGGCGTCTCGTCGAACTGAACACCATCGAGCAGGTCGTGAACGTGTGCCGCACGACCATCATCAACGACGCATGGGCGCGCGGCCAGGAACTCACCGTGCACGGCTGGGCGTATGGCGTGCACGACGGCAAGGTGCGCGACCTCGGCATGACGATCAACAACGCGGCCGCGCTCGATGAAACCTATCGGCGTTGCGTGGCCGGCGTGTCGGCGAGCACCGCGCATACGGCGGACAACGACGTCGTCGCGTCAGACGCGGCGCAGCTTGGCGACGTGCCGGCGATAGTCCAAGGCGTAATCAAGGAGCTAAAACATGAGTGAGACGAAGACAAAGACCGAGACGAACGGCATGACGGCCGATCCGATTGTGATCGTAAGCGCGGCGCGCACGCCGATGGCTGCATTTCAGGGCGATTTCGCATCGCTGACCGCGCCGCAACTCGGCTCGATCGCGATCGAAGCCGCGGTTCAGCGCGCGGGCCTCAAGCCCGAGCAGATCGATGAAGTCGTGATGGGTTGCGTGCTGCCCGCGGGTCTCGGCCAGGCACCCGCGCGGCAAGCCGCGCTCGGCGCCGGCTTGCCACTTTCGACGGGCAGCACGACAGTCAACAAGATGTGCGGCTCGGGCATGCGCGCGGCCATGTTCGCGCACGACATGCTGGCCGCCGGTTCCGTCGACGTGATCGTCGCGGGCGGCATGGAGAGCATGACGAACGCGCCGTATCTGCTGCCCAAAGCGCGAGGCGGCATGCGCATGGGTCACAGCCAGGTCATCGATCACATGTTCTACGACGGCCTCGAAGACGCCTACGAAAAAGGCCGTTTGATGGGCACGTTCGCGGAAGAATGCGCGGCCTCGTTCGACTTCACGCGCGAAGCGCAAGACGCGTTCGCCGTCGAGTCGCTGAACCGCGCGAAGCGTGCAAACGAAGACGGTTCGTTCGCGTGGGAAATCGCGCCGGTGAAAGTGCAAAGCCGCAAAGGCGAAGCGACCATCGACCACGACGAACAGCCGTACAAGGCGAACCTCGAAAAGATTCCGACGCTCAAGCCCGCGTTCAGCAAAACGGGCACGGTGACGGCCGCGAACTCGTCGTCGATTTCGGACGGCGCCGCGGCGCTCGTCATGATGCGCGAATCGACGGCGAAGCGTCTCGGCGTCACGCCGCTTGCGCGCGTGGTCGGCCACTCCACGTTCGCGCAGGAGCCGGCGAAGTTCACCACCGCGCCGGTCGGCGCGATCCGCAAGCTGTTCGACAAAAACGGCTGGCGCGCGGACGAAGTGGATCTGTACGAAGTCAACGAGGCGTTCGCCGTCGTGACGATGGCCGCGATGAAGGAGCACAAGCTTCCGCACGACAAGGTCAACGTGCACGGCGGCGCGTGTGCGCTCGGCCATCCGATCGGCGCATCGGGTGCGCGCATTCTCGTCACGCTGATCGGTGCGCTGAAAAAGCGCGGCGGCAAGCGCGGCGTCGCCACGCTTTGCATCGGCGGCGGCGAAGCGACGGCAATGGGCATCGAACTCGTTTGACGCGTCGTGCGCATGGTCAGGCGCGTCACATAGTCGGAGGTGATTCATGAAGACAGTGTTGATTGTCGGTGCGTCGCGTGGCATCGGCCAGGAATTTGTCCGGCAGTACAAACAAAGCGGCTGGCGTGTGCTCGCCACCGCGCGCGACGGCGCCGCGCTCGACGCCCTCACGCAGCTCGGCGCACAAACGTATTCCGTCGACGTGACCGAGCCCGCGGACATCGCCGCATTGGGCTGGAAGCTCGACGGCGAGCAGGTCGATGTGGCCATCGTCGTGTCGGGCGTGTATGGTCCGCGCAGCGACCGCATTGAAACCATCACTGCGGAAGACTTCGATCATGTGATGCACACCAACGTGCGCGGCCCGATGCAACTGATGCCGATCCTGCTGCCGATCGTCGAGGAAACGGGCGGCGTGCTGGCGGTGATCTCGAGCAGGATGGGCAGCATCGCCGATTCGGGCGGCACGAGCGGCTGGCTGTATCGCGTGAGCAAGGCGGCGTTGAACGACGCGCTCAAGCTCGCGTCGCTCGAAGCACAAAGCGCGACGTGCGTGTCGCTGCATCCGGGCTGGGTGCAGACGGACATGGGCGGCGCGCACGCGGCAATCGATCCCACGACGAGCGTCGCCGGCATGCGTGACGTGCTCGCGCAGGCAGCGGCCTCGCGCGACGCGTTCAATGGCCGCTTCTACCAATACGACGGCACGCAGCTGGAGTGGTAGCACGAGCGCGTGAGTGGTCTGGTCGGCCCTTATGCACGAGGCCAGAGTGAGGAGGCAGATTCATGGTGCTTGATCAGGATCATCTGATGGTCCGCGACGCGCTGCGCACCTTCGTGCGCGAAGCCGTCACACCGCACGCGGCGGCGTGGGACCGCGAGCGCACTTTTCCAAAAGAAGTGCATAGGCAACTTGCGGAACTCGGCGCGTATGGCGTGCTCGTGCCCGAAGAGTACGGCGGCGCCGGCATGGACGCGCTCGCGCTCGCGCTGATTCTCGAGGAAATCGCAGCCGGCGACGGCGGTACATCGACGGCGATCTCCGTGAACAATTGCCCTGTGTGCAGCATTCTGCTGAGTTACGGCAACGACGCGCAAAAGCGCGACTGGCTCACGCCGCTCGCGCGCGGCGAGATGCTCGGCGCGTTCTGCCTGACCGAACCGCAGGCGGGTTCCGACGCCTCGGCGCTGCGCACCACCGCAACGCGCGATGGCGACGCCTACGTGCTCAACGGCGTCAAGCAGTTCATCACGAGCGGCAAGAACGCGAATGTCGCCATCGTGATGGCCGTCACCGACAAGGCCGCCGGCAAGCGCGGCATCAGCGCGTTTATCGTGCCGACCGACAGCAAGGGTTATGTGGTCGCGCGGCTCGAAGAGAAGCTCGGCCAGCATTCGTCGGATACCGCGCAAATCATTTTCGAAGATTGCCGCGTGCCCGCCGCGAATCTGATCGGCGCAGAAGGCGAGGGTTATCGCATTGCGCTGTCGGGGCTCGAAGGCGGGCGCATCGGCATCGCCGCGCAAAGCGTCGGCATGGCGCGCGCGGCGTTCGAAGCAGCGTTGAGTTACGCGAAGGAGCGCGAGAGCTTCGGCCAGCCGCTGTTCTCGCACCAGGCCGTGCAGTTCCGTCTCGCCGATATGGCGACGCAACTCGAAGCCGCGCGTCAGTTGATCTGGCACGCGGCGTCGTTGAAAGACGCCGGCCAGCCCTGCCTCACCGAAGCCGCGATGGCAAAACTGTTTGCGTCGGAGGCCGCGGAGCGCATCTGTTCGGCGGCGCTGCAAATTCACGGCGGCTACGGGTATCTGAGCGACTTTCCGGTCGAACGGATTTATCGCGATGTGCGCGTGTGCCAGATCTACGAAGGCACGAGCGACATCCAGAAGATATTGATCGCACGCGGTCTTGGTTAGGAGTTCGATGAGCAAGCACGAGTCGTCCACACAGCGGCCCGCCGACTGTCCTTGCGGCGGCGCTGCGCCTCGCCAGTCCGCGGCCGCGAAAGCACCGCGTTTCGCGGCGTGCTGCGGCCGTTATATCGACGGCGGCGAACTGGCGCCGCGCGCGCTCGAACTGATGCGCTCGCGCTACAGCGCATATGTTGTCGGCGCAACGGATTATTTGCGCGTCACGTGGGCGCCCGCCACCTGCCCCGCCGATCTCGACGCCGACCCTTCCGCGCCCGACGCGCCGCGTTGGCTCGGACTGGAGATCAAGGCATTCGCCGAAACGGACGCGCAACACGCGACCGTCGAGTTCGTCGCGCGATACAAGGTGGCCGGGCGCGCGCATCGGCTGCACGAGTTAAGCCGTTTTATTCGCGATGATCGCGGCCACTGGCTCTACGTCGACGGCGATGTAAGCGAATAGTTTTTTAAGCGTCAACGGAGAATCCGCCGTCATCGCATATGGCCCCTTAGCGGGGCCGCTTTAAGGCGTTGGCTCGACGCGACAGTCCAGTCAGCCCGCTATCGCGCGATGCAAAGGCGAGCCCGGCCAACGCATCGCCCCAATCCGCCGATTTAAGGCCCTTTTCGCGGCTTTATTGCCCACACCCGCGCGGGTTTTCACCGCGCGTCTTGCTCATCGAGCCTGCCGCTCTGCCTCTCGCGCGACGCGGCAATTTTTTCGTCAGGGGTTCTCCTTGATTGCACAAAACAAAATTGTCGTGCCAGGATGAGGCCGTTGCTTCGTGACGCCATCAAGCGAGGACCCGCTGGTAAGGGTTCCGCAAGTTGCGCCGGCGCCTGCCGATAACCAGTTAATGAGGTTATGGCAGCGGCGTCCGGCAGCGGAGGTGGCGTTCATCATCGGCGCGTGGGGTCGCGTCGGCCGTTGGGTTTATCCCGTGCGATCTCGATTGGCGTGCGTGCGCTTCGCGCAATGCGTACGTGAGCATGTTTTTGTTTGTCGCAAACGCGCGTGCGAAAGATAAATGTCAGCCGCGGGATTCGATGAACAGACACGAGATGTCGAGGCAGATTTTTTGAGGCAGGTGGGTGAATGGCGTTGAGCAAGGTTCTGGCGAAGTGGGCAGCGATGTGTGCAGCAGCGGCGGCGGCGTGCGCTGTGGCAGCGGCGCACGCGACCCCGCTCGCGGACGCCCAGCCCGGACCGCTCGCCCGCGCTCACGTGCCGCGCATCGCACTGCCGGACGACGTGTATCTGCCGAGCGCGCGGCTGAACGAACAGATTATCCGCGTACCCGTCGATGCGGACGGCGACGTCACCCTTCAAACGACGATCTACAAACCGGACGGCCCAGGCCCGTTTCCGATGATCGTCTTCAATCACGGCAAGATTCCCGGCGATCCGCGTATGCAGGAACGCAGCGACCCGCTGCCGTTCGCGCGTGAATTCGTGCGCCGCGGCTACGTGGTCGTGGCGCCGAACCGCCAGGGCTTCGGCCAGTCGGGCGGCGTCTATCAACAGGACGGCTGCGACGTCGAACGCAACGGCATGTCGCAAGCCGGCGACGTCGCGGCGACGATCGATTACATGTCGAAGCAGCCTTACGTCGACGCCACGCATATCGTCGTGGCGGGCACGTCGCATGGAGGCCTCGCGACGATGGCCTACGGCACCGAAGCAGCGCCGGGCGTGCGGGCGCTCATCAACTTTTCCGGCGGCTTGCGCCAGGACGCGTGCGGCGACTGGCAGGGCAATCTGACGCGAGCATTCGGCGCGTATGGCGACAAGACGAAAGTGCCGTCGCTGTGGATGTACGGCGACAACGATTCGGTGTGGAATGCGCCGCTCGTGGCCGGCATGCACGCGGCGTACGTCGCGCACGGCGCGAGCGCGAAGATGGTCGACTACGGCACGTATAAGAACGACGCGCACCGGCTCGTCGGCGACCGCGACGGCGTGCATGTCTGGTGGCCGGCTGTGGAGTCGTTCCTTGCACGCGTGGGCATGCCCACGGGCGTGCAGTATCGCGTGTCCGATCCTTCGGCGCCGAAGGCGAGCGGCTTTGCTTCCGTCGATGCCGTCGACGCGGTCCCCTACGTCGATGAAGCCGGGCGCAACGGTTATCGCAACTTCCTGCACCAGTACCCGAGCCGTGCCTTCGCGGTGTCGGACACGGGCGCGTGGTCGTGGGCCGAGGGCGGCGACGATCCGATGTCGGTTGCGATTGCGAATTGCCAGAAGCAGAGCTCGGCGCCTTGCCGGTTGTATGCGGTCGATAACTCCGTTGTGTGGGGTGATCAGGGATCGCGGACGGCTGATAGTGGCGCGGGTGGGGCAGGTTCTTCGGTTTCTTCTTCCTCTGTGTCTTCCGATGGTGACGTGCGACCGGCTATTGCTAGTCGGGAGTGAGGCCCTTCCCGCTAGAACTGCGCTGTCGCCTGGAAGCCGACCGTGACACGCGCGGTTGGGAATGCCGCCGGTTTGTAGACGGGCGTGCCGGCGAACACGTCATAGGCGAATCCGCCGATCCGCGTGCCGACGTTACCGCGCAGGCCGATTACCGCGCCGGCCAGTTGTGTGCCCGCCAGGAACGCCGTGTTTGGTCCGAATACGTGGCCGTAGTCGATCCCCGTGTAGAGCGTCTGCCCTGTTTGCCCTAGGGGCATCTGTAGTTCATTGCGCCAGTAGAAACCTTTCTCCGCCGCCAACATCGTCTCGCCGTCGAAGCCTCGTACCGTGTAGCGGCTGCCGATGGTCAGGTCGTCTAAATAGAACAGCGTGTCGTTCGTGAACTGTGCGTGAACCGTGGTCACGTAGTGGAAGTTCTGTTTGCTAACTGCAAACGGCACCGACAGGTTTGTGTCCAGCACGGCGAGATGGTAACGGTACGTCGGACCGTCCGGATGCGGGTCAGGCGTCGCACCCAGTCCGCCGATGCCCTGACGATACGCAAGCGTGCCGTCGAACTGCGATGTGCCGAAGTAATGCCGGTCGGTCAGCCCCGCCTCGATGAACGTGTTGTTGCGGCGCTGCGTTGGAATGTCGGTGCCGTCGATGAAGCTCTCGCCGAAGCGCTTCGATAGCTGGAATTCCACGCCGAACACGTCGGTCTGGCTGCGTCTCAGGACACGCGCGAGTCTCAGCGCGGCGGTCTGCGAATTGCCGCTCGACACGAAAGTCTGATTCACACCCGCAATGTTCTGGTAATAGGTATTCGCACTGCCCGACAGTGTGGCCGTCCAGTAACCCCACGGCAGCGAGTACGATCCATTGAAGCCATGCGAGCCTAGGCGCTTGTCGCCAAATTGCAGATCCTGGCTGGCGCCGGCCGTGAGAACGTCATTCAGTCCGAGCGGGTTATCGATGCCGACGCTGAGGTTGCCCTGTAGCTTGCCCGTTGCCCGCGAACCCGAGTTGTCCACGGACGCGACGACGCTCCACGGCTTTGCGCGTTTCATCGATATGACGACGTCACTTTCGCCCGGCATGTCGGTCGGCTCGATCTTCATGTCGACGTCCTGGCTCGCGACGCGCTTCGACTGCTCCAGACCCTGCTCAAGATCGCGCAGGTTCAGCAGGTCGCCGTCGCGCGCGGGGAATGCGGTTTTCCATGTGCCGCGCGTGTCGGGATCGGTATAGCGCAGCTTGCGGATGACGCCGGGCACGAGCGCGAATTTCAGGGTGCCGGTTGACAGGTCTTGCGCGGGTAGCAGCACGCGTGTCGTGATGTAGCCTTCGCTCAAAATGGCTTGCTGCAATCCTTTGGTGAGGACATCGAGCCCGGCCTTGCCGATGCACTGGCCGCGATAGTGCGCAAGCCATTCGCGTGCGAACGCGAAGCGGTCGAGCGGCAGTTGCGAGGCGCCGTGACTGCGTACTGCGTCGGGCAGATTGGGCGGCACGTCGAGTGAAAGGGTGTCGATGCGGAAGCACGGTTGCTCTGCCGGCAGTTCGGGCCAGCCTTGCACGCGTGGGACTTCGGAACGCACGACCGGCGCCTGCACTGTTGCGTCGCGCTGCTGCGCGTCGCGTTGCTGCTGGAGTTGCTGGTTCTGTTCTGCGTTGGCGCGTGCCGCGGCGGCTGTGTCCGCAGGCGTGGGTGCCTGCTGCGCGTTGGACGCGAGTGATACCAGGGCTGTGAGCGGGAGTGCCGCCAGCCTATTTCGAATTTTCATGGGTGTTTCATTCCGTGATTCGATACGACATGCAGCGGCGGGCATCGTTAGCCCGCTGCTGCATCAACGGTTTATTTCCCGTTTTCGTCGTCCTTCGTTTTGTAGCTGTCGCGTGCTTTCTTGTAGCTGTTATCGAAGGGCTTGATATTTAGCAATTTGGCCCGACTGGTCATTCCGCCGACAAGCACTGAAAGAAAGCCGACTAACAAGAAAACTCTCGCCCAAGGGACTGGGAGTTCACATTCAAGTGCGATAGCGGCAAGTCCTATTCCAATAACGATTAGCGTCAAGCGAAGCCATGAAGCTAGGTTGCCGTTGTCGATGAATCTGATCTTCATTTTCTCCCCTTGGAAGTTTGCGGCCCGAAAATGCCATCTATCTTTTCTTGCACGTTCTTAGCCACGCCACTACCGTTCACTTGATTCACCAACTCATTCACGGCAGGGGTCAATAGGGGAGATGCCGCTGAAATGTAGTTCGATGCAATAGACGTAGAACCATTAAAAACGTACTGCCCCGTATTCGGCTTAGCCAATTGCCCAACCGCATCTGCGGCGATTGCTATGATTGTTCCGCCGTATGCAATACCCTCACAGACTACTGAGCAAGGCGTTATTGACGCACCCGCTGCCGCAAGTGACGATACACGTCCGGCGTTAGTCGAAACCATCCCCGCTGCATCTGCCGTTGTGTTACGCATAAAGTCCGCGTCGCTCTTGTCGAACTTGGTGAACGGCCCCGTTATAGTTGATGACTTTGAGCCGGACAACGGATCATACGAAACTGTGCCCGGCACGTCCGTGGCATAGTTCGACAGGATGTATGTCTGCAACTCCGGATTCGCCTGCGCCGTAACCTGCGTCAGAATCGGTTTGCCGTCCGCCGTCGTACCACCCGATATCCACTTTGCGCCGGAATCCGTGGGCGCCTGGCCAATCAGCGTCGTCGGTGCGCCTGATTCGTTGGTCCCGTTCACGGTTACGCCCATAATGCGCATCTGGTCCTCAGTTTGCGCCTCCGTGTACTTGCCACCGCTCTTATCTGCAAGCTGCTTGGCTACGGCCTTTTCTTCGGGATGCAACTGCCGGTTGAACCGATCAACGTTATAGCCTTCAAACGCACCCGCATTACCGCCAACCACCGCGCCCGCCCCAGTAGCAATCGCATTGGCAACAATATTGCCCAGCGCCTCATTCATATCCGCATTGCCGCTCGGCTTCGAACCGGCAATCGCATCGCTCAGTCCGTTAAGTCTGCCTGCTGCGATCGACGCAATACCTGCGCCCGCTGCGCCGCCAATTGCATTGCCGCCAGCAAGCCCGGTCACGAGCGCAGCGCCCGCGGCCTGCATTCCGGCGCGCGCTAAGCCGCCTTCCTTCCACGCATCCATGCCGGCCTGATCGCCGTTCGCCTTTGCCTCCTTGTACTTCGATTCTGCATAGTCACCAATACGCCGGGACACCGCCTCACCCGCCGCGCCCGCGGCGGCCATCATGTCCCCCTGACGGTCGAGCAGATTATTCACGTCCGGCAGTTTCGCGACCGTGCCGTTGGCGTTCGACGTATCACGATTGAGGCTCGCGATGTCCTGCGTCTGATGAGCCACATCCGTCACGTTGATGGTGCCCGCGCTGATGCCGCTGCGCGTGGTCGCGCTATCGCTGCCGCTGGCGTTCTGACTCAGCATCGGCGCGGGGCCGCCTGCGTTGTGGCCCGACGTGCTGCCGGTCGTGCCGTAGTTCGCGCCGCCGTCGCCGGCCGTCACGCCTCCGCCGATGCCGCCCGTATGCGCGTTATAGCTCGACGAGTTCTGTACATCGCTATAGCTCAGCGTGCCTGTGGCGAGATTGTTTTTCGACGCATCGGCATCGCTCGCAATCACCGCGCCCTTCAGATCGGTATTGCCCTTGACGTTGACGTTGAAACCACCATCGCCCGCCTGAATGCCGGCCTGTTCATTCACGCCCGCGTAATTGCCGTTCGCACTCGCATTCGTGTGACTGAAACTCGCGCTGCCGCCACCCTGGCTGATGCTGAAACCGCCGCCCGTGCTCTCCTGATGCGCGCTGCTCGTCATCGTGTCCTGCACGCTCGCAATGTTCAGGTTGCCGCCGACATCGGCATTCACCTGACGGCCATTGACGTTCGAACCGATGATGTTGGTATCGCCTCCCGAGATGATCGTCGCGGTATTCGCCGCCGTCACGTGTGCGTTGTTCTGCATGGCCGCATCGCTATTGCCGTCGCCGTGCGCCTTCGACATCGACGCGTCCACGCCCCAACCCTGCGTGCCATACGAAATACCGACGCTTGCGCTGCTCGACTGGTTCGTGCTGCGCGTCGAATCGGTGTCGGTCGTGTTCACGACATTGACCTGATTCTTTGCCGCGAGGATCACATCGTTCGCGTTCACGTTGGAGCCTGCAATCGTCACGTTGCCGCTTCCCGGTGTGCCGTTGCCGGTGGCAACGAACGCAGCCGTGCCGCCCGCGCTGACGCTCGAACCGCGATGCGTCGTGCTGTCTTCCATGTAGGTGTTTTCGCTGTGGCTGCTTCCGTAGCTGAGTTCGATCTTCGCCGACGGTGTCCCACCGCTGGCAAGCGAGCCCAACGCCGCGCCGGCTGCACCGACTGAATCAATCGCGCTGCTTGCCGCCGCCATGCCGTGCAATGCCGCCGCGCGATCATCCTGACTGTGGCTCGCCGCGTGCGCCTGATCGACCGTGCTGGTAATCGCATCAATAACCGGTGCCTTCACTGCAAGCGTAAAGCCGCTCTTGCTGACCGTCTGCTTTTCGTCGTGGTGATAGGTGTCAGCCGCCGCGTCGATGATGACATTTGCACCCGTCCCCGTGACGTTCTTCGCCGCGACCAGGTCACTGCCCGTCACATGCAGATCGTTGCCCGCGACGATGTTCAGGTTGCCGTTCAGCGAGCCGATCGTACTGCCGTTGTTCGTCACCTGTGACGTATTCGCCGTATTGGTCTGCGTCTGGCTGCCAACCGATATGCCGATGCCGCCGCCCGCGCCGAAACCGGACTGACGTTCCCGATAGCTGCTGGACGTAGTCTGCGTATCCTGCGACGTCGTGATGTTCACGTCGTGCGCAGCACTCAGCGCGACATCGTTCGTACCGACAATCGTGCTGCCGTTTACGTTGATATCGTTGCCGCTTGCGATGGTCACGGCATCGGCTGAAACCATACTGCCCTGCGACAACGTCGTCGTGCTGTTACTCGAACTCGACACTTGCATGCCGCTCACCACATTGCTGTGCTTGTGCTGCTCCTGCGAATTGTCGACGTGCGTTTCCGTCGCCGCGCCGATATTGACGCTGCCTGTCGCCGCGAGCGTCGCGGTTCCCTTGTCGAGACTGATTGCGCTGCCCGTGACGTTGATATCCTTGCCTGACGCGACCGTCAGCGAGTTGCCGGCATTAAGCGTCGTCGCAGTAAGCGTGTCGTCCGACCGGTGCAAGGACTCCGAATAACTGCCGTGGCTATCGCTGCCTGAACTGTTGCTGTTCGTGGTCGATGTGGCTTTTGCAGCCTGCAAGGTCACATTGCCGGTCGCAGCGAGCGTCCCGCCGCCCGCGAGGCTGATGTCTGCGCCGGTTGCAGTCAGGTCGCCGCGCACGCCAATCTGCGAAACGCCACCGACCTTGATGGAACTGCCGGTCGTCTGGTTAAAGTCGGTGTTCGACACACCGTTCGCGCGCTCGACAATCTTGTGTTCGCCGGTCTGCACCGAACCAAGATCATAGTTGCCACCCACGGCCATGCCGAGGTTGCCGCCGACGTTCAGATTGCCCGCGTTCTGCTCGACGTTGCCGCCGGTGACGATGACGGCGTTACCCGCCACGTTCAGGTTCGCAATGGGGCCGAGGGTGGTCGTCGTGCGCGTGGCGCCGGTTGCGCTCACCTGGTCAACCGTCTTGACCGCCGTATTGAGCAGCAGGTCGCCGCCCGCCTTCAGCGCGAGACTGCCCGCATTCACGGTCGCTGAAGTCAGGTCAATATTGCCCTTTGTGTTCAGCGACATCAGGCCGCCGCTTTGCAGCGTGCCGAATGCGTTGCTGATCTGGTTGCCCTGGATTGACAGCGTATTGCCTGCCTGCACCGTGCCGCTGTTGCTGAAGGTCTGCGCGTTCTGGATGTCGATGTCGGTTGCGGCGATCAGCGGACCATTCATGTTCTGCTGACTGGCCTTCGCAAGATAGACGACCGGCACGAGCACGGCCTGGCCGTCGACCATCTCGGTCTGCATGATGACGACGTTGCTGGTGAGCGCGGCCACCTGCTCGGGCGACAGGCTCATGCCGAGCGGCAGGTTCAGCGACTGCGAGAGCGAGGCGCCCGCAGCAAGCAGCGACTGGTACATCGACTGGAGATCGGTGTAAGGGCCGAGCACGGCCTTGCCAGTCAGCGACGTCACCTGGTTGCGCACGAGCTGCTGCTCGTAGAAACCGTCGCCGAGACGCTTTTCCGTCGTCTGCGGATTCACGCCAAGCTGTTGCAGGTAGTAGTCGCTCGAAATGAACGTCTCCTGGTTCGTGAAGGCCGGGTTCGTTTCGATCAGATAACCGGCACCCGGTGCGCTCGCCGGTCTGAACAGTCCGCCCTGCGGAACCGTCAGGTTTTGCAGGACGGTCTGCGCCGTCGCACTCGCGATGACCGGATTGACCATGCCCGCGCCACCGTTGACCGACGCCGCGCCGGACTTCGTGCCGCTCGCGTTGCCGCTCAGGCCGCTGATATTCACCCCGGACATGGCCTGGCCAGGTGCGAGACCGATCGACGGAATGCCCGCGTTGCCCGCGGTGTTGTTGATGCTGATGCCCGTGCCCGAAAGCGTGCCGCCCGCGACAAAGCTCGATTCGTAACCCGGCAGCGCGTAATAGCGGATGTCGGCCGGCGCCGCCTGCGTGTAGCCGCCTGGCCGCTTGCCGACGAACGGCGCATCGCCGAACGGCAATTGCCAGTCGTGTTCGCTGTTGTCGTAGTTGTTGTAGTGGTACTCGCCGGAATACGTGACCTGCACCTGGGGCGCTGTCTGACCCTGCCAGCTATTCTGGTCGAGCGTCGTGGGCGCGGCGATGTTGCCGACTGCTGCGACCGCGCTCCAGTGGTTCTGGAACAGTCCCACCTTCGACGCGTCGAGATTGCCGCCGGCGATGATCTGCGCCTGCGGGCTGATACCTGCGATCAGGTTCGCCAGCGCGACGCCTGTGTAGGTGGTGTACTGGTAGGTCGAATTCCATTGCCCTCCGTGTGGCGGATCGGTAAAGACGCCACCGATGCTGTTCGGGTCCTGTATGCCGACCTGGCCAGTGCGGCCGGACAGGCTGATGCCAAGTTCGTCGAGCAGCGCCGGAGCAACCGGCTGGTTCAGGCCGGTCGTCGTCATCGTCGTGCGCGTGTTCGTCACCTGGGCGGCGTGCAGTTCCATGTCGCCGGCCGATTCGATCAGCGCTGACTGGTTGCGGATCAGGGCCGCGTTCGTGTAGCTGCCGTCTGCATTCTTGCCGCCCGCCAGTATCACCTTGCCGAGACCGTAAATCGCGGTGGTCGCCTGCGTGTCGGTCGCCGTGGTGTCGTCGCGGTTCTCGATGTCGTTCGACAGCAGTTCGAGCGTGCCGTTACTGTCGGTTGCGCCGATCAGCGCCGTCGGCCCCGTGTTCGTCAGCGATTGCGTCGCGTTGAGCGAGACGCTGCCGCCGACCATCGTCCCGGTGTTCTTGAGCGTATTCGAGTGCGTCGTGAGCGTGCCGCCCGCCATCATGACACCGCTGTTCTGCACGTCGGCCGCGTTGATGTTCAGGTTGTTCGCCGCTTCCAGCGTCGCGCCGTTGCTGAACGTGCCCGGCAGCGTGAAACTGAGGTCATGGCCTGCGGCGAACTGCAGATCGGGCGTCGGCGTGAAGTCGCCCTGTACGCTTACCGCTACGTCGTTGGCTGCGCTGTAGCTGCCGCCGCCCGTAAGGGTCGCGGCATTGACGGCCAGGTTGTGTGTTGCACCAATCTGGCCGTTCGTGTTCGTGACCGAGCCGGTCGTCGTGATCGCGACATCGCCATTCGTACCGGCCAGGCTGCCAATCTGGCCGCCGCTGTTGTCAACGGTATCGCCTCGCACCGTGACGCCCGCGCCGCTGATCTGACCGTTCTGCGTGTTGACGAGCGCCGACGTATCGACGGCAACATTGCCGTTGCCCGTCATGACGCCGCCGCTGTTCACGGTCTGGCTGCCACCTTGCACGGTCATGTCGCCCGTGCCGAGATTGCCGACGAGGCCGTTCGTGTTGTTGACCGACGCGGCCTGAATCGCGAGCGTGCTCGCGTCGCCAGCCGCGCCCGTGCCGGACTGGATCTGTCCGTTCGTGTTGGTCAGCGTGCCGCCGCTCGCGAGCGTCAGCGACGAGAGCGAGCGAACCGAGCCTTGCGTATTGTTCACATCGCCCGCGATGTTTGCCGCGATGTTTCCCTGCGTGGCGAGCACGCCGTTCGCGTTGTTCAGGCTGCCGGCCTGCGCAGCGAGTTGCCCGGCCGTGATGATGCGGCCGCCGACGTTCGAGAAGGCACCCGCGCCATTGCCCGGTGCAATCGTCAGCGTGCCCGTGCCGGCGTCGAGGATCGCGCCGCCGTCGTTGACGAGCGCGCCAGGCGCGAGCGTCAGGTCGGTGCTGTTGGTCTGGAATGTGCCGCCGCTTGAATTGTCGAAGGTGCCGCTGACGTTAAAGCCCATCGACGACGCGCCGTATTGCGTGATCGTGCCGCCGTGGTTCAGCAGGTCCGTCGCGTTCAGCGCAAGCTGGTTCGCCTGGATGTCGCCGCCGCTGTTGTCCAGTGTCGAGCCGATGGTGAGCGCCAGGGCCGGCGCGACAATCGAGCCGCCGCTGTTGGTCAGCGAGCCCGTGCGAATCGTTTCGTTTGCGCCCGCGCCGATCTGGCCGCCGTTGTTGTTCAGCGCGCCACTGGCAAGGCTCAGGTCCGTGTTCGAAAGCAGCTTGCCGTTGGTGTTGTCCAGCGTGCCGCCGACGCTTGCCGTGAGACCGTTCTGGCCGATGATTGAGCCAGCCGTGTTGTCGAGCGCTCCGGCCTGGAGCGCGGTCTGGCCGTTACTGGCGATCGTGCCGCCCCTGTTGGACAGCGTCCCGGTGCTGACGGTCAGCGCGCCGGTCCCGGCGTTAGCGATGGTGCCGTTGTCGTTGACGAGCGCGACAGCAGGCGCGAGCGTCAGGCTCGCGGCGTTGGTCTGAAGCGTGCCGCCTGTGTTGTCGAGCGCGCCGGATACATCGACCGTCGTTGCGCCCGTTCCGGTCTGCGTGATCGTGCCGCCGTGATTGACGAGGTTCGTCGCGTGCAGTGTGAGTTGGTTCGCGCTTGTCGAGCCGCCGCTGTTATCGACGGTCGCGGCGCTGATGACTGCCTGCTGGCCGGCCGTGAATGTGCCTGCGTTCGCGAGTGTCGTGCCGGCCGATGCGTTCACGTTTCCGTTGGCGGCCAATGTGCCGTTGCTGAACAGGCTTTGCGCCGCACCCGCAGTCAGGTTCTGCCCCACGGTGATCGAGCCCGCGTTCGCGATCTGTCCGGCCTGCACGGTCACATTGCCGTTGCCGCCGATGGTGCCCAGACCCGTGCCGCCCGCGCCGTTATTCAACGTGCCCGCCGCGGAGAGCGTCAGGCCGTCCGCATTGAGCGATGCGATATGGCCCGCGGTGTTGTCGAATGACCCAGCGTTCGCCGTCAACGCACCCGCGGCCTGCATCGTGCCGCCCGTGTTGGACATGGCCCCCACGACGTTTGCATTTAAAACACTGCCCGAAACGATCTGGCCGTTGCTGTTCGAGAGCGCGCCCGCATTGACCGTCTGCGCGCCACCTGACGACAGTACACCGCCATCATTGACCAGCGTGCCCGCTGCTTTGACCGCGAGCGTACTGCCGGCCGTTGTCGTCGCGCCTGCGGTATTCACGTCACCGCCCGTCGCAGTCAACCCGATGCTGCCGTTCGCCGACGTACTGCTGCCGGCGAGAGTGACCGACGTGCCTTGCAGATTCGCATTCCCACCCGCTGCATTGCGCCCGGTTGCCGCGAGCGCGCCGCCCGCCGTCACCGACAGATCGCCGGAGCGTGCCAGGCTGCCATCGCTGTTCACGCCCGCGCCGAGCGTACCCGTCGATGCCACGCTGCCCGCGTTGACGGTCGTGTTCTGCTGCGCGGCAAACGTGCCGCTATTGCTCAGCGTACTTGCGGTACTCGCGCTGACATTCTGCTGCGCATACGTGGTCCCGCTATTGTCGATCCCATCACGCGCATTGATCGCGATGTTCCCGCTCGCGTTCGTCTGCCCGCCGAGGACCAGCTTGCCCTGCGTGGTCAGCGTCACATCGCCTGCCTGCGCAGCGAGCACGCCCTTCGTCGACACGCCCACACCGTTCTCGGTGCCCACCAGAACGATCCGGTTCGCGTACATGCCACCAAGACTGCTCACGTCGATGGAAACACCCGGCGCAGCGCCACTACCCGCGATGGCCGTCGCGTTCAGCGTCCCATAATCGACACTGTTCGCGCCCGTGATGACATTGAGGTTCTTCGCGTAGATCGCGGCATTCGCCTGCACGGCGCGCGCAATCAGATCGACCTGATCGACGTCGCCCGCGTTCAGCCCTGCGCCCTGCACGGTGATATTGCCGCCGCTCACGTTAAACCCGGTGAGGCTGCCGTCCGCGCCGTAGTTCGGCGTGCCGGTGGTGAGCGTCGCGCGCGACGTGTTGATGAAGCCGCCGCCATTCACGCTGATCCCCGAGCCGTTGGCGATGACGACCTGTGCCTTCTGTCCAGCGACTTCCAGATAGCCATTGATCTGGCTCGCCGCGCTGCTATTAACCTGGTTGACGATGATCCGCGCGGACTGTCCCGGCGCGAAGTTCGGATTGCCGTTTATCATGCCGGCCTGCTGCGTCTGCACGATCGTCGGCGAGTTGTTCAGGATCGCGCCGCGCTGCTGCACGTCGAACTGGTTGTACGTGTTGACCGACACGCCCGCGCCGGACGGCCGGTTGATGTTCACCTGATTCAGCCCGTTCGGCGTCGTGATGACGCCTGGCGCGTTCGGGCCACCCGGCACGATCTGCGCTACGGTGAAAGCCGGAGCCGCGCCGAGCAGCACAAGGGCCGCGAGTGCGATGCTTCGCAGCGCGAAGCTGTGCTGTTGAGTGCTGGATGGAGTCGCGAGCACGCGCCTCGTTGCAGCGGTCTCGCCATTACCCTTGCCTGTTGCCGTGGCCGATTCCTCGACGGCAACCAGCATTGCCCTTAGCCGGCTGAATACCAGCCTGAATGCCCTGCGGTTCATCGTTTTTCTGTTGCGGATTGGTAAGAAGGCCGTAACGTACCGAACCGCGCAAGGCAGATGTGTCAAGATTCGTCAAGGTCAGCATCGACACAACGATTGCCACAAAATAGGTCATATCTGATTGCGAGGCCCCCGAGCGCCCATCTTTTGCTCCACTACCCCCCAATACTTTTCCGTCGCTAATTCCGCCCTTCTGCGCCCTTCACGGCAAAACGCAAATCACCTGCCGCGAACAGCGCGGAACCCCGCGCCGGCAGCGTAAATTCGCCGCCAAACCGCTAGTGCAAAGCCCCGAAGAAACCGCTAATCTCGACCCGCACGCTAGCCGTAGGGTCGCGCATCGCTAAAAAACGCGACGCACCGCGCCCCAAAAACCTGACAAAAAGAACCCACGGCGGCCGCAAAAAAGCACCCTGGAGTACGCCTTGGAAATGTCAGCAACATCACCCACATCCACGGAAGACTGGATCGCCCGAAGCCTGCGCGCGGTCTGGCATCCCTGCACGCAGATGAAGCATCACGAGCGTCTGCCCCTGATACCCGTCGCGCGCGGTCAAGGCGCGTGGCTCTATGACCAGTCCGGTCATCGCTATCTGGACGCGATCAGTTCGTGGTGGGTCAACCTGTTCGGCCACGCGAATCCGCGCATCAACGCGGCGCTGAAGGATCAGCTCGACACGCTCGAGCACGCGATGCTCGCCGGTTGCACGCACGAGCCCGCAATCGAACTCGCCGAGCGGCTCAACGCGCTCACCGATCACACGCTGGGCCACGCGTTCTTTGCATCGGATGGCGCATCCGCCGTCGAAATCGCGCTGAAAATGAGCTTCCACGCGTGGCGCAATCGCGGCTTCGCCGACAAGCAGGAATTCGTCTGCATTGCGAACAGTTATCACGGCGAGACGATCGGCGCACTCGGCGTGACCGACGTCGCGTTGTTCAAGGACGCCTACGACCCGCTGATCCGCAACGCTCACGTCGTGGCTTCGCCGGACGCGCGTCTTGCACAACCCGGCGAAACAGCCGCCGACGTCGCGCGTCGCGCGCTCGAAGCTGTGCGTTCGCTCTTCGAAGCACGCGCCACCAGAATCGCCGCGCTGATCGTCGAGCCGCTCGTGCAATGCGCAGCCGGCATGGCGATGCACGACGCGTCGTACATCGCCGGTTTGCGTGCGCTGTGCGATCAGTACGGCGTGCATCTGATCGCCGACGAAATCGCCGTCGGCTGCGGCCGCACGGGCACTTTCTTCGCTTGCGAACAGGCCGGCATCTGGCCGGATTTCCTGTGTCTGTCGAAGGGCATTAGCGGCGGTTATCTGCCGCTTTCCATCGTGCTTTCACGCGACGAAATCTTCGAAGCCTTCTATCACGACGACACGGCTCGCGGCTTTCTGCATTCGCATTCGTACACCGGCAATCCGCTCGCGTGCCGCGCGGCGCTCGCAACGCTCGACCTGTTCGCGAGCGACAACGTGCTCGCGGTCAACGCGCAAAAGTCGGCAACGCTGAAGGCCGCACTCGCGCCGCTCGCGGAACACGCGAATGTGCGCAATCTTCGCCAGTGCGGAACGATTTTCGCGTTCGACGCAGTCATCGAAAACGCTCAGCATGCCAAAACGTTCTCGCGCCGCTTCTTCGAAAATGCCTTGCAGCGCGAGCTATTGTTGCGCCCCATTTCGACCACCGTGTACCTGATGCCGCCATACATTCTCGACGACGAAGAGATCGCGCTGCTCGCCTCGCGCACGCGCGAAACGTTCGACGCCACGCTCGCGGAGCTGCGCTAATGCATCTGCTCGACAAACTTTCGCAGGGACTCAAAGAGATCGACGAACACGGTCTGCGCCGTCGCCGCCGCACCGTCGACACGCCGTGCGCAGCGCATATGACGGTCGACGGCCGCGAGATCGTCGGCTTTGCGAGCAATGACTATCTCGGACTCGCCGCGCATCCGCAGTTGATCGCGGCCATCGCCGAAGGCGCACAACGCTATGGCGCGGGCAGCGGCGGTTCGCATCTGCTCGGCGGCCATTCGCGCGCACACGCGCAACTCGAGGACGATCTCGCGGAGTTCGTCGGCGAATTCGTCGATGCGCCGCGCGCGCTGTACTTCAGCACCGGCTACATGGCGAATCTCGCGACGCTCACCGCGCTCGCGGGCCGCGGCACGACCCTGTTCTCCGATGCGCTCAACCATGCTTCGCTGATCGACGGCGCGCGTCTGTCGCGAGCCGACGTGCAGATCTACCCGCACTGCGATATGGAAGCGCTGAGCGCGATGCTCGATGCGTCGGACGCGGACGAGAAGGTCATCGTCTCCGATACGGTGTTCAGCATGGACGGCGACATCGCGCCGCTGCCGCGTCTCCTCGAACTAGCGGAGCGGCACGGCGCATGGCTGATCGTCGACGATGCGCACGGTTTCGGCGTGCTCGGTCCGCAAGGCCGTGGCGCGATCGCCGAAGCCGCGTTGCGCTCGCCGAACCTGATTTCCATCGGCACGCTCGGCAAAGCGGCGGGCGTGTCGGGCGCATTCGTCGTGGCGCACGGGACCGTGATCGAGTGGCTCGTGCAACGCGCGCGTCCGTACATTTTCACCACGGCTTCGGTGCCGGCTGCCGCGCATGCGGTGTCGGCGAGTCTGCGCATTATCGGCGGCGACGAAGGCGATGAGCGGCGCGCGCATCTTCGGCAATTGATCGAGCGCACGCGCGCCATGCTCAAGACCACGCCGTGGCTTCCCGTCGATTCGCATACCGCCGTTCAGCCGCTCATTATCGGCGCGAACGACGCGACGCTCGGGATTGCCGCGTCGCTCGATCGCGCGGGTTTGTGGGTGCCCGCGATTCGGCCGCCGACCGTGCCCGCCGGCACATCGCGCCTGCGCATTTCGCTGTCCGCCGCGCATTCGCATGCGGATCTCGACCGGCTCGAAGCGGGCTTGCAAGCCGCGGGAGAGCAAAGCGCATGACGTCGACGAATACCGCACTGTCACTCTTCGTCACCGGCACGGACACGGAAATCGGCAAGACCTTCGTGTCGTCGGCATTATTGCGAGGCTTCGTTCGCGAGGGACTGCAAGCGGCCGCGATGAAGCCGATCGCAGCGGGCGCGTTCGAGGTGAACGGCGAACTGCATAACGAAGACGCGGACCAGCTCGACGCGGCGTCGAACGTGCTGTTGCCGCCTGCGATGCGCACGCCGTATCTGCTGAAGGAACCGGCCGCGCCGCATATTGCCGCCGCGCTGGAAAACGTTGCATTCGACATCGACCACATCGTCGCGTGTCATAGCGAAGCGTTGACACGCGCAGACGTCGTCGTGGTGGAAGGCGTCGGCGGCTTTCGTGTGCCGTTGACGGCGACGCACGACACGGCCGATCTCGCCGTCGCCTTGAAGCTGCCCGTTGTGCTGGTGGTCGGCATGCGCCTTGGCTGCATCAACCACGCGTTGCTAACCGCCGAGGCCATCGCCGCGCGCGGACTCACGCTTGCGGGCTGGGTCGCGAATCGCGTCGATCCCGACATGACTTTTCCCGACGAAAACATCGCGTCGATCCGCGAGCATCTCGCGCGCGAACATCACGCGCCGTTGCTCGGCATCGTGCCGCATATGAGCCCGGCATCGCCCGAACTCGCGGCTGAACGGCTCGACATTCACCGGCTATTGCAAACGCTGCGCGACGCGCAGCGCTGAATTGAACATCACGTCCACTCATGAGGATCGACCACATGACGCAACTGAACATCGCTGCTGCATCCGCTGATACGGCTGCCCTTAACAATGCCAACGTCAACGCGAACGCCAATGCCAACGCCGACGCTGCGGGCAAACAGCTCGCGCGCTGGCGCGTCGCCGACATCGTCGCGTTGTACGAACTCCCGTTCAACGACCTGATGTTTCGCGCGCAGCAAACGCATCGCGAGCATTTCGACGCCAACACCGTGCAACTGTCGACGCTGCTGTCGATCAAGACCGGCGGCTGCGAGGAAGATTGCGCGTACTGTCCGCAGTCGGTGCATCACGACACGGGCCTGCAAGCCGACAAGCTGATGCCGGTCGACGAAGTGCTCGCCGCCGCGAAAGCCGCGAAGGAAAACGGCGCGACGCGTTTCTGCATGGGCGCCGCATGGCGCAATCCGAAGGACCGCCATCTCGAGCCGATCAAGGACATGATCCGCGGCGTGAAGGCGATGGGACTCGAAACCTGCGTGACGCTCGGCATGCTCGAGACGCATCAGGCGCAAGCGTTGCGCGAGGCCGGCCTCGACTACTACAACCACAATCTGGATACGTCGCCGGAGTTTTACGGCCAGATCATTTCGACGCGCACGTATCAGGATCGTCTCGACACGCTGGAACGCGTGCGCGATGCGGGCATCAACGTGTGCTGCGGCGGCATTGTCGGCCTCGGCGAATCGCGCCGCGAGCGTGCGGGCCTGATCGCGCAACTGGCGAACATGGAGCCGTATCCGGAATCGGTGCCGATCAACAATCTGGTGCAAGTGGAAGGCACGCCGCTGACCGGCACCGAAGCGATCGATCCGTTCGAATTCGTGCGGACCATCGCGATTGCGCGCATCACGATGCCGCGCGCGATGGTGCGCCTGTCCGCCGGCCGCGAGCAGATGGACGAGGCGTTGCAGGCGATGTGTTTTCTCGCGGGCGCGAACTCGATTTTCTACGGCGATCAGTTGCTGACTACCAGCAATCCGCAGGCCGAAGCGGACCGCAAGCTGCTCGCGCGCCTCGGCATTCGCGCCGAAGCCGCGCAGCAGATGCCGCTCGACAAGAGCGGCTGCGAGCACGGCTGCGAACACGCGTAAAGCGCATCACTTCCTGTCGACGATGATCTGATCGAAAGTCCCGCCGTCGGAGAAATGGGTTTGCTGCGCTTTCTGCCAGCTACCGAACATTTCTTCGACGGTGAAGGTCTTGATCGGCTTGAACTCCGCGGCGTGTTTCGCGAGCACGTTCTTGTCGCGCGGACGCAGATGATGTTGCGCGATGATCTCCTGCGCGGCCGGCGACCACAGATAGTCGAGATACGCCTGCGCTTCCTTGCGCGTGCCGCGCTTGTCGACCACCTTGTCGACGATCGACACCGGCGGTGCGGCCAACAGGCTCACCGACGGATACACCGCCTCGAAATTGCCGCCGCCCACGCCGCTGTTCATCAGCGCGACTTCGTTTTCGAACGTGACCAGCACGTCGCCGATGCCGCGTTGCGTGAACGTCGTCGTCGCGCCGCGGCCGCCCGTGTCGAGCACCGGCACGTTCCTGAACAGCGCCTTTTCGAAGTCGAGCGCCTGCGCATCGGTGCCGCCGTGCTGCTTGCGATAACCCCACGCGGCGAGGTACGTGTAGCGTCCGTTGCCGGACGTCTTCGGATTCGCGATCACCACTTGCACGCCGGGCTTCGCGAGATCGTCCCAGTCCTTGATGTGCTTCGGATTGCCCTTGCGCACGAGGAACACCATCGTCGTCGTGTACGGCGCGCTGTCGTCCGGCAGACGCGTGCGCCAGTTTGCGGGCACCAGTTGGCCTTTTTCCGCGAGGAGGTCGATGTCGTTCGGCTGGTTCATCGTCACGACGTCGGCCTGCAAGCCCTGCAATACCGACAACGCCTGTGCGCTCGACGCGCCATGCGACTGGCGAATCGACACCGTCTCGCCGCTCTTCTGCTTATACGCGGCGATGAAGCCCGCGTTGATGTCCTTGTACAACTCGCGCGTTACGTCGTACGACACATTCATCAACGACGTCTCGGCATGCGCCGCCGATATGCCGCCAGCGCCGAAGCCGAGCGTGAGCGCCGTAAAGCCGGCCGCCAGCCAGCGTGAAGTCCCCGTCTTGCCTGCCATCTTGTCCCCGCTATCGATGATAAAAACCTGTGGCCGCGCGAACGCGCAGCATCAAGCGGCATTCTAGCGGATCGCTTATACGCGGCGAGCCGGGCTGGCCCGAGCAACGCACTCGAGCCCGCGCGTTAAACCAGCGCGTGCTGCCCGATCTCGAGCGCTTCGTCGCGAAAGCGCAGCGGCGCCGCGCAGTGCACGAGCGTGTCGATGAAATACTTGGCCCGCGGCCACGGTCCGAATCCGGCTGCGGTATTGATGTGCCCCGCGTCGCCGAGATTGACAAACGCACTGCCGAAACGCTGCGCGAGTTCGCGAGCGCCGGCAAGCGGCATCCACGGATCGGTTTCGCTGCCGATCAGAATGGACGGCACGCCCAGCCGCCGTGCCTCGAACGATCCGGCGAAGGCGAACTTTTGCGGGCTCGCGGGCGCGACGAGGAGCACGCCGACCACTTCGTTCGCATACGACGCCTGCTGCAACGCGTGCGCGGCCGCAAGACATCCGAAGCTGTGCGCGGCGAGCACGAACGGCCCGCGTTCGCGCGCGAGCAGCTCGCGCAGCGAGTTGGCCCAGCCGGCGACGTCCGGTGCATCCCAGTCCGCCTGCTCGACGCGCAACGAGCGCGCGAACTGGCGTTCGAGCCACGTTTGCCAATGTGCGCCCTCGCTGCCGTGCAGACCCGGAACGGTCACGAGCCGCGGCGGCCACGGCGATCTGGTGCATGAAAGCATGTCTGTCCCTCGCAAAGGGAAAACCGGGTAGTCATTGTCCCGCCGCCCGTCGCGCGGACGAACCAAGTTTTTGTGCTTTGTTTATCGGTTGAATCTGCGCGGAGCGCGAAGCCGAAAACGGACGGTCGTGCGCAAGCGCGCGGGATCGTCAGCGAAAAAGTAGAATGAAGCCTGCCCATAAAAGGAGGAGCCCTCATGTCGTCAGCGTCGCGCGCCGCGCCGCAGCCGTCGCGAGCCTTGCAGCCGTCCCGCCGCCCGCCGCGCCCGCACCGCGCGCGCGGCGTGAACCGGGACCGTTGCGCGTGCAACGGTGAGGCCGCATGAAAGTCCTCTTCTATATGCCGAACGCCGAAGCCGCAGCCTGGCTGCATGACTTTGCGCGCGCGCTGCCGCAAGCCGATCTGCGCGAGTGGCAACCCGGCGACACCGCGCCCGCCGATTTCGCGGTCGTCTGGCGACCACCGCGCGAGATGCTGGCCGGCCGCGCCGATTTGCGCGCGATCTTCAATCTGGGCGCGGGCGTCGATGCGATTCTCGCGCTCGAACGCGAGCAGCCCGGCACCTTGCCGCCCAACGCGCCGTTGATCCGTCTCGAAGACACCGGCATGGCGCCGCAAATGGCCGAGTATGTGACGCACGCGGTGCTGCGTTATCTGCGGCGCTTCGACGAATATGAAGCGCTGCAGCGCGAGCGCCGCTGGCAAGTGCTCGATCCGCATCCACGCGACACGTTCACGGTCGGCGTGCTCGGGCTTGGCGTGCTGGGCGCCCACGTCGCGCAAACGGTCGCGCGATTCGGCATGCCGGTGCGCGGCTACAGCCGGAGCGCGAAGCAAGTGGAAGGCATCACGACGTTCGCCGGCGAAGCGCGTTTCGACGCGTTTCTCGACGGCGTGAAAGTGCTCGTCAATCTGCTGCCGCATACGCCGGATACCGCGAACGTGCTGAACGCCCGGACGTTTTCGAAGCTCGCACGCGGTGCGTATCTGATCAACGTTGCACGCGGCGCGCATCTGGTGGAAGCCGATCTGCTCGACGCGCTCGCAAGCGGTCAACTCGCCGCAGCCACGCTCGACGTGTTTCAGGAGGAGCCGCTGCCGCCCGATCATCCGTTCTGGCAGGAGCCGCGCATTACCGTCACGCCGCACATGTCGGCGCTGACCTTGCGCGAAGAAAGCGTCGCGCAGATCGCGCAAAAAATGCTCGCGCTCGAACGCGGCGAAGCCGTCGGCGGCGTGGTGAATATCGAGCGCGGATATTGACGGCGTGGAGTCACAATCACGTCAAGGAGACACAACATGGCCGTACCCCAGCAAGTGAAAATTGTCGAAGTCGGTCCGCGTGACGGTCTGCAAAACGAGAAGGATTTCGTGCCGACGGCGATCAAGGTCGAGTTGATCAACCGGCTCGCGGCAGCGGGTTTTCGCAACGTCGAAGCGGCGTCGTTCGTGTCGCCGAAATGGGTGCCGCAAATGGCCGACGGCGCCGACGTGATGGCCGGCATCGAGCGGCGCCCCGGCACGATCTATTCGGTGCTCACGCCGAATCTGCGCGGCTTCGAAGGTGCGCTCGCCGCGCGCGCCGACGAGATCGTGATCTTCGGCGCGGCGAGCGAAGCGTTCTCGCAGAAGAACATCAATTGCAGCATCGCGGAAAGTATCGAGCGATTCGCGCCGGTCGCGCAGGCGGCGAAGCAGTACGGCTTGCGCATGCGCGGCAGCGTGTCGTGCGCGCTCGGGTGTCCGTATCAGGGCGAAGTGCCGGTGGCGTCGGTGGTCGACGTGGTGCAACGTTTCGCGGCGCTCGGTTGCGACGAGATCGATATCGCCGATACGATCGGCGTGGGTACGCCCAAGCGCACGCGCGAAGTGTTCGAAGCCGTGACCCGCGTGTTTCCGCGCGAGCGTCTGTCCGGGCACTTTCACGACACCTACGGCCAGGCGCTCGCGAATATCTACGCGGCGTTGCAGGAAGGCATCGAGATTTATCACGCGTCGGTGGCCGGGCTCGGCGGCTGTCCGTATGCGAAGGGCGCAACGGGCAACGTCGCAACCGAAGACGTGCTGTACTTGATGAACGGCCTTGGCATCGAAACTGGCATCGACCTCGCGCAAGTCGTGGGCATCGGCGATTTCATTTCGACGGCAATCGGCCGGCCGAACGTGTCGCGCGCGGGCAAGGCGTTGCTTGCGAAGGCACGCAGCGAAGCCGCCAATTGCGTGTGAGCCGAACGTAACGCAATGCTTGAGGCGCAACACCGATACTCAAACCATCAGGACCTGAAACGATGACGGACCACGCTTTTCTCGACTCCGACGACCTCACCGCATTGCCGGATTCCGCACGCCGTGTCGCGCTGCTGCTGCGCGAACGCGGTCACGCGGGACGGGTCGTGATGCTGCCGGAAACCGGCAAGACTTCGGCCGAGGCCGCCGCGGGTCTCGGCTGTTCGGTCGCGCAGATCGCGAAGTCGATTCTGTTTCGCCGCCGCGAAGACGACGCGCCGGTGCTGGTGGTCGCGAGCGGCGCAAATCGCGTCGATGAAAAAAAAGTGGCGGCGCAGGTCGGCGAGATTGGCCGCGCGGATGCGAAGTTCGTCCGCGAAAAAACCGGCTATGCGATCGGCGGCGTGTGTCCGGTCGGGCATGCGGTCGAACCCGTCACGCTGATCGACGAAGACCTGCTCGCGCTCGACAGCCTGTGGGCCGCCGCGGGTCATCCGCACGCGGTGTTCAATCTGACCGCGCAGGAACTGATTGCGTTGACGGGCGCGCCGGTGGTCGACGTGGCGCTGCGCGAGACGGCCTGAATCCGATGACAGCGCGAATCGATCACGCAGCGACAGGCGGCGGCGTGCCGTCGCCGTGCATCAACGTGTGCCGGATGGACGCGTCGAGCGGCTGGTGCGAAGGATGCCTGCGCACCATCGACGAAATCGCCGGCTGGTCGCTCTACGACGACGACGAAAAACGCGCGGTGTGGGACGCGCTCGAAGCGCGCCGCGCCGAATTGATCGCCCGCCAGGCGAAGGTGCAACGATGAACGCGGCGCCGCGCATTGTCACCATCGGGGAGACGTTTAGCGCGACGCTCGCGCTGTCGGCGGATTCGGTGAAAACGTTCGCGACGCTCGTCAACGATCTGAACCCGCTGCATCACGACGAGGCCTATGCTGCGCAAAGCCGATTCGGCGGTCTCATCGCGTCGGGCACGCAGCCCACCGCGCATTTCATGGCGCTTCTCGCCACGCATTTTTCGACCTACGCGCAGCCGCTCGGACTCGAGTTCGACATCAAGCTGAAGAAGGCTGCGCACGCCGGCGACACGCTCGTCATGACATGGCGCGTGCGCGATGCTTACTGGAAGCCGAGCCTGCACGGCGACCTGACGCATCTGGAAGGCACGGTCAAGAATCAGCGCGGCGAAGTGACCGTTGTGGGCGCATCGACCATTCTCGTGATGCCGAAGCCCGAAGCGTCCGTCGACGCGAGCATCAACACGGGCACGCTATGACCGAGTTGACCACCACATTGCCCATCGCATTGCCCGCATCGGTGCGCGTGTTCGAGCGCGGCTGGCTGTCGTCGAACAATGTGCTGCTCATCGACGACGACTGCGCCGCGCTCGTCGATACCGGCTACGCGACGCATGCGCAGCAAACACGCGCGCTCGTGCAGCAGGCGCTGGGCGAGCGGCCGCTCGATCTGATCGTCAACACGCATCTGCATTCGGATCATTGCGGCGGCAACGCGTTGTTGCAAACGACGTGGCCGTGCCGCACGCTCATTCCCGCCTGCGAAGCCGGCGCGGTGCGCGACTGGGACGAAGCGCGTCTGACTTTCCGCGCGACCGCGCAGACTTGCGAGCGCTTTGTGTTCACCGGCACGATCGCGCCGGGCGCGATGCTGCGCCTCGGCGCACTCGACTGGCAGGTGCTCGGCGCACCCGGCCACGATCCGCATTCGCTGATGCTGTACTGCGCGGCCGAGCGCCTGCTGATCAGCGCCGACGCGCTGTGGGAAAACGGCTTCGGCGTGATCTTTCCGGAGCTCGAAGGCGACAGCGGTTTTGCCGAGCAGCAGGCGGTGCTCGAGGCGATTGCCGCGCTCGACGTGCGCGTCGTGATCCCCGGTCATGGCGCGCCCTTTACGAACGTCGAGCAGGCGCTGGAGCGCTCTTTCTCGCGGCTCGCGTGGCTGCGGGCCGATCCGGCGCGCAATGCAAAGAATGCGCTGAAGGTGTTGATCGTCTTCAAGCTGCTCGATGTGCGCGCAACGAGCTTCGCGGCATTGCTGGAGATGCTCGACGGCGCAGCGGCAATGCGCGCGGCAGCCTTGATGCTGAGACCGCGCGGCGAGTGGCCCGCGCTTGTCAAAGCGATCGTCGACGAGCTGGCTGCCGGGAACGGGCCGCTTACGGTGGATGGTGAAAAGATCGTCGCGCGATAGCGCTGCAACCGGGAATGCAGTCGTGCAGTGAAGTAAGGCAGCGACGTGCAGCAGCAGCAGCGCTCACGCAAAAACCGCCGCCACAAAAAGAAAGCCGCTCAACCTGTGAAGGCGAGCGGCGGAAATTCTGTCGGACGTGATCAGCGTCTGCCCGAATGATACGCGCGCGCGATTTTCGGCCGCATCAGTGATTTCCCTACAGATGCATGACGGCGGCTGTTAACCCGCATACACGCCGGCGCGCGCAAACCGGCGCCGACATTAGCTTTGCGAACCATTAGTCCGCTGATATGAACAAACGTGGTTCGTTTGCAATCCGTAGCATTTGGGCGGTTGCATCGGCTGCATCGGCTGAAACAGCAAAGCGCCGCGCGTTCAAACAGACGGCGCGCGTCTTTGCGGCACGATGCGCCAGCCGAGATTGACGCCCGCGGCGGCAAGCAGAATCAGCACCGCGCCCAGCACCTGAATCCACGCGAGCGTCTGCCCGAACGCGATTCTGTCGACGATGATCGCCACCACCGGATAGATGAACGACAGCGCGCCGGTCATCGAAGTCGGCAGCTTCTGGATCGCGCCATACAGCAGCACATACATGAGCCCGGTGTTGACGACGCCCAGCACGACCAGCTCGAGCCACTGCACGCCCGTGGCCGGCAGCGCGTCGAAACGCACGAGCGGCGCGAGCATCACCACGCCGAGCGACACCTGGATCAGCGCGATCAGATGCGGCGGCGTGCCCTTCAAATGCTTGGTGATGATCGACGATACCGCGTACATCGCCGCCGCGCCGACCGCATACCCGATGCCGACCAGATACTGCCCCGGCACGGCGAGCACCGCGGGCTCGACCTTCACGACGAACACGAGCCCAATGAACGCGAGCACGAGCCACAGCACCGTCGACGCGCTGATCCGCTCGCGAAACACGATTGCGCCGAGCGCGACCAGCATGAAAGGTTGCGTGTTGTAGACGGCCGTCGCCATCGAGATCGACGCACGCGAATACGCGGCGAACAGCAGCACCCAATTGGCGACGATCGCCGCGCCGCCGAGCAGCGCGAGGCCAACCATCTTCCACGAGAACAGCTTGCGCCTGAACAGGCCGAGCACTGCGCATACGAGCGCGAGCGTCGCGCCACCGAAAATGCAGCGGAAGAACACCACGTTAAATGCGCTTTGCTGCGACGACACGACCAGCCAGCCGATCGTGCCCGACATCAGCATTGCCACGCTCATCTCCGCCGCGCCGCGGCGGATGTCGTTTGGAGCCATGATTCGATCCTCGAATGGATTCCTGTATGGCAAGCAGTGTAAATAATCCGGTCGAGCGAATACATGGATAAACTTAAGCCATACCGCCATACCACCTAAAATTCGAAGGCCGTCATGACGAAACGCCTTACTCCGTTAGCGCCTGTCCCGCTCGACGAAACCGATCGCGCGCTGCTCGCCGCGCTCGCCGAAGATGCGCGCCGCCCGGTCAGCGAACTGGCGCGGCTCGTCGGACTTTCGGCGCCGAGCACGGCCGAGCGCATCCGCAGACTCGAGGCGCAAGGCGTGATCGAGCGCTTCACGGTGCAACTCGATCCGCGCGCGCTCGGCTTCACGCTGCAAGCCATCGTGCGTGTCAAGCCGCTGCCGGGGCAGTTGCATCTGGTGGAAGAAGTGATCCGGCGAATTCCGGAGTTCGTCGAATGCGACAAGGTGACGGGCGACGATTGCTTCATCTGCCGTCTTTATCTGCGGACGATCGATCAGCTTGACGAGATTCTGTCGAAGGTCACCGAGCGCGCGGAGACGAGCACGGCAATCGTCAAGTCGACGCCGTTGGCGCGACGGCTGCCGCCGCTTGGTTAGGCGCGCGAAGCACAACCGCCTTCGTGCTTTACCGCTCTATCGCTTCAAAGAAGGACAGCATTTCGGCGAGCAATTCGTCCGGCGCCTCTTCCGGCAAATAGTGGCCGCACCGCAGCGAACGCCCGCTCACGTCGCGCGCGACATGACGCCATTCGGCGAGCGCGTCGAAGCACTTTTCGATCACGCCGTTTTCGCCCCACAGCACACGCAATGGGCAAGCAATCTTATGTCCGCGTTCGATGTCGGCGCGGTCGTGTTCGAGATCGATGCTCGCCGACGCGCGGTAGTCCTCGCACATCGCGTGCACCGCGCCGGGTTGCGCGAGCGCCGCGCGATACGCGTCGAGCGAGGCCGGCTCGAACGGCGCGAGGCCAGCATGACGGCTGCCCATCACCGCATCGACATACGCGGCGGGATTCGCACCGATCAGCGTCTCCGGCAGCGGCTCGGGCTGGATCAGGAAGAACCAGTGGAAGTAATGCGTGGCGAACGTGCGGTCGGTGGCTTCGTACATCGCGAGCGTCGGCGCGATGTCGAGCAGCATCAGACGCTCGACGGCATCCGCGTGATCGAGCGCCATGCGATGCGCGACGCGCGCGCCGCGATCGTGCGCACAAACGAGAAACCGCTCGAAGCCGAAGTGGCGCATCACGGCTACCTGATCGGCGGCCATCGCGCGTTTGGAATACGGCGTGTGCGCCGCGTCGCTCGCGGGCTTGCCCGATGCGCCGTAGCCGCGCAGATCGGTGGCGATGACCGTGAAGTGCTGAGCCAGTCGCTCGGCGCAGCGCGCCCAGATCAGATGCGATTGCGGATGGCCGTGCAGCAGCAGAAGCGGCGGCCCCGCTCCGCCCTTCACTCCAAAGATATCGGCATCGCCCGCGGCGACGCGAAAGGGCGTGAAATTCTCGAAGGCCATGGCCGTGTCTCTTGTCGTTTGGAGTGCGTGCATTGTAAAAGCCCAATGTGTCCGCACGCGGTGGGATAGCCCACGCAAGCATAGAACCTGAACACTCCTTCCAACCGTTCTAAACGATGCGGCGAACGCGGCGCGAGCGCTTCGCCTATAATCGAACGACCGTTCTTAAACGTTCCTGCATCTATGCATGCTGTCGGCTGCAACGCGGCGCGCCGCATGCCGCTAAACTCATCAAATAGCCGGGCGCCTCGCGCACACCGGCTCGTCAATCAGGAGACTCGCACTATGGCATTGCCCGCCGTTCTGCAAAATCTGGCGTTGCCTGTCGTCGCCTCGCCGATGTTCATCGTCAGCTATCCCGAGCTCGTGCTGGCGCAGTGCAAGGCCGGCATCGTCGGTTCGTTCCCGGCGCTGAATGCGCGCCCTGCCGAGTTGCTCGACGAATGGCTCACGCAGATTCAGGCGCAGTTAGCCGAACATAGAGCTGCAAATCCCGACGCGCGCATCGGACCCATTGCCGTCAACCAGATCGTTCATCAATCGAATACGCGGCTCGAACACGACGTGCGCGTGTGCGTCGAACACAAGGTGCCGATCTTCATCACGAGCCTGCGCGCGCCGGCGCGCGAGATCGTCGACGCCGTGCACAGCTATGGCGGCATCGTGCTGCATGACGTAATCAATCTGCGTCACGCGCAGAAGGCGCTCGAAGCGGGCGTCGACGGTTTGATCCTGGTGGCGTCGGGCGCGGGCGGTCATGCGGGCACCACGTCGCCGTTTGCGCTGGTCGGCGAAGTGCGGCGCATTTTCGACGGCCCGATCGTGCTGTCCGGCGCGATCGCGAACGGCGGCTCGATCCTCGCCGCGCAAGCGATGGGCGCAGACCTCGCGTACATGGGCACGCGCTTCATCGCGACCAAAGAGGCGCACGCGGTGGAGAGCTACAAGCAGGCTATCGTGAGCTCGTCGGCGTCGGACATCATCTATACGAACCTGTTCACGGGCGTGCATGGCAATTACATTCGCGAGAGCATCGTCAACGCCGGGCTCGATCCAGATGCGCTGCCGGAATCGGACAAGACCAAGATGAACTTTGCCAACGAAAAGGCCAAGGCGTGGAAAGACATCTGGGGCGCGGGCCAGGGCGTCGGCCTGATGGACGACGTGCCGAGCGTGAGCGAACTGGTCGCGCGGTTGTCGAAGGAATACGACGACGCGAAGGCGCGCCTCGGCATCGCGCGCTGACGCCAGGCTTCGCCCGCCTACATGTTCCGCCGATACTGCCCGCCTACCTCGAACAGCGCGTGCGTGATCTGCCCGAGCGAGCACACGCGGACCACATCCATCAGCACCGCAAAGACGTTTTCATCGTCGATCACCGCGCGCTTCAGACGCTCCAGCGCGGCAGGCGCGGCCTCGCGATGCCGCGCCTGAAAATCGCGCAGGCGTTTTAGCTGGCTTTGCTTTTCTTCGTCGGTGGAACGGGCGAGCGCGATGGGCTGCGGCGCCTCATGCGGATGCGCGCTCACGAATGTATTCACACCCACGATCGGATACGAGCCGTCATGCTTGCGATGCTCGTACAGCATCGACTCGTCCTGAATGCGTCCGCGCTGATAACCCGTCTCCATTGCGCCGAGCACGCCGCCGCGCTCGGTGAGCCGGTCGAACTCGGCGAGCACCGCTTCTTCAACGAGATCGGTCAATTCGTCGATCACAAAACTGCCCTGATTCGGGTTCTGATTCTTCGCGAGTCCCCATTCGCGATTGATGATCAACTGAATCGCCACCGCGCGACGCACCGACTCTTCGGTGGGCGTGGTGATGGCCTCGTCGAAGGCATTGGTGTGCAGCGAGTTGCAGTTGTCGTAGATCGCGATCAGCGCTTGCAGCGTGGTACGAATGTCGTTGAAGTCGATCTCCTGCGCATGCAGGCTGCGCCCCGACGTCTGCACGTGATACTTGAGCTTCTGGCTGCGCTCGTTCGCGCCGTAGCGTTCGCGCATCGCGATTGCCCAGATGCGTCGCGCGACGCGGCCGAGCACCGTGTATTCCGGGTCCATGCCGTTCGAAAAGAAGAACGACAGGTTCGGCGCGAAGTCGTCTATCGACATGCCTCGTGCGAGGTACGCCTCGACATAGGTGAAGCCGTTGGCGAGCGTATAGGCGAGTTGCGAGATCGGATTCGCGCCGGCCTCGGCAATGTGATAGCCGGAGATCGACACCGAATAGAAATTGCGCACGCCGTGCTCGACAAAGTACGCCTGAATATCGCCCATCACTTTCAGGCTGAATTCCGTCGAAAAGATGCAGGTGTTCTGGCCTTGGTCTTCTTTGAGGATGTCGGCCTGCACGGTGCCGCGCACGTTTTCCAATGCGATGCAGCGCGTCGCGGCGAGTTCGTCGTCGGTGAGTGCGCGGCCTAGTTCGTGTTGCTTGCGCGTGATCTGCTGATCGATCGCGACGTTGAAAAACATCGCGAGGATGGTCGGCGCGGGGCCGTTGATCGTCATCGACACCGACGTTTCCGGCGCGCACAGATCGAAGCCGTCGTAGAGCACATGCATGTCGTCGAGCGTCGCCACCGACACGCCCGAATTGCCCACCTTGCCGTAGATGTCCGGCCGTTCGTGCGGCTCTTCGCCGTACAGCGTGACGGAATCGAAAGCAGTGGAAAGACGCTTGGCCGGCATGCCCTCGGACAGCAGCTTGAAACGCCGGTTGGTGCGCGACGGGTCGCCTTCGCCCGCGAACATACGCGTCGGGTCTTCGTTTTCGCGGCGGAACGGGAATACGCCTGCGGCGAACGGGAAGTAGCCGGGCAGGTTCTCGAGCATGAGCCAGCGCAAAATCTCGCCGTGATCGACGAACTTCGGCAGCGCAACTTTGCGGATCGGTGTGCCGGACAAGGTGGTGACCGTGAGCGCCGTGCGGATCTCGCGGTCGCGAATGCGGATGACGTGTTCGTCGCCGGAATACGCGGCGACGGTTTGCGGCCAGGCGTCGAGTAGTTTGCGTTCGTGTTCGCCTAATGCGGCTGTGCGTTGCTCGATTATTGTGTCGAGTTGGGCTGTGGGTGCGTTGGCGCTTGCGTCGCTGGCGTTTGCGTCGTTGTCATTCGTGTCGGCTTCGCCGAGCATTCGGCGCGCTTCGATGAGTTGCCAGCGTTCACGCGCGATGCGCGCCTGCGCATCGGCGCGCTCGCGATAAACGTGAACGGTCTGCGCGATTTCCGCGAGATAGCGCACGCGCGCCGGCGGGACGATTGCATGACGGCCGCTCGAAAACCGCAGGTCGGCTCGCGCGGCAAGACGTCCGCCGCCGTCCGCGCGCAGGCCATGCTTGTGCAACGCGTTCGCGAGATGCACGTAGAGCGCGGTCACGCCGTCGTCGTTGAAACGCGAAGCGATGGTGCCGAACACCGGCATCGCGTCGGGCGGCTTCGCGAACTCGCCGCGATTGCGCTGCACCTGCTTCGCGACATCGCGAAGCGCATCGGCAGCACCCTTGCGGTCGAACTTGTTGATCGCGACGAAGTCGGCGAAATCGAGCATGTCGATTTTTTCGAGCTGGCTCGCCGCGCCGAACTCAGGCGTCATCACGTACAGCGATTCGTCGACGAACGGCACGATGGCGGCGTCGCCCTGACCGATACCCGACGTCTCGACGACGATCAGGTCGAAGCCCGCCGCCTTGCAGAGCATCAGCGCGTCGGGCAGCGCGTTCGAGATTTCGCTCGACGCCTCGCGCGTCGCCATCGAGCGCATGTAGACACGCGCACCGCCGCGCGCGCCGCCGTCCCAATCGCCGATCGCGTTCATGCGGATGCGGTCGCCCAGCAGCGCGCCGCCCGACTTGCGGCGCGACGGGTCGATGGCGAGCACGGCAATGGTGAGCGCGTCGCCGTAATCGAGGCGGAAGCGGCGGATCAGTTCATCCGTCAGCGACGATTTGCCCGCGCCGCCCGTGCCGGTGATGCCCAGCACGGGAATCTGCGCGGCTTGCGCCAGGGTCGCGATTTTGCTGCGCTCGGCGGCGGTGACGGCGCCGGTTTCGAATGCGCTGATGAGTTGGGCGAGGTGGCGGAACGCGATGGTGGTGGGCTGTGCGGTGCGTCCAGCCGTCAAACCGTCGATCCATTCGCCAACTGCGCCGGCTGTACCCCCCGGCGCCGCGGCGCTCTCGCGCGCAAGCGCCGCGCACCGCCCAATCATGTCGTCGATCATGCCTTGCAGGCCAAGCCGCTGGCCGTCGTGCGGCGAATAGATTTTTTCGACGCCGTATCGTTCCAGCGCGACGATTTCCTCGGGGACGATCACGCCGCCTCCGCCGCCGAACACCTTGATGCGCTCGCCGCCGCGCGCGCGCAGCAGATCGACGAGATAGCGGAAGTATTCGTTGTGGCCGCCCTGGTAGCTCGACACCGCGACGCCGTCGGCGTCTTCCTGAAGCGCGGCGGTCGCGACTTCATCGACGGAACGGTTATGGCCCAGGTGGATGACCTCCACGCCGCTTGCTTGCAGAATGCGCCGCATGATGTTGATCGACGCGTCGTGGCCGTCGAACAAGGCTGCGGCAGTGACGAAACGCAAGCGCCGGCCGGCGGGCAGCTCGTGGCTGGCGGCGCGCTGCGGCGAGGACAGATCGGTCATGTCTCCCCCAATCGTTACGCTGTTTGCGTGTGCGGGTGCTGGCAACCAGTATAGCGAAAGGGGGCGCTACCTCACCGCCATCGCCTTGATCTGCTCAAGCGACGGCCACAGCGATTCGTTCGCGAAGCGGTCAGCCAGAAAATCCACGAACGACCGGACTTTCGCCGACAAATGGCGGCGGCTTGCGTAGACGACATGGATCGGCAGCTCGCGCGGCGGCACTTCATCGACGAGCAGCGGCACGAGACGCCCTTCCGCGAGATCGGCGCCGATCACCTCGGTGCCGAGCAGCGCGATGCCCGCACCATGCAGCACCATCACGCGTTGCGCCTCGAGATGGTTGACGATCAGATTGCCGGACAAGCGCACGCGCGCCGCCTCGCCCGTGGTTTGCATGACATCGAGCGCCGACACGCCCGCGTACTGCAGATAGTTGTGGCGCGCGAGATCGGCGGCTGTTTTGGGCGTGCCGCGCCGGCGCAAGTAATCGGGCGACGCGCACAGCAGCAGATGCGCCATCGCGATCGGCCGGGCAATCAGCGACGACGACTTCATGCCGCTCGGCGAAGCGCGAATCGCGACGTCGAAGCCCTCGTCGATCAGCTCGACCACGCGGTCGGACAACGTGATGTCGACGGTGACCTGCGGATACTGCGCGGCGTAGTCGGCGACGGCGGCCATCACGTGGCTGAGCCCGAACGCCGACAACGACGACACGCGCAAGCGCCCTTGCGGCACCACGCTCGCCGCGCCGACCACCTGCTCGGCTTCCTCTAGTTCGGTGAGCACCTGACTCAGGCGCTCGTAGTATTCGCGGCCCGCCTCGGTCGGCGCGACGCGGCGCGTCGTGCGATTGAGCAAGCGCGCGCCGAGCTGCTGCTCGAGATGCATGACATGCTTGCTCGCCATCGCCGCCGACATTTCCATCCGCTCAGCCGCGCCGACGAAGCTGCCCACCTCGACCACTTGCCGGAACACTTTCATGCTGACGAGGGTGTCCATCGAATCGCTCGCTCAAGGAATTAATCGGCGTCATTTTGCATGGTTTATCAAGAGCCGGTGGGGAAAGGCGGCGGGCGAGCAATGCGGGATGGCTAAAACGACGAAAGCCCGCGTTCGGTGAGAACGCGGGCTTTGTGGTTACTGCGAGCCTGGCTGCGACTTCGACTGCAACGTTAACTGCGCCGAACATCGCTCGGCGCGCAGCGACACAAGCGAGCCGCCGCGCCCCGCGTTTCAGCCGCGCCTAGAACTTCGCGCGCAAGCCGACGCCGTACGTGTTGCCGCTCGACTGATTGCTGATGTGGTCGTACAGATAAGCCGCATAAACATCGGTGCGCTTGGACAGCGGATAGTCGTAGCCGACCGCGGCCGTCTGACGGGTCTGGTCGAAGCCGCCGCCATCGCGCGAGTACGCGTACGACGCCATCACCGTGCCCGGCCCGAACGGCACCGACACGCCGCCTTGCGCCGTGTTCACATGCCAGCTCGTCAGCGTCTGGTCGTTATGCGTGTACATGTACTGACCGAACAGCTTCACGTACTTCAGGTCGTACGACAGGCCGAGTTGCGCGACGCTTTGCGCCTTCAGGCCCGGCACGCCCGACGAATCGAAGCTGCCCAGATCGCCCGGCGTGTTGTTGAAGTTCACGTACTGGTAGACGGCGGTCGCGGCGAACGGGCCGTGGAAATACAGCACCTGGCCGCTCCACTTCTTCGCGCCGTTCTGCGTCGTGTTGCCGAGCGCGTACATCGCGCTTGCCGACAGTCCGTTGAAATTCGGCGATTGGTACTGCACCGCATTATTCCAGCCGGAGTCGCCGGTCACGCCCTGGTCCGTCGAGTACGTCGGGAACGTGCCGAGCCCGAGATAGACGTGGTAGACCATCGGCGAGAAAACGTACGAGTCGATGAACGGGTTGAAGAGGATCGTCGACACGAACAGATGGGTGGTCAGACGGCCGGCCGTGACCGTGCCGTACGGCGATTCGATACCGACGTAGGCGTTGCGCGAGAACGTGCTGTCGCCGGTGAAGCGGCCGTACTGGCCGTTTTGCGCGCGGAAAAATCCTTCGAGTGTGAAGATCGCCTTGTAGCCGTTGCCCAGGTCCTCAGCCCCCTTGAAACCCCAGTACGACGTCGACATGCCGCCGCCGGACACGCCAACTGCGGTCTTGCCGCCGGGGAATTTCTGCGCGCCGACCCATTCGTCGACCTGGCCATAAAGCTGCACGCTCGATTGCGCGAAAGCAGACGATGCGCCGGCCAGCAAAGCAGCACATGCGGTCGCCTTGAGGGTGGTCTTCAGCGCACGGCTGATGTTTGTTTTCATGGATTCTCCAGTCTTTGTCAAAAAGGGTGTGGCTGTGCGAAAGGGCAAGCTCGCGCGAACCATTGTTGTTGTCCGTCCGATCATCGAGCCAATCTGGGCGGGACCATCTTTGCGGACCATTTTTATAAACAAAAACATGGCTCGTTATTGCCGGTATATCGGTCTGATTAGGTTCGTCGTTTATCGGCCTGTTAAAGACCGTTGTGCAAGCCATTTCGCGGTGCCGCGGCAGACGCAATGAATCGCGCCAGGCAGCGCTCGCGGCACGCCAGCCGGTTAATAACGCTTCACATGACATCCCGATGACGCAGCGCCGCATAACCGCCCCGATTTGACGACGGGAGACGGTCTGCTGCCGAGTGTTTTCAAAAAAGTGTGGCGTCGAAACGTCAACTAGAGCGGAGGCGTTTCAATGCTTGTGACAAGAGAATTGAGATGTAATGCGGATGCGAAGCGGATTGAAAGGCGGAGTTGCTTGAGAAATGCGCGGGATACGTCGTGGAGCAACGGACGTTGTATGCGCATGCGACGTGCGCGTGAAAACGCCTCGGGCCAAACCGGCTGCAAGCGGCCAACGTCAGCGCAAGTTAGTTACGGTAGGGCGAAGCTTCGGGCGGGCGGCTGTCGTCGCCCTGGCGCTGGATCGAGCGGATGGAGCTGCGTTCTTCGTTATATCGCGCGACGTCGGCGCGGATCGAGCCCGAGCGAACCGGCGGGTTGGACTGCGGCCGCTGTCCGGGACGCGATTCGGCGCTGACGGGCGTGATCACGCCGGGGTACGGAATTCCGCCGCGGCCTTCGCCGGGATAAGAGCCCGGTCCGGCGACACGGCGAATATTGGAGACAGGCGCGCCCGAGCGGTGGAAGGCACCGCCCACGTCGCGATTGACGTAATTGCCATGACCGTAGCTGTCGACGGCGAAACCGGCAACGCCCGGCCCTTTGGCATAGGCGAACGAGCACAGCGCGACAACAAGCGCGCCCCACAGCCAGTGCTTCGTTCTCGACAACCCGTCCACCCGTGACTCACTTGCCCGAAGACTTGCCTGAAGCCCACCGTTCGAGCTGCGGCGGACTTGTTGAGGGACTGGCGCGGGCGCCGCGGAAAAGCTCGCGGCGCGGGGCATTCCCGACGGCCTTTGAACGGTAATTTATGGGCGTCGGCAGAGGGTGTCGAGCCAAAAAGTGTTAGGCCTCGCCCGCTGTTGTAACACCTTGTTACTGCGACGTTTTTCTACGACATAACCCTTGCGGAAACCGCCTTATGGCGGTTCCGGATCGCGCTCCTGGCATTCGCGGAACGCGTAGCGGAAACCGGGTGGCAAGGGTCTGTTATGCGCGCATGATGTCGGGACCGACAAAGCCAAAACCGTGCGCCTCGCGCATGCACAACCGCCTGCGAATTCACGGCCAACCGTGGACAGCACGCGGCTCCGAATGCGCATCACTCATCAATCGATTCGGCAAATGAATTTGCGTTTTCAATCGTTTTCGCAGGACAATACTGGTTTTCCCTGGCGCTGATCCGCGGCGCTTCGCGCACGCGCCTTGCGTGCAGTCCCGCATTACCGATTTCGAGAATCCGACATGGCCCGCCCGAAACTGCTTCCCGACAACTTCACCTTGTGCCTCGTCGGCACCGTGATATTCGCCAGCCTGTTGCCGGTTCACGGGCAGGCCGCCGTCGGGTTCGACTGGGTCACGAACGTCGCGGTCGGCCTGCTGTTCTTCCTACACGGCGCGAAGCTTTCGCGGGAAGCGATTGTTGCGGGCGCCACGCACTGGCGTCTGCATATAGTCGTACTGCTCAGCACGTTCGCGCTGTTTCCGCTGCTCGGCCTCGCGCTTAAACCGCTCCTTTCGCCACTTGTCACGCCGGCGCTCTATGCCGGGGTCCTCTTCCTCTGCACGTTGCCGTCGACGGTTCAGTCCTCTATCGCGTTCACGTCCATTGCCAAAGGCAACGTGCCGGCCGCCGTTTGCAGCGCGTCGGCCTCGAGTCTGCTCGGCATCTTCGTCACGCCAGCGCTCGTCAGCGTCCTCGTCACGAATCAGGCGGCGGGCGGTAGCTCCCCGTGGCACACCGTCGGCAATATCGTGCTGCAATTGCTGGTGCCGTTCGTGGCGGGGCAACTGCTGCGCCCGCTGATCGGCAAATGGATCGAGCGGCATCGCAGCGTGCTCAAGTTCGTCGACCAGGGTTCGATTCTGCTGGTGGTGTACGGCGCGTTCAGCGAGTCCGTTACCGAGGGCCTGTGGCACCAGATTCCGCTCTCCGCCCTCGGCGGCGTGCTGCTTATCAGCGTCGTGCTGCTCGCGCTCGCGCTGGGCGTCACCATTCTCGGGAGCAAGCGGCTCGGCTTTTCGCGCGCGGACCAGATCACCATCATCTTTTGCGGCTCGAAGAAGAGCCTGGCCGCCGGCGTGCCGATGGCCAAGGTCATCTTCGCCTCGCAGGCGGTGGGCGCAGTCGTTCTCCCGCTCATGCTGTTCCATCAGATCCAGTTGATGGTGTGCGCCGCGCTCGCGCAGCGCTGGGGCGCCCGCGACATGAGCGGCGAAACGCGCGCCGCCTCGCGCGGGCAAACTGCCGCCGCCGTGGCTCGTCGTTGAACTCGCCGCTGAGTTCGCCGCTGAGTTCGCCGTTGAATACGCGCGCAATGCAAATAAAACATTCATAAGCGCCCTCCCTGAGCGTCGTTTTTCGAAAAGCCGCCTTGCGCGGCTTTTTGCTATTTCACGCGCAAACGCCGCGGTTGTCGCCTCGGCCGGATGGCATAGGCCGATTCTGCAAAATTCCTGGGACAGCGCTCGCGCACCACTCAAGTGCAACGCTTCATCAAAAGTTCACTTAATTCTTCGCATCGGCGGTCGTTAAGCCGCAGGTCCATCGCTACGCCGACCTGCCATGCAACTTCGCTCGCCCTCCCGATCCGCCGCGCCGCGCATCAACGAACTGATTGCCCGGCGTGAGCTGTCCGCCGTGTTCCAGCCCATCATCGACTTCGAGGACGGCGCGATTCTCGGCTACGAAGGCCTGATCCGCGGCCCCGCCGGCACGCCGCTCGAAGCGCCGTTCGCGCTCTTTTCGCAGGCGCTCGCCGAAGGCTGCACGATCGAGCTCGAGCAGGCCGCCGCGCGCGCGTGCATCGACGCGTTCGCGCAGCTCGGCCGCGACGGCAAGCTGTTCCTCAACTTCAGCGCGGGCGCGCTGCGGCGCCTGGCCGACGCGCCCGACGAAACGCTCGCGCTGTTGCGCCACCGCGGCGTGGACCCGGAGCGCATCGTGATCGAGTTGACGGAGCAAAGCACGATTCCCGACGTCGGCGCCTTCCTGCCCGTGATCGCCTGCCTGCGCACGGCCGGCGCGCAATTCGCGCTCGACGATTACGGCACCGCGAACGCCAGCATGAATCTGTGGGTGCGGCTGCAACCGGACGTCGTGAAGATCGACCGCTTCTTCATTCACGACATCGCCTGCGATCCGCTGAAATTCGAAGCTGTTCGCGCGATGCAGCACTTTGCGAGCGCGAGCGGCGCGCGGCTGGTCGCCGAAGGCATCGAGAACGAAGCGGATCTGATCGTCGTGCGCGATATGGGAATCGGCTGCGGGCAAGGCTTTTTCTTCGGCCGTCCGCATGCGCAGCCGGCGAGCAAGGTCACCGACGACGCCCGCGACGCGCTGCGCGCCGGTCACATCGCCGTGTTTCCCGAAGCGACGCGCACGCTCGGCGGTGCGTCGCCGTCGGGCGGCATGGCGTCGGAAAAGATGCTCGTGCACGCGCCCGCGCTGCCGCGCCACGCGACCAACAACGACGTGCTCGAACTCTTCAACCGGCTGCCCGAGTTGCACGCGGTGGCCGTCGTCGAACACGACGAGCCGGTCGCGCTGATCAACCGCCGCAGCTTCATGGACCGCTACGCGCTGCCCTATCACCGCGAGCTGTTCGGCAAGCGGCCGTGCCTGCTGTTCGCGAATGCGTCGCCGGTCGTGATCGAAAAATCCATGACGGTCGAGCAAATGGCCAAGCTGCTCGCAAGCGACGACCAGCGTTATCTCGCCGATGGCTTCGTCATCACCGAAAACGGCAAGTACGCGGGGCTCGGCACCGGCGAAAACCTGGTGCGCGCGGTCACCGAAGTGCGCATCGAAGCGGCGCGCTACGCGAACCCGCTGACTTTCCTGCCCGGCAACATTCCGATCAGTTCGCACATTGCGCGGCTCGTCGGCAACCACGCGGGTTTCTACGCGTGCTATGTGGACCTGAACCACTTCAAGCCCTTCAACGATCAATACGGCTACTGGCAAGGCGACGAAGTGCTGAAGTTCGCCGCTGCCGTGCTCGCCGACGTCTGCGACCCGACGCGCGACTTTCTCGGCCACGTCGGCGGCGACGACTTCCTGATCCTGTTCCAGAGCGACGACTGGCGCGAGCGTGTGCTGCGCGCGATCCATGCGTTCAACGAAGGCGCGCAGCGTTTCTATGCGCCCGCGGACCGTCTGGCCGGGGGCATCCACGGCGAGGACAGGCGCGGCAATCCGACCTTCTTCGGCTTCGTGACGATGGCGATTGGCTGCGTGCGCGTCGAGCCGGACTCCGCCGACGGCGTGTCGCTCTACAACAGCGAGGCAATCGCCACGGTCGCGGCGCTGGCCAAGCGGCGCGCGAAGCTGGAAGCGAGCGGCTTCGTGCTGATCGGCGCCGAGGAAAGCGTGGCTTTGTTACGCGGACAGTCGGAAGCCGCGCTGCACGCAGACTGACGGACTGATAGCGCTCATAGAGGCGAGAGCGCCGCGGAATGCTTTTCCCCGGGCGTGTTTAGCTAGTTTTACTAAACACCAAAAACTCACAAATAGTCCGTATATACGGGTATCTACGGGTGTGGCCAGCGCTTTTTTCAGGCTGTTTCGGCTTCGTTTTACTATACAATCGCCCGGACCCAAACACCGCGCGGCCGCCTTTGCACGGCCGCCTGCTTCGATGGCGATAACCATTCGCGACGTCGCGCGCGCGGCCAGCGTGTCGATCGGCACCGTGTCGCGCGCACTGAAAAACCAGCCAGGGCTTTCCGAGGCCACCCGCGTGCGCGTGGTCAAGGCCGCGCGCGAACTCGGCTACGACGCCGCGCAACTGCGTCCGCGTATTCGCCGCCTGACCTTCCTGCTGCATCGGCAGCACAACAACTTCGCCGTCAGCCCGTTCTTCTCGCACGTTCTGCATGGTGTCGAAGACGCGTGCCGCGAGCGCGGCATCGTGCCGTCCGTGCTGACTGCGGGACCGACCGAAGACGTGATTGAGCAGATGCGTCTGCATGCGCCCGACGCCGTCGCCATCGCCGGCTTCGTCGAGCCCGAGACGCTTGCCACGCTCGTCGCGATGCAGCGGCCGCTCGTGCTGATCGACCTGTGGGCGCCCGGCCTGCGCTCGGTCAATCTCGACAACGCCGCGGGCGCCGCGCTCGCCATGCGCCATCTGTTCGAACAGGGGCGCAAGCGCGTCGCGTTCATCGGCGGATCGCTTGCGCACTTCAGCATCGCGCAGCGCGCGCTCGGCTACCGGCGCGCGTTTTTCGAAGCGGGGCTGCTGTTCGACCCGTCGCTGGAAGTGACGATCGATGCCGGCCTCGACCCCGACAGCGGCGCGGCCCGCGCGATGCAGCAACTGCTCGATGCGCCCGGTCCGCGTCCGGACGCGGTATTCGCCTACAACGACGCCGCCGCGCTCGCGGCGCTGCGCGCCTGCTTCGCGCGCGGCGTGCGCGTGCCGGAGGACATCGCGGTGATCGGCTTTGACGACATTCCCGCCGCCGCGCATGCCACGCCGCCGCTCTCCACTATCTCCGTCGACAAGGAAGCGCTCGGCCGGCGCGGCGTCGAATTGCTGCTCGAAGACGCGCCCGCCGAAACGGAAGTCCGCTTGCCCGTCCATCTCATCGCCCGTGCCAGTACTTTGGTGAAAACGCCATGACGCAATCCGCCACGCCTCACTCCGCGAACGGCCCTGCCGTGCCGCCCGTCGCCAGTTTCAGAAGCCGCGAGTTTCTGCTCTCGCATATCGAGGACACGCTGCGCTTTTACGCGCCGAACGTGCTCGATCCGAGCGGCGGCTTCTTCCACTTTTTCCGCGACGACGGTTCCGTCTACGACAAAACCACGCGGCATCTGGTGAGCAGTTGCCGCTACGTGTTCAACTACGCGATGGCGTATCGCCAGTTTGGCGACCCGAAGCATCTGGAATACGCGCGCCACGGTCTGCGCTTTCTGCACGACGCCCATTGGGACGCGCAGCACGAAGGCTACGACTGGGAGATCGAGTGGCGCGACGGCAAAAAGCGCACGCTCGACGCCACGCGTCATTGCTACGGCTTGGCCTTCGTGCTGCTCGCGTATTCGCATGCGGCCATGGCCGGCATCGAGGAAGCCAAGCCGATGATCGGCGCGACCTTCGAACTGATGGAGCACCGCTTCTGGGACGCCGCCGCGGGTCTCTATGCCGACGAAGCATCGCCCGACTGGCGCGTGAGTTCCTATCGCGGGCAAAACGCGAACATGCACACCACCGAGGCTTTGCTGACCGCGCATGAAGCGACCGGCCACCTCGTCTATCTGGATCGCGCCGAGCGCGTCGCGTCGAACATCACGCTGCGTCAGGCGAAACTCTCGCAGGGTCTGGTGTGGGAGCACTTTCATGCGGACTGGTCGGTGGACTGGCACTACAACGAGGAAGACAGCTCGAACATTTTTCGTCCGTGGGGCTTTCAGCCGGGTCATCAAACCGAATGGGCGAAGCTGCTGCTGATTCTCGAGCGCTACCGTCCGTTGCCGTGGCTCTTGCCGCGCGCAATCGAACTGTTCGACGCCGCGATGACGCACGCATGGGACGAAGACCACGGCGGCCTCTACTACGGCTTCGGCCCCGACGGCACCGTCTGCGATCACGACAAATACTTCTGGGTCCAGGCGGAGACTTTCGCGACCGCCGCGCTGCTCGGCAAGCGCACGGGCAACGAGCGCTTCTGGGACTGGTACGACGAGATCTGGCGCTATAGCTGGACGCACTTCGTCGATCACAAATACGGCGCCTGGTATCGCATACTCACCTGCGACAACCGCAAATACAGCGACGAAAAGAGCCCGGCCGGCAAGACCGACTATCACACGATGGGCGCGTGCTACGAGGTGCTCGCGCACGCGCTGCCCAACGGCGCGGCCACAGCCACTGCAACCGTTCAAACGGAGCTGGCAAAATGAGCAACGCAAACCATGAACTGCCGGTTTTCGTTTCGGCAGGCGACATCCTCACCGACCTCGTGCGCACGGGCGCCTCGCAATGGCTGTCGCGTCCGGGCGGCGCCGGCTGGAACGTGGCGCGCTGCGTGGCGCGGCTCGGCTTGCCGACCGCGTGCGCGGGCTCGCTAGGCGTCGACAATTTCTCCGACGAGCTGTGGGACGCGAGCGTCGCGGCCGGCCTCGACATGCGCTTCATGCAGCGCGTCGAGCGCCCGCCCTTGCTCGCGATCGTTCATCGCACGCATCCGCCCGCGTACTTTTTCATGGGCGAAAATGGCGCCGATCTCGCGTTCGATCCCGCGCACCTGCCGGCCGGCTGGATGGAGCGCGTGAAGTGGGCGCACTTCGGCTGCATCAGTCTCGTGCGTCAACCGCTTGGCGATACGCTCGCGGCATTGGCCGCCGAGTTGCGCTCGCGCGGCGTGAAGATCAGCTTCGATCCGAACTACCGCAACCTGATGGAGCATGGCTACGAACCCACGCTGCGCAAAATGGCCGCGCTCGCCGATCTCATCAAGGTCTCCGACGAAGACCTGCGCCTGCTGTTCAAGACCGACGACGAAGCGCAAGCACTCGCCCAATTGCGTTCGATGAACCCGAGCGCCACGGTCCTCGTCACTCGCGGACCGGAAACGGCGCTGCTGATCGACGGCGCGATGACGGTCGAAGCGCGGCCGCCGCGCGTTGAGGTGGTGGATACGGTCGGCGCGGGCGACGCGTCGATCGGCGGCTTGCTGTTCAGCCTGATGACCGCTTCGCAACGCGCGTGGCCCGAGCATCTGGCGTTCGCGCTGGCGGCGGGCGCGGCGGCGTGCCGGCATGCGGGCGCGCATGCGCCGTCGCTGGATGAAGTCGTCGCGCTGTTGTAACGCGGGTGGTTTATGTTGGCGTTGCGCGCGGCCTGCGCCCTGCGGCACGTCGCCGCTTCTGCCGATGCGCGATGGCCGTGCTAGCATGAAAACACGGCAACCTTTGGAACGAGGAGCGACGCCATGGAGGACATCACCTACACCAAAGGCATCTACACGGCCACTGCGTCGGTAAGAGAACTCGATCGGGACACCTGGCAAGGCGTAGTCACACTCGCGCGCGACGAAGGCGAAGCGAGCGAGGACCAGGAAACCACCGTCTACGAAGTCGAGGCTACGTCGTCCACGCCAGGCGAGGCACTGGAAGAAGCGAAGGCGCTCGCTCATCGCATACTCGGGGAAATCGAACTCTAGGCAGACCGGCGCCCGCGCTCGTGCATCCGCGCCGCGCCGCCTGAACGCAATGGTTGGAGGCGATCATGGCTGAACAACTGTTCCTCTACGGCGTGTACTCGATTCACGTGCGCCCGATCGAACTCAGCGGCGCGCGCTGGGACGCCGAGTACGAAATCCGGCATCGCGAGAAAGCGGTCAAGCCGTGGACGACCGTCGGCGGCGACAACGGTTATGGCGACTCCGCCGAGGCGATCGCGGCCGCGCATCAGCAAGCGGTCGAGGACATCGAACACGGCGCGGGCATTCCGAAGCCGCGGGCGTTTCCATAAAGCGGCATTAAGGCTTGCGAGTGCGAAGCGCGGCGCGGCGTGCGGCTTTCGGGCGCGCCGCGCTTCGCACTCGCAAGCCGCGTTCGGCGAGCCAGGCGCCGTGCTACGCTTGCGCCGTTTTCATTCCTCGAGCACGCGATGGCTACCGAACCGACCGACCGTTTTCCCGGCATCGGCGACGCTGAAGAGCGCGCGCGAAAACGCCGCTTGCGCGGCAGCCGCGAACTGCGTATCGAGGATCAGGTGGTCGTCGCGCACGGCATGCCGATGCGGTTCTGGCAGGATCTCTATCACCGCGCGCTGACGGTTCGCTGGCCGACGTTTTTCGTCTCGCTCGCGGTGCTGTTCATGTTGCTCAACACAAGCTTCGCCGCGCTCTACATGCTCGGCGACGCACCGATTGCCAACCTGTATCCAACGGGCTTCGGCGGCGCGTTTTTCTTCAGTGTCGAAACGCTCGCCACCGTCGGTTATGGCGACATGCATCCGCAAACGGTCTACGCGCACTGGATCGCCACGCTCGAAATCTTCGTCGGCATGTCGAGCATTGCGTTGGCAACGGGGCTGATATTCGCGCGCTTCTCTCGCCCGCACGCGAAGATCATGTTCGCGCGCTACGCGGTCATCCGGCCGCTCGACGGCCACATGACGCTGATCGTGCGCTCGGCCAACGGACGTCAGAACGTGATCGCCGAAGCGCATGCGCGGCTGCGCATTCTGCGGCGCGAAACCACGGCCGAAGGCTACACATTGCGGCGGCTTCATGACCTGACGCTCGTGCGCGATCAACATCCGGTGTTCAAGCTCGGCTGGAGTCTGATGCATGTGATCGACGAAGAAAGTCCGCTGTTTGGCGAAACCGCCGAAACGTTGAAGGCGCGCGACACCTCGCTGCTGCTGACGCTCGAAGGCGTCGACGAATCGACGTCGCAAACCATGCAGGCGCGCCACATGTGGTCGTGCGACGAAATCTTCTGGCATCACCGTTTCGTCGACATCATGAGCGAGCACGACGGCGTGAGCCATATCGACTACTCGCATTTCGACGAGATCGTGCCGCTCGACGAAGCGCCTGTCGCGGCGAGCGTGCGGCCATAAGCGGCGATAAACGGCCAAAGCAGCAACACGCGAAGCGCGGGCGGGAATCGCCCGATATAACCCGGCGAAGCACCCAGGGCATACCCGAAGCCATCCTTCGCGTGGCATATCCATCTCAAAACCGCGTCAAAATGCGGCGCTCTTCGCGCGCATTCGCGTGCATGCGCGGAAAGTAGAAAAAATCCACTCTGATTGGCGCTAAAAAATAGAGTCTCTTTCGCTGCGCGGGCTTCGTGGTTCCCACCGGTCCCCATCGCGCGCGCGAATGCAAAATTACGGAGACTCACCCATGACCGCTCGCCTGCCCATCGACGGCACGCCCGCTCTCGCCGACTACAAGCTGTCCGACAATCTCACCGCGACCCGCGGCCGCATCTTTCTGACCGGCACCCAGGCGCTCGTGCGCCTCGCGTTGATGCAGCGCGCGCTCGACAAGGCGCGCGGCATGAACACCGCCGGCTTCATCAGCGGCTATCGCGGCTCGCCGCTCGGCATGGTCGATCAGCAATTGTGGAAGGCGAAGAAACTGCTCGAAGCGAGCGACGTGCGCTTTCTGCCCGCGATCAACGAAGAACTCGGCGGCACCGCCGTGCTCGGCACGCAGCGCGTGGAAGCGGACCCGGAACGCACGGTCGAAGGCGTGTTCGCGATGTGGTACGGCAAGGGCCCAGGCGTCGACCGCGCGGGCGACGCGCTCAAGCATGGCAACGCGTACGGCTCGTCGCCGCATGGCGGCGTGCTGGTCGTGGCCGGCGACGATCACGGCTGCGTGTCGTCGTCGATGCCGCATCAAAGCGACTTCGCGATGATGGCGTGGCACATGCCGGTCGTGAATCCGTCGAACATCGCCGACATGCTCGAGTTCGGGCTGTACGGCTGGGCGCTGTCGCGCTTCTCGGGCGCGTGGGTCGGCTACAAGGCGATCTCCGAAACCGTCGAATCGGGCTCGACCGTCGATCTCGATGCGCTGCGAACCGACTGGACCGTCCCGCACGATTTCGAAGTGCCGGCAGGCGGCCTGCATAACCGCTGGCCCGACTTGCCGAGCCTCACCATCGAATCGCGGATGCACGCGAAACTCGACGCGGTGCGCCATTTCGCCAGGACCAACAGCATCGACAAATGGATCGCGCCGAGTCCGCATGCGAACGTGGGCATCGTCACCTGCGGCAAGGCGCATCTCGACTTGATGGAGACGTTGCGCCGCCTCGATCTGACCGTCGCCGACCTGGACGCGGCCGGCGTGCGCATCTACAAGGTCGGCTTGTCGTTTCCGCTGGAAATGACGCGCATCGATACGTTCGTCGACGGTCTTTCCGAAGTGCTCGTGATCGAGGAGAAAGGCCCGGTCATCGAGCAGCAGATCAAAGACTATCTGTACAACCGCACGCAAGGCGCGCGGCCGGCCGTGATCGGCAAGCACGCGGAAGACGGCAGCATGCTGCTGTCGTCGCTCGGTGAATTGCGGCCTTCGCGCATTCTGCCTGTGTTCGCGAACTGGCTCGCGAAGCACAAGCCCGCGCTCGATCGCCGCGAGCGCGTGGTCGATCTCGTCGCGCCGCAAATTCTTTCGAACGCCGCCGACAGCGTTAAGCGCACGCCGTATTTCTGCTCGGGCTGCCCGCACAATACATCGACGAAAGTGCCTGAAGGTTCGATTGCGCAGGCGGGCATTGGCTGTCACTTCATGGCTTCGTGGATGGAGCGCGACACCACCGGTCTCATTCAGATGGGCGGCGAAGGCGTCGACTGGGCATCGCATTCGATGTTCACGAAAACGCGCCACGTGTTCCAGAATCTCGGCGACGGCACGTACTTTCATTCGGGCATTCTCGCGATCCGCCAGGCCGTCGCGGCGAAAGCCACCATCACGTACAAGATTCTCTATAACGACGCGGTCGCGATGACGGGCGGCCAGCCGGTCGACGGCAGCATTTCCGTGCCGCAGATCGCGCGTCAGGTGGAAGCCGAAGGCGTATCGCGCTTCGTCGTGGTCAGCGACGAGCCGGAGAAATACGACGGCCATCACGATCTTTTCCCGAAGGGCACGACGTTCCATCACCGCAGCGAAATGGATGCCGTGCAGCGCGAACTGCGCGACACCGACGGCGTGACCGTGCTGATCTACGACCAGACCTGCGCCGCCGAAAAACGGCGTCGCCGGAAAAAAGGCGAATTCCCCGATCCGGACAAGCGGCTCTTTATCAACGAGGAAGTGTGCGAGGGTTGCGGCGATTGCGGCGTGCAGTCGAACTGTTTGTCGGTGGAGCCGGTTGAGACGGCGTTGGGGCGCAAGCGCCGCATCGATCAATCGTCGTGCAATAAAGATTATTCGTGCGTGAACGGCTTTTGCCCGAGCTTTGTGACGGTCGAAGGCGGCAAGCTGAAGAAAGCCGCAGGCGTCGCGTTCGATCCGCAAGCGCTGGCCGAACGCGTCAACGCATTGCGGCTGCCCGCCACGCAGCTCGATGCCGCGCCGTACGACATTCTCGTGACGGGCGTCGGCGGTACGGGCGTCGTGACGGTCGGCGCATTGATCAGCATGGCTGCGCATCTGGAAGGCAAGAGCGCGTCGGTGCTCGACTTCATGGGCTTCGCGCAAAAGGGCGGCTCGGTGTTGTCGTTCGTGCGCTTCGCGGCGCGCGACGAATGGCTGAACCAGGTGCGCATCGACACGCAACAGGCCGACGTGCTGCTCGCCTGCGATATGGTGGTGGGCGCAAGCGCCGACGCATTGCAAACGGTACGTCATGGCCGCACGCGCATCGTCGTCAACACGCATGCAATTCCGAACGCGACGTTCGTGACGAACCCGGACGCGACGCTGCACGCCGACGCGCTGATCGACAAGATGCGTCATGCGGCCGGAGCCGAACGCATGTCCGCCTGCGACGCGCAGGCGCTCGCCACACGTTTTCTCGGCGACACGATCGGCGCAAACATTCTGATGCTCGGCTTCGCGTGGCAACTCGGCCTCGTGCCCGTGTCGTTCGGCGCGTTGATGCGTGCGATTGAGTTGAACAACGTCGCGGTGCAGATGAATCAACTCGCGTTTTCGATCGGCCGTCTTGCCGCCGACGATCCCGCCGCGCTCGAATCGCTGTGGCAGGCGCGGCATGCGGCGAAGCAAACGGTGCGCGTCGATACGCTCGATGAACTGATCGCGCATCGCGAAGGCCGTCTGCAGACTTACGGCGGCGCGAGCTATGTGAAGCGTTATCGCGCGCTGGTCGACGCCGCGCGTCGCGCCGAACATGCGGTAGATGCAAGCAGCGAACGCGTGACGCGTGCAGTGGCGACGACGTTTTATCGCTTGCTCGCGGTGAAGGACGAATACGAAGTCGCGCGCCTGCACACCGACGCCGCGTTCCGCGAAGCACTCGAAGCGCAATTCGAAGGCGTCGCGGGCAAGGACTTCGGCATCAAGTTCAACCTCGCGCCGCCGACGCTCACGCGCCCGCATTCCGGTGGGAATCCGACCAAGAAAACCTTCGGTCAATGGATGTGGCCGGTTCTCGGCGTGCTAGCAAAAGTGCGTGGACTGCGCGGCACGATGCTCGATCCGTTTGGCCGCACGCTCGAGCGCAAGATGGAACGCGAACTCGCCGACGACTACGAAACCACGTTACAGCGCGCGCTTGCCAAGCTCGACGCGGGCAATCTCGAAGACGTCGCGAAGCTCGCCGATCTGCATGCTCGCGTGCGCGGTTATGGTCATGTGAAGGTCGCGAATCTCGCAGGCGTGAAGCGCGGCGAACGCGAACTCGCGGCGCGCTTGCAGATTGAAGCGTCGACGGGAGTGTCGGTGAAGAAATCGCTGGAGGATGTTAAAGGCGCGGGCCAGTTGCGCGGCATTCCGGTCGTGGTTGCGAAGTAGCACGCGTTGTAGAAACCGGCGCAACGCTTGCTGCTGCGCAAACGATGAAGCCGCTTCATGTGTCGACATGAAGCGGCTTTTTTACGCGTTCAGCAATGCCCTGACTCGCGCAACTTTGTCGATGTCGATCGGCGCAAGTCCGTTGCCGCCCACACGCACACCAGAGCCGAAGTGCACCGCTTGCACTTGCGTCCGGCTCACGAAGCCGGCGACTGCATCGACTGTCAGACCCGCGCCCGCGAGCACCGTGCAATGTGATCCTGCCGCCTGGCGCACGAGCGCGCGAATCGTCGCCTCGGCATTCAGTACGGAAGGCTGTGCGCCTGACGTCAGCACGTTCGTCACCGCATCGAAACCGAGCAGCACGTCCAGCGCTTTTCGCTGATCGCGCACTTCATCGAACGCGCGATGGAAGGTGACGGCAAGGCCATCGGCGGCGTCGATTGCGCGCGCCAGTTGTTCGCGATCGATCTCGCCGTCAACGTTCAACATGCCGATCACCACGCCGTTCGCGCCCGCCGCTTTCACGGCGCGCACGTCATGCAGCATCAGCGCATGATCGTCGGCATCGTAGACAAACGAGCGGCTGTGAGGACGCACGATCACGTTGACGGGAATGGAGACCGCGTTCACCACGGCTTCGATCAGACCGATGCTCGGCGTGAGCCCGCCCTCGCCCATCGCGGTGACGAGTTCGAGACGGTCAGCGCCCGCCTGCGCGGCGAGCCGCGCGTCGGCAACGGTAGTGGCAATGACTTCGAGCAGAACGGACATGAGCGCAACCGTGTGTCGTTGAAAACGACATGATGTCAGAAGCGCTCTTCGTCCACCCAGTCGATATCTCCGCACAGCACGCAGATTTGTCCGCCAACCTGCGTGGCCACCGACAACGTCACGCACGGCAACGCCTCGTTGATCGACAGATACGGACGCGTGACATGCACGCGCTCCGGCGCATTGATCGCATCGCGAAAGTACGGACGACGCAGCCAGTTCGCGCCTTGCGCGTCGGCGAGCGGCAAGAAGCGCGTTTCATGCGCCGCGCGGTCGGCGCGCAGCACGACGTTGCGGCCCGCTTGCCGCCCTTTCGCGTCGAGCAGAAAGCAGCGCGCGGCGTGATCGAGCGCGAGGAAATTCCAGCACACTTCTTCCAGCGGCTCGCCGGCCGCAAGCCGCTCGGCCGCGCGTTCGAAGGCGCGCAGATACGGCGCGAGGCGGGTCGCATTGCGGCGTTCGCCCGCTTCAGTCTGGTCGCGATAACGCTCGGTGAGTTCGCCGATGCAACTGGCCGCATGCGTCGCGTCGGCCGCGCCAGGATTCGGGCGGCCAAAGAAAAAGCCTTGCACGAAGTCGGCGTTGCAGGCGAGCGCCATCTGCGCTTCGTGCTCGGTTTCCACGCCTTCGATCAGCACGAGCTTGCCCGCTTCGTGCAACAGCGCGACGAGGCCCGGCAGGATCGTCGCCATGTCGGCGCGATGCGCGGCGTGCGACAGCATGATGCGGTCGAGCTTCACGATGTCCGGGTTGAGTTGCCAGATGCGCTCGACGTTCGAGTGTCCCGCGCCGAAGTCGTCGAGTGCAATCAGAAAGCCGCGCTCGCGGAATTGACGCACGGCATCCGCGAGACGCTCGAGGTCTTCCGCGCGCTGCTCGAGCACCTCGAGCACGATGCGCCGCGGCGGCAAGTCGAGACGCTTGAGCGTGGCGAGCAATGCGGCGGACAGATACGGATCGGTCAACGCGCCGGGATGCACGTTGAGAAAAAGCCACTCGCGTTCGGCGCCGAGCACCTTGAAGTTTTCCAGATGCAGCGTCTGCGCGAGCCGGTCGAGTTGCAACACGTCGCCGACGCGCGCCGCCTCGCCGAACACGTCGAGCGGCGACACCGGCCGGTCGAGCATGTCGTGCGCGCGCAATAGCCCTTCATAGCCGACAGCCCGCATGTGCGACAGACTGAAGATGGGTTGAAACACGCTCGTGAGCGTCAGCTCGCCGTGCTGCACCGAAAATCGTTCGAGGCCCGATGTCACTTCGACGTCGAAGCCATGAGGCGCGGCGGCCGTTCTTTCCTGTTGCGCAATCGTCATGCAATCCTCTCACGCGAGAGCCGGGCCGGTCAGAACGCGGATGCGAACAACCCACGGCGCCATTGCTCCAAAATGTGCGTCATCGATATGGCTTAAGCAAGCTCCATGCGCACGCTTGCGCACATAGCGATGTAACTCGCGTGAAAGATTGCACCGACGGTATGGCGCGTGCGCCACCAGAGGGCGAGCGCGCACCGTTAAGGTGCGATGGACGTGCGTGTGCGCGCCCTGGCTCCGATGCGCCGATCCGTCGGATAATCCCCGTTGTCTATTTAAGCCCTGTACCGATGGATATCGTCTTCACCGTATTGATTCTTCTGCTTGCCGTGGCCGCCTCCGGTGTCGTGACCCGCTTGCTGCCCTTGCCGTTGCCGCTCGTGCAGATCGCGATGGGCGCGATGCTCGCATGGCCGAAGCTCGGGCTGCATGTCACGTTCGACCCTGAAATCTTCATGATGCTATTCATTCCGCCGCTGCTGTTCGCCGACGGATGGCGCATTCCGAAACGCGAATTTTTCATGGCGCGCCGCTCGATCCTGATGCTCGCGCTCGGCCTCGTGTTCATGACGGTGCTGGCCATCGGCTACTTCGTGCACGCGCTGGTGCCGTCGATGCCGCTGCCGGTCGCGTTCGCACTCGCCGCGGTGCTGTCGCCGACCGATGCCGTCGCGCTCTCGGGTATCGCCGGCAAGGGCAAGGTGCCGGGCAGGCTGATGCATATTCTCGAAGGCGAAGCGTTGATGAACGACGCGTCCGGCCTCGTCGCGCTCAAGTTCGCGATCGCCGCCGCGTTGACCGGCGTGTTTTCATTGCGCGATGCGTCGATCAGTTTCGTGATCATCGCCGTCGGCGGTCTCGCGACGGGCGCGGCGGTGAGCTGGCTGTTCAGCTTCGTGTCCGTGCGCTTTCTCAATCTGACGGAAGAAGGCGACCCGGCGCCCGGCGTCGTGATGACGCTGCTGATTCCGTTCGCCGCCTACCTGATCGCCGAACGTTTCGAGCTCTCGGGCATTCTCGCGGCGGTCGCCGCCGGCATGATGATGAACTACACGACGCTCGCCACGTCGGGATCGGTCTCGTCGCGCCTGCGCGCAAACAATACGTGGATGATGATCGAGTTCGTCTTCAACGGCATGGTGTTCATTCTGCTGGGGCTGCAGTTTCCGCACATTCTCGGCCGCGCATTGCTCGACGCGCACCAAACGAGCGACGCGCAAGTGGGACGCCTGATCGGCTATATCGCGGTCGTCGCTGTCGCGCTGTATGCGTTGCGCTTTACGTGGGTGTGGCTGCTGCGCTGGTTCTCGAGCCGCGGCGCAGCGCGGCATGGCCTCGTGAACGCGGTGCCGGGGCTGCGCACCGTGGCGGTTACGACAGTTGCCGGCGTGCGCGGCGCGGTGACGCTTGCCGGCGTGTTGTCGTTGCCCGAGACCTTGCCGGACGGCGCTGCGTTGCCTGGGCGCGACCTCGCGATCTTTATCGCGTCGGGTGTGATTCTCGTGTCGCTCGTCGTCGGCGTGATTGCGTTGCCGTTGCTCCTGCGCGGATGGCGCCGCGGCAAGGACCCGCACGCCGCGGAAGAAGCGCTTGCGCGCACGATGGCGGCGCAAGCGGCGATCCGCGCCGTCGACGATCTGCATGACAAGGAGTGCGCGAATCTCGATGAATCGGCCTCGGCCTATGCCGCCGACGTGACCGCGCGCGTCATGGATATTTATCGCCGCAGGCTGACGGCACTCGCCGGAGATCAGGAACCGCGCGACATGGCGCGGCGCGCGGACGCACTGGAATTTCGCATGAAGCTCTCCGCAATGCGTGCCGAGCGCCAGGTATTGCTCAGCTTGCGCAGCAATCAGACCATCAACGACGAAACGTTCAACAAGCTCATGCATGAAGTGGATTTGTCGGAGACGGCGCTGACCGCGCGCTGGAAGTAACGTCGTCTCCTGAAAACGATCAGGCTACCGGCCCTTGCGCCGGCTTCCTTCTGAGCAGCGCGTAAAGAATGATCGCGCCGAACGTGGCCGTGCCGATGCCGCCAAGACCAAAGCCGCCGAGCTTCAGCGAGAAGTCGCCGGCGCCGAGCACGAGCGTGACCGCGGCCACGATCAGATTGCGGTTGTCCGAGAAGTCCACTTTGTTGACGACCCAGATGCGCGCGCCGGTCACCGCGATCAGGCCGAACACGACAATCGAAACGCCGCCGAGCACAGGGCCCGGAATGGTCTGGATCACCGCGCCAAACTTCGGCGAAAAACCGAGCACGAGCGCGATCAACGCGGCGATCACGAACACGAGCGTCGAATAGATTTTGGTCACGGCCATCACGCCGATATTTTCCGCGTAGGTGGTCACACCCGTGCCGCCGGCAAACCCGGAAACGACGGTCGCGAGTCCATCGCCGAGAAAAGCGCGGCCGATATAGCGGTCGAGGTTCTGTCCGGTCATCGCGCTAACCGCCTTGATATGCCCGAGGTTTTCGGCGACGAGAATCACCGCGATCGGCGCGAGCAGCGTCATGGCCTGCATGTTGAACACGGGCGCGGTGAAATGCGGCATGCCGAACCACGCAGCGTTCGCAACGATCGAGAAGTCGACTGGCTTGCCCATGCCGAGGCCGTTCGTCACGATGGCATAGATCACGTAGGCCATCAGCAGGCCGACGAGAATCAGCAGGCGTTGCAGCATGCCGCGGCCAAACACGGCGACCGCGCCGACGCACAGCACGGTGACGAGCGCCATCCACGAATCGAAGTTGCTGCCGCTCACGCCGCGCACGGCAATCGGCGCGAGATTCAAACCGATCACGCAGACAATCGCGCCGGTCACGACTGGCGGCATCAGCGTTTCGATCCAGCGCGTGCCGACCGCCGACACGATCAGCCCGATGACCGCATACACCACGCCGCACGCGATGATGCCGCCCAGCGCAACGGGAACGTTCATGTTCGGCCCGTGGCCGCCGTAGCCGGTGACCGCGATCACGAGACCGATGAACGCGAAGCTCGAGCCGAGATAACTCGGCACGCGGCCGCCGACCAGCACAAAGAACAGCAACGTGCCGATGCCCGACATGAAGATGCAGAGGTTGGGATCGAAGCCCATCAGCAACGGCGCGAGCACGGTGGAGCCGAACATCGCGACGACGTGCTGAATGCCCATCGCAAACATCTGCGGCCAGGCAAGGCGTTCGTCGGTGCCGACGATGCGCCCCTCGACGGCATCTGGCTGTGCGCGCCAGCGGGGAAAATAGGAATCGGCCATCGCGGGGGTTCTCCTCTATTCGGCGTTTTTCGTGGACGACGGCGCGCAAAAGTAGCGCCGTGCGGGAATTACGCGCGAGTGTACGGAGTGCGATTGGAGGTGGCAAGCGCGGACAATATCGCGCGCGGCCAGGCACAAACGCGACGCGCGCGATGACGCGACGTTCGTCACGCGTGCTTCGGCTCGAGCGAGAACACCGTCACCGCCGCCTGCAACTGCCTCGCCTGATCCGCCATCGACGACGCCGCGGCCGCGGCCTGCTCGACGAGCGCGGCGTTCTGCTGGGTCACGTCGTCCATTTGCGCGACCGCGCGATTCACGCCTTCGATGCCCGTGCTTTGTTCCTGCGACGCCGCGGAAATCTCGTTCATCAAGTCCGTCACGCGACTGATCGCCTGAGTCACTTCGGCCATCGTCTGGCCGGCCCGCTCCGCGAGTTCCGCGCCGCTGTCCACGCGCGCCGTCGAGTTTTCGATCAGCTCCTTGATCTCTTTCGCCGACACCGCGCTGCGCTGCGCGAGCGAGCGCACTTCGCCCGCGACGACCGCGAAGCCGCGTCCCTGCTCGCCGGCGCGCGCCGCCTCGACCGCGGCGTTCAGCGCAAGAATGTTGGTCTGGAACGCGATGCCTTCGATCACCGCGATGATGTCGGTCATGCGCTTCGAGCCGGCCGCGAGTTCGCGCATCGTTTCGACCACATCGCCGACGAGATGGCTGCCGCGCGCCGCCACTTCCGAAGCGCCGTGGGCAACGCCGCCCGCCTGCTGCGCGTTGCCTGCGTTCTGCTTCACCGTCGACGTCAGTTGCTGCATGCTCGACGCGGTTTCCTGCAAGGCCGCGGCCTGCTCTTCGGTGCGTTGCGACAGGTCGGTGTTGCCCTGCGCGATTTCGCCCGATGCAGTGAGGATCGATTCGCTCGATTCGCTGATGCCTGCAACGATGCCCGAGAGCCGCTCGCGCATGTTGCGCAGTGCGAAGAGCATGCTCTGTGTGTCGCCAGGACGGGTTTCGACGCGCACGCTGAGGTCGCCGTCGGCGATGCGGTTCGCGATATGCATCGCGTAATCCGGTTCGCCGCCCAACTGACGCGCGAGGCGCCGCGCGATGATCGCGGCCAGTACGCCGCCCGCGGCGATCGCGCCCAGCACGAGCACGAGCATCGCCATGCGCATGCGCTGATAATTGGTGGCGGCTTCGGCCTGCGCGTCGTTGCCTTGCTGACGGCGATAGTCGATCAGCGCCGTGATGCGGTCGCGTAATGCCTCGCTCGACGCGATCGCACGGCGCACCAGTTCGTCGTTGTCGACGCCGGCCGGGATCGGCGCAAGGCCGATCTGCTGCTGCACGATGCCTTCCCAGACCGCGGACTTCTGCAGCACGTCGTCGAACATCTGGCGGCCCTGGGCGGTGACGATCGTCGCGCGATAATTGTCGTAGCCCTCGTGCATTCGCTTGAGCGACGCCACGATGCTGTCCTTGAGCTTCTGACGGCCGGCTTCGCCGCTCACATAGCCGAGGTTCGCGGCGGCGAGATCCGAATCGATCTTGTGGCGGTTCGCTTCTTCGAGCCAGTAAAGGCCGTCCATATATTTATCGCAGATGGCATCCGTGATGTCATGCATCGACGACAGCGTCTTCAGCGAGGTGCCGCCGATCACCACGCAAAACGCAATCACCACGGCGAATGCCAGCAGCAGTTTCCTGAACACGGTCATGCGGTCGAACCACTTCATTGGCCTATCCTTCACAAGTCGCAACAAAAATGCTCGCTGCCGCGTCACGGCCGGAACGTGCCAACGACGCATCAGGAGTAAGAAGGCGCGTTGGCGACGCAGCGGCTCAGCAGCGTTCAGTTCGTTTTACGGCGCGCAGCGCGCGGACTTGATGCAATGAATCCCGGAATAAGCGGGACAGGATAATGTAAGGAATGCCTGGCAGATGCAAACGAGCTACGCGTTTGAGATTCGTCCGATAGCGAAGCAGCGATTGGGCTCTTAGACTTGCCCCGCTGCGTTGACCCCAATTAACGCATGCGATGTTGTTGTAACTCTCCGACTTTCCGCTCACGCTCTCCGGGTGTGAGCGGTTTTTTTTCGCCTTGCTTCGGTTCAGGCGTGCGGTTCGAACGCATTCTCAGCGAGCCGCAAGGTGTAAGTGCGGACATCCTCCGGCCATTGCGCGATTCTTTCTTCGAAGCGCGGCCGGTCGCCGGCATAGAGCGCACGAGTCGCATCTTCGTAATCCGGCAAGTTGCCCGCCAGCGCCGTCATGAAGCGATACACCGCTTCCTGCGCTGCGCGTCTGCGGTCGACATGCTCGCCGGTTGCGCGCGCCGTCTCGACCAGCTTGCGTAGCGCGACCGACGCGCCGCCCGGCTGCGCATTCAGCCAATCCCAATGACGCGGCAACAACGTCACTTCGCGCGCGACGACGCCAAGCCTCGGCCGTCCGCGACCGCGTGGCGTGCTGGTGTCGGCGGCGGCGGCGGTGGTTGCGTCGGTGGTGGGATATGCGGCGCGCTCAGCCTCGTTCAAGCGCGCGACGATGTCCTCCGCACTGCCGCGCAAATCGAATTCGACGGGAGCCGCGCTGGCGTCGTCGAAAACGAGGACGGGCGCCTGTTCGCCCCGCGCGAGGACTTCTTTGACGGCGAGCGCGACCCGCGGCAATTCGCCGGAAGCGATAAGGCGATGGCCCTCAAAGGCCGTACAGGTGCGGGAATACGTGGTCACGACAATCTCCGGTTCGGGAAGTTGTCGAATTATATCCGGGTTAAATAAAAGCGCAACATATTATCCGGGTATTATTTTGAGGCAGCGCTATCGACCAACGACAGTTGTCGCGCTGCCTTCCGCCGCCGGCACGCCCGGCCCGTACGAAGACACGCGATTGCGGCCCGCATCCTTCGCGGCATACAACGCCTGATCGGCGGCGTCGACGAGCGCGCGGCTCGACGTGAACGCCTCGCCCTGCATCGTCGCGACGCCGATGCTCACGGTCAGCACATGGTGCGAGCTGGCCACGTGACCGAGCCCAATTGCCTCCACGGCCGCGCGGATTTTCTCGCCAATGGACATTGCGCCGGCCTGGTCGGTGTCCGGCAAAAGAACCGCGAACTCTTCGCCGCCGTAGCGCGCCGCTGTGTCGCCCGGACGCTGCACGTTCTGCGTGATGCAGCGAGCCACCGTGATCAGCGCATCGTCGCCGGCCGAGTGGCCGTACAGGTCGTTGAATCCCTTGAAACTGTCGACGTCGATCAGCAGCATCGAAAGCGAGCCGCCGTTGCGGTGCACGCGGCGCCATTCGTTCTCCGCGGACTGCTCGAAGGTGCGGCGGTTGTCGACGCCCGTGAGACCGTCCGTGCTCGCGAGCAGGCGCAGCTCTTCCTCGGCGATGAGGCGCCGCCGTATCTGCTGCGCGAACAGCACGGCGAGCGCGATCATCGTGAGATTGAGCGCGCCGATCAGCGAGCCGATGATCCATGCGCGCCGCCGCCAGCCGACGTAGATATCGCGCGTGGACAGCGCGACGTCGAGAATCAGCGGATACATGTCGATGTGGCGAAACGCGTACCAGCGCTCGACGCCGTCGATCGCCGCCGTTCCGAAGAAGTCGCCGCTCGGCTGCTGGACGAAGCGCGAATAGTTGGCTGTACCCATCAGATTGATGCCGATCGTCTTCGGATCGTACGGACGCCTCATCAACATCGTGCCGTCGCTCAGCATCAGCGCCATCGATCCGCCCGCGCCGAGGTTCATCCCGTCGAACAGGCTGCGGAAATACTTCAGGCGCATCGTGCCCACGACGACGCCGCCGAAGCTGCCATCCGGCCGCGTGATGCGCCGGCTGAGGCCAATGCTCATGTCAGCGCCCGTCGTGCGCGGCATGAACGGACGGCTCACGTACAAACCGACGCTAGGCGAATCGCGATGGACCTTGAAGTAGTCGCGGTCGCCGAGATAAACGTGGCGCGGCGGCAGCGACTGCGAATCGATCGTGATATAGCCCGTTTCATCGATGACGAGAATCGAGCCCATGTCTTTCGCCGACGCCGAGCCGTCGAACAGCACCATCTGACGCAGCGCCGGATCGAGTTGCATCACGCGCGACTGCTTGAGCCCGTCGATCACCGTTCGGATCGACAAATCGTAAATTTCCAGGTTGCGCGAGACGTCGCGCTCAACCAGCAGCGAAACGTTGAAGACCGAGTCCTGCGCGCGCCGCAACGCGTCGTCGTGCATCTGCGCGAGCACCCACACGGCGAGCGCGAGGATTGCGCTCGCCAGCACGCCACTGATCGCGATGATGAGGTTGGGACGACGCGTGACCATGTTGTTCGGTTCGGACATGCGCTGCCTTGGCGCGCGGTGGGGAAAGGACGCGCCCGTGGGCACGTATGGCAAGCCGGTAGCGTAACAGAGGGAACCGCGGCCCAAATCGTGGAAAAGACGGGGGTTTGGCGGCTTGCGCGGGGCTTACGGTTGTCTTTTGGTTGTCTTTGGTTGGCGGTGAGAGTTGGGTGGAAGTTTAGACGGCGGCGGCTGTTACGGGGTCGTGGATTACGCGGCTTCTCTCAAGTCCATCTGCGAAGCTCCGATAACCAATAAATGGGATGCCGCTTTTTGTGCTCGCACGAAGCGGCAACACCGCGCGAGGTCGTCGACTGTCCGGCGGCCGCATAGACGCTCCCATTCCCGGACCTGAGAGTCCATTACGAAGCGCTCGTTTCGTCCCTGGAGAAATACAGATACATGGCCGCTCTGAACCAGTTCACCATTAAAGCGAAGCTGATAGCCGGCTTCGGCATGCTGTCCCTGATCGTCGTTGCGGTCGCGGGACTTTCGCTCAAGTCGCTCGCCGATTCCACCGATGGCTTTTCCAGTTTCGTGCGCGGCATCAACGCGCGCGCCGACATGGCGGTTCAGGTGCGAACCGCGGTTGATCGCCGCGCGATCGCGGCGCGCAATCTCGTGCTCGTCGTCAAGCCCGAGGATCTCGAGATCGAAAAAGCGCAGGTCACGCGTGCACACGAAGACGTGGCGGCGAATCTCAAGAAGCTGAACGAGATGGTCAGGGACGCCGGCGCCGACGACAAGGCGCGCAGCCTCGTGGCCGAAATCAATCGCGTGGAGACCGCGTATGGCCCGGTCGCGACCGACATTGTCGGCCTCGCGCTCGCCAACAAGCGCGACGAGGCGATTGTCAAAATGGACGATCAGTGCCGGCCGCTCCTCGCGGCGCTGATTCGCGCGACCGACGCGTATGCCGGGCACGCGCATGCGCGGCAGGAGACGATGATCGCCGACTACGCGGCGCATTACGAGAACCAGCGCAATATGCTGATCGCCATTTCGCTGCTCGCGGTTGCGCTTGCAGTCGGCGCGTGTGTCGCGATCACGCGTGCCGTGAGCGGGCCGTTGGGCGTTGCCATCGACGTCGCGCGGACCGTGTCGCAAGGCGATTTGCGCACGCGCATTCGCGTCGACGGCAAGGATGAGACCAGCAAACTGCTCGGCGCGCTGCGCGAGATGAACGAGCGTCTGACGACGGTCGTCGGACGCGTGCGCGACGCCAGCACGAGCATCGCGGGCGCGGCTCGCGAGATCGCGGCGGGCAACATGGATCTGAGCCAGCGTACGGAACAGCAGGCGGCGTCGTTGCAGGAGACGGCGTCGAGCATGGAGCAGCTCACGTCGACGGTGAAGCAGAACGCCGATAACGCGCAGCAAGGCAGCACGCTCGCCGCGAATGCTTCGTCTGTCGCCCAGAAAGGCAGCGCCGTGGTCGGCCAGGTGGTGAGCACGATGCAGGACATCAGCGATAGCTCGACGAAGATTGCCGACATCACGGGCATCATCGAAGGGATCGCGTTTCAGACCAACATTCTTGCGCTGAACGCAGCCGTGGAAGCGGCACGCGCGGGCGAACAGGGACGCGGGTTCGCGGTGGTCGCAAGCGAGGTGCGGAGTCTCGCGCAGCGCTCGTCGAGCGCGGCGAAGGAGATCAAGGATCTGATCGCCGATTCGGTGGGAAGGATTCGCGACGGCTCGTCGCTTGCCGGCGAAGCGGGCAAGACGATGACGGAAGTCACGCATGCCGTGGCGCGCGTGACGGACATCATGTCGGAGATTGCGGCGGCCTCGAGCGAACAGAGCCGCGGCATCGAGCAGATCAACCTCGCGATCACGCAGATGGACAACGTCACGCAGCAAAACGCGGCGCTGGTGGAACAGGCGGCGGCGGCTTCGCGGTCGATGGAGGAACAGGGGGAGCGGTTGAGTGAGACTGTGGGGTTTTTTCGGGTGGGGGTGGGGGTTGACCTCGTGCTGAGGGAAGACGCGGGGGCTGGGGTGGCTAAGGTGGGTAAGCTAGCCAATGTGGCTTGCGACAAGCCGGTGAGTGCGGTTCGCGCTGGGGTCAAGGCTGAACCGGTGCCTGTGCCGGCGAAGGGGTTGGCGTCGCCGGTTGCTACCGTCGGTGGCGATGACGGGTGTGATAAGTTTTGAGTGGATGCTTCGGTGGGTGGGTTGCGAGGGCGGGTGAAGAAAAACCCCCGGCAGTTTGAGGCTGCTGGGGTTTGTGAGGCTCGTCGTCGTAGATCTTGAGGAAGATGCGCTGCGCGTCCCCATCGACGGCGACATCTTGCGCATGATGTGTCGGATCGATTTGATGGTAGTGCAGATAGATATAAACGGTTACTGCTCTTCAGTGATTTCAGTTTCAGGATCGTCACTTGCAAAGTAGCTTTCGTCGATCTCAATTAGCGTTTGCGGCTTCTTCTTCACGCCAACGCCGTGCTTTAGTAGCAGCTCGATGACCTTGTCGCCATCGATCAGGGTAATCGGAGCAGCGCCTGGAAATAGAGCAGCATCCTTGCAACCTTGAGCAAAGCCTCCGGTGGTAATAATCGTTCCGCGAATCGCACCGTGGTAAGGGAGCGCACCACGCAACTGATCGAGTACCGGCCGGGTGATATTGCCCTTGTGCCGCTTTACCTGGACCACTTCTTTGATCTGCGTGATACCAAACTGGAAGCTCGCAACAACATCCACACCTTTGTCACCACTTTGCTTCGTGACCACGACATCCTCGTAGTCCATTGCTTCAAGAAGGTCCTTGATAAGCGATTCGAATCGGTATGGATTCATTTTCCCCAACCGTTCGCGAAGCTCTTTGGTTTGTGTGTCGTTATAGTTTTTGATTGCGCCCAGTACCGCGAGATGGGGGCGTTGAATTTCTTCCGGACCTAGCGGGGCAGAGTATGCGATGCCTTTATCGGTGATCGTGTAGGTGTTGCCTTCCCGCGCCACATATCCGCGTTCAACAAGATTCAGCAGACGGCGACGCAAAGTTTCCTTGAACGTCGAAATGGTGCGGTAGTTTGAGTTTTCAAGCAGGAACTCGGCCCATTCATCGAGCAGGTCGCCCCGTTTCGCTGGTGAATGGGCGGCAAGAATCGAGAGAAGCGGGGGCAATCCCTCTTCTTCGTCCAGCTTCCTCAGTACCGTAGGATTGCTTTCGAGAAAGCCTGAGCCGTCTGCACTCAGCTTATAGACGGCCTGAGCATCAGGAATCAACAAACCGAAGGTGTTGATGAAAAGGTAAACTTCACGGCGGCCCGGGTAGAGGCGCATCGCTGCGAACAGGGTAAGTCGCAGTCGTTTCTTTGGGACAGCAAGACTCCTGGGCTCGGCTTGCGAGCCACAGCAGGCGGAGCCAAGGCTTACATTTTCCAAGGGAAGATCCATGGCTCGACCGTGCGGATTACGATTGGCGATCCGAGGAGCTGGACGATCGACCGCGCTCAGGAACGAGCGCGTAGTCTCCAGACGCTTATTGACGGCGGTGTTGATCCGCGTGAACGAGAGGCAGAGCAGAAGGCCGCACACGAAGCCCGCCAGGCAGCGAAGCGCCGTCAGGATGTAACTGTCGGCGAAGCGTGGGAGCATTACTTGGAGCATCTTCGAACAAAGATCTCGCCAAAAACCAAGAAACCGCGGTCGGAGAGATACATCCTCGACCATATCAACCTCTCGTCGCCCGGCGGAGGTATCGCAAAACGCGGCGGCAAAGAAAAAGTGCGTGGACCATTAGCTCCGCTCATGCCACGTAGGTTAACCGAGATCACGGCGACATCCATGTCCGAATGGCTCGAGGTCGAAATACCCCGGGGGGCGACGAATGCCGGCCACGCTTTCGGCCTTTTCAAGGCGTTCATTCGGTGGTGCGACACTCACGAGACCTACGCGGGCATCATCCCACCAGATGCCTATGCTTCGCCAAAGGTCAAGGGCATTCTCCCTCGCAGCGCCGCGAAGGACGACTGCCTGCAGCGCGAGCAGCTGTCTGTTTGGTTTAGCGCGGTACGTGGCATCGCGAATCCAGTCATCAGCGCATACCTGCAAGGACTTCTAATTACTGGAGCTCGTCGTGAGGAGCTGGCCGCATTGCGCTGGGACGACGTGGACTTCAGGTGGCGGAGCCTAACGATGAACGACAAAGTGGAAGGTACCGGCGGTCGGACGATTCCGCTCACTCCGTACTTAGCGAGCCTATTGTTGAGCCTTCAACGACTGAATGTCAAACGCAATCTCAAGTTGATACAGCTTCGGACGCAAACGCAATTTGAATTTGATACACCTGCGTATACGGTTA